>JBCBFX010000089.1:0-15219 GCA_038527345.1 Pseudomonadota bacterium | reverse complement strand
GGCCATGGGCAGGGTCAGGCCCAGCGCCGCGGCCTCGTCCATGACGTTGTTCAGGTCCTTGAGCTGGAACTTGGACAGCCCCCCGGGCTCGAAATTCCCGGTGGTCATACGCTCGCCATGCTGTTGCAGGATCACGCTGTCGGCGAACCCGCCCTTGAGGGCGGCGCGCAATGCGGCCGGGTCAGCGCCCCCCGCCTCGGCCAGCAGCATCGCCTCGGCCACGGCACCGATGGTGATGGCGACAATCGTCTGGTTACAAAGCTTTGACAGTTGCCCGGCCCCGGATGGACCCACATGCACGGGCCGTCCCATCGCCTCGAACAGGGGCTGCGCGCGGGCGATCTGGGTGATGGCACCGCCCACCATGATCGCCAACGTGCCGGCATCCGCGCCCCGGGTGCCACCGGACACCGGCGCGTCCAGATGTGCCACGCCGCACCCTTCCAGCAGGGCCGCCTGCGCCCGGGCCTCTTCGGGTTTCGTGGACGACATGTCGATCCACAAACCGCCTGATTTCAGCGATCCCGACACCGCGTCCAACACCGACAGGACCGTCGGCCCATCGCTCATCATCGAGATGATGACATCGGCCCCGGCCACCGCCTCTGCCACGCTGTCGGCCACCGTCGCGCCGTGGTCGGCCAGCGGTTCGGCCTTGGCCCGGGTGCGGTTCCACACCGTCAGCGTCACCCCCGCCAGCGCCAGGTTGCGCGCCATCGGAAATCCCATCAGCCCGGTGCCCAGCAGGGCCACATTGTCTGCCATCGCAACATCCTTTCCAAGTGCGGTGCCATCTGGTCAACGCCAACCGCTTGTCCTAGGCTTGCACCAAAGCGCAGCCACAGACGCGGCGCAACACCTGAAACGAATGGGGGGAGTTCATGGGCCGTCTGGACGGAAAGAGCGCACTTGTGACCGCCGCGGGCCAGGGCATCGGCCGCGCATCGGCCATCGCCATGGCCGCCGAAGGCGCACAGGTCTGCGCCACCGACATCAACGAAGAAGCGCTGGAAAGCCTTTCTGAACATGGGATTGAACCCTATGTGCTGGATGTCATGGACCCCGCCGCAATTCGCAAGGCCGTGTGGCACGCACAACCCGACGTGCTGTTCAACTGCGCGGGCGTCGTCCACCACGGCACCGCCCTGAACGCCGAGGAAGAGGAATGGGAATACGCGCTCGATCTGAACCTGCGGCCCATGTATCGCGCCATCCGCGCCGTGCTGCCCGGCATGATCGAACGCGGGTCTGGGTCGATCATCAACATGTCCTCGGCCCTTGGGTCCATCATCGGTGCGCCCAACCGCTGCATCTATGGCACGACCAAGGCCGCCGTGGTCGGGCTGACGAAATCGGTGGCCGTGGATTTCGTCAAGGACGGCATCCGCTGTAACTGCATCTGCCCCGGCACGGTCGAAAGCCCCAGCTGGCACGAACGGGTCAAGGCCCTGGGCGACGAGATGGGCAGCTACGACGCCGCGCTCGAAGCATTCGTCGCGCGCCAGCCCATGGGCCGCGTCGCCCAGCCCGAGGAAATCGCGGCGCTGGTCGTATATCTTGCCAGTGATGAAAGCGCATTTGTCACCGGGCATCCCCACATCATCGACGGAGGCTGGTCAGGCCAATGAGCAAGAAAACCAAGATCGAGGACCTGCGGTCACGCCAATGGTTCATGAACCCCGACGACCCGGAAATGACCGCCCTGTATCTTGAGCGGTACCTGAACTACGGCCTGACCCGCGAGGAACTGCAATCGGGCAAGCCGATCATCGCGATTGCCCAGACGGGCAGCGACCTGTCGCCCTGCAACCGGCATCACCTCGAACTGTCCAAGCGGGTCCGCGACGGCATCATCGCCGCTGGTGGCACCTGCATCGAGGTGCCTGTGCACCCCATTCAGGAAACCGGCAAACGCCCCACCGCCATGCTGGACCGCAACCTTGCGTACCTGTCATTGGTCGAAACCCTGTTCGGATACCCGCTGGACGGCGTTGTCCTGAACATCGGCTGTGACAAGACCACGCCCGCCCTGCTGATGGCCGCCGCGACCGTGGGCATCCCGTCCATCGCCTTGTCCGTCGGCCCCATGCTGAACGGCTGGTGGAAGGGCAAGCGCGCAGGCTCCGGCACCGTCATCTGGAAGGCCCGCGAACTGCTCGCCGCAGGTGAAATCGACGACAAGGAGTTCATGGAAATCGCCGCCGCGTCGGCCCCATCGGTCGGCTATTGCAACACGATGGGCACAGCGACCACGATGAATTCTCTGGCCGAAGCGCTTGGCATGCAGATGCCCGGCTCTGCTGCAATTCCGGCACCTTATCGCGAACGCGGGCAGATCGCCTATGAAACTGGCCGCCGCGCAGTCGAGATGGTGTGGGAAGACTTGCGCCCCTCCGACATCATGACGCGCGAAGCGTTCGAGAACGCCATCGTCATCAACTCCGCCATCGGCGGATCGACCAATGCGCCCATCCACCTGAACGGCATCGCGAAACACCTCGGCGTGCCGCTGAGCAACGACGACTGGCAACAGATCGGGCACGAAATTCCGCTGCTCGTGAACCTGCAACCCGCCGGGGAATACCTGGGCGAGGATTACCAGCGTGCAGGCGGCGTGCCTGCGGTCATCGGCGAGTTGCTCAAGGCCGGGTTGCTACCACACCCCGACGCGATCACCGCCAACGGCAAGACCATGCAGGAAAACTGCGGCGGACTGGAATCGTTGAATTCGGACGTGATCAAACCTGCCTCCGACCCGCTGGTCGCCCATGCGGGGTTCATCAACCTCAAGGGCAACCTGTTCGACAGCGCCATCATGAAGACATCCGTGATCTCGGACGAATTCCGCGACCGCTACCTGTCGAACCCAGACGACCCCGAAGCGTGGGAGGGGCGGGCCATCGTGTTCGACGGCCCCGAGGATTACCACCACCGCATCGACGACGAGGCCGAAGGGATCGACGAACACTGCATCCTGTTCATGCGTGGCGCAGGCCCCAAAGGGTATCCCGGCGGGGCCGAGGTCGTGAACATGCGCGCGCCAGGCTACCTGCTGAAAAAGGGCATTCAGGCGCTGCCATGCGTCGGCGACGGGCGGCAATCGGGCACGTCCGGCTCTCCGTCCATCCTCAACGCCTCGCCCGAGGCGGCGGATGGCGGCGGGCTGGCCTTGCTGAAGACCGGCGACAGGGTCCGGATCGACCTGCGCAAATGCACGGCCGACATGTTGGTCGACGACGCAGAGTTGAAGGCCCGGGCCGAAGCGCTGGCGGCTGAGGGCGGCTATGCCTTCCCCGACCATCACAGCCCGTGGCAAGAGATTTTCCGCGACCGCGTCGGACGATTTGACGAGGGCATGACCCTGCGCGGATCCACCGACTACCGCGAAATCGCACGCAAACACGTTCCCCGCGACAACCACTAAGGAACACAACGATGAAACTGGTTCGATACGGCGCGCCCGGCGCGGAAAAGCCCGGGATGATGGATGGCGACACGCTGCGGGACCTCAGCGGGCATGTGGACGACATTACCGGTGCCACGCTGGACGATGCGATGCTGGACCGTCTGCGCAGCCTTGATCCTGCGACCCTGCCCGAAGTTGATGGCAATCCCCGCATCGGGCCCTGTGTGGGCAATATCGGTAAATTCCTGTGCATTGGTCTGAACTTCTCGGACCACGCTGCCGAACAGGGATTGCCGATCCCGGCGCATCCCATCCTGTTCTTCAAGGCAAATTCGGCCATCGTCGGCCCAAATGACGACGTGGTGATGCCGCGCGGCTCCAAACGGTCGGATTGGGAGGTCGAGCTGGGCGTCGTTATCGGCAAGACCTGCAAATACGTCTCCAAGGCCGGCGCGCTGGACTACGTGGCGGGCTATTGCATCGTGAATGACGTGTCCGAACGCGAATTTCAGCAGAACCTGACCGGTCAGTGGACCAAGGGCAAAAGCTGCGACACCTTCGGCCCGACCGGTCCGTACCTCGTGACCCGGGACGAGGTGCCGGACCCGCAGGCGCTCGACATGCGCCTGAGCCTGAACGGTGCGCCGATGCAGACCGGGAACACATCCACCATGATATTTACCGTGGCCGAGATCATCGAACATCTCAGCCAGTTGTTCACCCTGCATCCCGGCGACGTGATCAGCACCGGCACCCCGCCCGGCGTCGGCGACGGGATGCGCCCGCAACGCTACCTGCAAGTGGGCGACGTGATGGAATTGGAAATCGCAGGCCTGGGTCGCCAACGGCAAGAGGTGAAACAGGATGCCTGATCTTCTGCAAATCGGTGGCGTAACCGAAACCATGCGCGACCGATTGGCCGCACGGTTTACGATCCATCACGCCAGCGGCGACTTCCCGGGCGACGCGATCACGCACATCGTGACCAACGGTCATGACGGGGTGCCGGCCGACATCCTCTCTGCCTGTCCGAACGCGCAGATGGTGGCCAGCTACGGCGTCGGCTACGACGCCATCGACACCGACGCCTGTGTCGCCCGCAACGTGGTCGTGACCCACACCCCCGACGTCCTGAACGCCGAGGTTGCGACGACCGCCATCATGCTGATGCTCACCAGCTTCCGCAATTTCCTCAGCGACGAGGCGCACGCCCGTTCCGGTGCCTGGGAACGCGAGGGCAACGCGCCCCTGTCGCGCAGTGCGGATGGGCGGCGCGTGGGCATCCTGGGGCTGGGACGGATCGGGCAGGCGATTGCTGACAAGCTCAAGGCCTTTGACGCCGACATCCACTATCACAGCCGCAATGCCAAGGACGTCCCCTATACCTACCATGCTGACCTGACCGAAATGGCCAAAACAGTCGAGGTGCTGATCGTGATCACGCCTGGCGGCGCCGACACCCGACACCTCGTGAACCGCGCGGTGATGGATGCCCTGGGGCCGCAGGGCACGCTGATCAACGTGGCGCGCGGATCGGTCGTGGACGAGGATGCGCTGGTGGCCGCCTTGCAGGATGGGCGGCTGGGCTATGCCGCGCTGGATGTGTTCGAACAAGAACCGAAAATCCCCGATGCGCTGAAATCCATGTCAAACGTCGTCCTGCTGCCGCATGTCGGCAGCGCCACGCACGAAACGCGGGCGGCGATGGGCGCGCTGGTCGTAGACAATGTGCTGCACCACCTTGATGACGGCACGGTTCTGACAGCAGTTCCGGAATGTGCCCATCTCGTGGGCTAAAGCGCAACAGAACGCCGCACCACGGCACAGCGCCGTCTTGACGACGCGCAGTAGCCCGCCCTACCACGGGCGCAGCGAAAGTTGTTGGGCAAGGCATTTATTTCATGAAAATCGCAATGATCGGCACAGGCTATGTGGGCCTGGTTTCAGGCGTTTGTTTCTCTGATTTCGGGCATGACGTGGTGTGCGTCGACAAGGATCCCAACAAGATCGCCAAGCTGACGGCGGGCGAGGTTCCGATTTACGAACCGGGCCTCGACGCGCTGATGGCCAAGAATGTCGAGGCGGGGCGCCTGTCCTTTACGGGTGACCTGACCTCCGCCATCGACGGGGCCGAGGCGGTGTTTATCGCCGTAGGCACCCCCACACGCCGCGGCGACGGGCACGCCGATCTGACCTTTGTCATGGCCGCCGCAGAGGAAATCGCGGCACTGGCCACGGATTACATGGTCATCGTGACAAAATCGACCGTGCCGGTCGGCACCAATCGCCTGGTCAAGCAAACGGTGCGCAAGGCCAATCCCGATCTCGACTTCGACGTGGCCAGCAACCCCGAATTCCTGCGCGAAGGGGCCGCCATCGACGACTTCATGAAACCCGACCGCGTGGTCGTGGGGGTTCAATCCGACCGCGCCGCCGAGGTTATGGCCGAAATCTACCGCCCCCTTTTCCTGCGCGATTTCCCCATCGTCACAACCGATCTGGAAAGCGCAGAGATGATCAAATACGCCGCCAACGCGTTTCTGGCGACCAAGATCACATTCATCAATGAAATCGCCGCCCTGTGCGAACGCACCGGTGCAGACATCAAGCAGGTGTCCAAGGGCATGGGCCTTGACGGCCGCATCGGCAACAAGTTCCTGCATGCCGGACCCGGCTATGGCGGATCGTGTTTCCCCAAGGATACCAGGGCGCTGGCCCGTATCGGGCAGGATAATGCCGTGCCCATGCAGATCACCGAAACCGTCATCAAGGTGAACGACGAAACCAAGCGGCGGATGATCGACAAGATATTCGACCTGTGCGACGGGCAGCTTGCGGGCAAGACCGTGGCGGTGCTGGGCGTGACCTTCAAACCCAACACGGACGACATGCGCGACGCACCATCGCTGACCATCGTGCCCGCGCTGATCGGTGCCGGGGCCAAGGTGCGGGTGACTGATCCCCAGGGCCAGCGCGAGGGCGAGACGCTGCTGCCCGGCGTGCACTGGGTCGAAGATGCCTACAAGGCGGCGCAAAACGCCGACCTTCTGGTGATCCTGACGGAATGGAACGAGTTTCGCGCACTGGACCTCAAGAAACTGGCACGCCGCATGGCAGCACCCCGCATGGCGGACCTGCGCAACATCTACTCGGTCAAGGACGCAAAGCGGGCGGGCTTTGTCGCCTATGACAGCATCGGGCGCGTGGGCTTCACCAACGGCGACTAGGGGCGGCCTGCGTCATCTTGCGCGACAGGTCAGGCCCTGTCAGGGTCGTTTCAGACACTATGTGACCCGCATCGCACACGTCTCAGAGGAGCCTGCACATGACACCCGATATGACCCAGTGCCCGACCGTGACGCCGTTCTTCGACGAACGGTCCAACACGATTTCCTACGTGGTGCAGGAACCGGATGGACCGGGCTGCGCTGTGATCGACGCGGTGATGGACATCGACTACGCCGCCGGCGCGCTCGACTTTACCGGCGCGGACCAGATGATCGCCCACATCCGCGACCACGATTTGCGGCTCGACTGGATCATCGAAACGCACGTCCACGCCGACCACCTGTCCGGCGCGCCCTATATACAGCAGGCGCTGGGGGGCAAGATCGGGATCGGGGCGAAAATCACCGACGTTCAGGACACATTCGGAAAAGTCTTCAACGAAGGCACGGAATTCCAGCGCGATGGCAGCCAGTTCGACGCCCTGTTCGAAGACGGCGATACCTACGACGTCGGGGCCATGTCCTGCTTTGCCATGCACACACCGGGCCACACGCCCGCCTGCATGGTACACGTGATGGGCAATGCGGCATTCACGGGCGACACGCTCTTCATGCCCGATGGCGGGTCGGCCCGCGCCGATTTCCCGGGCGGAGATGCGGGCGAGCTTTATGACAGCATCATGCGCGTGCTCAGCCTGCCGGATGACATGCGGCTGTTCATCTGCCACGATTACGGCCCCGGCGGACGCGCCATCGCGTGGGAAACGACCGTCGCCGAAGAACGGGAAAACAATATCCACGTAGGAGGCGGCAAGACGCGCGCGGATTTCATCAAGTTCCGCACCGAACGGGACGCGCAGCTGGCCATGCCATCGCTGATCATCCCTGCGCTTCAGGTCAACATGCGAGCCGGTGAAATCCCACGCGACGACCAGGGCGACATGGCGCTCAAGGTCCCATTGGGCAAACTCTGAGCGCCCCCCGGTCTCTGTCCCCGAAAAATCCCCCCCGGAGGGCCGATCCGCCGCCCGCGCCAGCCCTTGCCTTTCCGGGCAAGCGCGCGGACAGTCGGTCCATGACGCTTTCAACCCGCATCGACGACCGGCGCGACGACCTGATCGCGCTGACACAGGACCTGATCCGCATTCCCACGCTGAACCCGCCGGGACGGCACTATCACGACATCTGCGCGCTGCTGGAAAAACGGCTGGCGGCAATGGGGTTCGAGACTCAGATGATCCGCGCGACCGGCACGCCCGGCGACAGCGACGCATATCCGCGGTGGAACCTGGTGGCGCGACGCGCGGGCACCCGCCCAGGCGATTGCGTGCATTTCAACAGCCATCACGACGTGGTCGAAGTGGGCCATGGCTGGACCCGCGACCCCTTCGCAGCCGATGTTGACGACGACCGCATTTATGGGCGCGGGGCCTGTGACATGAAGGGCGGGTTGGCGGCCTCGATCATCGCCGTCGAGGCCTTTGTCGCCGAACACCCGGGTTTCGTTGGCGCAATCGAAATCAGTGCCACCGCAGACGAGGAATCGGGCGGCTATGGTGGCGTCGCGCACCTCGCAGAACTGGGCTTTTTCAACCCGGCCCGCGTGCAGCACGTCATCATACCGGAACCGCTGAACAAGGACCGCATCTGCCTGGGCCATCGTGGCGGCTGGTGGGCCGAGATCGAAACCAAGGGCGAGATCGCCCATGGCTCCATGCCGTTTCTGGGCGACTGCGCGGTGCGACACATGGGGGCCGTTCTGGATGCGTTCGAACGGGACCTTTACCCCGCCATGGCCGCGCGCCACACGCAGATGCCCGTGGTGCCGGACGGCGCCCGGCAATCGACGATGAACATCAACTCGATCCACGGCGGCCAACCCGAACAACCCGAGGATTACAACGGCCTGCCCGCACATTGCGTGCCCGACAGCTGCCGGATCGTGATCGACCGGCGGTTCCTGGTCGAAGAGAACCTGGACCAGGTCCGGAGCGAGGTGGTTGGGCTGCTCGAGGACCTCAAATCAAGGCGCGACCGGTTCGATTACGAGATGCGCGAATTGAACGTGGTGCTGCCATCCATGACGGACACGTCCGCGCCTGTGGTGGAAACGTTACATGCGGCCATCGCGGACGTGCTGGGGGTCGAGCCGACCTATGTCGCATCACCCGGGTCCTATGACCAGAAGCACATCGACCGGATCGGCAAGCTGCGCAATTGCATTGCCTACGGTCCGGGGGAGTTGGAGCTGGCGCACAAACCGGACGAATGGATCGGCATCACCGACATGCTCGACAGCGCCAAGGTGATGGGCCGCGCCCTGCAAACACTTCTGGGCGGTTCCTGACACAGGAACCGGCTGGAAATCGACACGATTTCCCGTTTTCCGTGTCGGAAAACAGCCGGAAGCCGTGTCGGCTTCCGCTACGCCGCGGCCACATCGATGTTATCTATCAACCGTACCCCGGCCATGGAGGCGGCCGCAAACAGGCGCGCAGGGGCATCGGCCCGATCGATCAGAGCCAGCGTATTCGTGGTGCGCAATTCCAGGTAATCGATCTCGGAAAAGCCGGCGGCAGCCAGCCGCGCTTCGGCATCGGGGCGCAACTCGGACACGCGCGCTCCTCCTCCGAGAGCGGCAGCCATTTCCTCCATCACCTCGTTCAGCGTCGCAGCCCGGCTTCGCGCCTGGTCCGACAACAGCAAGTTGCGCGAAGACATGGCCAGCCCGTCCATCTCGCGGATCGTCGGGCAGCCCACAACCTCGACCCCAAGATCAAGATCAAGCGCCAGCCGGCGCACTACCTGTAGCTGCTGAAAATCCTTTTCCCCAAAGAACGCCAGATCGGCAGACGTCTGCGTAATCAGCTTGGTGACCACAGTCGCAACACCATCGAAATGCCCGGCCCGGTGCGCCCCGCACAGCACATCCGTCAGACCCTCGACACTGATGTTGGTGCAGAAACCGTCGGGATACATCTGCGCGCCGTCAGGCACATAGATCGCATCGACGGCAAAGCGTTCCAGCTTGCGGGCATCCTCATGCTCGGTCCGGGGGTAATTCGCCAGATCCTCGGCGTTGTTGAACTGCTTGGGGTTGACGAAGATGGTGACGATCACCCGGTCGCTCATCTCCTTTGCGCGTGCGACAAGGCTCAGATGCCCGTCATGCAAGGCCCCCATGGTCGGCACCACGCCGATACTGTTGCCCGCCATGTGCCAATCACGTGTCATCGCGCGCAGCTGGGACAGGGTCCGTACAATGGGCGCTGTCATGTGACGGCCTTGGGCGCGGCGTTGCCAAACACGTGCTCCGGCCCCGGAAAGCGGCGGGCGCGGACGTCTTCGGCATAGGCGGCGATGGCCGCCTTGCCGTCTGTCCCAAGCTCGGCATAGCGTTTCACGAACTTGGCCTTGAACGCGGTAAACAGACCCAGCATGTCGTCCACGACCAGGATCTGCCCATCGCACCCGGCCGAGGCACCGATGCCGATGGTGGGAATGGCGACCGCCGCCGTGATTTTGTTCGCCAGCGTCTCCGGCACTTTTTCCAGAACCACTGCAAAGGCCCCGGCCTCGGCCACTGCCTGCGCGTCGGCCATCAGCGCCTTGCCTGCGTCACCCCGTCCCTGCACCTTGTAGCCGCCCAGCGTGTTGATGGATTGCGGTGTCAGACCGATATGGGCCATCACCGGAATCCCCCGCGCCACAAGAAAGGCAATGGTGCCCGCCATCGCCATCCCGCCCTCGAGCTTGACCGCGCCCGCGCCTGTTTCAGCCATCAGGCGGGCCGCATTGCGAAACGCCTGTTCGCGGCTTTCCTCGTAACTGCCAAAGGGCATGTCGATCACCATCATGGCCTTTGTCAGACCGCGTGCGACAGCCTGCCCGTGCAGCACCATCATGTCCATCGTCACACCGAGGGTCGATGGCAGCCCGTGCAGGACCATACCCACCGAATCCCCAACCAGAACAAAGTCGCAGGCATCGTCCATCATCTGTGCCATGGGCGTGGTATAGGCGGTCAGACTGACAATCGGTGTGCCGCCCTTCATCGCCCGGATATCATCGGGCATGGGGGCGGATTTGCGGGCGGTGGCGCTCATGTCCTGCGGCCTTTCGCTGATCTTGGTTGGCGCGGGTCCTATCAGGCCGCGCACGCGCGCGCTACCGCCCAGAGCACACGCGAAGCTTGCGCGACGTGACGTTTGCGGGAAAGCTGGGCGCAATCATACTGATGGGGAGACTGCCATGCTCAAGCACCTGACCACGACGGCCGCCGTACTGGCCCTGAGCGCCTCGGCCCTCTGGGCCCGAACCGACATCACCGTAGCGATGCAGCTCGAGCCGCCGCATCTGGACCCGACCTCGGCCGCGGCGGGGGCCATCGACAGCGTGCTTTATTCCAACGTGTTCGAGGGGCTGACCCGGTTCATGGGGGACGGATCCGTGGTGCCGGGACTGGCTGAAAGCTGGGAGATTTCCGATGATGGGCTAAGCTATACGTTCAAGCTGCGCAGCGGCGTCACTTTTCACGACGGCACTACCATGGACGCCGAGGACGTCAAGTTCACCCTCGACCGCATCATCGCCGAAGACAGCGTGAATGCGCAAAAGGCGCTGTATTCCGCCATTTCGTCGGTGGAGGTGGTCGACCCGCAGACCGTGCGCCTGACCCTGTCGGAACCCAACGGCAACATGCTGTTCAACCTGGCATGGGGCGATGCGGTGATCGTAGCATCAGAGAGCATCGAGAACATCAAACAGATGCCCATCGGCACCGGCCCGTTCAAGTTCGACCAGTGGACCCAGGGCGACAGCATCCGGATCAGCGCCTATGACGGCTATTGGGGCGACACGCCCGCGCTGACCCAAGCGACGTTCAAGTTCATCTCGGATCCAACCGCCGCATTTGCCGCCATGATGGCCGAGGATGTGGACGTTTTCACGGGCTTTCCCGCTCCGGAAAACCTGCCGCAGTTCGAGGCCGATCCCCGATTCCAGGTTCTGGTGGGATCGACCGAGGGTGAAACCATCCTGTCCACCAACAACAAGCAGCCCCCCTTTGACGATGTGCGGGTGCGCCAGGCCGTGGCCCATGCCATTGACCGACAGGCGATCATCGACGGGGCCATGTTCGGATACGGCACACCCATCGGCACCCATTTTGCGCCGC
Organism: Pseudomonadota bacterium; assembly: GCA_038527345.1. GTDB lineage: Bacteria > Pseudomonadota > Alphaproteobacteria > Rhodobacterales > Rhodobacteraceae > Tateyamaria. Next base: position 3,410 of record JBCBFX010000089.1, on the reverse strand, counting down.
ACAATCCGGCCTATGTCGATTTGACCAGCGGGTCGGCGTTTGACCCGGACAAGGCCCGCGCCCTGCTGGCCGAGGCGGGCATGGCCGATGGATTCGAGACCACGCTGCATCTGCCGCCCCCGAGCTATGCCCGCCGCGGCGGCGAAATCATCGCGGCGCAACTGGCCGATGTCGGCATCAAGGCCGAGATCATCAATGTCGAATGGGCGCAATGGCTCGAAACCGTGTTCCGTGGCAAGAATTTCGGCCTGACCATCGTCAGCCATACCGAACCGATGGACATCGGGATCTATGCCAATCCGGGTTATTACTTCCAGTATGACAACGATGCTTTTCAGGACCTGATCGCCAAGTTGAACGCCACCACCGACCCGGACTTGCGAACGCAGATGATGGCGGACGCCCAGAAGATCATCGCGGAGGATGCGGTGAACGGCTATCTGTTCCAACTGGCCCAACTGAGCGTGGCCAAGGCAGAGGTGCAGGGGTTGTGGACCAATGCACCCACGCAGGCCACCGACCTGACCGGCGTCAGTTGGGCAAACTGATCCGCGGGGCGCACGTGCAAGTGCGCCTTACGGGACAAGACAGGAGCGTGGCATGAAAATCTTTCCGGCGGGCAGTCGCCCGACGCAAACTGCCAACCCGGAGTACTTTACCGGAACGGTCTGGCAGGACCCCATCGTATTGGCCGAAGCACCGGCGCGTTTGCACGCCCTGATCGTGCAGTTCGAACCCGGTGCAAGGACTGCATGGCACACCCACCCGCTGGGCCAGACGCTTTACGTCACCCACGGCGCGGGCCTTGTCGCCCTGCGCGGCGAGCCGCCCCGCCCGATCCGTGCCGGTGATACCGTTTGGATCCCGCCGGGGATCGCGCATTGGCATGGTGCCACGCCGGAAACGGCGATGACACATATTGCGATGCAGGAAATGCAGGACGGGTCCGCTGCGACATGGCTGGAACATGTCAGCGACAGTGACTACGCCGCTTAGGGGGCTCTGCCCCCAGGCCTGCGGCCTTCCCCCGGGATATTTTCAGCCAGAAGAAGACAGGGTTGCGAGACCGTGGCGGACCGCATCGCGGATGGGTCCGTTTCGCGGTGGATCCCGGAGTGTCGTGAACCAGTGTTCCGGCGGGTTGCGCCCGCGGCGATTGCCGTCAAAGCGCAGTGCGCGCAGCAGCATTTCCGCGTTGTGGCCCAGCCGGTCCGGGATGTTGAAACCATTGAGCCTGGCCCAAACCCCGGTCCAGAGCCGCCCGACGCTCCATGGGTTGTAGCCGCCGCCGCCCAACACCAGCAGGCGCGGTGCAAGGCCCATCAGGCTGCGCACGATGGCCCAATGCGCGTTGTTCGACAGCGACAGGTGCGCCTGGGGGTCTTCCTCGACCCCGTCGGCACCGCATTGCAGGACGATGGCGTCCGGTTTGAATGCCGTGATCTGTGGCAGGATCAGCAGATCCCGGATCAACGCCATTTCATCATCGTTCATGTCGCGCGGGACCGGCAGGTTCCGTGTGCTGCCGTCCCCCGTGACGCCCAGTGCGCCGGTCCGTGGCCAAAGTCCGGCTTCGTGGACCGAGATCATCAGCACGTCCGGATCCTCGCCAAAGGCATGTTCGACCCCATCCGGGTGATGCGCGTCGATGTCGACATAGGCCACACGGCGCGCCCCGTTGCGGCGCAGGGACAGGATCGCCAGCACCGGATCGTTTAGGTAGCAGAAGCCCCCCGCCCGGTCCGGCATGCCGTGATGCGTGCCGCCTGCCGGGTGGTAGACGATGCCGCCCTGCGCCAGCAGTTCCCCCGCCAGCAGCGACCCGCCCGCAGCTGTCGCCGGGCGGCGGTACATCTCGGGGAAGACGGGATTGGACGGTGTGCCCAGCGCATGGCGTGTTCGGATAAAGGCGCTGACTTCCTGCGACACCTCGGCCGCATGGAGCGCCTGCACGTAGTCTTGCGTGTGCCAGATCGTCAACGTGTCGGGCTTGGCGCGAGGACTGGGCAAATAGGCATCAGGCGGCAACCAGCCCAGCGCGCGGCTGAGGTCCATCACGGTGGACACGCGCGGCACCCGCAACGGGTGCCACGTGCCGTAAGAGGATCCGCGGTAGATCTCGGAACCGATGAACATGGGCCGATGCAGCATGATGCGCAACATATGCGAATTACGCCGCGCGACGAGTGGTACACCCGACATTCTTGCCTGCGCCGACCACCATCCCTAACGTCGCTTGCAGATGCTGACCTATGTCCTGAAACGCGTGATCTCCTTGATCATCAGCCTGGCTGTCGCCTCGATCGTGATCTTTTTCGTGATCGAGGTGGCACCGGGTGATCCTGCCGCCTTCATGCTGGGGATCAACGCGCAGGCGGACACTCTGGCAGCCTTACGCGCAGAACTGGGCCTGGATCAGCCGAAATGGCAGCGGTACCTGAGTTGGGTGGGCGGCATGGTGCGGGGGGATTTCGGCACCTCCTACCAATACCGCACGCCCGTTTCGCACATGGTGGCAGACCGCTTGTGGGTGTCCTTGCCGCTGGCTCTTTATGCCTTGGCGCTGTCCACTGCCATCGCCTTTCCCGCCGGGATATATGCCGCCGCCCGCCGGGGTCGGCCCGCCGACGTGGCGGTGACCGGGGTCACGCAGCTGGGCGTCGCCATTCCGAACTTCTGGTTCGCCATGATGCTGGTGCTTGTTTTTGCGATTCAGCTCCGTTGGTTCAGCGCGGGAGGATTTGCAGGTTGGGACAAGGGGTTTTGGCCCGCGATGAAGTCCCTGACCCTGCCCGCCATTGCGCTGGCCCTGCCGCAGGCGGCGATCCTGACACGGGTGATGCGATCCGCCCTGCTGGACGTCATGGGCGAGGATTTCATGCGCACGGCCCGGGCCAAGGGGCTGAGCCGGGGCCAAGCCCTGCGCCGTCATGGGCTGCGCAACGCGCTGATCCCCGTGCTGACGATCCTTGGCCTGCAGTTTTCATTTCTGCTGGCGGGCGGCATCATCATCGAGCAGGTGTTCTATCTGCCCGGCCTTGGGCGACTGATCTTTCAAAGCATCTCGGCCCGCGACCTGATCGTGGTGGAGAGCGTGACCATGCTGCTGGTCTTTGCCGTGATCGTAGTGAACTTTGCCGTCGATCTGGCCTATGCCGCCGTCGATCCGCGGCTGAGGGCGCGGACATGAGCCGGGCGTTGTGGCTGGGTGGCGTGCTGTCCGGACTGGCGTTGGTGGCGGCCCTTTTGTCGTTCATCTGGACGCCCTTCGATCATACGGCGATGGACATCCCGGACAAACTGCAAACACCCAACGGGACCCATTGGCTGGGCACCGATCACTTCGGCCGCGATATCCTGTCGATGATCATGGTGGGTGCGCGCACCTCGATCGCTGTCGCCATCGTGGC
>JBCBFX010000088.1:0-15239 GCA_038527345.1 Pseudomonadota bacterium | reverse complement strand
GACCCGTCGGACAGAGTCACGAAGGTCGGGTTGCGCACGGGTGCCACCGTCAGTTCGACGTCCGAGCGGATGAACAGGGCAAAAACCAGACCCAGCCCCACAAGCCCCCACAACACGGTGTACAGGATCGTGCGCGGGCGCAGGACATGCTGCCAGATCGGGCGCGGCGCCGCGCCGTTCCGCTCGCGTTCCTCGTCAGTCAGCGCCATGTAGTCGATCAGGCCGCGCGGCTTGCCGATCTTGGCCATGATGTCGTCGCAGGCGTCGATGCACAGCGCACAGGTGATGCATTCCAGCTGCTGCCCGTCGCGGATGTCGATGCCAGCCGGGCAGACATTGACGCAGGCCATGCAATCGATGCAGTCGCCTTGGCTTTCACCCTCCGGCACGCGGTGCTTGCGCGGCTCGCCCCGCCAGGGGCGGTAGGCCACGGTGATCGTGTCTTCGTCCATCATGGCGGCCTGGATGCGCGGCCAGGGGCAGGCGAAGTTGCAGATCTGCTCGCGGGCAAAGCCACCAAACACAAAGGTGGTGGCTGCCAGAATACCCATGGTCGAATAGGCGATCGGATGGGCCTGCAAGGTAACCAGATCATAGGCCAGCGTGGGGGCGTCGGCAAAGTAGAACACCCAGGCCCCGCCCGTAGCGAGACCGATGAGCGCCCAGATCACCCACTTGGTGATCCGCAGCCGGGCCTTGCGCAGATCCCATTTCTTTTGACGGTGCAGGCGCAGGCGCGCGTTGCGGTCGCCTTCGACCCAGCGCTCGACCGCGATGAACAGGTCGGTCCAAACTGTTTGCGGGCAGGTATATCCGCACCAGACACGGCCCAAGGCCGAGGTGAACAGAAACAGCCCCAGCCCCGCCATGATCAGCAGGCCAGCGACGAAATAGAATTCGTGCGGCCATATCTCGATCCAGAAGAAGTAGAAGCGGCGGCCCGCCAGATCCAGCAGCACCGCCTGATCCGGCAGCGCCTCGCCCCGGTCCCAGCGGATCCAGGGCACCAGATAGTAGATGCCCAGCGTAACGGCCATGATCACCCATTTCAGCGACCGGAAACGGCCCGAAACACGTTTGGGAAAGATCGGTTCGCGCGCTGCATACAGGCTTGGCGTGGGTGTGGTGTCTGCCACGAAGGGACCTCGTCAGGTTTTTGTGTCGGTCCGTTGTCTCAGGTCCGGGTCACAACCGCTTTGACTCAGGTCAAGTTTTGCGCAGCGCGCCTGATCCATTTCACAAAGGCACGCAGCGGTGGGCGCATAACGCCCGGACGGGTGACAAGGTGATAGCCCGCGCCCGGTTTATCCTCTTGTTGCAGGACCTTGAGCCGTCCTGCGCGAATGTCGGCCTCGACGAACAGGCGCACGGTGACCACGAGCCCCTGCCCGTCCCGCGCGCCATCGATCAACAGATTGCCCGGCACCCGCGTCAGCGTGCCACGCACGCCTTGGCTGATGCCGCGATCCTCGAGCCATTTGGTGCTTTCGGTTATGCCGTTTTCCTCGAGCCATGGCAGATGGCTCAGCACCTCGGGATCGGCGGTGTCTCGCCCTGTCACCAGACCGGGGGCCGCGACGATCACCATGGGCGTTTCGATCAGCAGTTCGTCATCCACCCCGGGCCAGCCCCCGGGGCCATAGCGGATCGACAGATCCACATCGCCGGGCCTGGGCGACACCAGTTCGGAACGGGGTTCAAGCACCATGTTGATGCTGGGATGGACAGCCCGAAAATCCGGCAAGCGCGGCATCAGCCACGCGGCGGCAAAGCTGGGCGTGGGCGAAATGTGCAGCGGGCGCACAGCCTCCGCCCCGGTAACCAGCGCCACGGCACGCTGGATGCTGGCGAACCCGTCGGCACAGCCCTGGGCCAGAATCTCGCCGTCGGGGGTCAACTTCATGGCGCGGCCCGTGCGGTCGAACAGGCTGACGCCCAGATGCGCCTCGAGCGTGCGCAGTTGCTGGCTGATGGCTGCATGGCTGACACCCAGCGCCGTCCCGGCATCGGTCACGCCGCCGGAATCGCAATAAGCGGCAAAGGCGCGCAACGCGGCCAAGGGAGGCAGGTCACGCCATATCATATGTCATCTATACTTACATAATTGCATTCCAATTGACTGGCATGAATCGGGGCAATGATCAACTGTAATGGCATAAACCACATGCACAAGGAGCAAGGATCATGTTCGATATCTATGCCAGAACTTTCATGACTGCGACACGCCACCGGCCCTGTGTCCGGGTCAAGACGGGCCAGCGCCGTGGTTGGTTGCGGCGGCAAACCCGTTGCATTGATCTGGACAAGCTATGACCACGCTGGCCCTGTCGCGTCACGGGACGGATACGCTGAAATGGGCGGCCTCCGCCGCCCAGATCGCAGGGTACGGGGCCACCGCGACGGGGGCGACCCCGGTCAATATCTACTGCTTTATCTTCGGTATTCTGGGGTGGTTCATTGTCGGCGTGCAGTGGAACGACAAGGCCATCATGTTGATCCACAGTGTCGCCTTGGGCGCAATGTTGCTCGGATTGGTGTCAGCGGCGGAATAACTGTCTTCGGGCAAAGGACCTGGCGCGGGACGCAAACCTGCGCAGGGATTTGATCAGATACGCAGTCTTTCCTCTGGCAGTTGAGGTTTGCGCAGCCTGGTCTTCGGGCAATTCCATGATCGTGCAATCATTCTGGATCAGTTTGCGCGGGGATCGGGTTACGCTCTCAGCCACGACATCGTGAAGCGTGGGATCAACGAGGTGCACGAAATCCGGCGACAGGCGCCCAAGCGCATCGCGCCAGTGTGATTGCCAGTCGGCATCACGGAACCCTTCCATCTTGTCCAGTCGCAGCGTGAAGCGAATGCCCGTGAGATAGTCGATAACCGTCAGGGGCGCGTCGACCTCTTTCGGGTCCCAGACAACCGGGCGGCAGTTGTAGCCCAGATTCCACGCCATCTGGATCATCATGCCCAGACTGACGCTGCCCGCGAATTCATGCGCCTGACCTTTGTGTGTCGGTAAGGCATTCTTATGCTGCCTGGGGTTTTCGGTCATGATGAACACCCCGTTTCGGAAGCTGCGCACGAAACCGGAATCGATGATGATCGTCTTGGGTTGGGTGCGCGCGATCTGCTTCAAAAAGCCGTAGTGGTCAGTGATGTGATAGTAGACACCCAGGCACAGTACGGTATCAAACCTGTCGTTTTCATGGGCCCAAAGCCAGCGGAACATATCGCCGATATGGCAGTCGACCCTGTTTGCCAACCCCAGTTGGCGAAAGATGCCTTGCGCCATTTCCACCCGCTCTGCGCGACCTTCGATGCTGGTGACCTTTGCCGCTCCGGCGTTCAGGGCAGCGTAGGACCAGCGCCCGTTGTTGGATGCAAGATCAAGAACGGACGCCCCGTCAAATGCATCAAGATTGGCCGTGATAATACGCTTGTGACGTTCGCCAAGGCGTTCAACAATACTCGGGTTTCCGTCACCGAACAGTTCTGAGTTTTGCATTGCCGACCCTGCCAAACACCCTTCCGGCCGCTCTAGCAGGTCGGAAGGGCTAATGGAACTCGGTGACCGTGGCTCAGTGGCGAAAACGGGCCGGGGTCGAGAAACAGGTCCTACTGGCCGCCTCCGCGGCTGTGGACATAAAGCGCGACGGCGCGCACCTCGGCTTCGGACAGGCGGTCTTGCCATGGTGGCATGACGCCATACCGGCTGTAGGTCACCGTTTCGGTCAAGGTCTCTGTGTCGCCACCATAGAGCCAGATCGCATCGGCAAGGTTCGGGGCCCCCTGTTCGACGTCGCCCAGGCCTGCGTCCCCATGGCACGACGCGCAGTTGTCGAGGTAGATCTCCTCGCCTGCTACCGCCACGGTCGCATCCTCCGGCGTGCCGGACAGCGATTGGACATATTGGACCACCGACGCAATCTCGGCCTCTTCGAGGATGTCACCAAAGGCAGGCATCTCGGAATAGCGGCTGTCGAGGTCCTCTTCATCGCGGATGCCGTGGGCGATGGTGTGGTGGATACTTTCGATATCCCCGCCCCAGAGCCAGTCGTCGTCCAAAAGGTTCGGATAGCCCGACGCTTGTACCCCGGCCCCGCCGGAGCCGTGGCACTGCGAGCACCATGTCTGGAACACCGCGCCGCCCGCAGAGGTCGCGTATTGCATCAGTTCGGCGTCGGCGCTGACTTCGGTCAGTTCCGCCGCCTCGAGCCTGGCATTGATCGGTGCATTGGCCGCTTCGACCGCCGCGATCTCTTCGGCCACCTCGGCGCGGGTGGAATACCCGATCACGCCGGCGGTTGCCCGATTGATCATCGGCCAGGCCGGATAGGCGATAGTATAGCCGACGCCCCAGATGATGGTCAGGTAAAAGCACCACAGCCACCACCGCGGCAAGGGGTTGTTCAGCTCTTCGATGCCGTCCCACTGGTGGCCGGTGGTGTCGACCTCTTGCTGGTCTTCAGGTTTCTTGCTCATGGCCGGTCCTCCTCTGGACCCTTTGGGGCGTCATCGTGGCGAAAGGGGATGCTGGCGGTGTCACGGTGGATCTCGCGGGAACCAGGCCGGATAACCCAGAGAAACACCCCCATGAAGATCGTGAACAGCAGCAACAGCATCCAGCTGTCGGCGAATTCGCGTAGCAGGCTGTAGGTTTCCATCGTCCCCTCCTTACCGGCTTGCTTCGGCCACAAAGGTCGAGAAATCGACCAGCGTGCCAAGCATTTGCATATAGGCGATCAGGGCGTCCGCTTCGGACACGCCCTCGGCGCCGTCAAAGCTGCGGACCTGCGCGCCGGGATAGCGTTCCAGCAGCGCGTCAAAGTCGCTGTCGGGATCCGCCTGCGCGGCGAAATCGGCCACAGCGTTCTCTATCATCTCGTCGGTGTAAGGCACGCCGACCATGCGATGGGTCGCCAGCAGTTCGTCGATGTGTTCGCCGTCGATGATGGTCCGTTCGAGGTAGTCGTATTTGGGCATCACCGATTCCGGCACCACGGCCTGCGGATTGCGAAGATGCACAAGGTGCCAATCATCCGAATACCGTCCGCCGACGCGGGCCAGGTCCGGCCCGGTCCGCTTGGACCCCCATTGGAACGGGTGGTCGTACATCGACTCTGCCGCCAGCGAATAGTGGCCATAGCGTTCAACCTCGTCCCGCATGGGGCGGATCATCTGGCTGTGGCAGACATAGCAGCCTTCGCGAATGTAGATGTCGCGCCCCGCCAGTTCGAGCGGGCTGTAGGGCCGTACGCCTTCCACCTTTTCGATGGTGTTTTCGAGGTAAAACAGCGGGGCGATCTGCACGATCCCCCCGATCGTGACCACCAGAAAGCTGAAGACCAGCAAAAGGGTGGCGTTGCGTTCGAGGATCTTGTGTTTGTCGAGGATTGCCATTTGTCCCTCCCTCTCACTCAGCAGGGACGGCCGTGGCCAGGGTTTGCTCCTTGGCAGGAGCAGCCCGGACGGTCATCCAAAGGTTGTAGCACATGATGATGGCACCCGCGAGGAACAGGACCCCGCCGAGGCCGCGCACGACATACATCGGGAACTTGGCGCTGACGGTGTCGGCGAACGAGTTCACAAGGAAACCGTTGGCGTCGACTTCACGCCACATCAGCCCTTCCATGATGCCAGTCACCCACATCGACGCGGCGTAAAGCACGATGCCGATGGTCGCGAGCCAGAAGTGCCAGTTCACCAGCTTGAGCGAATAGAGCCCTGCCCGCTTCCACAGCACCGGCGTCAGATAGTAAAGCGCGCCGAACGTGATCATGCCGTTCCACCCCAGCGCACCGGAATGCACGTGGCCGATGGTCCAGTCGGTGTAGTGGCTGAGCGAGTTCACCGCCCGGATCGACATCATCGGCCCCTCGAAGGTCGACATGCCGTAGAAGGCGAGGCTGGTCACCATCATCCGCAGGATCGGATCGGTGCGCAGCTTGTCCCATGCGCCTTGCAGCGTCATCAGACCGTTGATCATGCCGCCCCAGCTGGGCATCCACAGGATGATCGAGAACACCATGCCGAGGGTTGAGGCCCAATCCGGCAGCGCGGTGTAGTGCAGGTGGTGCGGACCGGCCCAGATATACAGGAAGATCAGCGCCCAGAAGTGGATGATCGACAGCTTGTAGCTGAACACCGGGCGGTCGGCCTGTTTCGGCACGAAATAGTACATCATGCCCAGGAACCCTGCCGTCAGGAAGAAGCCAACGGCGTTGTGGCCATACCACCACTGCACCATGGCATCCTGCACGCCGGAAAAGACCTGTACCGATTTGGAACCGAAGATGCTGACCGGGATCGAGATGTTGTTGACCAGGTGCAGCATCGCCACCGTGACGATAAAGCTCAGCAGGAACCAGTTGGCGACGTAGATGTGCGGCTCGCGCCGTTTGATGATGGTGCCCAGGAACACGGCCAGATAGGCGACCCAAACCACCGTCAGCCAGATATCCACGTACCATTCGGGTTCGGCGTATTCCTTGGACTGCGTGGCACCCAGCAGATAGCCGGTGGCCGCCAGCACGATAAACAGCTGGTAGCCCCAGAACACGAACCAGGCAAGGTTGCCGCCCCACAGCCGCGCCGCTGACGTCCGTTGCACAATATAAAAGGACGACGCGATCAGGGCATTACCCCCAAACGCGAAAATGACCGCTGAGGTGTGCAGCGGCCGCAAGCGTCCAAAGTTGGCGTAGCCTTCGGACCAGTCGAAGTTCAGGACTGGAAAGGCCAGCTGAAAGGCGATGACGACCCCCACAAGGAACCCCGCGATCCCCCAAAAGGACGTGGCGATCACGCCCGCGCGGATCACTCCGTCCATGTATTCGTTTTGCGGAGCCGGTGCCGCGGGTTCGTCGGTGCGCCGCACCTCCCACAGAAACAGGGCACCGGCGATAACCATGATCAACACCGCGTGCACCTGGTATGACAAGTCCCGCCCGTAGTTGGCGGCGATCATCGCGCACAGCGTGACCAATCCCAACACGACCAGCTTGATATATTGTGCCATATTGCGTTCCCTCGTTTCGAACGCGCAACGGCCCCATCCGGGCCACGCATTCGTTTATCATGTTGGGTGTATGGCGGGATCGGGCGGGATCGGTCTTTGATCTGAGTCAAGAATTTCGCGGCAAATGCTTGATCCGCGTCAATGCGTCACCAAGGCCCTGCCGCCATCATCACAGGTATTCTGCGACTTGGACGAGGGAGAACTACCATGTCCCATGCAACGCTATTTACCGTCATCGCCAACGGGCCTGATCCGCTGCGTGGATTGTCCGCCATCGCCGACATGGCCGTGGCACAGGACGCCCATCTGGATGTGATGGTCGTGGGTCTGGACGTGACCGTGCAGGGCTTTGCCTACGCCGAACTCAGCCCAAGTGCGCTGCAATCCAGCTTCCACGATGCCCAGAACGAGGCCGCGGCGTTGCAGAAAAGCGTGACTGATCACCTGCAAGGCCACGCCGCACGGGTTTCGGTCTTTTCTGTCGTATGCCCAAGCGGCATGCTGCCCACCATCATCCGGCGGCAGGCCCGGTTCAGCGATCTGGCCGTCCTGCCCCGCCCTTATGGCACCGGTGCAGGCAGTGACGATGCGACGCTGGTCGAGGCCGCGTTGTTCGAAGCGCATGTGCCCGTGATCGTGCTGCCCGAAGACACCACCAGCTGGACCGTTCCGAAACGCATCGCCATTGGCTGGAACGAAAGCAGCGAAGCGTTGAATGCTGTGCGCAGCGCGTTGCCGATGCTTGTGGCGGCGGATGCGAATTTCATCACGATCGTCGACCCACCGCAGCACGGCCCGGACCGCAGTGACCCCGGGGGGCTTTTGGCGCAATACATTTCACGGCATGGCGCGCGATGCGAAATCGACGTGCTGGCCCGCAGCCTGCCCCGCATCAGCGACGTGCTGGTGCGCAGCATCACCGACCGAGACATCGACATGATGGTGATGGGGGCCTATGGCCGCGCCCGCTGGTCCGAGGCGATGTTCGGCGGGGCCACACGCGATATGCTGGAAAGCTGTCCCGTGCCGCTGTTCCTGGCCCGCTAGATGGTCAGACCAACATACCACCGTCGCTGTCGTCGCCCGCTTCTTCCATCAACAGGTTGAAGTCGGGCACCTGCACCGCGCGCTTGCCTTCAAGCACGATGACCTTGTCACGTTTCAGCGCCGAAATCTGCCGGCTGACCGTTTCCAGTGTCAGGCCCAGGTAATCGGCCATCGCCTCGCGGGTAAGGGGCAGGTCGAACCGTATTTCGCGCGTGCCGTCAGGTGTCAGGATCGTGTCGCGCCGGGCGAAGATCGCCAGAAGCGACGCGATCTTTTCGCGCGCTGTCTTGCGGCCCAGCACCAGCATCCATTCCCGCGCGGCATCCAGTTCGTCCAGCGTCATTTCCAGCAGACGCTCGGCCACGTGCGGTGTGGTGATCATCAGTTGCTCGAACGGGGCCTTGCGGAAACAGCACATCACCAGATCGGTAACGGCCACCACGTCGTAACTCAGATCGCTTCGCCCCGGGCGGCCCACGAAATCCGACGGCAGCAACAGGCCGACCATCTGGCGGCGCCCGTCTTCCATCGTTTGGGTCAGCGTCGCCGCACCCGACACGACCGAGGCCACGAAATCCATCTTGTCCCCGGCCCAGGCGACGGGCTGGCCAGCCTCATACGTGCGGTAGAACTTGATCTCTTCCAGGCGGGTCAGTTCATCCGGTTCGCACCGGGCGCAGACGGCACGGTGACGGATCGGGCAACCGCTACAGTCCTGACGAGCAAGATCGGGTGCAGCGTACATGAAAAACTCCCTGGTTGATCTGGGTCAAAGCGGACGGATTTGCACCACCGTAGCAAAGCAAACATGAAAACAAAAACCGCTTTCGAAAGGCTGGGGTTATTTGACGCGCGCGTGCCGCGCTATACCAGCTATCCGCCCGCCACGCAGTTTTCGGATCAGGTCGGTCCGCGTGACATCCGAAACTGGATCACCAAGATCGCGCCCGGCACGAAGATATCGCTTTATCTCCATATCCCCTTTTGCCGAAGGCTCTGCTGGTTTTGTGCGTGCCGCACCCAGGGAACAACGACATTGGCCCCGCTGGCCCACTACATGCAGACACTTGCGACCGAGCTTGACTTGCTGCGCCAGAACCTGCCGGACAGTGTTCGGCTTGGGCGGGTACACTGGGGCGGCGGGACCCCGACCCTGCTCGACAGCGACATGATCGATGAACTGGCCGAACATGTTCGCGCGGTCGGGCCGTTTGCGGATGATGCCGAATTCTCGGTCGAGATCGATCCGAACGAAATCGATCAGGCGCGGGTCACGGCCCTTGCCAAGGCGGGCATGACGCGCGCGTCGATTGGCGTGCAAGACTTTGACCCGATGATCCAGGAAGTGATCGGCCGCGAACAGAGCTTTGAAGTAACGCAAGCCGCCGTGGACATGTTGCGCGTTGCAGGGGTGGACAGCCTGAACACCGACATCCTGTTTGGCCTGCCGCACCAGACCCAGGAGCGGATCACCGCCAGCATCAACAAGCTGCTGTCGCTGGGTCCGGACCGGGTGGCGCTTTATGGCTATGCCCATGTGCCCTGGGTCGCGCGACGGCAGAACCTGATCCCGTCCGACGCCCTGCCGACGCCGCGCGAACGGCTGGACCTGTTCGAAGTGGCGCGCAAACTGCTGACATGGGACGGCTACCGCGAAATCGGGATCGACCATTTCGCATTGCCCGATGACGGCCTGGCACAGGCACAGGCGAACGACACGCTCAAACGCAACTTTCAGGGCTACACCGATGATCAAAGCGAGGTTCTGATCGGCGTCGGGGCGTCTTCGATCTCGCGTTTTCCGCAGGGCTATGCCCAGAACGCACCGTCAACCTCGCGCTATCACAGCGCGGTCGAGGGCGGCGATTTCGCGACCGTGCGCGGGCACAAATTCACTGCCGAAGACCGGATTCGCGGCCCCATCATCGAAGCGCTGATGTGCAGGTTCGAGATCAGCGTGCATGACGCCCCCGACAATGCCGACGTCGTGCGCGCTTTGATCCGTGGCGCGCAGGCGCGGTTCGGGGATGCCGTGCACGTGTCCGAAGACCGGCTGGTCATCCGACCCGAGGCGCGCGCGCTGACCCGCGTGATTGCCCGCCATTTCGACACCTACGAAGTCGAGGCCGGACGCCACGCCTCGGCGATTTAGTGCGTGGCCTGCAAAAGCTCGCGGGTGTAATCGGTTTGCGGGCGCTCGAACAGGTCCTCTGACGCGCCCTGCTCGACCACATCCCCCTGTTTCATGACCAAAACGTTGTGGCTCATGGCGCGTACGACTTTCAGGTCGTGACTGATGAACAGAAAGGCCAGGCCGTATTTCCGTTGCAGCCCGCGCAGCAGGTCCACGATCTGCACCTGCACCGTCATGTCCAGCGCACTTGTCGGTTCGTCCAGCACCACCAGCTTGGGTTTCAGCACCATGGCGCGGGCAATGGCGATGCGCTGACGCTGGCCACCCGAAAACTCATGCGGGTAGCGGTCCATTGTGGCGGGATCCAGCCCCACTTCGGTCATCACTTCGGCCACGACTGTGCGTTCGTCGCGGCCATCAGCCACGCCATGCACGCCCAGCCCCTCGGCGATGATCTGCATCGCCGTCATGCGCGGTGACAGCGACCCGAACGGGTCCTGAAACACGATCTGCATGTCCTTGCGCAGACGGCGCAGTTGGCGGACCGACCAGTTGCGGATGTCCTGCCCCATATAGACCACGCGCCCTTCGGACGCGATCAGGCGCATGATGGCCAGGGCCAGCGTGGTCTTGCCCGACCCGCTTTCGCCCACGATGCCCAGCGTTTCACCCGCGCGCACCTGCAGGGTCGCGTCGTTCACCGCTTTGACGTGCCCGACCGTGCGGCGCAGCAACCCTGCGGTGATCGGGAACCAGATCTTGAGGTTCTTGGTCTCTGCCACCACCTCTGCGTCCGTGGGCACGGGTGCGGGTCGGCCCGCAGGCTCGGCGCTCAGCAGTTTTCGGGTATAGGGGTGCTTGGGGTTGTCGAAAATTTCGGCCGTGGCACCGCTTTCCACGATCTCGCCATGCTGCATCACGCAGACACGGTCGGCGATGCGGCGCACAATGCCCAGGTCGTGGGTGATGAACAACAGGCCCATCCCCTCGCTCGCCTTCAACTTGGCCAGCAGGTCAAGGATCTGGGCCTGAATGGTCACGTCCAGCGCGGTTGTGGGTTCGTCCGCTATCAGGATGTCGGGCTTGTTGGCCAACGCCATGGCAATCATCACCCGCTGCCGCTGCCCGCCGGACAGCTGGTGCGGGTAGGACGACAGACGGCTTTCGGCGTCACGGATGCCGACCTTTTCCATCAGTTCCAGAATGCGCGCCCGCGCGGCCTGCCCCACCAGCCCCTGGTGCAGGGCCAGACTTTCACCCAGCTGCTTTTCGATGGTGTGCAGCGGATTGAGCGAGGTCATCGGCTCTTGAAAGATAAAACTGATGTCGTTGCCCCGGACCTTGCGCAGGCGCGCCTCGTCCGCGCCGATCATCTCTTGCCCGTCATACAGCACCGATCCGGTGACCGACGCGCTGTCGCCCAGCAGGGATACGGTCGACAGGGCCGACACCGATTTGCCCGACCCGGATTCGCCCACCAGCGCCACCGTTTCGCCCCGCCCGACGGAGAATGACACGCCGCGCACCGCGTCGGTCACGGCGCCATCCTGGGTAAATGACACCCGCAGGTTTGTCACATCCAGCAATGCCATCAGGAAAACGTCTTTCTGGGGTCGAACGCGTCGCGGATGCCCTCGAAGATAAAGATCAGCAGGCTGAGCATGACCGCAAACACCGTAAACGCGGTAAAGGCGAGCCATGGGGCCTGCAGGTTCTGCTTGGCCTGCAAGGTCAATTCGCCCAGAGACGGGGCCGAGGACGGCAAGCCAAAGCCAAGGAAATCGAGCACGGCCAAGGACGAGATCGTGCCGGTGATGATAAAGGGCAGCATCGTCAGCGTCGCCACCATCGCGTTGGGCAACATGTGGCGGAACATGATGGTCAGGTTGCTGACCCCAAGCGCCCGTGCGGCGCGCACGTATTCCAGGTTCCGGGCACGCAGGAATTCGGCCCGCACCACGCCCACCAGGCCGGTCCAGCCGAACAGCACCAGCAGGAACACCAGCAGCCAGAAACTTCGGCCCAGGATCGCGAACATGATGATGATTACGTACAGGCTGGGGGTGGATGACCAGATTTCGATGACCCGTTGAAAGATCAGGTCGGTGCGCCCGCCGAAATACCCCTGGATCGCGCCGGCGAAGATGCCGATGATCGCGGACGCGCCCGTCACCAACAGCGTAAAGAACACCGACAATCGGAAGCCATGGATAACCCGCGCCAGCACGTCACGCTTGGTGCCATCGGTGCCCAGCAGGTTCTCGCCATTGGGTGGCAGTGGCGCCGCCCCGGGGCGGTCCACGGCGGTGTCGTAGCTATAGGGGATCAGCGGCCAGATCGCCCAGCCGCGGGTGATCTCCTCGCCCTCGATCATCCCGTCCTGCGCGTCGTCGATATACCCTTCCGGATCATCGAAACACAGGTCCATGCCACCCGTCGCAATCAGGCATTGCACCTCGGGGTCGCGGTAACTCGCCTCTGTCTGGAAATCGCCGCCGAACGCTGTTTCGGGATAGAAATTCCAGATCGGGGTATAAAACTCGCCCTGATACCGCACGAGGATCGGCTTGTCATAGGCCAGGAATTCGGCAAACAGGCTCAGCCCGAACAGCACCGAAAAGATCCACAGCGACCAGTACGCCCGGCGGTTTTTCTTGAAATTGCTCCAGCGGCGCTTGTTCAGTGGCGACAGGGCAAAGCGGCTGCGCTTCGTGGCAGGCACCACCGGGTCCGGGGTGATTGCGGGTTCGGGCAACGCCATCAGCCTTCCCTCCGCTCGAAGTCGATGCGCGGGTCAACCAGCACGTACATCAGGTCCGAAATGATACCGACCAGCAGGCCCATCAGGCCAAAGATGTAGAGCGTGCCAAAGACGATTGGGTAGTCGCGGGCCACCGCCGCCTCGAACCCGAGACGACCCAGCCCATCCAGGCTGAATATCGTCTCGATGATCAGCGAACCGCCAAAAAAGACGCCGATGAACACGGCCGGAAAGCCCGCGATCACGATCAGCATCGCATTGCGGAACACATGACCGTACAGCACCTGGCGTTCGCCCAGCCCTTTGGCGCGGGCGGTCATCACATACAGCTTCTTGATTTCGTCCAGAAAGCTGTTCTTGGTCAGCAGGGTCAGCGTGGCAAAGGCCCCGATGGTGCCGGCCAGCACCGGCAGCGTGATGTGCCAGAAATAATCGACGACCTTGCCCCAGGCGCTCAGGTCGTCGAAATTGTCCGAGGTCAGACCGCGCAACGGGAAGATCTGGAAATAACTGCCCCCCGCGAACAGCACCAGAAGCAGGATGGCAAACAGGAACCCCGGGATCGCATAGGCCGCGATGATTGCCCCGGATGTCCATGTATCAAAGGGCGTCCCGTCATGCACGGCCTTGCGGATCCCCAGCGGGATCGACACGAGATAGGCAATCAGCGTGCTCCAAAGCCCCAGGGTGATCGAGACGGGCAATTTCTCGATCACGAGGTCTATGACGCTGATGGATCGGAAATAACTCTCGCCGAAATCAAAGCGCATGTAGTTCCAGACCATGTTCAGAAACCGCTGCACGGGCGGTTTGTCAAAGCCGAATTCGCGTTCCAGTTCCTCGATGAATTCGGGCGGCAGGCCGCGTGCGCCGACATAGGTGCTGTCGGACGCGGTGTTCAGCTCTTCGGCCCCCGCATCGTTGCTGCCCCCGGCAAAGCCGCCAAACACATCGCCCCCGCCCTGCGCGCGGGCGATGGCCTGTTCGACGGGACCGCCAGGCACGAACTGGGTCAGCGTGAAGTTGACCAGCAGGATGCCCAGCAATGTCGGAATGACCAGCAGCAGCCGGCGCAGGATATAGGGGCCCATGGGCGGACTACCTCAGCGCGCCCGAGGCTTTCAGGGCTTGCGCCTTTTCCTCGTTGTACCACCAGAAATCCAGTTGCCCGAGCGCATAAGGCGGGATCGTATCGGGGTGTTCGTACATGTCGTAATAGGCGACCCAGTGGCTGGGGTTGTACCAGACGGGGATCATGATGAATTCATACCGCAGCGCGCGGTCCAGCGCGGTCACGGCTGCAATTTCTTCTTCCCGCGTATTGGCGCCCAAAGACGTTTCGATAATGGCGTCGATCAACGGGCTCGCCAGACCGGCCGGGTTGAACAGCGAAAACTCCGCCGCCTCCGATCCGAACCGTTGATACAAGCCCGTTCCGGTGCCGAGGAATGCGGCGTAGCTGTCATACACCAGATCGTAGTCGCGATCCCGCTCGCGCGAGGTGTACTGCGACGAATCCACCTTTTCCAGGGTGATCTCGATCCCCAGCTTTTCGACATTGGACACAAAGTTCTGCATCGCCCCGGACAGGGTGTCGGGCGCGGACGAGTTGAACAGGAAATTCATCGACAGCGTTTTCCCATCGGCGTTGCGGCGCACGCCATCGTCGCCCACGGCCCATCCTGCTTCGTCCAGCAACGCCATTGCCTTGCGGGCGTTGCGCCGGTCGAACAGGCGCGCGGGGTTCGATGTGTGCGGCATCCGAACTTCTTCTGTCAACAGCGCGGGCGGCACCAGATCACCAAGGCTTTGCAACACTTCAAGCTCGGCCCCTTGCGGCACGCCGGTCGCCATCACCGGCGTGTCCTGCGAAAACGAGGCGCGCTGTTTGAACAGCCCGTATTGTAGCGACTCGTTGGTCCATTCGAAATTATAGGCCAGCGCGACGGCCTCACGCACACGCTTGTCCGCAAAAACGTCGGAATTCAGGTTGAACACGATCCCCGTCGGCGTTGGGGGCGATCCGTCGGGCAACTCCTTCTTGACGATGGAGCCGTCGCGCACCTTGGGCGCATCATAGCCGGTCGCCCACTTTTTGGAGTCATTCTCGCTGCGGAAGGTGAACTCGCCCGCCAGAAACCCTTGAAAGGCTGATTCCGCGTCACCGAAGTATTCAATCCGGATGCTGTCAAAGTTGTTGCGCCCGACGTTAAACGGCAGGTCATTGGCCCAGTAATCCGGGTTCCGCTTGTAGACGATGCGGCGGTTCACGTCGACTTCG
>JBCBFX010000087.1:0-15727 GCA_038527345.1 Pseudomonadota bacterium | reverse complement strand
ATCACCTCGCACCTGCGTCTGGTGGCAAAAATTGCCATGGGTTATCGCGGCTATGGCCTGCCCATCGGGGAAGTGATCTCTGAAGGGAATGTAGGCCTGATGCAAGCGGTCCGCAAATTTGATCCGGAAAAGGGCTTTCGCCTTGCCACCTATGCCATGTGGTGGATCCGCGCCTCGATTCAGGAATATATCCTGCGGTCCTGGAGCCTTGTGAAACTGGGCACGACGTCGGCGCAGAAAAAGCTTTTTTTCAACCTGCGCAAGGCCAAGGCCAAGATCGGTGCGCTGGAAGAGGGTGATTTGCGCCCCGAGAACGTCAAGCAGATCGCGACCGATCTGGGCGTGACCGAGGACGAGGTGATCAGCATGAACCGCCGCCTGTCGGGCGGGGACGCTTCGCTGAACGCGACCGTCGGGTCCGAAGGCGAAGGCACCATGCAATGGCAGGACTGGCTTGAGGATGAAGATGCCGACCAGGCCGCCGATTACGAGGCCAAGGACGAACTGGAAGTCCGTCGCGAGATGCTGGCCGAGGCACTGACCGTGCTGAACGACCGCGAAAAGGACATTCTCACCCGCCGCCGTCTGGCCGACAAACCCGAAACGCTCGAGGATCTGTCGGGCGAGTACGGCGTCAGCCGCGAACGCATCCGCCAGATCGAGGTGCGGGCGTTCGAGAAGCTGCAAAAGAAGATGCGCGAGATCGCCAAGACCAAGGGTCTTCTGGCGACCGCCTGAACCACGCGTGGTTCGCCGTTACGAGTAATCGCCTCGCCCGCCAGGGCGGGGTTTTTTCTTTGGTGTCTGCGCAAACGGTGTCATGGCCCGTGTTGCGCGACATTTTCGCTGCAAAGCCCATCGGCCAGTAGACGTAAAAAGCCATTCCTGCAGCACCGGAGCACGACCCGTTTCCGTGCCGTGGTGGCACAAGCCACCGCAGGGCTGGTCACCGCCTGCGCATGTGCCATGGTTGCTTGACTGATGACCCGGCAGCCGTCTTTGTCCATGACAATCGCGGGTCACCTGTGGACTCCCAGAGACAGGAGGCGTTTGGGACGGGCATCGGTGGCCGTCATGTCGATGACGGGCCTGGCCAAGTCCGCTTTGCAATTTGTGCCCCTGACCCTGCGCCCGCATCCATCCTTTTCCGAATTCCGCGGGCTCTTGGCCTTTGAATGTTGCTCGGTTGTCTGTGCGCTGGGTCGTCCTGCACGGGGCGTGTTTTGCGCATTGTCCGTGTTCGGCGTGCCTGGTGTTCACCGGTGACATGCAGCTGCGCACTATCGGCATCACCGGGTATGCGGTCTTATCTCCAATGGTGGCGGTCTGCACTGCAGCACCCGTACCGTCATCGCCAGTGCATCGCGCTGGCCCGCGTTAGCGTGCGCCCAATCAGGGGTAAGGGCCGGATGACAAAGCTTGTGTTTCATGTGCCGCGGTCATGGCTGCGGTTGGGGGCGAGGGGGGGCGACCCTTCTATTTGCGGCTGATCGAAGGGTTGTAGGCGCGCGGGATCTCGCATGATGAGACGATCCTGAAACGCGACACGCTGGCCGAGGCCGTGGCGGCAGACGATGCCATCGACGTGGTGCATCATGGCCGTTTTGCCCATTAGGGGGTGCGCAATGCGGATGCCGCCTATGTCTATCCGTTCCGGAATTTCGATCCGTGCGGCACCTGTGCCTTTTCGTCCATGGCCGCGACGTGCTTTCCCAGGGATGACGTCAACCGGGCCTTGCCCGCCCGTTCTTTCGCCGCCTGCGGCAGCGGATCGTGCGACGCCGGACGTCCCGCCATCCGCAACCCGACGGGGGCAGCGCAGTCGGACCGGTGCCGGCGGCGGTGTTCCTGCCGTCCGAAGGCCCCGTGTGGTGGGCGAGACCTGCCATGTGGATCGCTGGTCCATGGTCAAAGGGGTGTGCGAGACCGTTGACGGCCCCGTCGTTGTCAAACCCTATCCGCGAGATGGCGATCCCGCGACCCGGGCGGGATTGCGCGACCTGCAGGCCCGGTATCCGCATCTGCGGGTCAGTGACAGCCACATCCATGATCTGATCGCTGCATCAGACCGGGTGGTGACGATCAATTCTGCCATGGGGATTGTCGGCTGTTCACCACGTGACGGATGTGGCGCGGTGAGTGGAGGACTTGCGGCACAGCATGGGCCGTGCGCCCCGCACGCGTGACAATAGCAAGTTCATCTGGTGGTATTTCGGGGACTGCTGTCTGGATGTGTCGCCCCCGGATCTGGCAGAGCGAGCACTCGAACGCTTTGGGTTCTGAGAGCGGTGGCGCACCACAGGTGCGCCTTACGTAAGGCGCACCTGTGGTGCGCCATCCCCGGCCTAGACAAGACACCCGCCTTCGCGCCACCTTGGTCGGGCAACGGCGGGGCGAGGGCAAAACATGGATCATGTGCGATGGGGTATTCTGGGCGCGGCGAAATTCGCACGTGAGCACATGGGGCCTGCGATCCATGCGGCCAAGGGCGCAGAGCTTGCCGCGCTGGCCACGTCGGACCCAACCAAGGCGGCACCGTTTCGTGCCTTTTGTCCCGGCGTGCGCGTCCATGACGATTACGATGCCTTGCTGGCGGATCCGGCGATCGATGCGATCTATATCCCACTGCCCAACCACATGCATGTGGAGTGGACGTTGAAGGCCCTCGCGGCGGGCAAGCATGTGCTGTGTGAAAAGCCCGTGACCATGCAAGCCGCCGAATTCGAAGCGTTGATCGCCGCGCGGGACGCAGCGGGCAAGCTGGCGGCCGAGGCCTACATGATCGTGCATCATCCGCAGTGGCAGCGCGTGCGCGACATGGTGCAGGGCGGTGCCATCGGGGATGTGCGGCACGTGTCGGGGGCCTTTTCCTTTGACAACCGGGCAGACACCGACAACATCCGCAACAAGGCCGAGACCGGGGGCGGGGGCCTGCGCGACATCGGTGTGTATGTCTTTGGCTCGGCCCGTTACGTTCTGGGGGCGGAGGCGACGGACATCGTTGCCCGGGTCAGTTTCGAAAACGGGTTCGATACCTTTGCCGACGTGCAGGCCCGGTTCGGGGACGTGACATATTCGGCCTATGTATCGATCCGGATGCATCCCTATCAGGAAATGTGTTTTCACGGGGAAGGTGGCCTGATCCGCCTGACCACCCCGTTCAACGCGCAGGTCTTTGGCGAGGCGCGGTTGGAGTGGCATCGGCCTGACCTGACAATCGAGACCGTCCGTTTTCCCGCCGCCAATCATTACATCCTGCAGGTCGAGGCGTTTTGCCGGTCGCTGCGAGACGGTGTAGACTATCCCTGTCCGCTGGAATTTTCCCGCGGAACGCAGGAGATGATTGACCGGGTGCTGGAGGTGTCCCACGGCGGGACAGGGCCCCGGTGACGGAAAATCAATGGGTTACGGAAGTGGTTTAATCTGTTTTTGGGGCGTCCCCGGTGGCTGGTCGACCCTCCGGGGGGGGATTTTTTGGGACAGAGACGGGAGGACGCCATGGCGGGCGGATGGGCCAGGGACGGGGCGGTGTCGGAGCAGATCGAGGCGTCGGTCTCGGACGAGTTGAAGCGCATGCAGGCGCGCAGGCAGCCGATGGGCGAGAGCCTGAGCCATTGTGCCGAATGCGAAGAACCGATCCCCGAGGCGCGCCGCAAGGCGGTGCCGGGGGTCAAGCTGTGTGTCGATTGCGTGGCCGAGCGTGATGCGCAGTACAAGGCGCGCGGCGGGATCAATCGCCGGGGCAGCAAGGACAGCCAGCTGAAGTAGCGTGCCCTGCGGACATTGCGGCATGCAGATATTCCTGATGCCTGTGCGATTGCAGGAATCGGCGCGTCTTTTTCAGAAATCGGTGCGCATGGTGCGCCCTGTTGCGCTAGATTACCGGTGACCCGGGACTGGACATTGGGAGATGTGGCCATGGTCTATCTTGATCTTGTGCTGCGGGGCGGCGCGATCACGCTGTTGCTGCTGTTGGCGGTGCTGTTGTGGCGTGCGCCCATCGGACGCGAAGGCAAGCTGTCCGTCATTGCCCTTGCGATCAGCAAGACCGCCTTTCTGCTGACCACGACGGCGCTGCCGCTGGACCTGCCCGACGGGCTGCGCGCCAATCTGCTGCTGTTGGCCAGCCTGACACCTGCGGCCGTCACGTGGCTGATCGTGACGATCTTTCTGGATGCGCCGGGGCGGCGCTGGCCGTGGATCGCGGCGGGGTTGGTCACATCCGCCTTCATGTTTGCGCACACCGCCTTTCCGGCTACGGCGCCGATCTGCCTGACCCTTGGTGTTGTCCTGTATGCTGCGCTGCTTGTGTTGTCGCTGTGGTCGGCGCGGGATGATCTGGTGGAATGCCGGTGCCGCGCGCGTCCCGGCTTTGCCGCCGCCATTGCCGGACTGGCGCTGTTTCTGACCGGATCGCAGGCCACCGGCCTGTTGGATGAGGACACCGTCATACTTGCCCTGTCGCAGGGGGCGGGTGTGTTCGTTGTCACCCTGGCCTTTGCGGTGTGGCTGTTGCGCCCTGATGCGGACCGCTGGCCCGGCGAGACCGAAGATGTGGTGCCGGGGCCGGTGCCGCGCAGCGACGACGTGATCGATGGCGCGCTGATCGCCCGTATCGATGCAGCTATGGCCGCAGGAGTCTGGCGCGAAGAGGGGTTGACCATCGGGGCTCTGGCCACCCGTCTTGCCGTTCCCGAGCACCGGGTGCGCCGCGCCATCAACCGCGGACTGGGCCACCGCAATTTTTCCAGCTTCATCAACCGCGCCCGGATCGAGGCCGCCTGTGCGACCCTGAGCGACCCCGCGCACATGAACAAGACGGTGCTTGAGATCGCCTATGACGTGGGCTTTGCCTCTGTCGGTCCGTTCAACCGGGCGTTCCGCGCCGAGATCGGACACAGCCCGACGGAATATCGGCGCGTGGCCCTGTCGGGTGGGCTGGCCGATTCCGACATTTCCGCGCCGATCCCTGCAAACCTGCACTGATTTTCGAAAGCGGCGCGCAGGCGGCGGGGGACCGCGCGCAGATTGAGAGCATGTCATCCAATCAAGGGAGATGCCCCATGCGTGCTTTCATTCTTGCCGTTTTGATCATTGTCGCCAGCCAGATGCCGGCCGTTGCACAGAACACCGCGACGATGCCGCCCGCGACCTACCCGGCGCAGGGTGTGTTTTGCGGTTTCATGGAACTGTGCGCGCCAAAGGCCGCAGCGCCCGTGCCTGCGGATGCCACGGCGACCGGGCGGGGCGGTGTGGCCGTCCCTGCGCCGCGCCCCGTGCGTCGGTGATGGCGCGGCGCTCACCCAAGTGTCGGCGGTGGGCTCAAAGTGCCAGCCATGGGTCCTTGCTGCGCGCGCTCGCGGCGCGGAATGCGCCGCGGGTGCAAAGGCGACTTGTCGATGTGCCGCCAGGAAAAGGGTCCATTGAACCATCCGCACGGCGCCAAGGCCCCCAGCTACCAGGCAAGTGTGTTCCGACAAAACGCCACATCCAATCCACGTCGACCACCTGATTTCGCGATCACGTATTCTGTTTTGGCCGCCCCGCATCGGTTCGTTCTGCTGCTGCGATTGCCGCTCCTGAAAGCACGAGCGGCAAAGCCAGGAGAAAACCGGTCGACAGGGCGAGGTCGAAGATCAGAAGGTCCGCCAGGATGGGCCACAGCAATGCGATGTATTCGAAGGGTGCGAGGCGTGAGGCTTCGGCAAAGCGGAATGACAGTGTCAGCGCGATGTGCGCGAACCCGCCGAACAGACCGGCAAGAACCAGTTGCGAAAGACTTGGGACATCCAGCGGTGCCCATCCCAAGGGCAGGGTGACAAGCCCGCCGATCATGGCGGCAACCACGAAATAAAGCGCGATGGCACCCGGGCTTTCGGTTCGATTGAGGCTGCGCACCATGATCAGGGCAAACGCCGTCAGCAGGGCAGTCAAAAGACCAAACGCAATGCCAAGAACGCGCGATGCATCCAGCATGCCGCCGCCGAGGTCAGGGCCGATGAGCACAAGCACACCGCACAGGCCAAGGCCAAGGCCCGCCAACCGCCAAAGGGTCAACCGCTCGGACAGGAACACGACAGCGGCGATGGCCGTCAGGACGGGGGCCAATTGCGCCAGGAGCAACGCCTCGCCCAGCGGCAACAGCCCCACACAGGCAAATGAGGTAAACATCGCCGCCGCGCCAAAGGTCGATCGCACAAGATGCCCCAGGGGCCGTTTTGTGCGCAGCCCCGACGGAAATTCGCGACGTATCGCGAGAAAGACAATCAACGGGATCAGGGCAAAGAAAGAGCGGAAGAATACGGTTTGGCCAAGCGGGACGCTATTGCTGACCGCCTTGACGCAGATGATCATGCCGGTGAACAGGATACCGGACAGGATGCGCAAGCCGATGCCCAGACGCGGGCGGTCGGGCAAGGTCATGCCGCGGCGTCCGGTTTTGCCAGCGTGTCACGCAGCGCATCGCCGGTCAGGTTGATGGCCAGAACGCAGATCACGACGGCCAGCCCCGGCCAGATCATCTGCAATGGTGTCGAGCGCATATGGATCCGGGCGTCCAAAAGCATCGTGCCCCATTCCGGCAGCGGAGGTTGTATACCAAAGCCCAGAAACCCCAGCGCGGAAATGCCCAGGATCGCGCGGGCGAACATGCCGGTCCAGACAACTGTCAGCGAAGGGAGCAGCGACGGCAGATAGTGCCAGCGCGCGATTGCCATGGGGTGCATTCCGGCAAGACGCGCTTGCACCACGTATCCTTTGGACGCCAGCGACAATCCGATACCCCGCGCAACCCGCGCATACCGCATCCAGCCCGTAACAGCGAGCGCAAGGACCAGCGTTCCCGTACCTGCGCCCAACACACCCGCGATCACCACAGCGGCAATGAGTTCGGGAAAGGCAAGGAAGGTGTCGGTCGTGCGCATTGCAATCCAGTCCGCAAGCCTGCCCCCCTGCGCCGCGATCAGGCCCACGCATGTGCCAATGAACAGGCCCAGCAAAGAAACGACAAAGGCCAGTCCCAGTGACCAGCGTGCGCCGTGCAGAAGCCTTGAGAGGATGTCCCGTCCCAGTGCATCCGTCCCAAGGGGCCATCCGGAACCAGGTGGGCGCAACCGGTTGGGAATGTTGATGGCTGTCGGGTCATGGGGGGCCAACACCGGGCCAAACACCATGAGACCCGCGAACACGACAACCAAAACGCCCACACTACGCATTGCGGTTCTCCAGCCGTGGGTCGAGGCTGCGAAAGATCAGGTCGATCAGCAGGTTCACCGTCACAAAGATCACTGCGGCCAGGATCACCACAGCCTGCACTTTGGGAAAATCGCGCGCATAGATCGCACTGACAAGGAAACTGCCAAGGCCGGGGCGCGCAAAGATCACCTCGACCACGACCAGCCCTTCGAGCAGAAAGGCCAGTTCGAGCCCCAGGACCGTGACGACCGGGATGGCGGCGTGCGGTGCCACATGGTCCCGCGCCACGTCACGCGGTGCAATGCCACGACGGGCGAAGGCGGGCAAAAACGGCTGGCTGCGTGCCTCGAGG
The DNA here is from genome assembly GCA_038527345.1 of Pseudomonadota bacterium. GTDB lineage: Bacteria > Pseudomonadota > Alphaproteobacteria > Rhodobacterales > Rhodobacteraceae > Tateyamaria. The sequence goes on along the minus strand of JBCBFX010000087.1, from coordinate 8,181 downwards.
ATCCCGGAGCGTATGATGCGCGTCAACGACGCCGCCACGCCCAATGCCAGCGTGAGCGCGGGCAGAATGCTGTGGGCCGGTGTCTGTGCGCCCATGGCCGGCAACCAACTCAACTGTACCGCAAAAAGCAGGATCAGGAGCAGGCCCAGCCAAAACGCCGGGATGGCCACCCCGACAGAGGCCAGCGCGACCGCCCCCCGATCGATCCAGCTGCCGGGTCGGCGCGTCGCGATCAGGGCCAGCGGCAGGGACATGGCCAAGCCGATGGCAAGGCTGATCAGGGCCAGAGGGAAGGTGTAGGACATCGCAGTCACAAGATCGGGCCAGACATCGCGGCCGGTAACGGACGATTGCCCGAAATCCCCGGTCAGGAGCGGGGAGAGCCACGCCCAGAACGCAGCCCGGAACCCGGTGTCAAACCCGGCGTCGGCGCGAATGAACTCAATCACTTCCTTCGATACGACGGTGCCATATCGCGCCTGTGCAATGGACAGCGCGGGATCGCCGGGGGCGTGCCACAACAGCGCAAAGGTGGCCACCGCCACCCCGGTCAGGACCACAAAGCTGCGCAACGCAAGTGCTGCGGCGATGCGGATCATGCCACACGTTCCAACGCGCCAAGCGCAAACGCGGCATCGCGCAGCATGCGCCCATAGTCGGTTTGCGGCGTTTCGACAAAGGCGTGCGCCGTTCCGAATTCCTCGACCCGACCGGCGCGCAGGACGGCAATGTCACTCGCGTAGGCCGCAGCATATCCCAGATCATGTGTCACGATCAGGGCGGCAAAGCCTTCGTGCGCCTGCATATCCGCGATCAGGCGGGCGGTGTGCTTTTGCGTGACTGCGTCAAGCGCCGACAACGGCTCGTCAAACAGCACCAGCGGAGGGGCGGCGATCAGCGCGCGCAGAATGCCAACCCGCTGTGCCTGACCGATGGACACCTGCGCCGGACGGCGATCAAGAAGGTCGGGTTGAATTTCGAGCCCACGACACAGCCGGTCCAGCCGATCCGGGGCTATCTGAACCCTTTGCGCCGCGATCGGTTCCATCACGGAACGGCGAAGCGACTGGCGCGGATTGAAGGCCGCACGCGGTTCCTGCATCACCAGCGCCGGACGGCTTTTGGGCACGGGTGCGCCGGCCCATGTCACGTTACCCGCAGTGCAGCGCACCAACCCCAGTATGGCGCTGATCAACGTGGATTTGCCGGCCCCGCTTTCGCCGACAACGGCCAATGTGCGACCGGGCGCAAGCGATAGGGACACATCCTGCAACGTGGTCGACACACCGCGCCGCACGGATATGCGTTCAACTCTCAACACGGCAGTTCCAGCCAGTTGCGATGCGCGCACAGCGCGATGGCCGCCTGCGTTTCGGGCGCGGACAGAATGCGCGGCGTGGGGGCGTCTTCGACGATGCGTCCGCCATCCATCACCATCAGCCGCGACACCCGGCGCGCCGCAAGCCCCAGATCGTGCGTGATCAGCAAGAGCGCGGTCTTGCGGTCGGTCAGACAGGTTTCCAGCAGGTCCATCGTGCCCGCCGCCACCACCGGGTCCAGCGCAGATGTGGGTTCATCCATGACCAACAGATCGGGCGTGCTTATCAGTGCCATGGCGATGACAAACCGTTGCTGCATGCCGCGGCTCCACCCCCATGGGCGCTTGCGCAGGTCTCCCGTGTCGATGTGCAGCGCCTTGAACAGGCGCTTGCGGCGTGCTTCATCGGACGCAAGACCCTGGGCATGCTCTGCCTCGCGCCAGTGAAAGCCCATGGACCGCAACGGATCGAGCGCCTCGTCCGGGCTTTGCGGAACATGGGCGACACGCCTGCCACCGGCCCGCACCGCATCGATCAACGCATGCCCGAGGGTCGATTTGCCCGACCCCGAAGCGCCGACAAGCCCGATGCGTTCGCCGGGTCTGATGTCCACATGCGTGGGATGCAGAATGATACGGCCCGAGCGCACTGCGCTCAGGCCATGTGCGTGTATCGTCATTCGGCAAAGCGGGTCTGGTGCGTGATCCAGTACGTTTCGGTCGGGTGCACCTGATAGCCCGTCAGGCCCGCACGGGCCACAACTGCCTGGCTTACGTGAAAAACCGGGATCAGCGGCACGTCTGTGGCAACGATCTGTTGCACCTCGTCATAGATCGCCTTGCGTTCGGCCGCGTCAAAGGTCGTGCGCCCGCGGTCAAGCAGGGCGTCCATGGCCGGGTTGGCATAGCGCCCCGCGTTCGAGCCGCCCTCGCTGTCCAGCAGAAAGCCGAGAATCGAACCGGGATCGCCCTGTGGCAGCATCACCCATGCTTGCAGGAACATGTCACCATCGCCTGCCATGAGTGCGTCGTTGCTTGCACCATATTCACCGACACGCACGCTGGCCGAGATGCCGATCTGCTGTAGGAAGGCCTGCGTGATCTCTGCCGTGGGCGGCAGGGCCGCGCGCGACGCATAGGTCAGGATCTCGATCTCGAGCGGTGCGCCGTCCAGCATCCAGCGGCCGCCCGTCTTGACGGCCCCGGCCTTGGCCAGCAATTCCTCTGCCCGTGCGGGATCATAGGTGGGTGCGATGTCCGCGGCCCAACCCTTGCCCTGGGGATAAATGGTGCCTGCTGGCACACCGCCGACGCCAGAAAGAACCGCCTCGACAATGCCGTCACGGTCGATGGCCAGCGACACGGCCTGACGGATCAGCGGGTTTGCCAGCGGGCCGGACGCGGTGTTCATGGAGTAGAAGTAAAGCCGCGCCGTGGGGGCGGAAAAGCCAATCGCTCCGGTTTCCTGAATGCGGGCAAAATCGGTTTCGGGATAGTTGATGACCATGTCGACATCGCCCGCCTCAAAGGCGAGCGCCGCAGAGGCCGGATCGGGCGAGGCCACGACGCGCACTTCGTCAAAGCCGGGCGTGCCCTGGCGGTAATCCTCATCCGCCTCTGTCCGGTAGTATTGATCGGGCACCGCTTCGCGGAAGATGTAGGGGCCCGTTGCGTTGATCGGAAACGCGTTTGACGCGGTCCCCAGAATGGCCACGCCGGGATCGGACAGGTTCCACTGGAACGCCGCATTCACGCTGTTGGTTTCGAATACGACAACCCGGTCGCCGTCCGTGGACATGCCCGCCAGATCGAGGACCTTGGCGATCCTCGCGTTGTGGGCCGGGTCGCCTTCGATCGAAATCGGCGCAATGGCGTCGATCACGGCCTGAGCAGTGACGGGGGTTCCGTCGTGAAAGGTCAGGCCGTCGCGCAGTGTGACCCGCCATGTGGTGGGGGCCGTCTGTTCGATGCTTTCGGCCAGACGGGGATAGAGGTTGAGGTCATGGTCAATGCCCATCAGGGTTTCGGTCACCCCCGTCTGGTTGGACATCCAGCCGTTGTAACCTGCACGCGGGTCAGGCACTTCGGCGGTTGGGCCGAAGGTGACGGAAATGACGAGCGTATCTTCCTGCGCCGTGACGGGCAGTGTGGTGCCGACTGCGATCAGCGCAGCGGCGGCAATGCGGGTAAGTATCGACATTTTGGTCCTTCAGTCCTTTGGTGTCAGGTGATGCGAGACGGCGTGTCGGTCCCGTGCGAGGGTGCGCGCCTCGGCTCGGGACAGGATCGACAGCGCGTCCTCGGGGGTGAGACCCCTGGCGCAGGCACGGTTCCAGATGCGGCGCACGGACGCCGGAGACCACGGCAGGTTTGCTTGCGCCAGCCAGCGGCGCAAAGGCGCTGGCAGCGCGTCAAAACTGCGCATCGGATCGGCAGACCGACGTTTACGGCGCAGGGTCGTTGCGCCGAGGTTGCGGGTCATGGGTCGCCCTCGGCGCTGTTGGCGGGATCCAGAACAAGCACAAGCCGTGTCTCGCCCGTCCCTTCGATGGGGGGCGAGCGGTGCACCAGACCCGAGGGCGGATCCTGGGGCCACAACGTGCCGCGCAGCAGGATCGGTGCACCGGTTGCGACGGAAAAGACACGCGCCGGGTCCGCTCCGTGGGTCGAAATCCCGTATTGCGTGCCCGTGCCGCGATAGGTGCAGACCAGACGCGCCGTGATCGCATCGATATGAAATCTGCGGCAGGCATTGTTTGTCACCGGCTGAAGGCGGAGGCGCAGATACGGGGATTGCATGAGTGTCCCGAACATGTGCGCGAGCGCCGCAATGTCGCTGATCAGATATGTGCGTTCAGGGCATGGCGGCGTTCCGGCCGCCTCGCACAGGTCGGCCATGGCCGCTTTCACCGTGTCAGGGCGCACAACCACGCGTCCCGCCGGAAGGGTCGCGGGATCAAGGCTGTCGATCCAGTCCTGAAATGCGTGGTCCGGTTGCCTGCGCCAAATGGCGGCGGCGCAACCGGGTTTGAGGAAGGCCGCCAAGTCGTCTGGTTTGTCCGCGACCGCCACACCGATGGCCGCGTTCCGCACCATCGCACGTGTAGCGGTCATGCCGCATCCTCCACCCGGCGCCAGCCGGGAAAGGGATCCGGCAGATCCAGCGGCAGCGCATCAGGTCCCGCAGCCAGCACAGCAGGCACAAGGCAGGCGTCCAGCTTCGATTTCAGCGCGGCCCAGTCGATGCCCGCACCAATAAATACCAACTCCTGACGCCGGTCGCCCCAAGGCTCCGACCAGTGTTCTGCCATGTAATCTGACGTGGAAATATGTGCAGGCCAGCGATCTTTCGGTAAAGCCGCCCACCATGTTCCGATCGGCTTGACGCTCGACAGCGCCCCCGCAAGAGAGAACTCCGCAACCCATTCGGGCCGGGTCGCGATCCAGAAATGTCCCTTGGCACGGATGACGCCGGGCAAATCGCCGTTGAGAACAGCGAGGATTTTCTCAGGCACAAAAGGCTGCCGGGCGCGATAGACATAGGACGCCACGCCATATTCCTCTGTCTCGGGCACGTGGTCGGCAAAGCCATACAGCTCCTTGGCCCACATCGGGTGTTCGTGCGCCTGATCGAAATCAAAAAGGCCCGTGTCGAGAATTTTCTCAGCCGTCACAGCAGATTGGTTGGTCTCGATAATCTCGGCATCCGCATTCAGGCTGCGAATGATCTTGCGCGCGGCATCCACCTTGTCGGGGCCCGCGTCATCGACCTTGTTCAGAACAACAACATCCGCAAATTCGATCTGATCGGTGAGCAGATGCACAAGTGTGCGCTCATCTTCCGCGCCCATCACCTCACCCCGGTCGCGCAGGAAATCGTGCGACGTGTAGTCATTCAGCAGGTTCACCGCATCCACGACCGTCACCATCGTGTCGAGCCGCGCAACATCCGACAGGCTGTCGCCAAACTCGTCGCGAAAATCGAACGTCGCCGCGACGGGAAGCGGCTCGGAGATCCCGGTGGACTCGATCAGCAGGTAATCGAACCGTTTCTCAGCGGCGAGTTTTCGCACTTCGTCCAAAAGATCATCGCGCAACGTGCAACAGATGCAGCCGTTGGACATTTCGACGAGAGTTTCATCGGTCCGGCTGAGTTCGGTATCGGCGCGTACAAGGTCAGCGTCGATGTTCACTTCGGACATATCGTTCACGATTACCGCAACACGGCGGCCTTCGCGATTGTTGAGAACACGGTTGAGAAGCGTTGTCTTGCCTGCACCAAGAAATCCGGAAAGTACCGTGACGGGAAGCCGTGTGTCTGACATATAACGCTCCGAGGCTGATCTGATAGATCACGCAACTTACGCAGTTACCTTACCAATGCAACCGTAAAAGTTACGAATGGCGCCGGCCCGGAGAAAAACAGCACATGAAGCGCAACTCTCGTCTCTCACTTGCCCTGCACACCCTGAGTCACATGGCGGGAAGCCCGGATCGCTTGCGCACGTCGTCAGACATTGCCGAGCACGCGGGCACCAATCCGGTCGTTGTGCGCAGGGTCCTGGGAAAGCTGCGGGAGGCGGGACTGCTGACGTCGGAAAAAGGCCACGCCGGTGGATGGCGTTTGGCGCGCAAACCACAGGACATCACGCTTGCGGATGTATATCTGGCGCTGGATGAGCGGATGGTTGCAACGGACGAGACGAAGGAAACGCCAACCTGTTCGGTTGAACATGCACTGCATGAACGGGTCTCGGGAGTGTTGGAAGAGATCGAGGAGAGCCTTGTGCGTCGCCTTGCCGAGACGTCAATCGCCGAGGTGCGCGGAGCCTGAACAGGATCGTTGCCACCTTCGGGGACCGCTGTCGGTTTTTTCCAGAAGCGCCACGGTGTCCCCCGAACGGCGAAGTCGGCTGATCGTTGGAATTGCCTTGCCCACCGGGGCCGACAGCCGAAGCCGCCCGCCTATTTCCCGGACGCCGATCCGTTTCGCGATGCCTGCGTGTTTTCATGTCTGGCGCTCCGGCGATGATGTTTCTGCCCCGTCACAGCGCGCCACAGAGGGATGACGTCCAGCGCGGCCACGGCGATGCCAAGGGGGATCATCCAGAACCCCAGGACGGGCAGGAACCCGAGCAACCCGCCCCCGACAAGCAGCAGTCCGACAAGCAGACGCAGGCCCGGCGGCACCCGGCGGCGCACGATCACAAGCCCCCGCTTGATCCGGGTGCGCCAGGCGCGTTTCGGCCGGGGCCGGCTGGACACTGGCTGTCAGTCCTCCATCGCTTCCAATTCGTCAATGAAGCCCGAGATCATGCTGAGCCCCTTGTCCCAGAATTTCGGGTCCGAGGCGTCGAGGCCGAAGGGTGCCAGCAATTCCTTGTGGTGCTTGGAGCCGCCAGCCTTGAGCATGTCGAAATACTTGTCTTCAAACCCTTCTGCCCCTTCGGCGTAGACCGAGTAGAGCGCATTGACCAGCCCGTCGCCAAAGGCATAGGCATAGACGTAGAAGGGCGAATGGACGAAGTGCGGGATGTAGGCCCAGAACGTCTCGTACCCGTCCATGAACTCGAACGCCGGCCCGAGGGATTCGGCCTGCACGCTCATCCACAGGGCGTTGATGTCTTCGGGCGTCAGTTCACCGCCACGACGCGCATCGTGCAGTTTGCATTCGAAGTCGTAAAAGGCGATCTGGCGGACGACGGTGTTGATCATGTCCTCGACCTTGCCGGCCAGCATCACCTTGCGCTGGGCGTCGTCCGTGGCCCCGTCCAGCATCTTGCGGAAAGTCAGCATTTCGCCGAAGACCGATGCCGTTTCGGCCAGCGTCAGCGGGGTCGATGACAGCATTTCGCCCTGGCCTGCGGCCAGCACCTGGTGGACGCCGTGGCCCAGTTCGTGCGCCAGCGTCATCACGTCGCGCGGCTTGCCCAGGTAGTTGAGCATGACATAGGGGTGCACGTCCGTGACCGTTGGGTGGGCGAAAGCGCCCGGTGCCTTGCCGGGTTTCACGCCTGCGTCGATCCAGCCCTTGGCGAAGAAGGGTTGCGCCAGTTCGCCCATGCGCGGATCAAAGGCGTTGTAGGCGTCCATCACGGTCTTTTCCGCCTCGTCCCAGTCGACCAGCGTCGGGTCCTCCATCGGCAGGGGGGCGTTACGGTCCCAGACCTGCATGGAGTCGAGCCCCAGCCATTTGCGTTTCAATTCGTAATAGCGGTGGCTGAGCTTGGGGTAGGCGGCGACCACGGCGTTGCGCAGCGCCTCGACCACTTCGGGTTCGACCTGGTTGCTGAGGTGCCGACCGGTTTGCGCCGTGGGCATGCCGCGCCAGCGGTCGATGATTTCCTTTTCCTTGGCTTGGGTGTTGTGCACGCGGGCGAAGGTCTTGATGTTGCTTGCAAATACGTTGGCCAATTCGCGCGCGGCGGTTTCGCGTTTGGCCCGCTCGGGGTCAGTCAGCAGGTTCAGCGTGCCCTCGATGTTCAGCGCCTCGCCGTCGATGTCGAATTCCAGACCGGCGATGGTTTCATCGAACATCCGTTCCCACGCGTCGCCCACGACGCCCAGATCGTGCAGGAATTTTTCCAGTTCGTCCGACAGCTGGTACGGTTTCATCGCGCGGATCTTGTCAAAGATCGGCTTGTAGCGGGCAAGGTCCGCGTTCTGGTCGAGGAGCCCGGTCAGGTGGTCGTCGTCCAGCCGGTTCAGTTCCAGCGTGAAGAACACCAGCGGAGTGGTGAAGTTGGTGATCGCCTCCTGGCAGTCGGACATGAACTTGGCCCGGCCTGCGTCGGTGGTGAGTTGATAGTAACGCAGGCCCGCAAACGACATGATCCGCCCGGCAATCTGGTTGATCCGTTCCT
>JBCBFX010000086.1:0-15808 GCA_038527345.1 Pseudomonadota bacterium | reverse complement strand
GTTCGAACTTCGACAGCGACGGGGCGGCCAGTTGCACGTCGCCCTGCAACATCGCCTCGAGCACCTGATTGTCGTTGTACAGCGTCGAGTTCGGGAAGACCTCCATGCAGGCCTTGCCGTTCATCTCTTCGTTGACACGCGATTCCAGCAACGATGCTGCAATCCCCTTGGGGTGCTTGTCGGTGTTGGTCACGTGGCTGAACTTGATGACAACCTCGCCATCATCGCAGGCGGCGGCCACGGCACCTGCGCTTACGGACAGAGCCAGTGCCGTTGCGGCAGCGGTCAGAAATTTCATGCTGTCTCCTCCCAGAGCATTGATGTTGCGCGGTCCCCGATGGGCCGCGTCGCCTGTTAAAAAACCAATCTGCGTGTCGCGGCCCAACATGGAATTGCGCACCACGTACGGATGCAGTGCGTTTATACTGAAAACATGGGGTTACGCCGGGCAATTGATGTGAGAAAACGCGGCCGGGACATGGCGTGTGCGGATTTTCGCCCGCCGCGCGGCATCACTGTGTGGATTTCCGCACAGTGTTAGCGTCGGTAGTCCTCGGGCCGAATCCCGTAGCGGCTGAGCTTGTCGTAGAACGTCTTGCGCGGCAGCTTCAGCGCCCGTGCCGCAGCGCTGGCATGACCGTCCTTGCGTTCGAGGGCCGCCACCAGCAGCGACCGCTCCACACGCGCCATCTGTTCGGACAGGCCCAGTTCGGTGGCGTCGCCCACCTCGTCCGGCACGCCCAGCACGAACCGCATGGCGGCACTCATGATCGCGCGGGCATTGCCGGGCCAGTCCTGCGCCATCAGTTGCGCCATGTGGTCGGGCGTGATTTCGGGGGCGGGTATGCCCGCCTGTTCCGCCGCTTGCGCCACGTAATGACGAAACAGCACCGGGATATCCTCGGGGCGCTCGCTGACGCTGGGGATGCGCACGGGCATGACTTCCAGCCGATAGTACAGCTCCGCATTCAGCGCGCCCTGTTCCACGGCGGCACGCAGGTCACGGGTATTGCCCGCGATCAGCCGCGCGTCGCTGCCTGCCTCCAGCGTCTCGACCAGGGCCAACTGGCTGGCGGCGGGCAGGCGCGTGACCTCGTCCAGAAACAGGCTGCCCCCCGCCGCCATGTCCAGCGCGCGGGCCAACGCATCCGGGTCCATATCCGCCGCCGCCCGCTTGATGAACGGCGCCTTGGACCGCAGGGACGACAGGTGCACGACCTCGGCCACCTTCGAGATACCGCTGCCGGGCGGTCCGGTCACCAGCACCTCGGTTTCCAGCGGGGCCACGCGGCGCACCCGCGCCCGCAACCCGTCCGCCAGGTCGGAGTGCCCGAACAGCATCCGCGCCGCCGGATCGCCGCTTTCCACCAACGCCCGCAGGCGGCGGTTTTCCAGCACCAGGGCACGGGACTTCAAAGCGCGTTCAAGAACAGCCAGCAAGTCGCCGGGCGCACAGGGTTTTTCCAGAAAGCCAAAGGCCCCCTCGCGCATTGCGCGCACGGCCATCGGGATATCGCCCTCGCCCGTCAGAAGGATCACGGGCAGGTCCGCGTCGACCTTGTGGGCATGGGCCAGCAGGTGAAAGCCGTCGCGCCCCGGCATCCGGATATCGGACAGGATCACACCATCGAAATCAGCGGCGATGTGATCCTTTGCCACGACAAAGGATCCTGCGGGCACCGGCACCAGATCGGCCAGTTCCAGCGTCTGTGCCAGCGCGTCGCGCACCGCGGCATCGTCATCGACCAGCAGGACACGTGCTGTCATTCCGCCGCCTCGGACACTTGCGGCCAGGGTTGCAGCGTCACCGTGAACACGGCCCCGCCGTCCCAGTTGCCGCCCACGATCTCGCCCCCGAAACCCTGCACGATGCCATAGCTGATCGACAGGCCCAGCCCCATGCCTTCGGCCGCGCCCACCTCTTTCGTGGAATAGAACGGGTCAAAGATGCGGTCCGGCACGTCGATCCCCGGCCCGGTGTCGCGGATGGTGATGGACGGCCCGTCGATCTGCACGCTCAGGTGCCGCACATCACGCCCCGCCATCGCGTCCACCGCGTTCGAGATCAGGTTGACGAACACCTGCCCCAGCCGCACCTCGCCGCCCGAAACCCAGACCGGCCCGTCGGGCGCGGCGAACTCCAGCGTTACATCCTCCTGACGCATCCGGGGCGTCATGAGTTCCACCGCACTTTCGATCACCGCCACCAGATCGACACGCACCGCCGGTTCGCTTTCCTGTCGGGCGAATGCGCGCAGGTTCTTGATGATGCGGCCCATGCGGCGGGCCATGTCGGAAATGCGGCTCAGGTTGTCCTGCGCGCGGTCGGGCCGGTCGCGGCGCAGGAATTCATTGGCGTTCTCGGCGTAGTTCTGCACCGCCATCAGCGGCTGGTTCAGTTCATGGCTCAGGCCCGCGCTCATCTGGCCCAGGGCGCTCAGCTTGCTGGCGCGGACCAGATCGGCCTGTGCCCGGGCCAGGGCGGCCTGCGCTTCCTCCCGCTCTTCGGCCTCGCGCCTGAGCTGTGCGTTGGTGTCCGACAGGGCCGCCGTGCGTTCGTCCACCCGCGCCTCGAGCAGCGCATTGGCCTGGGCCAGCGTGCGGCGGCGTTCGGTGGCCAGAAACAGCAGCGCGCCAAAGGCCAGGCACAGGGCGGCAACGGCAGCGGCCTGCAAGGTCGCCAGCCGCCGCGCCGGGGCCACGTCGATCAGCGCCTCGCCGGTCATGCCGATCACCGGCAAGGGGCGCACCAGGTGCAGCGCACTGCCGGGCAGGTACGGCCCCCATCCCATCTGCCAGATTTCGTGTCGGCCCATCAGGTAGCTTTCAAACAGCGGGGCCACACCGGATTCGGGCCGCAACCCGGGGCCGTCCTCGGGCCGCTTCCAGAACACGATTTCGGACCGGTTGGTGATGAACACCCGGTCGCTGGCGTCGGTAAAGAACACTGCCGGGTTCGACCCGACCCAGTCCCATTCGATGCCGGCCAGATCGGCGATCACCACCACCGCCCCCTTGACCCGCGTCTCACTGTCAAAGACCGGGGCCGCATAACCGAAAAGCCGCGCCCCCGTCGCCGTGCGTCCGTTGCCCCAGCCCAGGGCCCCCGTGGCCGCCCGCGTGACCAGCGGCACGATGTCCAGCGTCGGCCCGGAACGCGCGCGGGCCAGCACCGCGCCCTCCGCGTCGGTCAACAGGATGTCGGCGGCGGCCGTCTTGTCCGCCATGTCCAGAAACAGCTGCTCGGCCTGGTCCACATCCTCGCCCGCCAGCACGGCAGCCACGCGCGGATGATCGGCAGCCAGCACCGCCATCTCGCGGTAGCGCTGCAATTGCCCCGTGAGCCGGTCACTGGCCAGCGCCAGGTCCGACTGCCCCTGCCGGTCCAACTGGTCCAGTGCCTGGAAATAGCCATAGCGCCAGACGCCGCCCGCCACGGCCGCCACCAGCAGGACAAACCCCGCCACAATTCCCAAACGTCTGAGCATCCCCTGACCCATGGCGGCCATCCTATCGCTGACGCCCAAGGCTTGCCAAGCGCGCGGCGGGCTGAAACATCTGTGCCATGTTGATCCAGTCCCCCCATGCGCCTGCATTCGTGCAGGACCCCTATGCCGTCTACGACACCGCGCGGGCCGACGGCCCGGTGCTGTTCTGGCACGATTACGGGATGCTGGCCGCATTCGACCACGCCACGGTCCATGCGCTGCTGCGCGACCGGCGGCTGGGGCGTGCGGTGCCGGACAGGCAGCCTGCGCCGCCGCATCTGGCCGCCTTCGACGCGGTGGAACGGCATTCGCTGCTGGAACTGGAACCGCCCGAACACACGCGGCTGCGCCGGCTGGTGCTGCACGCCTTTACCTCGCGCCGGATCGCGGGGCTGGCGGGCGACATCAGCGCCATCTGCGCCGAATTGCTGGCTGACCTGCCCGACACCGAATGCGACCTGATCCCGGCCTATTGCCAACAGGTCCCCGTGCGGGTGATCGCCCGCCTGCTGGGCGTGCCCGAGGCGATGGGCGATGACCTCTTGCGCTGGTCCACGGCGATGGTCGCGATGTACCAGGCCGGTCGCACCCGCGCGGTCGAGGACGCCGCTAACCGCGCCGCCGCCGAATTCACCGATTTCCTGCGAGGCTATATCGACGAACGCCGCAGCGACCCGCGTGACGACCTGATCACGCAATTGATCGCGGCGCAGGACGGCGCACAACGGCTCAGCCCGGACGAGATGATCGGCACCTGCATCCTGCTCTTGAACGCGGGACACGAGGCGACGGTGCATTCCTTGGGCAACGCGGTCAAGGCGCTGATCGAACACGATGCGAGTTGGGCGCTGAGCGCCGATCGGATCGACGGCACGGTCGAGGAACTGCTGCGCTACGACCCGCCGCTGCACATGTTCACGCGGCATGTCTATGAACAGACAGAGGTGGGCGGCCACACCCTGACCCCCGGTGACGAGATTGCCCTGATGCTGGGGGCGGCGGGGCGTGATCCGGCAGTCTACACCGCCCCGCACCGCTTTGACCCGGGGCGCCGTGCGCCCGCGCATCTCGCCTTTGGCGGTGGGCTGCACTTCTGCGTCGGCGCGCCGCTCGCGCGGCTGGAAATGCAGATCGCTCTGCCCGCGCTGTTTGCCCATGCGCCGGACTTGCGGATCGTCGAACGACCCCGTTACAGCGACAGCTACCACTTCCACAAACTCGACCGCGTGATCGTGTCACCGTGAGTCGGGCTTGGGTCAAGATGGCCGCAGGCCCCGCCGACAGGCGGCTTGATCTTGACGCAAGCGCGACTCACACCACCCTTGATCGGGTCTGCTTAAGACGCAAAGCGCCTTAAGCGACCTCTCGGCAACCAATTCAAACCGCGCAACCGGCAAACCGCCCACAACAACTCGGCGCCTCGCCACTGGCAGAATGAACAACGCGCGGTAGCGCTCCTTTTTGGTTACGCCCCCAGGGGCAGCGCCGTGGTCGACTTGATCTCTTCCATCGACAAAAGCGCGGTGACATTGTGCACCCGCACCTCTGATATCAACGCCTGGTAAAAGGCGTCATAGGCGCGGGCATTGGCCACGCGCACCTTCAGGATATAGTCGATATCGCCTGCCAGCCGGTGCGCCTCCTGCACCTCGGGGCGGTCGCGCAGGGCCTTCAGGAACGCCGCCTGCCAGTCAGCCTCGTGTTCCGAGGTGCGGATCAGGACAAAGAAACAGGCCTCGAACCCCAGCGCCTCGGCATCCAGCACAACAGTCTGCTGTCCGATCACGCCTGCCTCGCGCAGCTTGCGGATCCGGTTCCACACCGGCGTCTTCGACGACCCCACCGCACGCGCGATATCCTCCAGCGACCGGCTGGCATCGCGCTGCAACTCGGCCAGAATTCTGCGATCCACGTCATCGATGCGAACAGTCATTCCGGTTCCTTTCCAATGCGGAAACGCGCGTTCCAAACCCGCGACACGTTGGGACATATGTTCTTATCTGCCGCGATGTCTAGCGTCAAAACAGAACAATTTCCTATATTGCTGCTCAGAACCCACCGATCCGAGGCGCAACAATGAACCATTTCCCCATCTTCCTGAACACTGCCGGGCGGCGCATCGTCCTGTCGGGCGGCGGGGATGCGGCGCTGGCCAAGCTGCGGCTGCTGCTCAAGACTAGCGCCCAACTGACCGTCTTTGCCCCCGACCCCGACGCCCGGATCGAAAACTGGGCGCGCATGGGCAAACTGCGCCTGATCCGCCGCGCGATGGAGCCCGGTGACACGCTCTGCGCCGCACTGTTCTATGCCGCCGACGAAAACGCGGCCGAGGACGCGCGCACCGCCCGTATCGCCCGCACCGACGGCGCGCTGGTCAACATCGTCGACAATCTCGACGACAGCCAGTTCATCACCCCCGCCATCGTCGACCGCGCCCCCGTCACCGTGGCCATCGGCACCGAAGGGGCCGCCCCCGTGCTGGCCCGCGCGATCAAGGCCGACCTCGAGGAACGGCTGCCCACGGGTCTGGGCACGCTCGCGCGCATCGGCAAGGCGTTCCGCAAGGTGGCCGAGGCGTTGCCCCTTGGCCGCGCGCGCCGGGACTTCTGGCGCGACTATTATTTCAACGCCGGTCCCAAGGCGTTGGGCGCAGGCAAGGAGCATGTGCAAATGACCCTCGACGCGCTGCTGGCAGACCACCTGATGCGCGACGCGCGCGCGGGTCACGTGGCGTTCGTTGGCGCAGGCCCGGGCGATCCCGAACTGCTGACACTCAAGGCACGCAAGGCCCTGGACGAGGCCGACGTGGTAATCCACGACCGGCTCGTCACGCCCGAAATCCTCGAACTTGCCCGGCGCGAGGCGACGCTGATCGACGTGGGCAAACAGGCGTTCGGCCCCTCCACCCCGCAGGAGCATATCAACGCCCTGCTGGTCGAACACGGGCGCACCGGCGCGCAGGTCGTGCGCCTGAAGTCCGGCGACGCCACCGTGTTTGGTCGTCTGGACGAGGAAATCGACGCCGTTACGGATGCGGGCATCACCTGGCACGTGGTGCCCGGCATCACCGCCGCCTCGGCCGCTGTGGCCAGCATCGGGCAATCGCTCACCCGGCGCGGCCGCAACGCCGCCGTGCGGTTTATCACGGGCCACGACATGCACGGGTTCGCCGATCACGACTGGAAAACGCTGGCGCGACCGGGCGAGGTGTCTGCTATCTACATGGGCAAGAAATCGGCCCGCTTCATCCAGGGCCGCCTGATGATGCACGGCATCGACCCCGCCACCCCCGTCACCTTTGTCGAAAACGCCAGCCGCCCCGATCAGCAGATCCTGTCGACCACCGTGGCCGAGATGGAACCGACGCTGACTCAAGCCGGGCTCGGCGGCCCCGCCCTCACCCTTATCGGCCTCGCTCCGCGCGCAGCACGGGCCGCCCTTCCCTCCCTCATCACCGCGCAGGAGGCGTGAAATGAAAAAGCCGTTTACCCCCAAGGTCGTCACCGCCAATCACCTGCTCAAGGGCGACGTGATCTACCAGACCGCCACCGGCTGGACCCGCACGCTGGCGCAGGCCGAGGTGCTGACGGACGAGGCCGACGCAGACCTGCGCCTGCTCGAAGCCAGCCAGCAGACCGGGGAAGTGGTCGGTGCCTACCTGGCCGAAGTGAAGCTTCGCGACGGCGACCCCGTCCCGACCCATTTCCGCGAGGATTTCCGCGCCACCGGTCCTTCCAACTACGCCCATGGCAAACAGGCAGAGCTGAACTGATGTATTCCTATTCCGACTTCGACACCGCCTTTCTGGCGCAGCGCAACGCCCAGTTCCGCGCCCAGGTCGAACGCCGCATCGCCGGCCACCTGACCGAGGATGAATTCAAACCGCTGCGCCTGATGAACGGGCTGTACCTGCAACTGCACGCCTACATGCTGCGCGTGGCGATCCCCTATGGCACGCTGAACGGGGCACGGATGCGCAAGCTGGCGGACATCGCCGAACGCTGGGACAAGGGCTATGGCCATTTCACCACCCGCCAGAACATCCAGTTCAACTGGCCCGAACTGCGGGATGTGCCCGACATGCTGGACGCGCTGGCCGAGGTGGGGATGCACGCCATCCAGACCTCCGGCAACACGATCCGCAACGTGACGGCGGACCATTTCGCCGGGGCGGCGGCGGATGAAATCGCCGACCCGCGCCCCGTGGCCGAGCTTTTGCGGCAATGGTCCACCGACCACCCCGAATTCCAGTTCATGCCGCGCAAGTTCAAGATCGCGATCACCGGGTCCCCCAACGACCGCGCCGTTACCCGCGCACACGATATCGGCCTGCGCATGGTCGAACGCGACGGCGCGCGGGGTTTCGAGGTGATCGTAGGCGGTGGTCTGGGCCGCACGCCGATGATCGGCAAGGTCCTCAACGACTTTCTGCCCGAACCCGACCTGCTGCCCTATGTCGAAGCCATCGTGTCGGTCTGGAACCAGATCGGGCGGCGCGACAACAAGTACAAGGCCCGGATCAAGATCACGGTGCACGAACACGGCATCGACGATATCCGCCGCCGTGTCGATGAACGGTTCGCGCAGACGCGCGCGGCCTTTTCCGGCGTCGACCAGCAGATGCTGCGCGAGATCGAAGCGCATTTCGCCCCGCCCGCATTCCAGGATGCCGATACCGCGCCCTATGACCACGCCCTGCAACACTACCCAGCCTTCCGCAGCTGGGCCGACACCAACCTGACACCGCACCGCGACCCCGACCACGCCATCGTGACGATCAGCCTGAAAAAGCACAGGGCCACCCCGGGCGATGCCTCGGCCTCGCAGATGCGGCTGATCGCGGGGCTGGCGGAACGCTATGGGTACGACGAGATCCGGATCAGCCACGAACAGAACGTGATCCTGCCGCATGTGCACAAGGCGGCGCTGCCCGCGGTCTATTCGGCGCTGCGGGCCGAGGGGTTGGCCACCGCCAATATCGGGCTGGTCAGCGACATCATCGCCTGCCCCGGCATGGACTATTGCGCGCTCGCGACCGCCCGGTCGATCCCCATCGCACAGGAAATTGCCACGGCGTTCGACGACCTCAAGCGCGAACACGAGATCGGACCGCTCAAGATCAAGATATCGGGCTGCATCAACGCCTGCGGCCACCACCACGTGGGCCATATCGGCATCCTCGGGCTCGACCGGGCGGGCGTCGAGAATTACCAGATCACCCTGGGCGGCGATCACAGCGAAAACGCCGCCATCGGCGACCGCGTTGGCCCCGGTTTCTCTGCGGACGACATCGTGCCTGCGGTCGAACGGATCGTCGACACCTACCTCGACCTGCGCACCGGGCCGGAGGAAACCTTCCTTGAAACCTACCGCCGCACCGGCATGTCCCCGTTCAAATCCGCGCTCTATCCAGATGCGCGGCTGGCAGCGGAATAGGTTCCCATGCTTCATCTCGCCCAAAAAACTCTCCCCGAAGGGCCGGGTCGCCATCCGGCCGCCGGGGCGGTTGATGCGCTGAACGCCGAGCTGCGCCACCACGGTGCCACAGATGTCCTGCGCGCCGCCTTCGACGCCATCCCGAACCTCGCGCTGGTGTCCAGCTTCGGGGCGGAATCGGTGGTCTTGCTGCACCTCGCCTCCATGGTGCAGCGCGACGTGCCTGTGATCTTTATCGACACGGACATGCTGTTCACCGAAACACTGGTCTACCAGCACGAGGTCGCGGAACGGCTGCGGCTGCGAAACCTGCGGATCATCCGGGCGCAGGACGCGCAGACCAAAGACGCCGACCGCACCCTGCACCGTCGCGACCCCGATGCCTGCTGCGCGCTGCGCAAGACCGCGCCGCTGCGCCATGCGCTGGCCGGTCACGGCGGCTGGATCACCGGGCGGAAACGCTACCAATCAGGGCACCGCGCGCAACTCGACTTTTTCGAACTGGAAAACGACAGGTTCAAGGTCAACCCGCTGGCCCGATGGCGGCCACAGGATGTGGCCGAATACATGGTCGAAAACCGCCTGCCCCGGCACCCGCTGGTAGCCAGGGGCTACGCATCCATCGGCTGCGCCCCCTGCACATCGCCCGTGGCAGCGGGCGAAGACACGCGCGCGGGCCGCTGGCGCAACACGGACAAGGACGAATGCGGCATCCACTTCGTGGATGGCAAGGCAATCCGCACAGGAGAACACGCATGACCATCATCGTGACCGACCAGGGCTTTGGCACCGACACGTGGACGCAGGACTATACCCCGCTGGGCGAGGCGGCCAATAACGTCGTGGCCCTCGACATACCCAGCGACGCGGACCCGGCCACCATTCCGCTGACCGCCCAGATCATCCGCGTCGATTTCCCCGATTTCGCCGACGGGCGCGGGTTCACCATCGCGCGGATGCTGCGGCTGCGGGGCTATGACGGGCGGCTCCGCGCCAAGGGCCACGTGATCGCGGATCAATACGCAATGGCCCGACGCGCAGGCTTTGACGAGGTGGAAATCAGCCAGTCCCTCGCCGCCCGGCAACCGCAGGACCAGTGGACCTTCCGCGCCGACTGGCAGGCCCACGACTACCAGTCCCGGCTGCGCGGCACCTCGAACCACTGATCCAGATCAAGGCCCCGCGCGGCGTTCCGCCCTATCGCAGGCCCAGAAAACCCTTTCTAATATGCAAGGAGCGGGTGTAAACCTGCATTGACACATACATGACCGAGCAAAGCCCCGTGAACGAAGCATCCGCCGTCAAGGCCACCCCCACCCTGCCCGATGCCCAGACCGTAACGGAGATCGAGCACTATACCGACCGCCTGTTCCGCTTCCGCTGCACGCGGCCCGCCAGCTTGCGCTTCCGCTCGGGCGAGTTCGTGATGATCGGCCTGATGGGCGACCCGGACCCCAAGACGGGCAAGCAGAAACCGCTCTTGCGCGCCTACTCCATCGCGTCCCCCTCATGGGACGAGGAGCTGGAGTTCTACTCGATCAAGGTGCAGGACGGCCCGTTGACCTCGCGCCTGCAACACATCCAGCCGGGCGACCAGATCATCCTGCGGCCCAAGCCCGTTGGCACGCTGGTCCATGACGCGCTGCTGCCGGGCAAACGGCTGTGGTTCTTTGCCACCGGCACCGGCTTTGCCCCCTTCGCCTCGCTCCTGCGCGAGCCGCAGACATACGAGGATTATGACGAGGTCATCATCACCCACACCTGCCGCGAGGTGGGCGAATTGACCTATGGCCGCGACCTGATCGAAGCGCTGAAAACCGACGAATTGCTGAACGAGGTCATCGGGGACGGCTTCTGGAAAAAGATCAAGTACTATCCCACCACGACCCGCGAACAGAGCCCCAGGATGGGTCGCATCACCGACCTGATGAACTCAGGCCAGGCCTTCGCGGATTTGGACGTGCCACCGCTCCGCCCCGAGACCGACCGGGCCATGATCTGCGGCAACCTCGCCTTCAACCTCGAACTCAAGGACATGCTCGAAGGCTACGGGCTGGAGGAAGGCGCAAACTCCAAGCCCGCGCACTACGTGGTGGAAAAGGCGTTCCTCGACTGACAGGCGCAAGGGGTGCCCTCAAGGCGGAGATGCCGTCAGCCCACCGCGCCGATCTGGCCACTGTCACCGCCCATTTCGGTCAGACATTGCGATAGGGGCGCTTTGCGGGACAAAGCGGACCTTGGCACTTGAACCTTCGCTTACACGGCATCTTACTCGCATGCGCAGCAAGTGGCTCGTTGCGATGCTGCGCACGTCGTCAAACCAGCCATAAACGGGCATCAATCCGGCACGAACCGAGAACCACATGGCTGGAGTTGATAGTCTGTAGCCGACCATTTCGTGGTTTGTTCCTTTTGGCGGCCCGAGCGCTTATGCATCGCATTTATCGCTTTTCCTACTATTCGAGTCCCTTTTAAATCAATTCGACTGGTCGACACGGCAGTTCGACGCCCATGTCTTCGAGTCGGCCGTACAGCAGATCCGACATGAACAGGGCCGAACCGTATCGTTCTTCGCGCCACAAATGCACGTTCGCGGCGAGGTTTGATCCATCCATTGTGATCTTGCCGGACTGCTTCAAAATCATGCGGGCTCTTGTTCTCTTGGCTTCTTGACCCGGATACGAATTCGTCAATTCATCCACGATGCTGGCTTGCCGATGGTGAACGATCAGCATCCACCACAGCCCCTTGTCAAACGGCGTGCCGGTATGGTCCGTTACTCTGAGACTGATGAACTGATGCAACGTTGGATCAAGCTCTTCAATGAGGTCTTTTACGGGCTGTTTGACCAGCCAGAGAAATTCAACGCTGAGAAACTGCTTAAGATCAGATGTGCCGACCATGAACGCCAATTCGGTTGGTGCGTCCGCCGGATCAGCGATCCCTTCGCCCTCCCGGACAAACCGGCCAAACTTGGCGCGTGCCACACGGCCTTCCTGCGTGTCGTCGGGCCATTTCCATGCAGTAATTTCCGTGTTCAGGAAATAGGGCTTGGCGTGCGGGCGGAGAATGTGTTTGGGCATGTGTTTTTCCATAGAAGCGGAGACTTTTGGCGTATCATTGTTGTATCGTCGCCAACCATGCAAAAAAGAAACGCTCAGTACGGCTAATCCTACTTTCGGGGAAGCCTTGCACTAAAAACCGCACGCGCTCGATGTTTCATTCTAGCAGATGTCGACCCGCGCGCTTGCGGCAAAATCCTTGCTGCGACTGCGTACAGCGCGAAAACGCAAGGTCTTAGTTGGGCTCGAAGCCGTCATCCAGCAACACCAACCGGGCGCGTTGAGCTTTGGCGATACGTCCGCCGTCACATCCCAGCCGCTACCCGGTCTCGGACACATGTCTTTGACCCTCACGCAGGCGCAAGACGGACTTCGTCATGCCCCATCGGCAAAGTGGTTGTGCAACCTCAGCTTTGCGCTTCGCCCGCATCCCCATATTCCAGCCACGCGCGGTCCTGCGGGTTCAGATGCGCATCCATCATCGCGTCATAGGCGGCCATCTCCGTGACCGACAATTCCCCCTGCCATTTGCCGCTGGTGCCGCTGTGGAAAAACCCCGTGTCTGACTTGAAGAACCCCTTGCCGCCCGAGGGGGCAAACCGTTTCGCATGGGTCTTCATGTTGTCGAAGGTTGCCGCCTGCACCAGTTGCTTCATGACCGTCTCCGAATGCGAAACGCCCAGCAGCGCGGCCACCTGCGCAAAGGTGCCCGCCAGATCGCGGGTCATGTCGGCGTAGTGAAACAGCGACACGTTCGGGCGGGCGGCGACGGCCCTGGCCGCCTGATAGTGCCGCAGGATATGCGCCAGCGGCATGGCGTCGGTATCGAACCCCTCTGCCCCGCCATCCAGAAAGCGGCGGAAGGTGACGCCGTCCGCATCGTCCTCAGGGAACCAGTGGTCGAACCACGGCATGGGGATGTTGCGCACATGGTTGCGAAACGAGAAATGCGCATCCAGCGGGTGGCGGAATACGCAGATATACTGCGCCTGATCGTGCAGCGGCAGCCCGTCCATGGGTGTGTGGCTTTTCATGCTGCGCCGGTGCGGCATGGCTTCGAGCCGCGCGGCAATGTCCGCCATCTCGCGAATGCGAATGTCGACCCAGGGCATCTTGACCGAAAGTTCCGTGTCGACCTGCGGATCGCCGGAAAACAGCAGCGCCAGGATGGTCTGCATCCAGGTGGTGCCGCATTTCGGTGGCGTCACGACGAACACGTCGTTGGGGCGGATGTCGACCATGTCCCACCGTCTGCTGTCGGTCAGCGGACCGAGGTAGAGCTTGCGCTGTGCCATGTCTGTCGTCTCCTGCATGCGGACAGGATCAGGAAAGGTGCAGCGCGGATGGAACGCAACGAAAATCATGCGGCGCGGTGTACGGCGTGGCCGCGGGGGTGGTCCGTCCGGTGGGGCCGCTGTAACCCGTTGGATTGAGGGGTAACCGTCCCTGCCCCATGCAAAAGGCCGCGCCCCGATGTGCGGGACGCGGCCAGTGTGTCGCAAGCGCTGCGGGATCAGAGACCCATGGCACCTTTCAACTGATCCAGCACGCCCTGCAGCAGTTCAGGATTGTCGCGGGCCTGTTCCAGACCGGCCTTGAGCGTGGTCTTTTGCAGGGTGCCGATCTGGTCCGAGCCGTCGATCATCTCGATCACCTTGTCAAAGTCGAACCCGTCCACGGTCAGCAGGTCCGCCACGCTGGCCGCAGGGGCTTCGGTCCCTTCCGCCGCGGTTGCCGCCGCCTCGTCCACGGCTTCGGCGGCCGGGGTTTCGGTTGTGGCGTCGGTGGTGCTTTCGGCTGCCTCGCTGGTCGCCTCCGCAGCGCCGGTGGCGGCTTCGGTGGTGGCGTCCACCGTCTCTTCTGTCGCCTCTGCCGTGGCATTGGCCGCGGACTCTGCGGCACCGGTCACGGCTTCGGCAGCTTCACCAGCCGTTTCGGCGGCTTCTGACGCAACCTCCTGCGTAGCTTCGGCGGCTTCCGTCGCAACCTCCTGCGTGGCTTCGGCAGCTTCCGTCGCAGCCTCTTGCGTGGCTTCGGCGGCGTTGGTCGCGGCTTCCTGTGTCGCCTCCGCGGCTTCGGTCGCGGTCTCCGTCACGGCCTGCGTGGCTTGGTTGGCTGTCTCGGTCGCCGCTTCTGCCGCGTCGGATGCCGCTTCGGTCGTGGCCTCGACCGCGTTGCCTGCCGTCTCCGATGCCTGTTCGGCTGCCTCGCCTGCCGTCTCGGTCGCTGCATCAACGGCGTCCGATGCGGCCTGGGTGGCCTCTTCGGCGGCCTCTGTCACCGCCTCGGCAGCCTCGTTCGCCGTTTCCGCAGCGGCATCTACAGCTTCACCGGCGGCCTCGACGGCAGTCTGGGCCCCCTCTTCCACCGCCTCCGCAGTGGTTTCGGCGGCCTCTTGCACGGCGTCGCCAGCGGCTTCGACCGCTTCGGTCACGGCACCTTCGGTGGCGTCCACGGCCTCGCCCACGGCATCGCCGGCGCTTTCCAGCGCTTCGGGTGCGTTCACGGCTTCTGCAGCGTCATTCAGTGCTTGCTGCGGGGATTTGCCGGAAAAGAGCAGATAGCCCCCGCCGACGATCACCACCGCCAATACGATCCAAATCAGATTTTTCATGTCCCAGTCCTTCTGTCAGGTCCAAGCGGCACGGGAGGATGTGCCAGTTACCTTCGGCTGTCAGATGCGCGCGCCGGTGGAAAGGTGCAAGGGGGAAAAACCACGTTTTCGGCGCGCAATAGCCGATTTGCGGGGTTGAAGCCGTTTGGGGGTCAAGGTACTTTCCAGGCCTAGATTTCGGCAATGATCAAAGGACCACCGCCATCGCTCGCAGACCTCACAACGCGCCGCCGCAACGGGATACCGGCCCGCGCGTGAACGACAAGATCCGTTCCCCAGAAATCCGCCTGATTGGCGCCGATGGCGAAAACGTGGGCGTCGTGTCCCCCACACGCGCCATGGACATGGCTGACGAAGCCGGGCTTGACCTGGTCGAGATCTCGCCAAACGCCAATCCGCCCGTCTGCAAGATCATGGATTTCGGCAAGTTCAAGTACGAGACGCAGAAGCGCGAAGCCGAAGCCCGCAAGAAGCAGAAGATCATTGAGGTGAAGGAGGTCAAGTTCCGCCCCAACACAGACACCAACGATTACGAGGTGAAGATGCGCAACGTCTTCAAGTTCCTCGAAAACGGCGACAAGGTCAAGGTGACCCTGCGCTTCCGCGGCCGCGAGATGGCGCACCAGAACCTGGGGCGCGAACTGCTGGAACGGGTGGCCGAGGACACCAAGGAAATCGGCAAGATCGAGAACTTCCCCAAGATGGAAGGCCGCCAGATGGTGATGATGATCGGACCGCTGCCACAAAAATGAGCTGCAGACCGGGACATGTCAGGGGCGTCGCGCATGCGGCGCCCTTTTTCGTGGTATATTCCCTTGCGCGAAGCCGCTCGGGGATCAGACGTTGACGTTCTCGTCGTCGTCATCGTCGGCGGCGCTGTTGGTCTCCACGTCAACGGGTTCGAACAGCTTGGCGCCCAACTCCATCATCTTGCCGGTCTCGGCTGTGTATTGGTCCATCGCGGTTTGCAGGAATCTGGCCTGAACGGCTTGCGCGTCGGCGGGGGTCTTGGCGTGCAGCAACTGGTGTTGCAGGGCCACGTCCTCTTGCACGCGCGTGGCGACGAAACTCAGCCATTCGCTGCCCATGTCGCTCATACGTTCAACGACGTTCGGGGCAAGCCAGTTCAGCGGTCCAAGGCCCGCGCCCTGCCAGGCGGCCAGCAGCGGGGACATGGATTCGGTTGCAGATTTGGATTTGTTGGTGTC
>JBCBFX010000085.1:0-16174 GCA_038527345.1 Pseudomonadota bacterium | reverse complement strand
GTCGAAATGGTCGCGGACCGAATTTTCCACCATCCGTTGCGCGTCGACGGTGGCCAGCCGGTCCTTGGTCTGGCCGACGAATTCGGGTTCGCGGATAAAGCAACTCACCAGCGCCCCGGCCCCCGTGACCAGGTCTTCGCGCGTGATGGTGCTGGCCTTCTTGTTGCTGACCAACTCGCCATAGGCCTTGATCCCCTTGAGGATCGCGGCCCAGAACCCTGCTTCGTGCGTGCCGCCCTCGGGGGTGGGGACGGTGTTGCAGTAGGACTGGATGAAGCCGTCGCGGGACGGCGTCCAGTTGATTGCCCATTCGACCTTGCCCGGGGCCTTGAATTTCTCGAAGCTGACCGACCCGGCAAAGGGTTTGTCGGCATAGGTCGACGCCCCCGACAACGTTTCGTTCAGGTAGTCCGACAGCCCCCCTGGGAAATGGAACGTCGCCTCAAGCGGCGTGTCGCCGTCCTGGATCGCCGTTTTCCAGCGAATTTCGACGCCGGAGAAGAGATAGGCCTTGGACCGCGCCATCTTGAACAGGCGGGCGGGTTTCAGTTTGAGCGAGCCGAAGATTTCGGGGTCCGGGTGAAAGGTGACAGCGGTGCCGCGGCGGTTGGGGGCGGCACCGATCTTTTCCAGCCCGGTCTGCGGCACGCCGCGGGCAAACTCCATCGCGTAAAGCTCGCGGTTGCGCGCCACCTCGACCCGCAGGTGGTCGGACAGGGCGTTGACGACCGAAGAGCCCACGCCATGCAGACCGCCGGAGGTTTCATAGCTGTCGCCCGAGAATTTGCCGCCCGCATTGAGGGTGCAGAAGATGATTTCGAGCGCGGATTTCGATGGGTCCTTGGGGTGTGGATCAGTGGGGATGCCGCGCCCGTTGTCGCGGATGCTGACATGGCCGTTTTCGTGCAGTTCCACCTCGATCCATGTGGCGTGACCCGCCACCGCCTCGTCCATCGAGTTGTCGATGATCTCGGCCACCATGTGGTGCAGGGCGCGGTCGTCCTTGCCCCCGATATACATGCCGGGGCGCAGGCGGACATGTTCCATGTCCTCAAGCACCTGGATGGAGGAGGCGTCGTAGTCCGAGGCCCCTTTGGCCCCGCTCAGAAGATCGGTCATGGCAGCTGCTCTTTTTGTTTGTTGGATGGCACTATGCCAGAGGGCAGGCCAGTGGGAAAGGGCGGGGCGCACCATCAGGTGCGCCTTACGTAAGGCGCAGCTTGCTTGCGCCGTGCTGTCGTTGGGGGAGCGCGCTGATGTCCTTTTGTAAGGCGCATTTCAATGCGCCCTGTCTGTCAGCCAAGCCAATCGCGGATCGCTTGTGCGACCCTGTCGGGTTGCTGGTGACAGATCCAGTGATCCGCCCCGGAAATCTCGATCCGCGTCAGGTCGGGGGCGAAGTCCTCGAGTCCGGCGGTCGACTCGGGCAACAGGGCTGCATCGTCCATGCCCCAGATCAGCAGGTGGGGGCAGCGCACCATCAGCCTGTCAGCCGGGGGCAGGTCCGGCATCGCGACCGGTTGGCCCGGGTCAGCAACCACGAGAGGCGACGCGCGATACCAGTTCAGCATACCCCGCATCCCCGATTGACGCCACACGGCCTTTTGCGCCTCCAGCACCTCTCCGGTCAGCCATTGCATCCCCATCTTTGCCGAAAACAGGGTTTGCAGCAGGGCAAAGTCATCCGCGGCCAGCTTGGCATCCGACCCCGGCTTGCGCAGCCGGTTGATGTATTGCGACGCCTCGGATTGCGCCCCGCCCGAGGCCATGGCGCGCTGGAACGGCACGGGATGCACGCCGTTGATGATGATCAGGCGCGTGACCAGGTCAGGCCGGAACATCGCCAGTCCATAGGCGACCGATGCACCCCAGTCATGCCCCAGCACCGTCACCGGACCGTCCCCGATCAGGGCCGCCATGTCGCCCACCAGTTCCGGCAGGCGGTAGGCGTCGACATCCTCCGGGGCATAGCTGGTGCCATAGCCGCGCTGGTCAGGCGCGATGCAGTGGAATCGATCCGACAGGCGCGTCGCGATCTCGGCCCAGGCGCCGCCATATTCGGGAAAGCCATGCAGCATCAACAGCCGGGGCAGGGCCGGATCGCCCCACGTGCGAACGGTAAAGGCGTGCCCGTTCAACTGCCGCTTTTCAACCTGCATCATTCGCCCGCGCGCTTTGTCTCGAACAGCAATCCGGCAGCCGTGCGTGGCGCAAAGCCCCGCCAGTAGGTGTGATCGGCAGTCGGCTTGCCTGCGTCGTCCAAGGCAATCACCCCGTCGCCGGACCGCATCACCAGGTCGAAATACGCGGCCAAATCGCTCTTGGCCTTCAGGTGCAGGCCAAAGAACCCGGTTGCGAAGTGCTGTGCGATATTGTTCATCCGCGTCGCATCCCAGACCGGGTCGGCATAGTGATCGAACGGGATGAAATCGAGGGTTTCGACCGGCTCCCAGCTTTCCATCGGGGCAGGGATCGGTGCGGCCGCGTTGTGGTTGGCATGTTCAAAGGTCAGCAAATGTCGGTCCGTGCCCACCGCCCCGTCAAAGATCCCTCGCATCGCGTCATAGACCGATACGTCGTCCACGCCGCCCGCCATCAGCAGGGTGGGCACACGCAACCCCGACAGGCCGTCAATGTCCCAGAAACCCGCATTGTTGCCCCAGGGGCCGATCACCACCGCTGCCTTGATCCGCGGATCCATGAGCGCCTCGTGACTGTCTGATCCTGCCAGATGCTGGGCCAGCAGCCCCGCAGGCGTGCCCCAGCTGAATTCGGTCGAGGCTTCGGTCACCCCGGCACCGCCCAGGATCAGCGCGCCGTAGCCCCCCATGGAATAGCCGATAAGGCCGGTGTTGTCCGTATCCAGGATGCGGCCCAGCGGACCGCTGAGTGCGGCCATGTGATCCACGACAAAGGCCTGGTCCAGCGGTCGGTGCAGTAGGGTCGAGCCAAAGGCGGCCTGATCGGCATAGGTGCTGTCGGTGTGGTCGATGGCCACCACGACATAGCCCTTGGACGCGAGGTTTTCGCCGAAATGCGACATCAGGAACCGGTTGCCGGGATAGCCATGGCTGACGACGATCAGCGGGAACTGGCCCTGCGCTGCCGGGGCCGCGTTGCGGGCGGCCTGACCGGTGAGGGTCACTTCGGTCTCGCCATCCCGCAGGCGCGCCGTATACGTGCCGCCGGGCGGTGTGCCGTCAGCGGCCGGATACCAGATTTCCAGCGTCAGGGGCCGGTCATAGAGCGGCACTGTCGTTCCATCGACGCCCAGAACGTCGATGCTGTCGGGAATGATGATCTCTTGCGTTTGCACCCCCACCACGTGGGGTCCAAAGCTGGCCAGCTCCGGCGCGTCGGGACGCACCCGGTCAATCGGTGTTGCCAGTGCTGCCGCCGCGCCAAATATCAACGCAACGACCACTGGACCCGTGCAACGTTGCATGGCCAGCTCCTTTGGTAATCGTGCAAATTCATCCCAGGTCTTGAGTGTGTTGCGCACAGTGTGACAGGCTTTCGGCGTCAATCAAGCGGTGATCTATCATCAGGTGTCCGCCGACAGGGGTGATCCGCACCGCCACGGGCTTGAGATGTGGCCGCCCCATCGCTACATCTGCCTCATGCGTTTTGCCGCCACCATCGCCGCCGGTCTGGCCCTTTCCCCGATTGCAGCGGTGGCACATCCCCATATCTTCGTCGACACCGCGCTGCGCCTGATCGTCAATGCCGATGGTACCGCCCAGGGGATCGAGATCAGCTGGACCTACGATGATTTCTATTCGCTGCTGCTGCTGTCGGATTTCGGGCTCGACAATGATGGCGACGGGGCGCTGGACCCGAATGAATTGCAACGCCTCGACGGCTTCGACATGAACTGGATCGAAGGGTATCAGGGCGACACTCACGCCACACGCGACGGGGCACCCGTTGGCCTTGGCCCGCCCGAGGGGCGCGGTGTTTCGGTGGAAAACGGGCTGATCACCTCCACCCATTTCCGTGCCTTGACCGGTCCAGCGGACGGGCTGGTGGTCAAGGCTTTTGATCCCACATTCTACACCGCCTACGACTTGAAGGGATCGGTCCAGGTGGACGGGCCCTGCAATGCCACGATCATTCCGGCGGATCTGGACGCGGCCTATTCCCTGGTCGAGGAATTGCTTTACGCAACGCCTGCCGCGCAGGCCGAAGAGCAATATCCAGAGGTCGGCGAAGCCTTTGCCGATACCGTTACGCTGACATGCCAGCCCTGAGGATTGGTGTCCTGCTGACCGTTGCCGGGGCGTTGCTTTGGCTGTTCGGTTTTGGCGGCATGGCTGATATCTCCCGTTGGGCCGCCACACAACAACGCGAGGCGCAGACAGCGCTGGCATCGGGTTTGCGTGCCGTGCGCGCAGGCGAGCCGGGCGCGTGGCTGGCCCTGATGGGGATTTGCGGGGCTTATGGCTTTTTCCACGCGGCGGGACCGGGTCACGGCAAGCTGGTGATCGGCGGCTACGGCACGGCGGCACAGGTGACGGCATGGCGGCTGTCTGGCCTTGCGGTGCTGTCGTCGCTGGCGCAGGCGGTCATGGCCATCCTTCTGGTCAGTCTGGGTGCGCTGCTGCTGGGCTGGGGCCGGACCGAGATGACGGATGCCGCCGAACGGATGCTGCAACCCATAAGCTACATCGCGATTGCCGCCGTCGGCTTGTGGCTGGTGGCGCGCGGGCTGCGTCGTGGTTGGCGCGCACGTGCCGACGGCCACAGCCACAGCCACGAGCACTATCACGACCATGACCATCAGCTTGAGCATGACCACGCGCACGGTGCGGACGGTGTGTGTGATACCTGCGGCCACGCCCATGCGCCCACGGTCGAGCAGGTGACCGGCATCTCATCCTGGCGCGACGCCGTTGCCATCGTCGCGGCCATTGCCATACGGCCCTGTACGGGTGCGGTTTTCCTGCTGATCCTGTGTTTTGGCCTGGGCATTCCCCTTGCGGGCATCGCGGGGGCACTGGTCATGGGGCTGGGCACGGCCAGCGTCACGGTGCTGGTGGCCCTTGCCGCCGTGGGCACGCGGCGGTCGATCATGGCAGGATGGAGCGGCTTGCCCGCCCTGCGCGCGATGGCGCTGATCGAGGTGGTGGCAGGCGGCCTGATCGCGCTGGTCGCCACGCTTCTGGTGCTGCCGCTGCTCTAGCCACGGGCGGCAAATCCGCGCCCGGCACACCGAACCATCTTTCCCAACCGCAGATGCACGCGTATGGGTCACGGATGGCAACACAGACTCACATGTCCTATCCCGCACACGCGCGGGCCATCATGGTGCTTGGGTTGCCCCTGATCGGGGGTCATCTGGGACAGGTCGCCATTGGCGTGACAGATACCATGATGCTGGGCTGGTACGGGGTCACCGAACTGGCGGCGCTGACAGCCGCCGGGTCGTGGTTCTTTGTGCTGTTCCTGATGGGATCGGGCTTTGCCTGGGCGGTGATGCCCATGGTCGCGTCCTACCATGCCGAAGGGAACGAGACGGCATTGCGTCGCGCCACCCGCATGGGGCTGTGGCTGAGCATGGGGTTTGCGGCTATCGCCATGCCCGCGATGATCTGGTCCGAGCCGATCCTGCTGGCGCTGGGCCAGACACCTGACGTGGCCCGGCTGGGGGCCGAATACCTGCAGATCGCGGGCTGGGGCATCATCCCGGCGCTGATCGTGATGACGGTCAAAAGCTATCTGGCCGCGCTGGAACGCACGCAGATCGTGTTCTGGATCATGGCGATTGCGGCGGTGGTGAACGCGCTGGCCAACTATGCCTTTATCTTCGGCTACTGGGGCGCGCCGGAACTGGGCATTCGGGGGGCCGCGCTGGCATCGCTGGTAACGCAAATGGTGATGCTGGTCGGGATCATCGCCTATGCGGTCATCGTCCTGCCGGAGCATGAACTGTTCCGCCGGGTCTGGCGCCCCGATTGGGAGATGCTGGGCCAGGTGTATCGCCTGGGCTGGCCCATCGGCCTGACCAACCTGAGCGAGGTGGGGCTGTTCGCCGCCTCGGCCTTCATGATGGGCTGGTTGGGCGAGGTGCCGCAGGCTGCGCATGGCATCGCGCTGCAATTGGCCTCGATCACATTCATGGTGCACCTGGGCCTTTCGAACGTGGCCACGATCCGGGCGGGCTACGCGCGCGGGCGCGGGGACGTACCGCACATGGTGCGGGGGGCCTACACGGTGATCGCGCTCAGCGTCGCCATGGCGCTGCTGACGATGGTGCTGTTTGTTGCCATGCCGCGCCCGCTGATCAGCCTGTTCATCGGCAGTGATGTGGAGGCGGCAGACCAGATCATGACCATCGGGATCGTGCTGCTGGCATTGGCGGCGCTGTTCCAATTGGTGGACGGCGCGCAGGTGATCGCGCTGGGCCTGTTGCGCGGGGTGCAGGACACCACGGTGCCCATGGTGCTGGCCGGGGTCAGCTATTGGGCCATCGGGATGCCGGCGTCCTATGTTCTGGGCTTTGTGCTGGGATGGGAGGGCGTAGGCGTGTGGCTGGGTCTTGTTTTGGGGCTGGCCTGCGCCGGCATCGCGCTGATGCTACGGTTCTGGGGCGTGTCGCTGCGGCGGCTGCGGGGCACGCAGGCCCTCAAAGCCTGAGAGCTACTTGCCCATCAGGCGATCAGCCTTTTTGCGTACCAGGACAGACCGTAGATCATGCATCGCCAGCAACAGCGTGTCGGTGACCTCTTCCAATTGTTCATCCGTGGCGCGGCTTTGGGCCCATTGGGTTGTCAGGTTCATGTGGTCCACGGCGCGGTGGATGTCGTCGATGTCGCGGGCCGCCAGCAGGGCGGCGCGGTCTGCCATCCAGCCCTCGATCCGCGCCAGGTCGTCGGCACTCAGTTCCCGGTCGCCATGGGGCTTGATCTCGCCGTTGCGGATGTTGATGACGGCAATCTGGTCCATCTCGATCCGGCGCTGGCGGTTTTCGGTGTCCACGCGAAAGACGGCCGCACCGTTTTCGCGGACCCGAAAGTAATAGTCTGGCAACTCCGTGCCCATACCGTCCCTCTTATGTCAGCCCCGCACAGAAGGTCTGGATGCGGGAACAGGCCTCTTTCAGGGCCGCGTCTGACGTTGCATAGCTGACGCGGAAGTTCGGGGAAAGTCCGAAGGCGGCACCAAAGACGACGGCAACGTCGGATTCCTCAAGCAAAGCGGTGGCAAAGGCCGCGTCATCGACGATTTTGACGCCCCCGGCCGATGTCTTGCCGATGCAGCCTGCAATCGACGGATAGACGTAAAACGCCCCGTCCGGCACCGGGCAGCGGATGCCCTTCGCTTCGTTCAGCATGTCCACCACCAGATCGCGGCGGCGCTTGAAGATGGCGTTGTTGGGTTCGATGTAGTCTTGCGTGCCGTTCAATGCCTCAACCGCGGCCCACTGGCTGACGGAACAGGGGTTCGACGTGGATTGCGACTGCACCTTGCGCATCGCCTTGATCAGATCCTCGGGGCCCGCGGCATAGCCGATGCGCCAGCCGGTCATGGCATAGGCCTTGCTGACCCCGTTCACGGTCAGGGTCCGGTCATACAGCCGCGGTTCGACCTGCGCAGGCGTGCAGAATTCGAAATCGTCATAAACCAGATGCTCGTACATGTCGTCGGTCATCACCCAGACATAGGGGTGGCGCATCAGCACGTCGGTGATTTCCTTCATCTCGGCCCAGGTATAGCCCGCGCCGGTGGGGTTCGAAGGCGAGTTGAAGATCAGCCATTTGGTGCGGTCGGTGATCGCATTTTCCAACTGGTCCGCGGTCAGTTTGAATCCGGTCTGCAACGAGGCTTCGGCGATGACCGGCGTACCGCCGCCCAGCAGCACCATATCGGGATAGCTGACCCAGTAGGGGGCGGGGATCACCACCTCGTCCCCTTCGTTCAGGGTGGCCATCAGCGCGTTGTACAGGATCTGCTTGCCGCCCGTGCCGACGCTGACCTGAGCGGGAGTGTAGTCCAGCCCGTTGTCGCGCTTGAACTTGGCGCAAATGGCCTGCTTCAGCTCGGGAATGCCGTCGACAGCGGTGTATTTCGTCTTTCCGGCCGCGATGGCGGCGATGGCGGCGTCCTTGATGTTCTGTGGCGTGTCGAAGTCCGGCTCGCCAGCGCCAAGGCCGATGATATCCTTGCCCTGCGCCTTGAGCGCGGCCACCTGTCCGGTCAAAGCCACGGTCGGGGACGGTTTGACGCGGTCGAGTGTCGCGGAAAGGAATGTCATGTCGTGCCTCTGGGGGTTAAAAAGGGACCGCTGCCGTCATAGGCGGGGCATGGCGCGCATTCAAGCGCCCAGACAGGACAGGAGAGTGCCATGGACGATACGCAAGACTGGTACAGCGACGCCGCCGCCACCTTTGGGGATCGTGTGGCCGGGGCCCGCGAACAGGCGGGTATGACGCAAAAGCAACTGGCCAAGCGGCTGGGCGTGCGTCTGGCGACGCTCAAGTCGTGGGAAGAAGATCTGAGCGAGCCGCGCGCCAACCGTTTGTCGATGATGGCGGGGCTGCTGAACGTGTCGATGATGTGGTTGATGACGGGCGAAGGAGAGGGCGTCGATGCGCCGGTCGAACCTGCGCCCATGACCGCCGACATGCGCGATCTGCTGACCGAAGTCCGCGACCTTCGGGCCGACCTGCTGGCCCGGGCGGAACAGGTGGGGCGGCTGGAAAAGCGGCTGCGTGCAGCCCTTGTCGAGTTACCCCATGACGGATGAGCTGCGCGAACACCGGCTGAAGCGAATGCAGATGCGGTCGATGCGTCGCGGGATCAAGGAGATGGACCTGATCCTGTCGGCATATGCGCAAGAGCATCTGCCGACCATGAACGACGCCGCACTGGACCTGTATGATGCGCTACTGCACGAAAACGATCAGGACCTGTATCGCTGGGTGACCGGGCAAGCGACCGCACCGGCGCGATTTGCGGGATTGGTGGACGAGATATCCATGACGTTTCAGAAATGATATCAATGGATTGCGCGACTTAACCATATATTTCCGTTTCCCGAGCAGTTTGATCGTCAGAGCAGACTGAGTCGGAGAACACAGATGAGCATTCAGGACCAGATCGGCGAGGGCCCGGGCCCTGTCGAGACCGGCAATGACCGGGGTTTCATGGTGGGCTACCTTGAAGCGCTGTCGCTGGTCGAACGGTTGCACCGGCTGCTGCTGGACGTGATCAAGGACGAATTCGAGCGCGTCGGCGTGTTGGAAATCAACGCCGTGCAAGCGCTGTTGCTGTTCAACATCGGCGACAACGAGGTGACGGCGGGCGAACTGAAAAGCCGCGGCTATTACCAGGGTTCGAACGTCAGCTACAACCTCAAGAAGCTGGTCGAGATGGGGTATATGCACCACCAGCGCTGCGAGATTGACCGCCGGTCCGTCCGGGTGCGCCTGACCGACAAGGGGCGCCACATCAGGCAGGTTGTGGCGGAACTGTTCGAACGGCACGCCGCTGGCCTGCAGGCCAAGGGCGTGCTGGGCAGCGAGGGCATCACCGAAATCTCAGGCTCTCTGAAACGGGTCGAACGCTACTGGACGGACCAGATCCGCTATATCTACTGACGCAGGGCGCACCACAGGTGCGCCTTACACTGCGGATTGTCGGTTCGGCAATGGATTGGGACAGACGTGGCGCAGCAAGCTGCGCCTTACGGCTTGGATGCTGGTCCTTCGCCGATCACGATGGTTTCCAACTCACGTTCCAGCTTGCGGGCCATCGCCTCGGCATAATCTTCGAACCCCAGGGCCGTTTCCACAAAGCTGTCCGATCCGACGATGACGTTCGTATGAAAATATCGCGACAGCCCGGATATTTCCGCCTGTCGCACGTCGCCCAGCGCCGGGTCATCCGCCCCGATCACCAGCGCGTTGATGGTGATGCCCGTGTCCACGATCTCGGGCTTGATGTTGACCGGACGAGGCCCGAGGTTCGATTTGCCGTCGCCCGAAATATCCAGCGTCCGTTTCCAGCATCCGGGACGCTGATCCAGATGCCGCACGCCTTCGCGCATCGCTAGCCCCAGCGCCGTGCCCGGCGTTGCCTGCCGCCGTTCGGTGGCGCGCAACTGGCCGATGACGGCGTTCAGCACGGGTTCGGACGTGATGGCCGTCCAGGGCAGGATCACGGTGGGATCCTCGGGGCCGCTCCATTCATAGACCAGCAATTCCACAGGGGCCGAAGGCATGATGGTCAACGCCTGCCGCACCTTGGGCGACGCCAGCGCCGCTGCAAGCCCATCCATTTGCAACCGGTACTCGCGCGCATCGACCGAGCCGGAAACATCAAGGCCGAGCGCCAGCGCCTGCCGACAATTCGCCTGGGCCTGCGCGGCGGCAAGAGAGAAGACCAGCGCAAGCCACCTCATCCCGGCCCCTCCTTCTGCATCGAACCAAGGCCGATCAGCGCGGGCTGCACTTCGCGTTCCAGCTTGCGCCGCATGGCGCGTTCGTAATCCTCGAACCCTTGCGCCACTTCCAGAAATGCCGTGGGGCCGCGCAGCACCTGCAACTGGAAATACCGGATCAACTGGCTTTCGGACGTGAATTCCGCCGCATTCACCACGAGCCCATTCACCGTGACGTCCTGCAATGGAAACTCGCGATACGCCACGCGCGGCGTGAAGCCTTCGTTGTTCTGGCCGTCGCCCGCGACATCTATGGTCCGTGCCAGGCACGTCGGGCCGCGTTGCAGCATGCCTGCGGCATAACCAAGCGCATAGCCGATGGCCGTCGGGAATTCGTTGTGAGAACGGCGGCTGCTGGCAACGGCTTGCGCCGCGCGTTGCAGATCGGCGGGGCTGTTGATCAGGATCCAGTCGAACAGGACCTCTTGATTGTAGCGGCCGGACCATTCAAAGGCCGCCAGCGCAACCGGATCCTCGCTGGCCAGAAAGGCGGCCACCACCTCGGGGGCGACCAGCGCCGCGGCAAGGCCGCCGCGTTGCAACTGATCCTCCCGTGCATCCACCGACGACGACACGTCCAGCGCCAGAAGCAGGGCCAGCCGGCAGGCCGCCGCCGGCCCCGCACATGTCAGGGCAAGGAACAGGGCAAGCGCCCTTACCAATGGCCCGTATTCTCCATGCTGGCCCAGGGTTCGGCCGGGGGCAGGTCGTCGCCCACCTGCAACAGCTCGATCGAGATGTTGTCCGGCGACCGCACAAAGGCCATGTGCCCGTCGCGCGGCGGACGGTTGATGGTCACACCGTTGTCCATCAGGTGCTGGCAGGTTTCGTAGATGTTGTCGACGCGGTAGGCGAGGTGCCCGAAATGGCGGCTGTCCGACGGCAGCCCATCATCGCCGTCCCAGTTATAGGTCAGCTCGATCGGGCACTCAGGCTGGTCGGGCGGTGCCATGAATATCAGGCTGAACCGTCCCTTTTCGCTGTCATGGCGCCGTGTCTCTTCGAGGCCCAGAAGCTTGTAAAATGCCATCGAGGCCTCAAGGTCCTTTACCCGCACCATGGTGTGTAGATAGGTCAGTGGCATCTTTGCCCCTTTTCGCTTTGCGTTCGGGTGCAAACCTAGCATGCCAGCCTGCGCACGCCACCGCCTCTCAGAACTTTGACTGTAGGCCGAGCGAAATGGTGCTTTCACTGATGTCGAAACGGTTGACATTGGACGTGCGCTTGCCGGTGCGCAGCCGGACTGTGGGGGCAAAGCCCGCATAGTCGTAATCCTTGAAGAAAAATGACACGTCCCCGTAAAAGCTCTGGTCTTCGCGCCCGCCGGGAACGGGCCCGACCAGAGTGTATTTGTCGTAATCGGTCACGCCCAGCGTGACACCGGCGGTCACTTGCGCGGGCCCCAGCGGCTTCGCAAAGGTATAGGCGGCCCGCAGGCTCGCCGTGTCATAGTCGGCGTTCAGCCGCTCGCCTGTCACATTCTGCACGGTCAGGCCCAGGCTGAACCGGTCGCCGTTTTCACGCTTGTGACTGAGCGAACTGCCAAGCGTCAGAACGTCGGCGTCCCAGGCCGCGGACCGTGTCGAAAGCCGCCGCTCGACCCCACCGCGCAGCGACAGCCGGGTAGAAGGCGACAGGCGCAGTCCACGGCTCAGACCAAGCTTGGCGAAATCATAAGAGCGGTTGCCACCAGACCAACTGGCCCCGAACGCACCGGAAACCGACGCGGTGTTGCCTCTTTTCCCAAACCCCAGGCGGCGCTCCAGCCCCAATTCGACATAGGTCGACCCGAAATCGCCATTGCTGACATCGGGGGCTTGTGCCTGTGCGCTGTCCGACAGATCCACCTGTCGCGTGTACAGACGCCCGGTTGCCGTGGTGACGCCAGCCGCGCTGCGGGCCAATCTGTAGCGCAGCCGCAGATCCAGTATGCCGACAGTCCCAGACAGGGCGCGCGAACTGCCGCCGAACCGGCCCAGGGTGGGCACACCATTGTTCACCTCAAGCACGTTGTCCGTGCCGTTGTTCACATTGTCCGAGGGCGCAACCGACAGGTTCAGATTGAAATGCAGCGGGTTCGCGGAACGGACCTGCCTGTAATCGCGGGCCAGCAGCTTTTCCTGCGTTGGGGTTTCGGCGTGGATCGCCGCAAGGCGCAGCCAGGCTTGCGAGAGGGTAGGGCGCTGCTGCTGAAACGCGACGCGCGCGGCATTGCGGGCGGCATCGAATTTCTGCGCGCCGCTGTCACTGTAGCGATACGACAGGCGCGCGGCTGCCCGGGCCAGGCGCGGATCGTTCAGGCGAGCATGTGCCGCTGCCAGGATCGCATAGGCATAGGGGTCCTCGGGGTCGGCCTGGACAAGGCCCATGGCAATGTCGCGCGCCAGATCGAAGCGCCCGGCGTACAGCGCCTGGCGCGCCACATGGCGCGCCTCAACCAGTGACAGGGTTGTGCTGTCGGTTTGGTCTTGAGGAGCGGCTGCCGTGGCCCAGAACAGCGCGGCTGCGGCCAAAAGCGTCCGCAACATCACGATCAGGGCTGCAGCGCGTTCACGCAAATGGGGTCGGTGCTGGCAGCGGTGCAAATATCCAGCACGAAGACGCCGAATTCGATCTCGTTATCAAGGTCTTCGGTAAAGTCCTCGATCCGTGTTCCGCCGACGATTGAACCGCCATCCGGCCCCCCGATCACGCCAGCCACATCACCGACATCGGTCCCGATCGGGTCGTCGGGCGCACCGGGGTTGGGGTCGCTCGCGTCGATCTCCAAGTTGGTGGTGAATGTGCCGTCCTCGGCCAGCGTCCCATCCACCAGAACGAGATCAGGCAGATCGCCAAACACGGGCACGGTCGGGTTCACCGGGTCCTGCAACACCGCCGTCCGGTCATAGATTTCGCCTTCGACCGACATATCATTGAGGTCCACGTTCACGAACATCAGACCACGGATATAGGCAGTCTGCCCCGGCAGGTTCACGTCCGGATCAATCGCGCCTGTCACCGGCAGCAGATCGGTCACCGGGCCGGGGCCGTTCAGCCCCGCAGCGTAGTTGCCGATATAGGTCACATCGAACCGGCTGTCGGGTGCGGTGGGGGCTGTGTAACCGCCCGTCCGCTCGAAAAAGGAACCGCCGTAGAAATTGTTGAACTGTCCGCCGGTCATGACGATACCGGCCTGCAGCCCGTCCCGGCTTGCGACAAAGGCGGTGGCATGACGGCCCAGCGGGTCGTTCTGACCGGTAAAAGTCACGAAGCCGGGGGCAAAGGTGCCGGCCTGCGCCGTGTACTCCGTCACCAGCGGCACCCCGTCCTGGGTCAGGCCGCTGACGGTCAGCGTGTTGTCGGCAGCGTTGAAATCAATGCGGGTCAGGTCGCCCAGGATGTTTGTCGGCACCGCCGAGGTGCCTCCGGTCGTCGGGGTGCCCGTGGTGGTGTCGTCGGTGGTGGTGAAAGGGTTGCCGTCGCCACATGACGCAATGCCAAGTGCGAGCACGCATACTGCTGCTGTCCGTTTCATGCCTGTCAAACCTTTGCGGTTTTATATTCTGCCTCGTTGTTGGCAGACTCAGCGCCCCTGACACAAAAGTCAACGCATTCCTGACCGTGCCGATTCGCCCGGACCGTGCACCGTTGCCAAAAAACCGCCCCTATGTCGCGGTTCTCAGACGCTCAAACACAAGATAAGGTGTAGCCCTGACAGATTCTGTGGATAAAAGGACGGCCCCATGCCCCTCAGCCCCGACCAGCAAGCCGAAGTCGACGCCCTGCGCAGC
The DNA here is from genome assembly GCA_038527345.1 of Pseudomonadota bacterium. GTDB lineage: Bacteria > Pseudomonadota > Alphaproteobacteria > Rhodobacterales > Rhodobacteraceae > Tateyamaria. Next base: position 1,960 of record JBCBFX010000085.1, on the reverse strand, counting down.
CAAACCCAGCCCACGCTGCGGGCCACCGTGCCGGGGATGGAACAGCATCTTTATACCGCGCACAACGTGCTGGATCACGGGTTCATCCGCGTCATCGACTACATGGGCGACGACGCCGCCATCTGCCAGGCCGCGCGTGTGTCCTATGGCAAGGGCACGAAGTCGGTGCAAAACGACGAGGGGCTGATCCGCTACCTGATGCGTCACTGGCATTCGACCCCGTTCGAGATGTGCGAGATCAAGCTGCACGTGAAACTGCCCGTCTTTGTCGCCCGCCAGTGGATCCGCCACCGCACCGCCAACGTCAACGAATACTCCGCCCGCTATTCGATCCTGGACCGCGAGTTTTACATCCCCGCGCCGGATGCCTTGGCCGCCCAGTCCGTCGTCAACAACCAGGGCCGGGGCGAGGCGCTGAGCGGGGAAGAGGCCGACCGCGTCCTGCGCTATCTGCGCGACGACGCCATGCGGTGCTATGACCACTACGAAGAGATGATTTCGGACGATGGCCAACAGGGGCTGGCCCGCGAACTGGCCCGCATGAACCTGCCCGCCAACATCTATACGCAATGGTATTGGAAAGTGGACCTACACAACCTGTTCCACTTCCTGCGGCTGCGGGCGGATGCGCACGCCCAATACGAAATCCGCGTCTATGCGGATGCGATTTGCGAGGTGGTCAAGGATTGGGTGCCCGCGGCGTACAAGGCGTTCGAGGATTACCGGATGGGCGGCGCCACGCTGTCGGCCACAGCTATTACGTGTTTGCAGCGGATGTTGAAGGGTGAGGAGGTGACGCAGGAGAATTCCGGCATGAGCAAGGGGGAATGGCGGGAGTTTATGGGGCTTTTGGACGACCCCGCATAGCGGGGGTGAAGCCTTCCGGTGAAGCGGTTCAAGTACAAAACGGGTGCGGCGCACGACCTTGCCCATTTGCTTCTTCGGTTATAGTTCCGAAACGGAAGTGGAGTGCTGCAATGAAAATATTCAGATCAGCTGCAATTCTTTTGTTTTTGCCAAATAGTCTCTTTGCCGAGGAAAAACTCAATACTGATATGTGCCTCAGTATGAAGTCTGATGCCGCACGCCTGATCTGTTATGACCGTGCGCTAGGATATAAAGAACCGGAAGAGATATTTCCCACTGGCGATGGGTGGGTCTTGATGCCAGGCATTGACGAGTTTACGGAAAAAGATGTGTCACGCGTGTTCGTCGAAGAGAAAGACCGTGCTGGTGCGAGAGACGCTGCCGTAATATCGGTTGGGTGTCGAGAGGAAGGCGGATATGGAATTCTATTCTACAAGAGTTCATTCATAAATACATCAAGCCGAGTCTCTGTTCGCTATCGGTTTGATGAAAATCAACCCGTTTCTGAAAGCTGGTGGGGCACAACTAGCAGCAACGGTGCAATGTTACCTGACAATTACAAGGACTTTCGAGCACAACTATTAGAATCTGATGCACTTGTGATCGAAGTAACTGATTATCAAGGCGGACGTCATCGACATGCATTTGAGGGACTGCAAAACAATAAGAACGATCTTGAGTTTGTAATGAGTGGGTGCATTTCTAACTAGCAGCTCGGACGGCTGGGTTCACCCCGCTGTTACCTAAACAAAGCACGGAATCAAGGCCGAAGGCCGCCGTGCCAGCGCCGGACCGCCCCCCGGACCGGCGCTACTTCTCCACCAGCGCCCCGCCCGACCAAACTCACCAAACGAAACCCATAAACCGCTGAGCTTAGCCGTAGCTGCGCCAACCCGCGGTTCGCCGCTGGCACGGCTTCGTACTCAACCCCAACGCGCCCCTGCGCTTCGCCCGTTCGCATCTCAAACGATCCCCTGGATCGTTTGCCGCTACGCGGACTGATGCTCACCCCCGCGGCCCGGCGCTGTCCCGGCTTCGCACCCAACGATCTCCCGGCACTCTCACGCATCGCGGGGCGATGCATTGTCGGGCG
>JBCBFX010000084.1:0-16593 GCA_038527345.1 Pseudomonadota bacterium | reverse complement strand
GGGCGGATGCGGCAACTGGCATGGAGCGGATGGTGGGCGACCCTGGAATCGAACCAGGCGTGCGTCTCCGCGAGGGAACCGCAGGTGGCCGCTGCCACATGAGCGGGGGTGCTGGATCGATCCGGGGGATCGATCGGGTGCGACCGGCGCGCGGGATTTGCTGTGGGGCGGATGCGGCAACTGGCATGGAGCGGATGGTGGGCGACCCTGGAATCGAACCAGGCGTGCGTCTCCGCGAGGGAGTTACAGTCCCCTGCCACACCTTGCGGCCTGTCGCCCACTGCGCCATAGGGGCGCAACCCCTGCGGCGTGAGCGCGTGATTACCGATCCGCCTATGCAGGGTCAAGGGCGAAATTGGGGACCGCGCAAGCGGCAAGGCACAGCATGAAAAAGCCGAAATGGGTGGTCGCCAAAGAGCAGGCGAAAAAGGCGGATGCCGCGCAGACCGTGTGGCTGTTTGGCCTGCACGCCGTGCGGGATGCGTTGCAGAATCCGGCGCGGCAGAAACTGCGGCTGATCGTGACGCAAAACGCCCTGACCAAGCTGCAAGAGGCGGTCGAGGCCGCCGGGATGACCCCCGAAATCGCCGATCCGCGCCGGTTTAGCGCGCCGCTTGACCCCGGTTCGGTGCACCAGGGGGCCGCGCTTGAGGTCAAGCCGCTGGACTGGGGCAAGCTGGAAGACGTGGCCATCGGGGCCGAAGCGCCGCGCCTGATCCTGCTGGACCGTGTCACCGATCCGCACAATGTGGGTGCGATCCTGCGGTCGGCCGAAGTGTTCGGCGCGTCTGCTGTCGTCGGCACACGGCACCATGCCGCCCCCGAAACCGGTGCCCTGGCCAAGACCGCATCGGGCGCGCTGGAGCGGCAACCATACGTCCGGGTGCGCAACCTGGCCGACGCCATCGTGGAATTGCAGGGCATGGGGTACATCGTGCTGGGGCTGGATGGCCAAGCGGACCAGACCATCGAGAGCGCCCTTGAGGGACGCAGGGACCGTGCCGTGGCGCTGGTACTGGGCGCCGAAGGTCCCGGCCTGCGCCAGAAAACCCGCGAAACCTGCGACGCGCTGGTCAAAATCGACGCGGCGGGCGGGTTTGGATCGCTGAACGTCTCAAATGCCGCCGCGGTCGCCCTATATGCCAGCAAGGATCACCGATAGGAGGCCACCATCGCCTTTCCGACGAAAATCGCCACCTGCTGCTATTGCGGCACGCGGGCCGCGCTGGTGCTGCGGGGCGCGCAGCGGCACGAGCTGGCCTGTTCGAGTTGTGGCGCGCCGCTGCACAACCTCAAGATGCTGCCCAAGCACAGGCGGCACGATCGGGAACCGGTGCGCGGCGCGGTGTCCCATCAGCCGCGCCCCGAAGGGATCAAAAAGAAAAAGCGCAAGTCCAGATGGTCTCGCTTCGGCGACATCCTTGAGGACGCGTTTGATATCATTGAGGATATCCTGGATTGACCGTGCATTGACGAAACCGGTGCCGTTAACTTGCCGTTCACAGATTTGCTACAAGCTCTTTTACGGGCCGATATCGGTCTTATCTACACTGGTGAGCTGCAGGTTTGGAACTCCTGCAGACGTTTCACTGTCCCTCGTTCCGCACTATGCGCCCCGTCATCACTGACCGGGGCGCTTTTTTCTTTGGTGCTTCTGGGCTAGCAGGGGGACCATGACCGATTATTCCGATGCCCTGCTGCGCGACGTTCTGAACCGGACCAAGGTGGTTGCCGTTGTCGGCGTGTCCACCAACCCGGTGCGCCCCAGCTATTTCGTGGCCCGCTACCTGTCGCTCAAGGGGTTCACGGTGCTGCCGGTGAACCCGGTCTATGCGGGGGACACACTGTTTGGCCAGACGGTCGTTGCGTCCCTGCACGACCTGCCGCAGCCCGCCGACATGGTCGACATCTTTCGCCGCTCGGACGCCGTGCCCGAGATCGTGGACGAAGCGCTAAAGGCGCTGCCTGACCTGCGCACCATCTGGATGCAGATCGGCGTCGAACACGCCGCCGCTACCGCCAAGGCGGAGGCAACCGGCATCACCGTCATCCAGAACCGGTGCCCCAAGATCGAATATCAGCGCCTGTTCGGAGAATTGCGCATGGGCGGTTTTGCCACCGGCATCATCTCGTCCAAGCTGTGACGGTTACTTGACCCGGGTCCAGACCTGGCTTTGACACACGGGCCCGAAGCACCCCGACACCTTCATGCGGTTGCCGGTCACCTGCATCTTGGCGTTGTAGTTGCGGTCGTGCGCGGGCACGTAGGCGCGGCCTTGGAACAGCCCGCTGCCGCCGGTCATGTCCCAGAACACGCGCTTGCCCACGGTGGGTGCATTCACGGCCTGACCGGATGCGTTGAACACGCGGATGATCTTGCCGCAGAAAGCGGGGCCGCAAGGGGTGGCGCGCACATGGGCCACCTGTCCGTTCTTGTCGGGGCCGGTCAGCCAGATACCGGCCGGATCAGCGGCCTGTGCAGGCACGGCAAGTCCGACGACCAAAGCGAGGCTCAGAAGCGATTTCAGACCAGACATAAGATACGCCCTCGTGGGTCGCGCGGCAGCAGCGCAACTCTGACATTATACCAGAGTACGGGTCGTGCGGACATGATCCATATCAGTCTGAGGGGGCTGCCAAACAAGGGGCAGGCAATGCCCGGCGCATCTAGGCGCCGGGCGTCGGCGACAATGCGCCAATCGGGTGTGGATCAGTTGACCCGCGTCCAGGTGCCGCCATCGCGGCATATGCCCAGAACGCAACCCGAAACAGCCAGCTTGTTGCCGGTCAACTGCATCTTCGAGTTGTAGGTCTTGTCACGGTCCGGCGAATACACCTTGCCGCCGCCATAGGCACCGCCGCCCTTGGCTTCCATGTCCCAGATGATCTTGCGACCGGTATTGGGCGAGCTGAATTCCGCACCGCTGGCATCGAAGGATTTCACCAGCGTGCCACAGACCTTGCCACCGCAATTGGTCACGCTGATGTGGCCGTAGTTGCCGTTGTCATCTGCCGTTGTTTTCCATGTTCCGTGCACGGGATCGGCCAGCGCCGCCCCGCCGACCAGCACCAGTGCAGCGACAAGCGAAGTGAGTTTCATATTTACGTCCTCCCATTGGATGCGGCGGACCTTGGGCCATGCCGCGCCGTCAAGGCAAGAATGACCTAGGGTCGCGTTGCAAATCGTGACGTAGGGTGACAAGAGGCGCAAAACGCATCTGAAAGGGCGCTGCGACATGATCCTCTACCCCGCGATCGATCTCAAGGACGGGCAGGCCGTGCGCCTTGTGCATGGCGAAATGGACAGCGCCACGGTGTTCAACGACGACCCGGCCGCGCAGGCGCGCGCCTTTGTGGATGCGGGCTGCGAATGGCTGCACCTTGTGGACCTCAACGGGGCTTTTGCCGGTGCGCCGGTCAACGCGGCCCCGGTCGAGGCGATCCTGAAATCCTGTAACGTGCCCGCGCAACTGGGCGGCGGCATCCGCGACATGGCGACCATTGAACGCTGGCTGGACAAGGGGCTTGCGCGCGTGATCCTTGGCACGGTGGCGGTGGAAAACCCCGATCTGGTGCGGGAGGCGGCCCGGGCCTTTCCGGGCCATGTGGCGGTGGGCATCGATGCCCGCGGCGGCAAGGTGGCAACCAAGGGCTGGTCCGAGGAAACCGATGTGCAGGCGACCGACCTCGCCCGGTCGTTTCAAGACGCGGGCGTCGCCGCCATCATCTATACCGACATCAACCGCGACGGGGCCATGGCCGGCCCAAATGTTGCCGCAACAGCCGCTCTGGCCCGCGCGGTGGATATTCCGGTCATCGCGTCAGGTGGCGTGTCGTCGCTGGCCGACCTGGCGGCGTTGCAGGCGACCGGCGTCATCGCGGGCGCGATTTCAGGCCGCGCGCTCTATGACGGCGCCATCGATCTGGGCGCGGCCCTGTCGGCGCTCAAGGGCTGAGCGCTACTGCGCCACACCGTCGGTGAACTTCGCCAGCGCCCCGGCCATCACCTGCAGGTATGCCGCATCCGACGCGACACCGCCCAGATCGCCCAGCATGGCAGCAGGTTCTTCATAGGCGATCATCGTCTTGCCGGTGCCGTCCTCGAACACCAGCACCTTCAGCGGCAGATAAAGCCCTGCCGCCGGATCGTCCTTGATCGCCGGTGTGCCGACCTTGGGATTGCCAAAGATCAGCAGTTGCGATGCCCCGATATCCTCACCGATCGACTGAGCGCCGGCACCATGGTCCACCCTGGCAAAGACGGTGATGCCCGCACCCTCCATCGCCGTCACCAGCGCATCCACCGTCTCGTTCACCGGGGCGGCCGCCTCTTTCCGAATGATCCCACCGTCACCCGCCATCGCGGTGCCCGCCAGTACCATAGCCAACATCAATCCAACCCAAACGCGCATCACGCACCCTCCATGCTTCCACCCGTCCGGGGTGCCACGACCGTGCCCCCCGGCCCACACACCTTTGCGTGAGGCGACAGTTCCGGCGAATTTCCGACCATGGTTTTCTTCTGACCGGAAATACCACGGGGTGAGGGCCGGCAGGCCCGAGGGGCAGAGCCCCTTTCCCCGCGCCGCAAACCGCGCTACCAGACGGCCATGTTAAAAACCCGGATCATTCCCTGTCTCGATGTCGCCGATGGCCGCGTGGTCAAGGGGGTGAATTTCGTCGATCTGGTGGATGCGGGCGACCCGGTAGAGGCTGCGCGCGCCTATGACGCGGCGGGCGCGGATGAACTGTGCTTTCTCGACATCCACGCCACGCATGAAAACCGTGGCACCATGTTCGATCTGGTGCAGCGCACGGCAGAACAGTGCTTTATTCCGCTGACCGTGGGCGGGGGCGTGCGCACAGTGGCCGATGTGCGGGCCTTGCTGCTGGCAGGGGCCGACAAGGTGTCGTTCAACTCCGCCGCCGTGACCGATCCGGATGTGCTGGCCCGCGCCGCCGACCAGTTCGGCAGCCAATGCATCGTCTGCGCCATCGACGCAAAATCGGTGAGCGCGGGGCGATGGGAAATCTTTACCCATGGCGGGCGCAAGCCCACCGGCATCGACGCGGTGGAATTCGCGCGCATGGCAGCGGAAAAGGGGGCAGGGGAAATCCTGCTGACCTCCATGGACCGCGATGGCACGCGGGCGGGATTCAACCTGCCGCTGACCCGCGCGATATCGGACGCCGTTTCGGTCCCGGTCATCGCCTCTGGCGGGGTCGGCACGCTCGATCATCTGGTCGACGGGGTGAAAGAGGGCGGGGCCTCTGCCGTACTGGCCGCGTCCATCTTCCATTTCGGCGACTACACCATCGCGCAGGCCAAGGCGCATATGACCGCTGCAGGCATCCCGATGAGGCTGACATGACACTGCAAGACCTCTTTGCCACGATCGAGGCCCGCAAGGGCGCAGACCCCGACACGTCCTGGACAGCGAAGCTGCTGGCCAAGGGCCCCGAAAAATGTGCCGAGAAATTCGGGGAAGAGGCGGTCGAGGCGATCATCGAAGCGGTCAAGGGCGACCGCGACGCACTGACGGCCGAAGCGGCTGACGTGCTCTATCACCTGCTGGTCATGCTGGCGGCACGGGACGTTGCGCTGGCCGACGTCATGGCCGAACTGGCGCGGCGGCAAGGCAGGTCTGGCCTCGAAGAAAAGGCGTCGCGCCCCTGATCTTCTTCTGGCCGCAAGTATCCCGGGGAGTTTGAGGGGCAGCGCCCCTCATCAGCAAAATGAATCGCGTCGCGCATCAGCGCGGCCTTTGGATCACGGGGTCCAGGTCAGGAAATTGCGGATCATGCGCAGGCCCACGTCCTGGCTCTTTTCCGGGTGGAACTGCATGCCCACCATCGTATCGCGCCCGACAACGGCGGTGACTTCGCCGCCATAATCCACATGCGCCAGACGGTGCGCGGGCTCCGCCGCGCGGAAGTGATAGGAATGCACGAAATAGGTGTGATCACCGGTCGTCACCCCGGCAAAAACCGCGTGCTCCGCATCCAGCACCAGGTCGTTCCAACCCATATGTGGCACCTTCAGCGTCGGATCGGCGGGGGCAATCGGCACAACGTCGCCCGGCACCCAGTCCAACCCGGGCGTATCGCTGTATTCACGGCCCATGGTTGCCATCAGCTGCATGCCGACGCAGATGCCCAGGAACGGGCGGCCCTTGTCCGCGACCGCTTCGACCAGCGCCTCGTACACGCCGCCGGCACCGCGCAAGGCGGCTGCACAGGCGGGAAAGGCCCCGTCGCCGGGCAAAACGATCCGGTCGGCCCTGGCCACGACATCGGCATCGGACGTGACCACCACCGTGCCCGCATCCGCATCGCGGGCCATGCGTTCAAACGCCTTTTCCGCCGAATGCAGGTTGCCGCTTTCGTAATCGATCAGAACCGTCAGGCTCATAAGGACCCCTTGGTCGACGGCACCGCATCGGCGCGACGGGGATCGACGCTCAGCGCATCGCGCAGCGCACGGGCCACGGCCTTGAACGCGGCCTCGGCGATGTGGTGGGAATTCAGCCCGTGCAACATGTCCACGTGCAACGTGATGCCGCCATGGGTGCTGAGCGCCTGAAAGAATTCGCGCACGAGTTCGGTGTCGAATGTCCCGATCTTGGGCGTCGGCAGATCGACGTTCCACACCAGAAACGGCCGGCCCGACAGGTCCAGCGCCGCGCGCACCAGCGCGTCGTCCATGGGCAACAGGCAGGACCCATAGCGCGTGATGCCCTTCTTGTCGCCAACAGCCGCGGCCAGCGCCTGCCCAATCGCAATGCCGACATCCTCGACCGTGTGGTGATCGTCGATATGCAGATCCCCGTCGCAGCGCACCGTCATATCGATCAGCGCATGCCGTGCCAGCTGGTCCAGCATATGGTCGAAAAAGCCCACACCGGTCCGGTTGTCATAGATCCCGGTGCCATCCAGGTTCAGCGACACGGAGATATCCGTCTCGGCCGTTGTGCGGGTCAGGGTGCTGCTGCGCATGGCGCGGCCTCCGTTTTGCAATGTCGGCGTCTCTATAGGGGGCAGGGGCGATCCCGCCAAGATGCCACGGGACACGCCGGGCAAACGGTGCCTTCTTGCCACGACGCGGCGCAGCCTTCCGGCAAAAGAAAAGGCCGCCCAAAAGGCGGCCTGTCTTCTTCCCCGAAGGGATATGTTGGAGCGGGCGAGGCGATTCGAACGCCCGACCCTAACCTTGGCAAGGTTATGCTCTACCCCTGAGCTACGCCCGCTTCCTTGGGTGAGGCGTGAGATACTGATCCTGATCGTCCGCTGCAAGTGGAAAATCGAGAGCGCGGCAAAAAATTCCGGTCCGTGCAACGGAAGCTGACCGCGGGCACGTTCTATTCCCATGACCTGTGCACAACAGATGCGAATTGCTTCGCATCGCCCCCTGTGGCGCTGTGCCCCTGTGGCCGGTCGCGCCCGTCGTGTCCCGGCATCGCCGGAGGTGTGGCGGACCGCGGCCACGGCTGAAAGGAGCCGCCGATGACATTGCAGTGGAGCAGGGCCAAGCCCGTGTTGCTTGGCATCGGTATCCTGCTGGCACTGGTCCTGCGCACCGATGCGCAGCCTGTTCCGGCAAACGATTTCGCCGCTTCGAAGGCGCGCGCGTGGTGCGGTGCATCGCCGGATTGCAGGTGCGGTCAAGGCTCAGGCGTCGGCTCTCGCGGCGGGTTCGATCAGATCCCATCGATTGCCGAACAGGTCACGAAAGACAGCGACCGTGCCATAGGGTTCGTGGCGCGGATCCTCTTCGAAGGTGACGCCATCGGCCCGTGACAGTCGGTCGTGGTCGCGGGCGAAATCATCCGTGTGCAGGAACAACCATACCCGGTCCGCGCCCTGTTGCCCGATGGCGGCCCGCTGTGCAGGGGTGTCGGCGCGCGCAAGAACGATGGATGGCCCGCCACCCGGTGGCTGCACCTCGACCCAGCGCTTGCGGCCCTGATCCTGATCCTTCAGCAGGACAAAACCCATCTGCCCGCAATAAATCGCGATGGCCGCGTCATAGTCCGGCACAATCAGGCTGAGGGATCCGAGACGCATGTCATACTTTCCAAAGCGTGAGCCATGCCCGTAAGGCGCACTTGCATGTGCGCCCTATTTCGAGCCGGTCTTGGTGGACAGGAACCACGTCAGCGCCGCGATGACCAGCGCACAGGCGACGCCAAAGCCCAGCAGGTCCCGTTCGCCATCCCATCCCACGACCTGGCCCAGAAACAGCACGCCCAGCACCACGATCACCACCGCGATCAACTTGTTCTTCAGATCATCCAGCGTCCTGATCGACAGCCAGTCCGGGACATTGATGTCGGAGCTGATAAACAGCTCATAAAGCCCCAGCGCGATGATGTAGAACACGGTGCCCAGCAGGAAAAGGTCAACGATCTCAATGAATTCCAGTGCCAGCGCCTTGGCCCCCTTGCGCGACACCTCGCCCGTTTGAATGGTGCCCCAGATCAACTGGACCGCTTCCAGCAGGCCATAGATCAGCAACGTCGTCGCCGCGAGCAACGATCCAAGCACGGCCAGAACGATCAGAAAGCGGCTGGCGCCGAGAGTGCGGGAAAGCATGTGCGGGTCCTTTCAGGCGGCGCCAAGTCGCGTCAGACGTATAGCAAGCCGAACGGACCAAGACCAAGCGTCAATATCACGGTGGCGGTGCCAGGAATGCGCGGGCCAGTTTGCGTGCACGTGCGGGCTCAATCCGCCAACAGCAGGCAATTTCCCAGGCCGCCGCCGCGCGCATGTCGCGCGGATCGCTCTTGTCCCGGCATGTTTGGTCAAACACAGGCATATCCCGGCGGGCTTCGTCCCAGTCAATCAGCGTGATTGTGCCATTGCTTTGGACCAATACGTTGTTGGCTGAAAGATCGCCGTGAATTGCAGTTTCATGGTCAGACACATCCTGCCACGCGGCGCGTATTGCCGTGACAAGCCGTTCGGGCATTCCCGACAGATCAACATCGCCGCCTGCATCCGCGTCCAGCAAATCGCGCGCTGACGCAAAACCCGGGCGTTGCGGCACGTCCCGGCACGCGTCGTGGAACATTTCGAAGCGGTCGGCAAAGGGCGCAACCGCGGCGGGAACGCCCGGAAAAAAGGGCTCACACGTCCAGCCGTCGCAAACAAACGGACCACGCGTTGACCGGATCGGGCGCGGCGTCGTCAAGCCACAGGGCTGCGCCCGGTCCATCACCGGCAACAGCCATGCGATGGCAGCTTCGCTCCGGCGGGTGGTTTTCAGGACGTGGTCATGCAGGCGCAGCACGGTGTTGCGGTGGCCGCCGGGCAGGGGGGCGGGCGTGCCTGACAGCCCCCATGCCGACAGCGGTGGGATCACTCCAACTCGACCAGCAGATCCTTGGCGTCGATCTGGCCGCCGGGCGACACGTGCACGGCCTTGACCACTGCATCGCGTTCGGCGTGGATGCCTGTTTCCATCTTCATGGCTTCGATGGTCAGCAGCAGATCGCCCTCGCACACCTCTTGCCCCGCTTGCACGCCGACCGATGCCACGACCCCCGGCATGGGTGCGCCCACGTGCCCTGCATTGCCGTCCTCGGCCTTGGGCCGTGCGATGGTCTGCGACTTCACCAGACGGTTCGGCACGCGGATCACCCGCGGTTGGCCGTTGAGTTCAAAGAACACCTTGGCCTCGCCATCCTCGTTCGTTTCGCCCACGGCCTGCAGGCGAATTTCAAGGGTCTTGCCCGGGTCGATCTCGGCGGTGATCTCGTCTCCGGCCTCCATCCCGTAGAAAAAATTCCTGGTCGGAAGGGTCCGGACGGGGCCGTATTGGCGGTGGCGTCCCATGTAGTCCAGAAAGACCTTGGGATACATCAGATAACCGCTCAGATCCTCGTCATCGACCTCGCGTCCGTCAAGCGTGGCCGACAACTCCTTGCGCGCAGCCTCCAGATCGACCGGCGGCACATCCGCGCCGGGGCGGGCGGTGTTGGGTTGTTCGTCCTTCAGCACCTTTTGCAGGATCTTTTGCGGAAAGCCGCCGGGCGGTTGGCCCAGATTGCCGCGCATCATGTCCACGACGCTGTCGGGAAAGGCGACGTCCTTGTCGGGGTCTTCGACCTCGTCCCGTGTCAGGTTCTGGCTGACCATCATCAGGGCCATGTCGCCCACGACCTTGGACGATGGTGTCACCTTCACGATGTCGCCGAACATGTGGTTCACATCCGCATAGGTGCGCGCAACCTCATGCCAGCGGTCTTCCAGCCCGAGGGACCGGGCCTGCGCCTTGAGGTTGGTGAATTGCCCGCCGGGCATTTCGTGCAGATAGACTTCGGACGAGGGGGCCTGCATCCCGCTCTCGAAGGCGGCATAGTGGTCACGCACTGCCTCCCAATAGTCCGAGATGTCGCGGATCGCGTCGATGTTCAGACCGGTGTCGCGGTCGGTGTGCTGCAACGATTCCACCACCGTGCCCAGCGTCGCCTGGGACGTGTTGCCCGACAGCGCGTCCATGGCGCAATCGACGGCGTCCACGCCCGCCTCGGCGGCGGCGAGGATGGTGGCGCAGGCAATGCCGGCGGTGTCGTGGGTGTGGAAGTGGATCGGCAGGCCGACCTCTTGCTTGAGCGCACGGACCAGGACGCGGGCGGCACCGGGTTTCAGCAGGCCGGCCATATCCTTGAGACCCAGCACATGCGCGCCTGCATCCTTCAGCTGGTTGCCCATGTCGACATAATATTTCAGATCGTACTTGGCCCTGTCGGGATCAAGGATGTCGCCGGTGTAGCAGACCGTGCCTTCGCAGATCTTGTTCTGTTCCTGCACCGCATCCATGGCGACCCGCATGTTCTCGACCCAGTTCAGGCTGTCGAACACGCGAAAGACGTCGACGCCGGTGGTTGCCGCCACCCGCACGAATTCCTGCACCACGTTGTCGGGGTAGTTGGTGTAGCCGACGCCGTTGGCCCCGCGCAGCAGCATCTGGGTCATCAGGTTGGGCATGGCCTCGCGCAGGTCGCGCAGGCGCTGCCATGGACATTCCTGCAGGAAACGGTAGGCCACGTCGAATGTGGCCCCGCCCCAGCATTCCATGCTGAACAGCTGCGGCAGGTTGGCGGCATAGGCCGGCGCCACCTTGATCATGTCATAGGACCGCATCCGCGTGGCCAGCAGCGACTGGTGACTGTCGCGCATGGTGGTGTCGGTGATCAGCAGTTGCTGCTGCGACTTCATCCAGTCGGCGACGGCCTGCGGGCCCTTTTGTTCCAGCAGGTTACGGGTTCCCATCTGATGGGACGGATCGGCCTGCAATTTGGGCGGGCGCGGATCCTTGAGGTCGGGGCGCGGGCGGGGGCGGTCCTTGACCTCCGGGTGCCCGTTCACGGTGATGTCGGCGATGTAGGTCAGCACCTTGGTGCCGCGGTCGCGCCGCTTCTTGAACTGGAACAGCTCGGGCGTCTCGTCGATGAACTTGGTGGTGTATTCGTTGCTGAGGAAGGTCGGGTGTTTCAGCAGGTTCTCGACAAAGGCGATGTTGGTGCTGACCCCGCGAATACGGAATTCGCGCAGGGCGCGGTCCATGCGGGCGATGGCCATTTCGGGCGTGGGGGCCTTGGCCGTCACCTTGGTCAGCAGGCTGTCGTAGTAGCGGGTGATGACGCCGCCCGCATAGGCCGTGCCGCCATCCAGGCGGATGCCCATGCCGGTCGCCTCGCGATAGGCGGTGATGCGGCCATAGTCGGGGATGAAGTTGTTTTGCGGGTCCTCCGTGGTCACGCGGGTCTGCAGGGCATGGCCGTTCAGTGTCACGTCGTCCTGGCTGGGTTTGCCGGTGGCTTCGGCGATGGTCTTGCCCTCGGCGATCAGGATCTGGGCCTGCACGATGTCGATGCCCGTGACCTCTTCGGTGACGGTGTGTTCGACCTGCACGCGGGGGTTCACCTCGATGAAGTAGAACCTCGACGTCTCCATATCCATCAGGAACTCGACGGTGCCTGCACATTCGTAATTCACGTGCTTGCAGATCCTGTAGCCCAGGTCACAGATTTCGGTGCGCTGGGCGTCGGTCAGGTAGGGGGCGGGGGCGCGCTCCACGACCTTCTGGTTGCGGCGCTGGACGGAACAGTCGCGTTCGAACAGGTGATACATGCCGCCATGCTTGTCGCCCAGGATCTGCACCTCGACGTGGCGGGCGCGGGTGATCATCTTTTCCAGGTAGCCTTCGCCGTTGCCGAACGCGGCCTCGGCCTCGCGCCGACCTTCCAGCACTTTTTCCTCGACCTCGTCCTCGGCCATGATCGGGCGCATCCCGCGTCCGCCGCCGCCCCACGATGCCTTGAGCATCAGCGGGTAGCCGACTTCTCGGGCCTCTTTCTTGATCGCGTCCATGTCGTCGCCCAGCACTTCGGTGGCGGGAATGACGGGGACCCCGGCCTCGATCGCCACGCGGCGGGCGCTGGCCTTGTCGCCCAGGGCGCGCATGGTTTCGGATTTCGGGCCGATGAAGGTGATGCCGTTTTTCTCGCAGGCGTCGACGAAGTCGGGATTTTCCGACAACAGGCCATAGCCCGGATGGATCGCATCGGCGCCGCTTTCCCTGGCGACGCGGATCATTTCGTCGATGCTCAGGTAGGCAGCCACGGGGCCGAGCCCTTCGCCGATGCGGTAGGCCTCGTCGGCCTTGAACCGGTGCAGGCCAAGCTTGTCCTCTTCGGCAAAGACCGCGACCGTCTTTTTGCCCATCTCGTTGGCCGCACGCATGATGCGGATCGCTATCTCGCCGCGGTTGGCGATGAGGATTTTCTTGAACTCTGGCATGGGGCAGCATCTCCGGCAGGCGCATCAACCAACTGGCGCGGGGTTTATGACGTTTCCGTGACCGCGACAACTCGTAGTTCTGGGTATGCGGGGGCGCACCACAGGTGCGCCTTACGGGGATTGTGTAAGGCGGAGGTGCCCTCCGCCATGCGTTGGTGCGGGCGGCGCAGTGAACTGCGCCTTACTGTGCCGTAAGGCGGACGTGTCGTCCGCCCCGGCATCAGTCAAATACGAAGGGTTTGGGCAGATCACGCAGCGTGCGCGCCCCGATCTGGCCCATGTTGGACTTCAGGTCCTCGCGCAGCAGATGGGCGAGGTGGTCGGGCCCTTCGGGTCCCAATGCGGCCAGGGCATAGTGCCATCCGCGCCCCATCATCACGAAGTCCGCGCCCGAGGCCAGCGCCCGCAGGATGTCGAGCCCCCCTTCGATGCCACTGTCGAAGATCAGCGGCAGCCGCGTCGCGCGGCGCATGGCGGGCAGCACCTCGATCGTGGCGGGGGCCGCGTCGAACTGGCGGCCGGCGTGGTTCGACACCCAGATGGCATCCACACCCACACCTTCGAGCCGTTCGGCATCGGCCGGCCGCAGCACCCCCTTGACCACGAAGGGGCCGTCCCAGGCGTCGCGCAGCCAAGTCACGTAATCCCAATCGGGCGAGGTGCGCAGCAAATAGCCCACATGCGCATTCACCGGCAGGTTTTCGGTCGCGGTCGAGGCATAGGCATCCAGCATCCGCATATGCGGCATGCCCCGCCGCGCCATTTCGCGGGCCCAGGCCGGGCGCATGGCCACCTGCGCCAGCAGGCGTGGCGTCAGCCGGGGCGGGTTGGTCAGCCCGGACCGCGTCTGCCGTTCCCGGCGCGAGGCGACGGGAACATCCACGGTGAGCACAAGCGTCTTGAACCCGGCCGTGCGCGCCCGGTGCAGCATGTCGCGCCGGATGCCTTCGTCGCGCGGCGGGTACATCTGGAACCACCCGTCGTCCCCCAGATCGCCTGCGATGTCTTCGGGCGCTTGCGTGGCTACCGTGGACAGGGTGTAGGGCAGCCCCAGCCTGGCGCCGGCCCGGGCCAGATGCCCTTCGGCTCCCGGCCAGATCAGGCCGGACATGCCCACGGGCGCGATCCCGACGGGCAGCGGGTAATCGGCCCCGAAAAGCGAGACCGACAGGTCCGGTTCGAATTCCCCGTGCAGCACCGACGGCGCAAAGCCGACCCTGTCCAGCGCGAGACGGTTGCGTGCCTGCGTGGCTTCGGCCCCTGTCCCGCTGTCGAGATATTCCCAGACGAATTTCGGGATACGTGCCTGCGCACGTGTGCGCAGGTCGGCGAGGGCAGGGAAGCGCGAGGTCAGGTCCATGGCGCGGACTATGGCGTTGTGCGGTGCAAGCTGCAAGCCGGGCAGGGGGCGCTGCCCCCACCGCCCTGCGGGCGGCTCCCCCGGGATTTTTTCGGGACAGAGACAGGGGAACATCGCCAGAACATCCGTCTTTCCCTTTGGCCCGCGTCGGGCTAGATTGACGGCATGAGCAGTTTTGACGAGATGGATGCCTTTGAGGGCGCGTCCCTGTCGGCGCGCGCCATGGCAGCGCGGCCCCAGCCCTATCTGGATGGATTGAACCCAGCGCAACGCGCCGCGGTGGAGCGGCTGGATGGCCCGGTTTTGATGTTGGCGGGGGCTGGCACGGGCAAGACCCGGGCGTTGACCGCGCGGATCGTGCATTTGCTGAACACCGGTCGCGCGCGCCCGAACGAGATACTGGCCGTCACTTTTACCAACAAGGCCGCGCGCGAGATGAAGAACCGCGTCGGCCAGATGCTGGGGCAATCGATCGAGGGTATGCCGTGGCTTGGCACCTTTCACGCCATCTGCGTGAAACTGCTGCGCCGTCATGCGGAGCTGGCCGGGCTGAAATCCAACTTCACCATTCTCGACACGGACGATCAGATCCGGCTGATGAAGCAATTGATCAGTGCGGCAGGCATCGACGACAAGCGCTGGCCTGCGCGGCAGCTTGCCAGCATCATCGACGGCTGGAAGAACCGGGCCCTGACGCCGGACAGGGTGCCCGCGGCCGATGCAGGCGCCTATAACCACAAGGGTGTCGAGATTTATGCCCAGTACCAGGCGCGGTTGAAGGAGCTGAATGCCTGTGATTTCGGTGACCTGCTTTTGCACATGGTCACCATCTTTCAGACCCAACCGGACGTGCTGCAGCAATACCAGCGCTGGTTCGCCTTTATCCTCGTGGACGAGTACCAGGACACCAACGTGGCCCAGTACCTGTGGCTGCGGCTGCTGGCGCAGGGGCACAAGAACATCTGTTGCGTGGGCGATGACGACCAGTCGATCTATGGCTGGCGCGGGGCCGAGGTGGGCAACATCCTGCGGTTCGAAAAGGATTTTCCCGGTGCGCACGTGGTGCGGCTCGAGCAGAATTACCGGTCTACCCCGCACATCCTGGCTGCGGCCTCGGGCGTGATCGACGGGAACGAGAACCGGCTGGGCAAGACGTTGTGGACCGAAGCCACCGAGGGCGAAAAGGTCCGCCTGATCGGCCATTGGGATGGCGAGGAAGAGGCCCGCTGGATCGGGGAAGAGATAGAGGCGGCGCAATCCGGCACGCGGGGCGTGCGGCCGATGTCGCTGGAGGATATGGCCATCCTTGTCCGCGCCTCGCACCAGATGCGCGCGTTCGAGGATCGGTTCCTGACCATCGGCCTGCCTTATCGCGTGATTGGCGGCCCCCGGTTCTACGAGCGGATGGAGATCCGCGATGCCATGGCCTATTTTCGCGTGGTGGTGTCGCCCGATGACGATCTGGCGTTCGAGCGGATCGTGAACACGCCCAAGCGGGGGCTTGGGGACAAGGCGCAGCAGACCATCCAGGTGACGGCGCGCGCCAATGGGGTGTCATTGGTCGAAGGTGCACGGCTGGCGGTTGAACAGGGCCTGATAAAAGGCAAGGGCGGCACCGAGTTGCGGACCCTCGTGGACGGGATCGCGCGGTGGCATTCGAAACTGCGCGGACCGCGCATCGAAGTGGCCGAAGATGACAGCGTTCTGGACGATGGCGCGGCCCCGCTGCGGGTCGAATATGGCCCGCCGCCAGTCAGCCACATCGAACTGGCCGAAATCATCCTGGACGAGAGCGGCTATACCGCGCATTGGCAGAACGACAAGACGCCCGAAGCCCCGGGGCGGCTGGAGAACCTCAAGGAACTGATCAAGGCGCTGGAAGCGTTCGAGAACCTGCAAGGGTTTCTGGAACACGTGTCGCTGGTGATGGACAATGCCAGCGAGGATGCAGAAGCCAAGGTCAGCATCATGACGCTGCACGCGGCCAAGGGGCTGGAATTTCCCTGTGTGTTCCTGCCGGGGTGGGAGGACGGATTGTTCCCGTCTCAGCGCAGCATGGATGAAAGCGGGCTGAAGGGCCTCGAAGAGGAACGGCGGCTGGCCTATGTCGGCATTACGCGGGCCGAGGAGGTCTGTACCGTGTCCTTTGCCGCCAACAGACGCGTCTTTGGTCAGTGGCAAAGTTCGATGCCGTCGCGGTTCATCGACGAGTTGCCCGAAGCGCATGTGGATGTCCTGACGCCCCCCGGACTGTATGGCGGCGGCTTTGGCGCGGCAGCGCCGGGAATGGGCGTGGAATCGAACCTGCATCAGGCCGCGGCCGAGGCGAATGTATACAACTCGCCCGGATGGCGGCGGTTGCAGTCCCGGTCCGGCGAGCGGCCTCTGAGCCAGCCCAGGGAAAGCCGCAACACGGTCATCGACATGAA
>JBCBFX010000083.1:0-16617 GCA_038527345.1 Pseudomonadota bacterium | reverse complement strand
ATGAAGGCCGGGCTGTTGCCGCTCTTCAATCTCAAGGAGATCTCGGTCATCACCGGGCTGCAATCGCTTTGGGGCTCGGACGTGTTTCTGGCCCTCGTGGTCACGGTCTTTGCGCTCTTTGCACCGTACCTCAAGACCATCGGGCTGGCGCTGATGCACTGGCGCATGCTCAGCCCGCGGGTGCTGCCGGTGCTGACGATCATGGGCAAGCTGGCGATGGCCGATATTTTCCTGATCGCGCTCTATATCACCCTGTCCAAGGGGATCGGGGTCGGACGGCTGGAAACGGCATGGGGGCTGTACATGTTCACGGCCTGCATTCTGGCGTCTCTCTGGGTCAGTTGGGCTACGGAACAATCCCGCAAAAAACGCGGAGATTGATTCCGGTACGGAAACAATATCACGCAGTTTTGGCAGAACGCCGCCGATATTCCCCTCGCGGTGCGGGGCTTTAGCGATATAGTCGGGCCATTAACCATTGTCTTCTGGGGGGAAGGCGCGTGTCACAGGTGATTTTCACAGCGCGGGTTCTGGTCGCTTTCCTGCAGCGTCTGTCCCTCATTCTGTTTGCCGTTTTGGCGCTTGGGCTGGTGGTGGCGACGGGCATGGCGCTGACCGGTCAATGGCCGTGGATCCAGCTTGACGTGGCCTGGAACGGGACCGTGATCGAGAGTGCGGGCATCTATGCCCAGACCGGCCTGACGGTCTTTGCCGTCACTCTGTGCTGCTTCCTGCCGTCGAATGCGCGCATCCTTCAGCTTGAAAACTCGCACCGCCGGTTCGAGATGTCGGTCGATGACGTCACGCGCGCCTACCATGCCGCCCACGCCGCCGACCGCGACAGCGCCTTCCGGATCGGCGACGCCTTCGAAAGCATGCGGGAACGGCTGGCTTTCCTGCGTGACCACCCCGACCTTGGCATGCTGGAACCCGAATTGCTGGAACTGGCCGCCAAGATGTCCCACATCAGCCGCGATCTGGCCGAAGCGTATTCCACACCCCGCGTCGAACGCGCCCGCTCGTTCCTGGAACAGCGCCAGTTCGAAGTCGACCAGTTCAACGAACGCCTGGCCCAGGCGCGTGCCATCCACGGCGAATTCGCCACCTGGATCAACCGGCTCGAGCTTGAGGAAAACGTGGCCCGCGCCAAACTGGGCGAGTTACTGGACGAGATCGAGCGACTGCTGCCTGAAATCAACGGCGAAACCCCGCAGCGCGACAAGGGGGCAAACGTCACGCGATTGCCGCGACTGGCCGAATAAGCCTTTGACGCCGCCGTGCCGCTTTGGCACATGGCGGTATGGTCAAACACGCAACCTTCACCTGTTCCGCCTGTGCGGCGTCCTTCAGCAAGTGGTCGGGCCGTTGTGACGGTTGCGGCGAATGGAACACCATCACCGAAGATACCGGCCTGTCGGCCACCCCCGGCAAGGGGCTGGGGGCCAAGCGCGGCACCACTGTCGCCCTGTCCGACCTCGCGACCGAGGAAACACCGCCACCGCGCACCAAAAGCCAGATGGACGAATTGGACCGCGTGCTGGGCGGCGGGCTGGTCCCCGCCTCTGCCATCCTCGTGGGCGGCGACCCGGGCATCGGCAAATCCACCCTGCTGTTGCAGGCCGCGGCCCGATTTGCCCAAGCAGGGCTGAAAACCATCTATGTCAGCGGCGAAGAGGCCAGCGCACAGGTCCGCATGCGCGCCCAGCGCCTCGGGTTGAACGAGGCACCCGTGCAACTGGCCGCCGACACCAACCTGCGCAATATCCTGACCACGCTGGAACAAGAGGCCCCGGGCCTTGCCATTATCGATTCCATCCAGACGATGTGGCTGGACACCGTCGACAGCGCCCCCGGATCGGTCAGCCAGGTCCGGGCCGCCGCGCATGAACTGACCACCTTCGCCAAGCGCAAGGGCATCAGCGTGATCCTCGTGGGCCACGTCACCAAAGAGGGGCAGATAGCAGGCCCCCGCGTCGTCGAACACATGGTCGACACCGTGCTCTATTTCGAAGGCGAGCGCGGCCACCAGTTCCGCATCCTGCGCGCGGTCAAGAACCGCTTTGGCCCTGCCGATGAAATCGGCGTGTTCGAAATGACCGGCGCGGGCCTGGCCGAGGTCACGAACCCATCGGCCCTGTTCCTGTCCGAACGCGGTGAACCCAGCCCCGGGTCGGTCGTCTTTGCGGGTATCGAAGGCACGCGGCCCGTTCTGTGCGAATTGCAGGCCCTCGTGGCCCCCTCGCCACACAGCCAACCCCGGCGCACGGTCGTGGGCTGGGATGGCGGCAGGCTGGCCATGATCCTCGCCGTTCTCGAGGCGCGCTGCGGCATCCCCTTCAATGGCATGGATGTTTACCTGAACGTGGCCGGTGGCATGAAGATCGGCGAACCGGCCGCCGACCTGGCCGTGGCTGCCGCCCTGCTGAGTGCGCGCGAAGACGCCGCTTTGCCACCCGACACGGTTGTATTCGGCGAAATCAGCCTGTCTGGCGCCCTGCGGCCGACGCCCCAGACGGAAAACAGGTTGAAAGAAGCGCAAAAACTTGGTTTCACGTCGGCCATCGCTCCGAAAGGCGGCAAAGCCGGAGGAGTGCCGGGCATGACGCTTAACCAGATGGGTGACCTGACCGGGTTCGTAGGCGAGGTTTTCGGCGCAGGTTAGCGCTGTCGGCAGATTGAAGGATCAGGACCATGGAAGGGTTCACCATCATTGACGGCGTCGTTGCCGTGGTCATTGTCCTCTCGGCCCTGTTGGCTTACGGGCGCGGTTTCGTCCGCGAAGCGATGGCCATCGCTGCATGGATCGTCGCGGCCATCGTGGCCTATCTCTTTGCCCCACGGGTCGAACCGCTGGTGCGCGAAATCCCGGTGCTGGGCGATTTCATCGCGGACAGTTGCGAATTGTCGATCATCGTGGCCTTTGGCGTCGTGTTTGCCGTGGCGCTGATCGTCGCATCGCTGTTTACGCCACTGTTTTCGTCGCTGGTCCAACGCTCGGCGCTGGGGGGCGTCGATCAGGGGCTTGGTTTCCTGTTTGGCGTGGCACGCGGCATCCTGCTCGTGGCCATTGCGTTTTTTGTCTATGACACCGTGATCACGGGGCAGGAATTCACCATCGTCGACGAAAGCCGGTCAGCGGCGGTGTTCGGCCGCTTTACCGGCCAGATCGAGGAACAGAACCCCGAAGAGGCCCTGGGCTGGATCACCCGCCAGTACGAAGGTCTGGTCGGCAATTGTGGCGAGTAACGCCAGACACGCCCGATTTTTTGATAATTTGCCCTGAATTGAACCTATTGGCACCGCAATAGGCTGAGACACACGTGCCCGAGATTCTGGGTAACGGGTGAGCCATGGCGCTGCGCAGCTTTGTCGTGTTCGACAGTGAAAATCTGGTGGTCGATTCCAGTTCGTCCGCGGCGATCGTGGGCAATCCGATCATCAACAATTCGTCCACGCCGGACGGGACCGTGTTCACTTATACCGAAGGTAGCGGCCAGTCGGTGACGCTGGATGACACCGGAGGCGGCGTCGACACGTTCGAAGATGACGACACCGCCGGTCACACCATCACCGACGGTGCCGGGCTTGTCACCAACGGCAACGGCGTCGAGGCGGAATCGATCATCACCATCCAGGCGCTTGATGCCTTTGGCACCCTGGTCGGGCCCGTCATCACCCTGACCGTATTTTCGCAGAACGGCACCACGGGGGACGTGTGGGGCTTTTCCAGCGACACCCTGCTGGTCGATGGCGTGCAATACCAAAAGGTGGGCGGCAGCAATATCGGCACCTCGGACTATGCCGATTTCGTCACCTGTTTCGGCCCCGGCACACGGATCGACACGGCAACCGGCCCCCGCACGGTCGAACAATTGCGCGTGGGCACCCGCGTCTGGACCCGCGACGCAGGTCACGTGCCGATCACCTGGATCGGACGCACCGAGGTCGCGGGCAAAGGTGCCTTTGCCCCCGTGCGCATCGCCCGGGGCGCTTTGGGCAATGACCGTCCCTTGATTTTGTCGCAGGAACACCGCCTGTTTTTTGACGATCACGCGGCGCAGTTGCTGTTCGGCGTCGACGAGATCCTGGTTGCGGCCAAGCATCTGTGCGGCATGCCCGGCATCGCGATTTGTCCGCAGGCCCGCATTTCCTATACCCATTTCATGTTCGATCGGCACCACGTGGTGCGCGCCAACGGGTTGCTGAGCGAAAGCTATTTCCTGTCCGACATCGCCCTGTCGGCCACCGGGTCACACGCTCGGAATGAGTTGATTTCGCTGTTTCCCAGCCTTGGCCCCGCCATGGCCGATTTCGGCGAAACGGCCGCGCTGTGCCTGAAACGGCACGAGGCTGAAATGTGGCGGCATTATCGCGCGGCCTAGGCTCGAATCGCGGCTCGCAATCGTCCCCTTGGTTAACCCTTGGTAAATCGCGTCGCCGCAGCGCGATCAGAGCGCGTGTGCGCACCCACTTTGAACCCTGTGACGAAACAGTGCCCGAGTTTGGCCGTGGTTGTGTCGAAAAAGCGGCAGATTTGTGGAGCGGTATGGACCTCAGCAAGACACACACACTGCCAACACAACGGAGAGCACAATGTTTCTGAACCACACCGCCGCATTCACCGACTTCACCGCCGCCAAGATCATTGAAACCGCCCCCGCCCTGACCCTTGGCGCGGATACGATGCTGGAAACACCCGCAGGCTGGTTGCCCGTCGAACAGCTGGCCGCAGGCGATGCCGTCGCCACGCTGGACGGTGGCTTTGCGCCCATTCAGTCGATCGCCGACAGCACATCTGCACCGATGATCCATGTGCCGGGCGGGACGCTGTCGGCCTGTTCCGATTGCAGCCTGCCTGTGCATACCCGCGTCGCACTGGAACAACCCGCACATCTGGGCGATGCCCCCGTCGTGTCGGTGCCGCTGCTGGCGCTGGTGGGCTGGCGCGGCATTCGCCATGCCGTCACCCATGCCGCGGGCCTTGCCACGCTGACCTTCGACGACGAAGAGATGATCTTTGCCCAGACCGGCCTGCTGTTGCATGCTGCCACACCGAACCAGGACAGCTTTTTCGAACGCCTCGACCACGATCAGACACGCACCCTGCTGACCCGGATCGAGGGCAAAATGATCGCACCCGAATGCGCAGCTGCATGAAGTGTGATCCTTTCGTGACAGGACGGGCGCGGCTTGCTACACCGCGCCTATCCTCGTGACCGGATTCGGAGCTGCCCTTTGTCCGACACTTCAGCCGACGTGCACATGCCGCCCGCGCATCCCTTTGATGATGACAAATTGCGGGAGGAATGCGGCATTTTCGGCGTTCTGGGCGCCCAGGATGCGGCCAACTTCGTAGCCCTTGGCCTGCACGCCCTGCAACATCGCGGTCAAGAGGCGGGCGGCATCGTCGCCTACGATCCCGAAAGCGGTTTCAACTCGGCCCGGCGCTTTGGTTACGTGCGCGACAACTTCACATCGCAAAAGGTTATGGAAACGCTGCCCGGCGCACTGGCCATCGGGCATGTGCGCTACTCCACCGCCGGGTCCAAGGGACAGACAGCCATCCGCGACGTGCAGCCGTTCTTTGGTGAATTCGCAATGGGCGGGGCGGCCATCGCTCACAACGGCAACATCACCAATGCCGACGCGCTGCGGCGCGAACTGATCGAACGCGGCTCCATCTTTCAATCCTCGTCCGACAGCGAATGCATCATCCACCTGATGGCCCGGTCCCTGCAACGCAGCATCCCCGAACGGATGGAGGACGCGCTGCGCCGGGTCGAGGGGGCCTTTTCCATCGTCGCCATGACCCGCACCAAGCTGATTGGCGTCCGCGACGCGCTTGGCGTGCGCCCGCTGGTGCTGGGCAGGCTGCCGGGTGGCCATGTTCTGAGCTCCGAAACCTGTGCGCTGGACATCATCGGGGCCGAATTCGTGCGCGAGATCGAACCGGGCGAGATGGTGGTCATCACCGAAGACGGGATCGACAGCAGCTTTCCCTTCCGCCCGCAAAAACCCCGCTTCTGCATCTTTGAGCACGTGTATTTCAGCCGTCCGGATTCGATCCTGGGCGGACGGTCAGTGTATGAGACCCGCGAGGCCATCGGCCGCGAACTGGCCAAGGAAGCCGCTATCGAGGCGGACCTTGTCTGCCCCGTGCCGGACAGTGGCACGCCCGCGGCCATCGGCTACAGCCTCGAATCCGGCATTCCCTATGCCATGGGCATCATCCGCAACCAGTACATGGGCCGCACCTTTATCGAACCCACCGAACACATCCGCAACATGGGTGTGCGGCTGAAGCTGAACGTGAACCGCGCCCTGATCCGGGGCAAGCGCGTGATCCTGGTGGATGACAGCGTGGTGCGCGGCACAACCTCGCGCAAGATCAAGGAGATGATCCTTGATGCAGGCGCGGCCGAAGTCCACTTCCGCATCGCATCACCCCCCACGGCCTGGCCCTGTTTCTACGGGGTGGACACGCCACAACGCGAAAAACTGCTGGCCGCCACGATGAGCGAAGAGGAAATGACCCAGCACCTGGGCGTGGATAGCCTGCGCTTTATCTCGCTCGACGGGCTATACCGCGCCGTGGGCGAGGCGGGCGGGCGCAACAGCGCGACCCCGCAATACTGCGACGCCTGCTTTTCCGGCGAATACCCGGTGGAACCTGCCGACATGATCGAAAAAGGGTTCCGCATGAAAGCGGCGGAATAGGTCACATCCATGCGGACCACCTGGAAACGGCTTGGGATCCTGGGCGCAGCGATCGTTCTGTTTTGGGGCGGCACCATCGCAGTGGACGCCCTGCGCGCATTCGCCCCCAACAGCGGCCTGCGCTACGCACTTCTGGACAAGCCCCTGGCCGCCGTTCACATCGTACCGGGCCGTTGGGGCACGGATTTTACCTATGGCGATACGGGCGAGGTTCCCGATCTTTGGGAGCAATATTTCAAGAAAGTAACGGGTACGGTCACCATGGATTCACTCGCCGCCGAGGCAGAGGTATTGCTTGTGCTGCTGCCGCCGACGGACACGCAAGTTTCCCGCGATGCTCTGGTCGATTATTTCGAAATTGAAAAGCTGGTCCAGGCCATGGGCGATGGCAGCGTCAGGATGACAACGCGAAAGACGGCCAAGGCGTCGCTGTTCTGGCCATTTCTCCACTTGTCAAATCGGCGCCACACAGTGGTCAGGGTGAACGCTGCATTGGATGGTTTCGAAAAAGACTGTCATGCGGACCTGGTGACGGCCTGGGCCGCGCAACACGTCAGTCGCGTGCGCACGCTCTGGGCAGAGTGCAGGTCATCCGCTTGAACTGCATGTCAGTTTGCTAGTGCCAATTCCTGACAGGAAGGGATGCCAAAACGCGGCCATGCCCCACCTTCCGCGCCCAATCCTCGACCGTATCGGTTCGTGGTCTGACATTGCTCAGGCGCGGTTTTTCGATCTTCGCACCCTCGTCCACGACGTCGCGGCTGCTGCTGATATCGGCCCCCTCGACGAAAGCCTGAAATGGGGCCAACCCGCCTGGCGGCCGTGCCGCCCGCGCACCGGCTCGACCCTGCGTGCAGACTGGTCCCCCGCAGCGCCCGACCGCTTCGACCTGTTTGTGGATTGCAAGACCGACCTTGCCGCCCGCGTGACCGAAGCCTTTCCCCGCGACTTTGACAGCGACGGACAGCGGTGCCTGTCTGTGCCACTGGACAGACCGCTCGCCACGGACGCGCTGTGGCATCTGGCCTTTGCCACCCTGACCTACCACCGGGCCAAGCGCCTTTCCGCGCAATAACCCGGCGTCATCCGGCTTGCGCACGCGCATGTGAGCGATACGGCCTTTTCTGCACTGCAGCATCGTGATAGCCGCCGCCTTCCATCACCAGGCAGCAAGCGATATGAGCAAACAAACCAACGACATCACGGCCGATCTGGCCACGCAGCGTGGGGCGTTGAACCTGCGCCGTCTGCATCTGATCGCAATCATCATCACACCCGAACAGCGCGGGGCGCTGCTGCGGACCGCTGGCGGGCAGGTGCGGCAGATCGCGGTGGGCGACAGCCTGCTGTCGGGCACGGTCATCGCCATCGACGAAGACCGCGTGATACTGGACACGTCCTCCGGTCAGCGCGTCTTGCGGATGCCGGGCAATCCCGCCGCCGCCGCTTGACGCTTCGCGGCTCAACAGGCACAGAACGCGCATGACACAGATTGCCCTTATCACCGGTGCCTCGCGCGGGCTGGGTGCCGCCCTCGCACTGGAACTGGCCCCCACCCATCACATCGTGGCCGTGGCCAAGACCACCGGCGCACTCGAGGAACTGGACGACCGTATCAAGGCGGCGGGTGGGGCGGCGACACTGGCGCCCATGGACATCACCAACGATGCGGCGATGCAGACCCTGTGCCGGGGCATCCACGACCGCTGGGGAAAGCTGGACCTGTGGTGCCACGCGGCCGTTCACGCTGCGCCCATGGCACCCGCATCGATGCTCGATGCCAAGGACATGGCCAAATCGGTCAGCGCCAACGTCACAGCCACCGCCACGCTGATCACATATCTCGCGCCGCTGCTGGGCACCGACGGGCAGGCGCTGTTCCTGGACGATCCGCGCGGCGGCACGGCGTTCTTCGGCGGCTACGGAGCCACCAAGGCCGCACAGATCGCGCTGGCCCGCAGCTGGCAGGTAGAGACAGCCAAGACCGGCCCACGCATCCACATCGCCACGCCGCACCCCATGCCCACCGCCACCCGCGCCCGCTTTTTCCCGGGCGAGGACCGCAGCGCCCTGACCGACCCCCAGGCCGAAGCACAGCGCATCCTGACCGAGGTCGGCCTCACGGACTGACACCAGCGCGCAACGGTCCTGCGTCTCTGTCCCAAAAAAATCCCCGCCGGAGGCTCCCGCAGTTGCCCCCCGCGCCGCGCCTCGCCTAGTAAGGGAAAAAGGGGCCTCACATGCGTATTCTCATCACCAATGACGACGGTATTTCGGCCCCCGGGCTCGAAGTGCTGGACCGGATCGCCCACGACATCGCCGGACCGGATGGCGAGGTCTGGACCGTGGCACCCGCGTTCGAACAATCCGGTGTGGGCCACTGCATCAGCTACACCCGGCCCTTCATGATCCAGCAGATCGGCGACCGCCGCTTCGCGGCCGAGGGCAGCCCGGCCGATTGCGTGTTGGCCGGCCTTCACGACGTGCTGAAGGACAACGCCCCAGACCTGATCCTTTCGGGCGTGAACCGGGGCAACAACTCGGCCGAGAACGCGCTCTATTCCGGCACGCTCGGTGCCGCGCTCGAAGGCGCGCTGCAGGGCGTGCTGTCCATCGCCCTTTCGCAATACTACGGCCCCGGCAATCGCAACCTCGACAACACGTTCGAGGCCTCTGCCGTGCATGGCCGCGACGTGATTGAGCGGATTCTTGCTGCCACGCCGGGCAACCAGCCAGGCTACCAGTTGTTTTACAATGTCAACGTGCCACCCGTGGCAGCGGCGGACGTCAAGGGCATCAAACTGGTGCCACAGGGCCTGCGCCCCGGCACCGGCTTTCATACCGAGGCCACGGCCTCGCCCTCGGGCCGGCAGTTCCTGTGGATCCGGGGCGGCGACCAGCAGCGCGCGACCGCGCCTGGCACGGATGCCACCGTGAACCTGGATGGCTGGATCTCGGTCACGCCAATGCGTGCGGATCTGACAGCGCATGATATGATGGACCAACTGGGGACCATCGCCAGATGACCGAAGAAGATCTCGCCACGCGCAAGATGCAGTTTCTCTATGCCCTGCGCTCGCGCGGGGTGACGGACAAGCGCGTGTTGCAGGCGATGGAAGAGATCGACCGCGGCCCCTTTGTGCGTGGGCTTTTCGCCGACCGCGCCTATGAGGACATGCCCCTGCCCATCGCCTGCGGGCAGACGATCAGCCAGCCATCGGTGGTGGGGCTGATGACGCAGGCCCTGCAGATCACGCCCCGGGACAAGGTGCTCGAAATCGGCACCGGATCGGGATACCAGGCCGCAATCCTGGCCAAGCTGGCGCGGCGGGTCTACACCATCGACCGGCACCGCAGGCTGGTGCGCGAGGCGCGCGCGATCTTCGAGGAACTGGATCTTCACAACATCACCGCCATCACCGGCGACGGCAGCCACGGGCTGCCCGACCAGGCCCCGTTCGACAAGATCATCGTGACGGCGGCCGCCGAAGACCCGCCCGGCCCGTTGCTGGCGCAGCTCAAGGTCGGCGGCATCATGGTGCTGCCCGTGGGCCAGTCCGACGCCGTGCAAAGCCTGATCCGGGTGCGCAAGACGGAAACCGGCCTGGAATACGACGAAATGCGCGACGTCCGCTTTGTCCCCCTGCTCGAGGGGTTGGGCAAAGAGTGAAACTGGTGTAAAACTGCGCCAAACCGGCAAAGCCCTGCATCCAAGACCGGGGCCCGGCAGAGGACGACGCAGATGACCCTATACCTCACAAAGCGGCGGATGCCGTTGATCCTGGCGACATGCGGGCTGGCCGTGCTTGCGGGATGTGATGAACCGCTGGACTTTGACCTGCGCGGGCTGGGCGGCGGCTTTTCCACGGCCCAGGCTGCGCAGACCACGACCGAGGATCGGCCGCGCCCGGACAATCGCGGCGTGATCTCGTATCCCAACTACCAGGTTGCCGTGGCCCGGCGTGGCGACACACTGGGCGATGTGGCGGCCCGCGTGGGCCTGCCCGCCGACGAGTTGGGCCGCTTCAACGGGATCGCACCGGACGTGCCCTTGCGCGCGGGCGAGGTGGTCGCCCTGCCCCGCCGCGTGTCCGAACCGTCGCCCAGCACCGGTGCCGTGGCCACCGGCCCGATCACCCCGTCCTCCGTGGATGTGACGACGCTGGCCGGCAACGCCATCGACGATGCCGAACCGACGCCGGTCGCGAACACACCGCGCGCGCCGCTGCCCCAGACCGGTCAGGAACCCATCCGCCACCAGGTCGAACGGGGCGAGACCGCCTTTACCATCGCGCGGCTCTACAACGTGCCGGTCAAATCGCTGGCGGAATGGAACGGTCTGGGCGCGGATTTCGCCGTGCGCGAAGGGCAATTCCTGCTGATCCCGGTGGCCCGCGTGGCCGCCCCGCGCCCGCAGGCCAATGGCACCTCGGCCCCGGGGGCCGGATCGCCGACCCCGACGCCCCCAAGTGCGGCCAAGCCACTGCCCGACGACGACACCAGCGAGGCCCCGCAAGCCACCGAAACACCGGACGAACCGGTCGCCGATCTGGGTAACGTGTCCGAACCGCCCAAGACCGCGCGCATGACGGTTCCGGTTGTCGGCAGCATCATCCGGCCCTACGCCAAGGGCCGCAACGAAGGCATCGACATCAAGGCCGCCCCCGGCACCGCCGTAAACGCCGCCGACAACGGCACCGTTGCCGCCATCACAAAAAGCGCCGAAGGCATTCCGATCATCGTGTTGCGCCACGCCGACAACCTGTTGACCGTCTATGCCAACGTCATCGACGTAAAGGTGAAAAAGGGCGACAGCGTCAGCCAGGGCCAGCCCATCGCCGCCCTGCGCGACAGCGCGGACGAGGCATTTGTTCATTTCGAGGTGCGCGACGGCTTCGACAGCGTCGACCCGACCCCGTTCCTCGAATAAGGCAAAGACGCGGCGAATTCGCTCCGAACGGGTGGATTCGCCGCATTTGTCGCAAACTTTCCCTGATTTTATCTAAAACGGCACCGTACGGCCCTACGGTCGCCCCGTTGCGCATCCAGAAACAATCCAACGAAACGATTTGGATTGGTTCAGCCCGATGGCTGTCTTTTACGGATATACCTTCGCTCTGCGCGGCACGCAGTCCACGGTCAACGGGGCCGCGAACAACTATGCCTTCGCCCCCACTGGTACGTGGAGCTACTCGGGCAACACGACCTATTTCGTGGTCGAAGAAAACGACGGCGCAACGGTTTTCAATGGCGATGACGACGCCAACGAATTCGTGGACGCACCGGAACGTATCGGCGGAACCTGGGAACAGACCGCCATGGTCGACGGGGTCGAACGCCAGATCATCTGGGATTACACGTTCGAGGTCACCGACGGCACGACAACCTGGCGCATCGGCGTCATCGACGTCGACCTGAACAACGACAACGACGTGAACGACGGCACCGATGCCGGTGCCGATGACGAAGACGGGTATTTCCTTGTTTTTCCGGACGGGATGCCCCCGCCCAACACCGATCTGACCATCGGCGCCATCGTCGAAAACGATGCCAGCACCCCCCATGCCGGCCTTGGCGGCGAGGTTGTGTGCTTTGCTGCCGGGACCCTGATCGAGAGCCCGGACGGTCCCTGCGCCGTTGAGCATCTGGAAATCGGCAATCTCGTTCTGACGGCCATGGACGGCGCGCAGCCGATCCGCTGGGCCGGCATGTCCACGGTCTTGGCCCAGGGCGATCTGGCCCCCATCGTCATCACCGCAGGCACGTTGGGCAATGACCGTGACCTGGTTGTGTCACCGCAACACGCGATCCTGCTGAACGACTGGCGCGCCGAGCTGCTGTATGGGCAGGACGCCGTTCTGGTGCGCGCCGTGGACCTGTTGTGCATGGACGGCGTTTATCGCAAGACCGGTGGGCTGGTCAGCTATTGCCACATCCTGATGGACCGCCACCATGTCGTGCAGGCCCATGGGATTTGGAGCGAGACGCTGTACCCCGGATGCGTCGCAATGGACGCGGTGAACCCCGATGCACAGGCTGAAATCAAGCGTTTGTTCCCGGACCTTGCCGCCTATGGCCCCAAGGCCGCCCCGTGCCTGCGCAGCTTCGAGGCGCAGTTACTGGCGGCTTAGGTCGACGCCCCGCCGTCCTGCCAGATCGCAGAAATACTGCCACGCCACCCGGCCCGACCGGGACCCGCGCGTGGCCTGCCATTCGATGGCTTCCGCCCACAGCGTATCGTCGTCAATCTCGACCCCGTAGGCCCCGCAATAGCCGCGGATCATCGCCAGGTACTGATCCTGATCACATGCGTGGAACCCCAGCCACAAACCGAACCGGTCCGACAGCGATACCTTTTCCTCGACCGCCTCGGACGGGTTGATGGCTGACCCGCGCTCATTCTCGATCATGTCCCGCGGCATCAGGTGGCGGCGGTTCGACGTGGCATACAGGATCACGTTGTCGGGCCGCCCCTCGATCCCGCCATCCAGCACCGCCTTGAGCGACTTGTAGTGCTGATCATCGTGGGAAAAGCTCAGGTCGTCGCAAAACAGGATGAACCGCGCGTCGGGCGCATCCCGCAACACGTTCAACAGTCGCCCGACAGACGGCAGGTCTTCGCGGTGCAATTCCACGATCTTCAACTGCGGGAATTCAACTTCAAGCGCGCCATGCACCGCCTTGACAAGGCTTGACTTTCCCATGCCGCGCGACCCCCAGAGCAGCGCATTGTTCGCGGGCAGCCCCCGGGCAAACTGGCGGGTGTTGGCCAGCAGCGTATCGCGCGACCGATCAACCCCCAACAGCAGGTCCAGCGGCACCAGCGACACCTGCGGCACCGGCTCCAACCGATCCGGGCCTGTCTGCCAGACAAAGGCCCGGGCCCCGTCGAATTCCGGTGCCGCCATCGGCGCGGGCGCCATCCGCTCGAGCGCTGCGGCGATCCGGTCCATCGGGTCGTCTATCACTTCAGGTCTTCCTCGGGCGCGTCGCCGAAATCATCTTCGTCATCGTCGAAATAACCCTCTTCCCGCAGGCGGGCATCGCGCTTTTTCTCGACCGACCGCACCAGCCAGATCGAGATTTCGTACAGACCATAGACCACGACAAACAGGATCAGCTGGGTGATGACATCGGGCGGCGTGACCAAGGCGGCCAGCACCAGGATGGCGACCATGGCGTATTTGCGCACATTGCCCAATCCTTCGGAACTGACCAGGCCGGCCTTGCCCATCAGCGTCAGCAGAACGGGCAGCTGAAAGCACAAGCCAAAGGCCAGGATAAATTTCAGCGTGATATCAAGGCTTTCGTTCACCTTGCCATTGAACACGATGGTCGGACCGCTTGTCTCGGACGGGGCATCGCCCCCCGACAGGATCGACGTGAACATCGACGAGGCATCGGCAAAGCCCAACAGGAACGTCATCGCCAACGGCGTGACCACCAGTTGCGCAAAGGTTGCGCCCAGAATGAACATCAGGGGCGAGGCCACAAGGAACGGCAGGAACGCGTTCTTTTCCTGGCGGTACAGGCCCGGCGCCACGAACCGCCACATCTGGTATCCGATCACCGGAAAGGCGAGGCCAAAGCCAAACACCATCGACACCCGGAACAGGGTGAACAGGTATTCCTGCGGGCTGGTGTATTGGAATGTGGGCGACGGATCGCCCAGCGACCGCAACGTGTTCTCGATCGGGTCCAGCAGGGCATTCAGCACATGGGCTGCAATGAAATCCCCCTGGATCGGGATGAAGAACACGGTGATCGCCACCAGCAGCGCCAGCACCGACCGGATCAGCCGCGTCCGCAGTTCCGCCAGGTGTTCGATCAGCGGCGCGGTGCTGTCTTCTATGTCTTCGCCTTGGCTCATTCAGGTCTCTTTCGGCGTGTCGGCGGCCTGGGCTTCCAGTTCCTCGGCCTTCTTCAGGGCGGCCTCGGCCTCCTTGGCCTTGCGCTCGGCCTGGGCCCGCGCGGTCGCAGCCTGGATCTTGCGCGCGGTTTCGGCGCGTTCGGCGCTCAGCTTGCCGGTTTCGCTGTCAGGGTCGATGTCGGTCAGGCTCGAGGTCACGTCGCGTGCCGCGTCCCTGACCCCGTCCATGGCGGACCCTACAGGATTCGTGGCCGACTTGATGGTCTGTTGCAGGTCTTTCACACCGGCCTCGTCCGCGGCCTGGTTCATGGCGGTGGAAAACTCACGCGCCATCCCACGGGCCTTGCCCACCCAACGGCCCACGTTGCGAAACATCACCGGCAGGTCCTTGGGGCCAATGACGATCAGCGCCACGATCCCGATGACCAGCAGCTCGGCGAACCCGAGGTCGAACATGGATCAGACCTTGTCCTTGTCGGTCTCGGCCTCGGGCGTGATGTCCTTGGCCTCGTCCGCACTGGCCGCTTCCAGCTCTTCCTTGCCCTCGTTCACGCCCTTCTTGAAGCTGGTGATGCCCTTGCCCACCTCGCCCATCAGGCTCGAGATCTTGCCACGTCCGAACAAGACCAGCACCACAACCGCGATCAGCAGCAGGCCCGGCAATCCGATATTTCCCAGTCCCATGATATTTCTCCCATGCTTGGCGGACACACGCCGCCGGTCAGCCCTTGTTCTATGCTCTGGCGCGCAGCCGCAAAAGGGTTTGCGCGGGTCACGGCAGCGCGAAACGCGGCTATTCGGGAAAAATTCGCGGTGGCACGCATCCAACTGACAGGTTAATGTCAGTTGGATCTCTCTAAACCCGCCCCATCACAAACTGATGGAGACAAACCATGACCACGACCGCCGAAATCGTCACCTTCCGCCTGAACAGCGGCGCAACCCACATCCAGTTCCTCGATGCGATGCAGCAGATGCAGCCCCTTGTAGACCGGCACGGCGGCATGCTGGGGCGCACCCTGTCCTGCGACGATGACGGGGTCTGGACCGACCACGTGTTGTGGGAAAGCCTTGATGCGGCGCAGGCACTGGCCGCAGCCTTCATGACCGCGCCCGAAACCGAAGCGGCCCGCGCCCTGATCGATCCGAACACCGTTCAGATGCGGCACGCCGCCGTGCACCTGCAACAGGAATGACATGCGCCGTACCGACCGCCTGTTCGACCTGATCCAGATCCTGCGCGACGGCAAGTTGCACACCGCGCAGGACATGGCCGAGACGTGCGAGGTGTCGGTGCGCACCATCTACCGCGACATGGACACGCTGGTCGCCTCGGGCGTCCCGGTGCAGGGCGAGCGCGGCGTGGGCTACATGATCACGCAGGCGATCAGCCTGCCGCCGCTGACACTGACCACCGAAGAGCTCGAAGCGCTCAACCTCGGCATGGCCATCGTGGCCGAGGCGGCGGACGACACGCTGAAATCCGCCGCCCAAAGCCTCGCCGACAAGATCGACGCGGTGCTGCCCGAACGCACGATCGCCGAAGCCGACAAGTGGAAATTCGCGGTCTACCCCTTTGCCGACGCCATGCGCGGCTTTGGCCAGATGCCCACGCTGCGCGCGGCGATCCGTGCGCGCCAGAAACTGCGGCTGATCTACCGATCCAAGGGCGATCGCATCACCACGCGCACGGTGCGGCCCCTGCACATGGAATACTGGGGCCGGGTCTGGACCTTGACCGCGTGGTGCGAACTGCGCAACGCATTTCGTGTCTTTCGCGTCGACCTGATCCAGAACGCCGAACCGCTTCCCGAAATGTTCGTGGACGAACCGGGCAAGCGCCTCGCCGATTACGACCCGAACCTGTGACCGGCCTTTGTCTCGGAGCCGCCGTCGCTTGATCTTCAAGGGACAGGTGGCACCGACGGGATCAAGCAGAATTGCCGAGGGGCCCCAGCCTGCTGGGGATACGGCCATTGTGCTTGAGCGCGGACAGGGCTTCTGTCACGCCAAAGATCATGGCAAGGCGG
>JBCBFX010000082.1:0-16671 GCA_038527345.1 Pseudomonadota bacterium | reverse complement strand
CCCGGACCCCCGGGATATTTCCAGCCAGAAGAAGAACAGCCGCCGCAGACCCGGTGCCGCGGCGCGGAGACCTGAGATGTTGATCGTTCCCGAACGCGAGATTGCCGACCTCATGACGCGCGAGGCCGCGTTTGATGCCGTCGAGCAGGTCTTTGCCGCGATGGCGTCGGGCGATGCCTACAACTTTCCGGTCGTGCGCGAGGCGATTGGCCACGAGGATGCGCTGTACGGCTTCAAGGGCGGATTTGACCGGGCGGGCCTGACGCTGGGGCTGAAGGCCGGTGGCTACTGGCCCCACAACCTTGAAAGGCGCGGGATCATCAATCACCAGTCCACCGTGTTCCTGTTCGATCCCGACACCGGCAAGGCCAGGGCGATGGTGGGCGGCAACCTGTTGACCGCCCTGCGCACCGCCGCCGCATCATCGGTGTCGATCAGGCATCTGGCCCGGCCCGATGCCCGCGTGCTGGGCATGATTGGCGCAGGCCATCAGGCCACGTTCCAGCTGCGCGCAGCCCTGGAGCAGCGTGATTTCGACAAGGTCATCGGCTGGAACTATCATCCCGAGATGCTGCCCAATATCGAAGAAGTGGCGGCCGAGGCGGGCCTGCCGTTCCAGGCCGTGGACCTGCCCGGCATGGCGGCGGCCGATGTCATCATCTCGATCACTTCGGCCTTTGCCCCGTCGTTGATGGCCGACCATGTCAGCCCCGGCACGCATGTCGCCTGCATGGGCACCGACACCAAGGGCAAGCAAGAGGTCGAGGCGGCACTGCTGGCCCGCGCGACGGTGTTCACGGACGAGGTCGCGCAGTCGATTTCCATAGGCGAGGCGCAGCACGCCATCGCGGACGGGCTGATCGCCGAAAGTGACGTTCATCAGTTGGGTGCGGTGATCAACGGCGCCCATCCGGGGCGCGGGTCGGACGACGAGGTCACACTGTTCGACGGCACCGGCGTCGGCTTGCAGGATCTGGCCGTGGCCGCCAGCGTTGTGGATCTGGCCGTGGCCAAGGGCATCGCGATCGAGGTCGATTTCTGATCCTGGCCCCAACCTGACTGAGCAACATGACAATACGTTTGTTTATCAACGGGTTCGGCAGGATCGGCCGGACCATCCTGCGGCAGGTGCTGCGCACCCGGCAGGATACCGGGATTGCGGTTGCCGGCATCAACGATATCGCGCCGCTCGACAGTTGTGCCTATCTGTTTCGCTACGATTCCGTCTTTGGCCCCTTTGCCGGGGACGTGGCGACGGAGCGTAGCGCGTTGGTGATTGATGGGCGGCGCATCCCGTTTTCGCGGACGCCCGATATCTCGGCGCTGGATCTGGGTGCCGTGGATGTCGTGCTGGAATGCACCGGGACCGCGACCACGCCTGACGTTGCGGCGCGGGGGCTGGCGGCCGGCGCGCGCAACGTCCTGATCTCGGGGCCGTCGGACGCGGCGGAACGGACGGTGGTGCCGGGTGCGAATGACGAGACGTTGGGCGCGGCCCGGATCGTGTCAAACGCATCCTGCACGACCAACGCCATCGCCCCGTTGCTCAGGGCGCTGGACGGGGCCCTGGGCATCGCGCGGGGCCATATCACCACGATCCACTGCTATACCGGCAGCCAACCCACGGTGGACGCACCCGGCCCCAGCTTTGAACGCAGCCGGGCGGCTGCCGTGTCCATGGTGCCCACCAGCACCAGCGCCGCCAAGCAGATCGCGCGCATCCTGCCGGACATGGCCGGGCGGCTGAGCGTGGCGGCGGTGCGGGTGCCCTGCATCAGCGTGTCGGCGGTGGATGCGGTGCTGCAGCTGAACGCCTGGCCCGAGGCCCCGGTGAATGACCTTTTGACAGAGCTGTTCGACGGCTCGGGCGTCATTGGCATGACACACGACCCTTGCGTGTCGTCGGACCTGCGGGGGCGACCGGAGTCCCTGATCCTTGCCCTGCGCGAAACCCAGACGGTCGGGCACAACCAAGTGCGCCTCTTTGGCTGGTACGACAATGAATGGGGCTTTTCGGCCCGCATGATCGAGATGGCGCAGCGCATGGCGAGCCGTCAATAGGCTCAGGCCGCAGCCCTGCCCGCGCGCGTGACCCACAGCAGGGCAAGCGCCATCCCCCCGACAATCGGCAGTGCGCCCAGTGCCAGGATGGTCCATCCGGCACCCGCCACAAGTGCGCCGGAGGCAAAGGCGCAAAGCGACGCGGCAAGTGCTATGGCGGTGTCGTTGATGCCCTGGACCGCCGCGCGTTCGTGCGGGGCAAGCGCGTCGGCCAGCAGGCTGGTGGCCCCGACAAAGCCAAGGTTCCAGCCAAGCCCCAGGACGATCAGTGCGCCGTAGAAATGCGGCAGCGTCACGCCCGTTGCCGCAACCACGGCGGACGCGCCCAGCAGTGCCAGGCCCGTGGTCACGATGGCGATGGCTCCGAACCGCTTGATCAGGAACCCGGTGAAGAAGCTGGGGGCAAACATCGCGACCACATGCCAGCGCACCACGTCGCCGGCGTTTGCCTCGGTAAAGCCGCAGCCGACCATGGCGATCGGCGTCGGCACCATCAGCAGCACCATCACCCCCTGCGAGATGGACGCCGTGGCAATTGCGACCGCCACCATCGGACGCCGCAGGACAGCCAGGACATCAACCGACGGGGCCGGGCCGGCCGCGTCCCCGTGTGGCGCCCGCCCCAGGCCGCGCAGGAACAGCAGCGGCAAGACACCGATGAAGCTGAGCGCGATGATCGCCCCATAGGCCCCGGCGAACGGGATCGGGGCCAGCGCATCCTTGGTCCGGGCAAAAACCTCGGGCCCGGCAAACGCGGCCAGCAGGCCCGATGTCAGCATCAGCGAGATGGCGACCGGCTTCCACCGGTCCGGCACGACCTCGGCCGCGGCGAAGCGGAAGAACTGAAAGCAGGCCAGCGCCGCACCAAGCGCGAAGTGGCCCAGCAGCAAGAGCGTAAAGCTGGATTGCAGCACGCCCGCAACACCGGCGGCCCCGCCGATTGCGGCCACGGCCGCGCCGGTCATGAACCCGGCCCGCCTGCCGTAACGCCCCATGAACAACGAAAACGGGGCCGCCGCCACCAGACCGGCCAGCGTCGATACCGAAGCGGGCAGCGTGGCAAGGCCGGGCGCGGGCGCAAGCAACAGACCCGCCAGAGCGCCGAGGATGATCATCATCGGCATGGCCGAACCGAGGATCGCGTTGGCCCCCAGCAACAGCACGAAGTTGGCGGGCCCTGCGGCTGCGGCGCGGTCGGTCGGCGTCATCATGTCGTCCTTTTCCCGGCATCTGCGCCGCTTGCGTGAATGACCGTGAAGCGTGCAGCGCCGGGCAGAAACGACAGCAGGGCGTCAGAACCGGTGCATTGCCTAGAGGGGCCAAGGCATGAAGATGTGGCAGCATCCGACCGCGTCAACAGGTGCAACAGCACCGGTGCGGATCGGTTTGCAAACACAGAAAAGGTGCGGCCAGACGGACCGCCGTCGTTCGTGTCCAAAGGGGCCGTATCGGCATCCGTACCTGACCAGTACCTTGATCACAGGGCAGATTTGGCCACTTCGGACCCGGGCAAGGCCGCGCGTCTGGCCCCCATCACCCCGCCACGACCCGTTCGATGCGGTCGATCATGAACTCCATGAACAGCCGCGTCTTGGGGTCCTGACCGCGCCGGTGCGTATACAGGCACGCCATCTGGATGGGCGTCGGCGGGGTGTCCATGCCCACGGTCACAAGCCGTCCGGCCTGTAGATGGGTGGCCACCTCGAATGCGGGCTTCAGCGCGATGCCCTGCCCGGCCAGTGCCCAGTCGGTCAGCACGTCGCCATCATCGGATTCGTACCGCCCCGCCACGCGGAACCGTTTGGGGCCGTCGCCGGTCTGCAATTGCCACTGGAACTCCGTCGCACCGGGAAACCGCAGGTTCAGGCATTCGTGGCCCTGATCCACGATCTCCTGCCCGTCCCGCGGCGCGCCGCGCGCCGCGACATAGGCGGGCGCAGCACACAGCACCCGCGCCACATCCGCGATCTTGCGGATGCGCAGGGTGCTGTCCTCGGGCTGGCCAAGGAAAAAGGACAAATCCAACCCTTCGGTCGTCAGGTCCACCTTGCGGTCAGTCAGGCGCAGGCGCACCGACACTTCCGGATACTGCGCAATGAAATCCGGCACATGTGGCGCAATCAGCCGCCGCCCCACCCCAAGCGGGGCCGCGACAAACAGTGCGCCCCTGGGGTTGTCGGTCAGCTTGGCCACCTGCGCCTCGGCACTCTCCACCGCCTCCAGCACCTCGCACGCGCCGCCATAGAATGCCCTGCCCTGCTCGGTCGGGGTCAGGCTCCGCGTGGTGCGCTGGAACAGCCGCACGCTCAGGTGATCCTCAAGCTGGGAAATCCGCGCCGACGTCACCGCCGGCGAAATCCGCAGGTCGCGCCCGGCAGCGGACATACTGCCCAGTTCATAAACGCGCACAAAGGTGCGAATGTTGTCGAGATATGACATTCTTCGGTATTTTTTGATACTGCTTGGTCTTACCGATCAATACTCGAACAATCGCGCAACGCCTAGAGTGCAGGCAAACGAGGAGCGGCAACATGTATGATCTGGCAGTCTTGTGGGACTGGGTGTCGTTTTCGGTGCGCTGGCTGCACGTGATCACGGCCATGGCATGGATCGGGGCCAGCTTCTATTTCATCGCGCTGGACCTGATGCTGAAACCCGCCGATGACATGCCCGAGGGCGCTCATGGCGAGGAATGGGAGGTGCATGGCGGTGGCTTTTACCACACGACCAAATACCTCGTGGCCCCCGCGCGCCTGCCCGAGCACCTGACATGGCACAAATGGCAAAGCTATTCGACCTGGCTGTCGGGGGCCGCGCTGCTCATGATCATCTACTGGGTGGGGGGCGAGATTTACCTGCTGGACCCGACCAAGGCGGATCTGTCTCTGTGGCAGGGCATCGTGATTTCCGGTGCGTCGCTGACCGTGGGCTGGCTGGCCTATGACCAGATGTGCAAGTCGCGGCTCAGTGACAATCCGACCCTTCTGATGCTGCTGCTGTTTGCGGTTATTATCGTGATGTCATGGGGTTACAACCAGATCTTCACCGGGCGCGCGGCACTGCTGCACTTGGGCGCCTTTACCGCCACCATCATGACCGCCAACGTGTTTTTCCAGATCATGCCGAACCAGCGCATCGTGGTGGCCGACCTCAAGGCCGGGCGCACGCCCGATGCCAAATACGGCAAGATCGCCAAGGTGCGGTCCACTCACAACAACTACCTGACGCTGCCTGTCGTCTTCCTGATGTTGTCGAACCATTATCCGCTGTCCTTTGCCACGGAATACGCGTGGATCATCGCCAGCCTGATTTTCCTGACGGGCGTCACGATCCGGCACTATTTCAACACCATGCACGCCACCGGGCGCGGCCCGCACTGGACATGGGGCGTGACGGTGCTGCTGATGCTGATCATCGCGTGGTTGTCCACGGCCCCCATGCGCGCGCTGGAAGAGGCGGAGGCGCGGGCGTTGACGGCCCACGAACAGCGCTTTGCCTCTGCCGCGGGGTTCGAGGATGCCTATGACGTGGTGCTGGGCAACTGTGCGATGTGCCACGCGCGCGAGCCCTATTACAGCGACACGATGCGCTGGCCGCCCAAGGGCGTGGTGCTGGAAACCGAAGCCGACGTGGCCCGCCATGCGCAGCAGATATTCCTGCACGCCGGGGTCAGCCACGCGATGCCGCCGCCAAACGCCATTTCGACCATGACGCCCGAAAACCGGATGACCCTTGTCGCGTGGTATCGCGACGCCACCCGCGGCGGGGACTGAACGCATGCATCTGGGTCTGATCGGGTATGGCAGCATCGGCCGCGCGCTGGTGGACCGGATGCCGGATGGGGTGGTTTCGGAGTACTCCGTTCTTGTACGCCGCGCGGTCGCGCCGGAACCGGGCGTGGCTTTTGTAGCCCAGCTGGATGAGTTGCTGAACCGCCGCCCCGACCTGATCGTGGAATGCGCGGGCCATGACGCCCTGCGCGACTGCCTGCTGCCTGCCCTGGGTGCCGGCATCCCGGTGATCGCCGCGTCCCTTGGCGCGTTCAGCGATGATGGGTTTCTGACATCGGCATGGGATGCGGCACGGGCTAACAGCAGCGAACTGATTCTGCCGTCTGGTGCGATTGGCGGTCTCGACATCCTGCGCGCCGTGGCGGGCGCAGGTGACGTGCAGGTGAGCTATCGCGGGATCAAGCCGCCCGCGGCATGGCAAGGCTCGCCTGCCGAGGGTCAGGTCAACCTCGACACGCTGGACGCGCGCACCGTGTTCTTTTCCGGCACGGGTCGCGAAGCGGTGCAGCGCTTCCCCAGGAACGCCAATGTCGTGGCCGCACTGGCGCTGGCAGGCCCCGGTTTCGATGCGGTGCAGGTGGAACTGATCGCGGACCCGCAGGCCACAGGCAACAGTCACAGCTACACCGTGACCTCTGCTTTGTGCACCTATCACATGGCCATCGACAACGCCCCAAGCACAGGCAACGCCCGCACGTCCGAGACGACGGTGCTGAGCATCGTGCAAGAGGTGCTGGCCTTTGCCCGCCGCCCGGGGCGCGGGTGACGTCTGGCCGCACGCGGCGGCCAGACAAAGGGTGGATCAGCCCACCACGTTATGCGCGGGCCCATAGGGAAAGCCGGTGATGTTCTCGGCCCCGTTTTCGGTGATGATCAGGATGTCATGCTCGCGATATCCGCCGGCCCCCGGCCGACCCTCGGGGATGGTCAGCATCGGCTCCATCGAGATGACCATGCCCGGCTCCAGCACCGTGTCGATATCCTCGCGCAGCTCCAGCCCCGCCTCGCGGCCGTAGTAGTGGCTGAGCACGCCAAAGGAATGGCCGTAGCCAAAGGTCCGGTATTGCAGCAGATCACGTTCGGCGAAGAAGGCGTTGATCTTGTGCGTTATTTCGGCGCAGGACGCAGCGGGTCGCAGCAGGCTCATGCCGTATTCGTGGGCGGCGACATTCGCCTCCCACACCCGGCGCGACGCGTCATCCACGGTCTCCACGAACAGCGTGCGTTCCAGCGCCGTGTAATAACCCGAGATCATCGGAAACGTGTTCAGCGACAGGATATCGCCGCGCTGCAAGGCGCGGGCCGTGACCGGGTTGTGGGCACCGTCGGTGTTCAGGCCGGATTGAAACCAGACCCATGTGTCGCGGTATTCTGCATCGGGAAAGCGGCGGGCAATCTCCTGCTCCATCGCGTCGCGGCCCGCCATGGCCACGTCGATCTCACGCACGCCGACCCGAATGGCGTCACGAATGGCATGGCCGCCCACATCCGCCACGGCGGCCCCGGCACGGATCAGGTCGATCTCGGCGGCGGACTTGTGCATACGCTGCTGCATCGTTGCGGGGGCAATGTCGACCTTGGCTGCGGGTGTCAGGAACTGATCCATCAGCGCCATCTGCGCCACCGACATGTGATCCCCCTCAAACCCGATGACCTGGCCCGACCCCGTGACCGACAGGATCGCGCGCCAGTAATTGTGCCGCTGCCAGTCGGTATAGGTGATGTTGTCGCCATAGCCCCGCCGCCAAGGCTGCGCCGCGTCGATCCCGGCACTGAAGGTGACCGTATCGGTGGCCGTCACCACCTGCGCGTAGGCCCGGCCAAAGGCGCAGTAGAGAAAGCCGGAATAATAGGCGACATTGTGCATCGAGGTCAGCACGCAGGCGTCAATGCCCCGTGCCGCCATGATGCGACGCAGCCCGGTCAGCCGCGCCTCGTATTCCGCATCGGCAAAGGGCAGCGCCTTGTCGCCCTGGTGAAATCGGTAAAAGGCGGGGCGCTGCACTGCGCCCGGGGTCAAATTGGATGTTCCGTCCATCGGTCAACTCCTGTTCAGGCCGCAGACCGGGGATGAGCGAAGGGACACCTTCCCTCACCGCGGTATACGGCAAAGCAAGATCCCGGCGTTCAGGATGGTGGGGTGCGGGACGGTCCGAACAGATTTCGGCGGCGACGCCATCGCCAGTCCCTGTGCCGGGGTTTACGCCCACGGGCCACCGCAATCAAGCCCGCAGTGCGGCGCTCTGTCCACGGCTCTTTACCGCCCTGCCCCCTTTCCCTATATAAATGCTCAGGAACCACAGGCAGAGACCCAATGGATCAATCCAATAACATGCTCGAAGGCACACCGCTGATCGCGCCATCGTCCACTGACCACCCCCTGCACGAGGCCGTGGTCGAAGCGTGTCGATCGGTCTATGATCCTGAGATTCCAGTGAATATCTTTGAACTGGGCCTGATCTACACCATCGACATCAATGACGAAAACGAGGTGAAGGTGATCATGACCCTCACCGCCCCCGGCTGCCCCGTTGCGGGCGAGATGCCGGGATGGGTCGCCGATGCCATCGAACCCCTTCCGGGCGTCAAGCAGGTGGATGTGCAACTGACATGGGAACCACCCTGGGGGATGGAGATGATGTCGGACGAGGCGCGGCTCGAACTGGGCTTCATGTAAACCGTCGCACCCTTTCACGGAACCGTCACACGGATGTGGCCGGGCCGTGATGTTTTTACCGGTATACTGACAGGCGAACGACCGCGTTGAACGGTCGTCCGAGCCTGCTTTGCCACACCCCGCGCCATTGTTGCGCGTTTCAGGCTCAGGAAGGGCCGCCCGACCCCAGGCGGCCCTTTTTCGTGCCCTTAGATCCGGCGCAG
Source organism: Pseudomonadota bacterium (assembly GCA_038527345.1). GTDB lineage: Bacteria > Pseudomonadota > Alphaproteobacteria > Rhodobacterales > Rhodobacteraceae > Tateyamaria. Next base: position 7,939 of record JBCBFX010000082.1, on the reverse strand, counting down.
CACCCACATCAGCATCCGACGACGGCGTTGACGGCGTTTGCATTTCTGCGCTGCGGCTTGCATTTCTGCAAACAGCGCCTGCTCTTGGGCATAGTTGCTGTTCAATTCCATTGCTTTGTCAGCATATTCCATGGGCTCTCCTTTCGCTATGAACCCAATGTGGCAGCATGGCACAAGGATTGTCAGACCCTGTTTTTGCACCTACTCTTTCATTCATGCAAATCACTGACTGGACAGATTTCGGACTTTTCACTGCTGTCGCGCGCGCGGGGTCGCTGGCCGGGGCTGCACGGGAAACGGGGCTGAGCCAGGCCACCCTGTCGCGCCGCATGACAGCGCTGGAACAGCGCACGGGGCGCCGCCTGTTTCTGCACGGCGCGTCGGGCTACACCCCCACTGCCGAGGGGCGCGCGCTGCTGGCACGGGCCAAGCGGATGGAGGCGGCGGCCCGTGACATCGCCCACTGGACCGCTGCACAGGCCGGACCGCCCCGCGTGCGCATCTCGGCCGGGACGTGGACCATGGACTTTCTCGCCCGGCATCTGCCCCGCTATGGCGCGCCCGGCCTGTGGATCCCGGATTTCGTCAACAGCAACCTCGACCTGGACATCGAACGGCGCGAAGTGGATATCGGCGTGCGCAACCGCCGCCCCGAACACCCGTGGCTGGCCGGGCGCAGGACGAACACGGTGGAACACGCGGCCTATGCCACGTCGGACGCCGTCACCGGCTGGATCGGCCCCGGCGACGACACCGCCACCCTGCCCTCCGAGGCATGGACCGTGACCCATCACGGGCCGGATATGGTGGCAGTGGCCAACGATCCGCAGACCCGCATGGCGCTGGCGCAGGCCGGCGTGGGCCGCGTGGTGCTGCCCACGTTCGCGGGCGACGCGGTGCCCGGGCTGACGCGCGTGTCGAACATCATCGACGCGCTGACGTCCCAGGAATGGCTGGTCTGTCACCAGGACACCCGCCACGACCCGCCCATCCGCGCGGCACTGGACGCGTTGACGCAGGTGCTGACCGGACCGCGCCCCTTGCAGCCGCAAGGCGAAAGCCCTACCTTTACGGTCGGATAAGGAAGGGTCACATGTTCTCCATTCCCGGCAAGCAAGCGGTTTCGATCACCCCCCGCGCGGCGGCGCAAATCTCCCGACTGATGGAGAAGGAAGGCCATTCCGGCCTGCGCATCGGCGTGAAAAAGGGCGGCTGTGCAGGCATGGAATACACCATGGAATATGTCGAAACGGCCGATCCCAACGACGAGGTGGTGGAACAGGACGGCGCGCGGGTGCTGATCGCGCCCATGGCGCAGATGTTCCTGTTCGGCACCGAGATCGACTATGAAACGGCACTGCTGGAATCCGGGTTCAAGTTCAACAATCCGAACGTGTCGGATGCCTGCGGCTGCGGCGAGTCGATCAACTTCAAAAGCGTCGAAGAACTGGAAGCGGAACGGAACGCGTCCTGACATGTCCGTCAGCGCGGAAGAAATCGAACACGCGCTGGACCTGTTCGCCGGCCTCGGCCCCCTCACGACCCGGAAAATGTTCGGCGGTCTGTCGATTTACTGCGACGGCATCATCTTTGCCATCGTGATGGCCGACGGGCGCATTCTGCTCAAGGGGCAAGGCGAAATGCAGGACCGGTTCGAGGCGATGGGCCTGGACCGCTGGGATTACGTCCGCAAGGACGGCAGCCCCACGCACATGCCCTATTGGTACCTGCCCGACAGCGCGCTGGACGACGGGGACGAGGCGACCGACCTGGCGCGCGCGGCGCTGCGCCATCTTTAGGTCGCTGATTTTGCCTGCAAATGCACGTAGGTTTCGCGGAACCGCGCGCTCAGGTGATCGCCCGCAAGAATGACCTGATCCGATCCTTCGGGGGCCACGTTGGTGTCGTAGGACGGGTTGAAGAACAGCGGCACCGATATGCGTTCGGCGGTGCCGCCCACCACGCGGTGCGGCGTGGCCTTGACCCGGCCTGCGGTCCAGAATTCCAGCATCTCGCCGAAATTGATGATGAATTCGCCCGGCGGGGCCGACACCGGGATCCATCCGCCGCCACGCTTGCGCACCTCCAGCCCCGGCGAGCCGTCGGTGGCCAGCAGCGTCAGGCAACCGTAATCGGTGTGGGTCGCGATGCCGAAATCCCTGGCCCCGGCCCAATCGGGCCGCGCGGGATAAAAGTTGCCGCGCAGCAGCGCCATCGGGGTTTGAAACGCCGCATCGAAATAGGTCGGATCGGACCCGATGGCCCGCGCGATGGCACGCAGGATGTCCATGGCGACGGCGCGCGCATCGTCGTAATAGGCGGCGATGATGCGGTGAAACGTCGGATCGTCTGGCCACAGGTTCGGCGCATAGAACGTGTAACCGGCAAAGGGGTGATCCTCCGCCACGTTGAAACCCACGTCGAAGAACTGCTTGTAATCGGGGTTGGCATCGGGATCGACCTGTTCCGACCCCGGCGCGCCCCAGCCGCGGTTGGCCCCGGTGCGCGCCATGTCCAGCGCCCGCTTTTGGCTTTCGGGCAGGTGGAAAAAGGCGCGGTAGGTCTCGATCACCTCTGTCACGCGGTCGGCCGACAGGGCCGTGTTGTGCACCGTGGCAAAACCCACGCCGGTCGCGGCCTCGGTCAAGGCGGCCAGGCTGCCCGCATCACCCGCGGCCAGTTTGGCGGCATCCAGTCTTGGGATCATCCTGCACCCCCTTCGTTGTGCCGCGCATCTAGCGCAGGCGCGGACCGGATGCTAGGGACCCTACAGCATAATCGGAGGGCGCGCGATGCGACGGAAACTGGCGGCAGGCAACTGGAAGATGCACGGCGATGCGGCCCTGCTGGGGCAGCTTGAGGTTCTGGCGGGCAGCCAGGGCGTGGACGCGCCCGAAATCCTGATCTGTCCGCCCTTTCCATGGCTGGCACACGCCGTCGCCATCACCGATGGCGGCCCCGTGGGCATCGGCGCACAGGACTGCCACGCGGCGGAAAAAGGCGCGCATACCGGTGATGTGGCCGCCCCCATGATTGCTGCCACCGGGGCGCAGGCGGTGATCGTCGGCCATTCCGAACGCCGTGCCGACCACCATGAAACAGACGCACAGGTGCGGGCCAAGGCCGAGGCCGCATGGGCCGCGGGGCTGACGGCCATCATCTGCATCGGCGAAAGCGAGGCGGAGCGGCTGGGGGACAACACGCTCGACATCATCGCGGCACAGTTGGACGGCTCGACCCCGGACGGGGCAACCCACGCCAACACGGTCATCGCCTATGAACCGATCTGGGCCATCGGCACGGGCCGCGTGCCCACGCTGGACCAGATCGTCGAGACCCACGACATGTTGCGCGACAACCTGATAGACCGTTTCGGGGACGAAGGCACCGGCATCCGCGTCCTTTATGGCGGGTCGGTCAAACCCGGCAACGCGGCCGAGATTTTCACCGCGCAGAACGTGGATGGCGCGCTGGTGGGCGGCGCGTCGCTGAAGGCTGCGGATTTCCAGCCGATCATCGACGCGCTGGCCGCGTCCTAGAACACGAAGTCCGCAGCACTCAGATCTGCAACCTGGATGCCGTCGATGATGATCGATCCGGAGCCGCCGATGGCTTCAAGGTCGATCAGCGCCGCACCCGACAGGTTCGACAACGCACCCGCCGATTGCAGCGCGTTGAAGTTTTGCAGGTCGAAGTCTTCGAGATTCAGCTTGTCCGATCCGTCCTGAAAGCCCGTAACCCGGTCATCGCCTGCCGCCCGCTTGAAAAAGAACGTGTCGGCGCCGCCGCCACCATCCAGCGTGTCGTCGCCCTTGCCGCCGTGCAACTGGTCCGCCTTGCCGCCGCCCAGCAGCAGGTCATCACCCTTGCCGCCCATGAGCGTGTCCGACCCGCTGCCGCCGTCCAGTTCATCATCGCCGCCACGGCCCATCAGCAGGTCATTGTCTTCCTGACCGAACATGATCTCGGTGCCGTCGCCGCCCTTGAGAATGTCATTGCCCAAGCCACCGTTGATGTCGCCTTCGATCGTGCCGAAGCGGCCGTTGTACACGTCGGCGACGTCACCGAAATCAAGGCGTCCGTCGATGAAACCGCTGTTGACAATTGTGATGGCCGCGTTGTTGTCACTCGACAGTGCGCGTCCTTCGGCCCCGATGATGGTGCCGCTGTTGACGATGCGGATAACACCATTGCCGACGTCGGTGGCAATCGCGGCCGATAAACCCGTGATGGTCCCGGTGTTCGTCACGAACACGTCGTCCGCGAAACCGATGACCAGACCATCACTGCCGCCGATCACGGTGCCCGAATTGAAAAAGTTCAGCGTTCCTTCACCGGCGAAGCCGCGCAGATCAACCGCATCGAACGTCGCTTCGATTGTGCCGTTGTTTTGCACATCCAGACTGCTGGAGACTGCGGACAGATCGCCTGTAACCCCATCGCTTCCAGCCAGAATACTGGCCGTGGACGAAATCAAGACGGTGGAATCCGTGACAGAGTTCAAATCAATGGCGCTTGAACTTGCCGCGATGATGGACCCGGCCACAAACACGTTGTTGCTGCCGGTCCCGTCAAGCGCATCTTCGTTCAGCACCAGTAACGCACCGTTCTGGCCGATGATGGCATCTTCGCCGTTGGCCAGGTCTTCTGCGGTCGTGCGCGTGCCGTTCAATGTCAAGTCAGGCATGTTCGTTCTCCGAAATGATTATAAAAACATAGGAAACGTAACAGGTGACGCGGCACGCGCCAATCAGCCATAGGTAGAAAACAGGCCGTTCCCGGCCAGTTTCACCCTTATTTCACAATAACTTCCGGTCCCATCATCAGCGTCGGCAGCCAGATTGAAATCTGCGGGATATACGTCACCATGATCAGGAACACGAACAGTACGGCCGTGAACGGCAATGCCGCTTTGACCACCCGCATCATCGGCATGCCGGCCACGCCGCTGGTCACGAACAGGTTCAGCCCCACGGGCGGCGTGATCATCCCGATCTCCATGTTGACCACCATGATGATCCCGAGGTGGATGGGGTCGATGCCCAGCTCGATAGCAATGGGAAAGACCAGCGGCGCCACGATCACCAACAGCCCCGAGGGTTCCATGAACTGCCCGCCAATCAGCAGGATGATGTTCACGATCACCAGGAACATCACCGGGCCCAGCCCCGCCGCCAGCATCGATGCCGCGATCTGCTGGGGAATCTGTTCTTCGGTCAGGACGTGTTTCAGGATCAGCGCACAGGAGATGATGAACAGCAGCGTGACCGTCAGCTTGCCCGCCTCGAAGAACGCGTCGCGCGTGTCGCGGTGGATGAAAACGGTCAACAATGCCCACGGCTTTGCAAACAGGCTGTGGTTGCGCGCGGTTTCGTCCCTGGTGTGCAGCGGCCCCATGTCGCGATAGACGAAGCTGGCCACGCAAAAGGCATAGACCGCCGCCACCGCCGCCGCTTCGGTCGGGGTAAAGATGCCGCCATAGATACCGCCCAGGATGATGGCGATCAGCAACAGCCCCGGAAAGGCATAAAGGCCGGATTGAAACACCTCGGACCAGCCCAGCCAGTCGCCCTTGGGCAGGTTGCGGCGCACGGCGATGACGTAGATCGTGATCATCAGCATCAGGCCCGCCATCAGGCCCGGAATGACACCCGCAAGGAACATCCGCCCCACCGACACATCCACGGCCGACGCATAAACCACCATCACGATGGACGGCGGAATCAGAATGCCCAGTGTCCCGGCGTTGGCGATGACACCGGCGGCGAAATCCTTGGTATAGCCGACCTGCCGCATCCCCGCGATGACGATGGTCCCGATGGCCACAACGGTGGCGGGCGACGACCCGCTGAGCGCGGCAAAGAGCATACAGGCAAACACACCCGCAATCGCCAGCCCGCCGGGCAGGTGCCCCACACAGGCGATGGAAAAGCGGATGATCCGTTTCGCAACCCCGCCTGTGCTCATGAAGGTCGAGGCCAGAATGAAAAAGGGGATGGCCAGCAGCGTGTAGTGCCCCGCCATCGCCTGAAACAGCGAGTTGGCGATGGAGGCCAGCGACGCGTCGGAAAAGATCAGCAGGAACACGATGGACGAGAAGCCCAGGCTGACCGCAATCGGCACCCCGATCAGCATCAGCCCGATGACCATCGAGAAAAGAAAGACGACTTCCATGGTTTCAGTCCCCGGCGTTCACGTGACGGACGTTTTCCACGTCGTCTTCGGCTTCATGGCTGACGATCAGGCTTTCGGCGGCACCGTTCCAGATGCGCAGAGTGGCCTGAATGAAACGGAACAGCAGCAGCGCCATGCCAAAGGGCAGGATGGCATAGGGAATAAAGCGCGGTATCTTTTCGTACTCGTCCCCGTCATTCATGATCGGTTCGATCCAGCGCAGCCATTCAGGCAGCGGAATGTCGATCACCTCGTACCAGCCGCGATAGGATGTGCGCTTCATCTCCTCCAACCCCGTGGGCACCCAGCGCCATCCCCCTTCGAGCGCGGTGGTGGCGGGCAGGTTGGCGAAGTTGGCCCAATAATCCCATGCGCCCTTGAGCAGCAGGAAGGCGAAGGCGATGCACACCGTGCCCGAAATCAGGCCCAGCACCCGGCGGCCTGATGGACCGAACAGGTTGACGATGGCATCCACCCCCAGATGTGACGTGGTCTTGACCGCGTAGCTGGCGCCAAAGATCACCAGCCAGGCGAACAGGAACGATACCAGTTCGAGGCCCCAGATCAGGCCGGTGTCAAAGCCGTAGCGCAGCACCACGTTGATAAAGGTGATCAGCGTCATGGCCGCAAGCAGAATGGCTATGGCTGTCTCTTCCAGCTCGTGCACGAAGCGGCCTACAGGCCCCAGCGCATGCTTGTCGAATTTGGATGCCATGATCTCAGTTCGTTTTCTTCCGGGAAGGGTCCGCCCGGCCCCGTGGCGGCACAGGCGCGCAGCATCGGGCATAGACGAAAATGCCCCGGCCGGGATGCGGCCGGGGCGTAGCCTTGATCAGTTCATCGCCGCGTTGATGGCTTGCGCCGCGTCGATGTTTTCCTGACCCACGTCGTCCTTGAACTGGTCCCAGACCGGGCTCATGACGGCAACCCATTCGGCGCGCTGTTCGGGCGTCAGTTCACGCACCACGCCGCCGGCATCCAGGATCGCCTGCTTGTTCTGCTGGTTCACCGCGAACGCCTCGCTGTTGCGGGTGACGGTCACTTCGTCGATGATCGTGGCCAGTTGGTCGCGCACATCCGCATCCAGACCTTCCCACCAGTCCACATTGGTCACCAGCAGGTAGTCGATGATGCCGTGGTTGGTTTCGGTGATGCCGTCCTGCACCTCAAAGAACTTCTTGCCATAGATGTTCGACCAGGTGTTTTCCTGCCCGTCCACAACGCCGGTCTGCAGCGCGCCATAGACTTCGGAAAACGCCATCGGCTGGGGCGAACCGCCGATCGCGGCCATCTGCGCCTTGAGCACGTCGGACGACTGCACGCGGAACTTCAGGCCGTTGGCATCCGAAGGCGAGATCAGCGGCACGTTGGCCGACATCTGCTTCATCCCGTTGTGCCAGAAACCGAGGCCCAGCAGGCCGCGCTTGACCATGCTTTCCTTCATCGCCTGTCCGGTTTCGGACGCTTGGAATGCGTCCACGGCGTCGATGTTTTCAAACATGAACGGCAGGTCAAAGATGCGGAACTGCTTGGTGAACTGTTCGAACTTCGACAGCGAAGGGGCGGCCAGTTGCACGTCGCCTTGCAGCAACGCCTCCAGAACCTTGTCATCGTTATAAAGCGTGGAGTTCGGGAAGACCTCCATGCACATGGTGCCGTCCATCTCGGAATTGATGCGCTCGGCCAAAAGCGTCGCGGCAATGCCTTTTGGGTGGCGGTCGGTGTTGGTCACGTGGCTGAATTTGACGACGATCTCGTCGCCTTC
>JBCBFX010000081.1:0-17012 GCA_038527345.1 Pseudomonadota bacterium | reverse complement strand
CCGCGACCCTGACCGCCATGTGCGCCGCCGGTGTGGCGCAGGCGATGGAGCATTGTCCCAGCCCGCCGTCCCGGGTGCTGGCCACGGGCGGCGGTCGGCTGAACCCGGTGCTGATGCAGATGCTGGCGGTGTCGCTGGACTGTCCCGTGGCCCCGGTCGAAGAGGTGGGACTGGACGGTGACATGCTTGAGGCGCAGGCCTTTGCCTATCTCGCCGTGCGCGTGTCGCGCGGTTTGCCGACCTCGTGTCCCGGCACCACCGGTGTGCGGGCCGCGGTGGGCGGCGGCACGGTCAGCGTTCCAGACCGCGTGCGTAGTCTGCCGTGAACCGGACATGGCCGTCAGACACCGATTTCAGATGCGGGGCCAGATGCGCGTGCAGGGCGGGCAACTGGTGGAACGGCACAGCGGGAAAGGCGTGGTGTTCTGCGTGAAAGGGCATGTTCCACGCCAGCCAACGGACCGCCCGTACCGTCAGCGTGGTGCGCGAGTTTTCCAGCATGTCGGCGACGGGCGGGCAGTGCCCGTGTTCGGCCAGCAAGTACAGCCGCAGGACCGGTTGACCCAGCAGCACCGGCACCAGCCAGAGCCACAGGATCAGCGGCGACCATATCAGGCCGAGGGCGGCGAGGGCGTAAAGGCTCAGGATCACCCGCGCCTCGCGTCGCATGGCCCGGTGCCGCGCCTTGGGAAGGTAAGGCGCGTCAATCCGGCCCTGCGCATTGCGCCACAGCGTCATCAGGTTGCCCGACCAATAGGCCCAGCCGCTCAGGTATCTCAGGTAACGGTCCCATGTGTCGGGCCGCCCGCCGCCTGCCAGTTCCGGGTCATGGTCGGGATCGTTGGTGTGTTTGTGATGGGCCAGGTGAAAGTAGCGAAACCATGTGAAGGGCAGCGCCAGTACGGGCGCGATCCCGTGCCCCACCGCATCGTTCAACCAGCGCTGGCGGAATGGCGTCGCATGGGTGCATTCGTGGCTGAGGGTAAAGAGAAACACGAGCAGGACGCCGTGCGGCAGCAGCATCAGACCCCAGAGCGGGCCCTGCACCGCGATATAGCTGGCGGTGACCAGGATCGCGCCCAGATGCCCGGCCAGATGCCGGAGGCCCGCGCCGGTGTCTTTTTGCGTCAACTGCGCTTTGTCCGCGCTGCCGAGCGTGGCCAGGGTCCCGGTCATCGCGGAATATCGAACCCCGGAGGGGCCAGGCCAAAGCCGTCGAACCGGAACCCCGGCGACACGGTGCAACTGACCAGCGTCCAGTCGCCGGTGCTGCGGGCGGCCTGCCAGTGATCTTGCGGCACGATGATCTGCGGCGCTCCAGCCTCCAGATCGGGGGTCAGCAGATGGTCGGCGGCCGGTCCTGCGTCGGTGGCGCTCAGCGACAGGATCAAGGGCGCGCCCGCGTGATACAGCCAGATCTCGGTCGCATCAACGCGGTGCCAGTGGCTGCTTTCGCCCGCCGCCAGCAGGAAATAGATGCAGGTGCCGGTGGGTCGCCCGTCATTCTCGGCCACCCATGTCTGGCGGTAATGGCCGCCCTCGGGATGGGGCTGCAGGGCCAGCGTGGCGATGATCTCTTGCGCGGTCATGGTCGCAGGGTAGGGTGACCCGATCAGGGGGGCAAGCGCATGCGTATCATCATCGTGGGCGGCGGCATCATCGGAGCGGCGCTGGCGCGGAAACTGGCAGACGCGGGCGCGGACGTGCTGGTCTTTGACAGTGGGGCCGCCGGGGCGACCGGCGCGTCATTCGGTTGGGTCAACGCAAGCTTTTACCTGGACGACCACCACTTTGCCCTGCGCATGGTGGGGATCGACGCGTGGCGCGGGCTGGACGTGCCGCTGAACCCCTGCGGATGCCTGTGCTGGGAAGGCGAGGGCGACGACTTAGACCGCCAGCGCGACGCGCTGACCTTGCGTGGCTACGGGGTGGAGGAGGTGGACAAGGCGCGCTTTGCAGCACTTGAGCCGCATGTCGCAGCCCCCGACCGCGCCCTGCGGTTCAAGGCAGAGGCGGTGGCGGATCCGATGTCCACCACCGCAAGACTGCTCAACGGCGTGAGGGTCGTGCGTGGCGTACCGGTCACCGGCATCGCAACCCATGGGCATAGGGTAACCGGGGCCGAAACGGCGCAGGGTGCCGTAGCTGCCGACAGGGTGATCGTGGCGGCAGGCTGTGCCAGCCCGGACTTGCTGGCGTCGGTCGGTGTCGATCTGCCCTTGCTGGACCGGCCCGGCGTGATGATGCGCACCGCCGCCGTGGCCCCCTGTCTGTCCCATGTGCTGGCCACGCCTGCGACGGAACTGCGGCAGGACGCCGGCGGTCACCTGTGGGCGCCCACCTCGGCCCAGCATCAGGGCGATGACGCAACAGCGCCAGACACCCGCCCCGACCTGTTGGCCGACCGGGCCGTCGCCCGTGTGCAGGCCTTGCTGCCCGATGTGCCAATCAGGTGGGACCAGGTCACGCTGGCCTGGCGGCCCGTTCCGCAGGATCAGCGCCCGGTCTTTGGTCCCTGCGGCCCCGCAGGGCTGTTCACCGCCGTCATGCATTCCGGCATCACACTGGCCGCAATCACGGCAGAGTTGCTGGGCGCACAAGTGCTGGACCAGCCGCTGAGCAACGCGCAAACCCACCTGGCCGCACCCTACGATCCGGCCCGGTTTCAGAGCGGGATGTCGTAAAAACGCAGATAGGGCAGCAATTCGGGGTCCGCTTGGTAATACGGCGCGCAAGGGGCAAACCCGAGCGCCTCATATAGCGCAATCGCCTCGGTCAGGTTCACCATCGTGTCCAGCACCATGCGGCTGTAGCCGTCGGCCCGGGCGCGGGCCATGCCGTCGCGCATCAGCGCGCGCCCTGCGCCCAGGCCCCGGGCCGCTGCATCGACGAACACGCGCTTGATCTCGGTCGTGGTGGCGTTGATCGGGTAGTACATCGCGCAGCCGACGGTTTGGCCCCCTGTCTCGGCCACGATGATATCACCCTTGGGCCGCGCATGGATGCGGGGCAGGTCGCTCAGCAGCCGGCCGTAGTCTTCCCTGGCGTAGTAGGTGTCGATCATGTGCGCCGGCAGATCCGTGGACCGGGCCACCAGGACATCGCGATAGGCCCAGCACAGGCGGGCCACGTCGTCCATGTCCTGCAGGGTTGCGCGGCGGATGGTCAGATCAGGCATGGATCACCTCGACGTCTTGGATCAGGGTCGCGGGAAGCGCGGCGCGAAGGGAGATTTCTCGCACCGTATCGGGGGTCTTGACCAGCCCCCGGCGCTGGCGCGCCGTGCGGAACGTGTGCAGCCCGGCGGTCAGCGGCGTATAGATCCAGTCACCACGCGCGGCGCGTGCGCCCCCTTGGACAAAGTTCCCGCTGTTGAGCGGGCACAGATCGATCAGGTCGGCCATGGTCCGTGCCAACAACCGGGCATCCAGCCACAGAATCGCAATGGGTACGTCGCGGGCAATCGACGCGGCAAAGCGCTGGCCCCGTGCGCCGGGCCACAGGAACACGCGGGTGTCCAGTTGCGCCGCCCAGCTTGCCGGGTCGTGACCGTCCAGCATGGCGCGCGCGGCGGTGATCCCGTGCAGGATCGGGCGCTGATGGTTCAGCAGTGCAGGGCCCACCGCCATGCGCTTGGCCCGCAGGGTCAGGGTGTCGGGGTCGCACGACGCCTCGACGGCGAGTTGTGCAGCGGGTTTCAGGCCCGCGTCCCGGATCGACGGCACATTGCTTGCGGCAGTCACATGGGCGACGCGTCGGCCCACGGCACGGACAAAGGCGTCAGGAACAGCGGGCTTTGGCCGTGACAAGCATGTTCTCCAACTGGTCCTGCACGCGGCGGCGCGGCTTCAGTGCCTCGACCTGCTTTGCGGTGTCGCTGCCGTTCAGCCACGAATCGAACAGCAGGGCGCGAATGTCCGGGTCCAGCACGTCCTGCGCCACGGCATAATGACAGCGGCACGCGGCAGGGGTCAGCGGACCCAGCCGCCCGTCCCGTTCCATGGCGGCACAGGTCGCGGCCGCCCCCTGCGCCAGCGCAGGGCCGGACAGGGCAAGACAGGTCAGCAGCGGCAGCGCGCGGATCATCGCAGGACAGAGCGGCCCGCGTATTCTGCGGTCTCACCCAGCATTTCCTCGATCCGGATCAACTGGTTGTACTTCGCCAGCCGGTCGGAACGGGCCAGCGACCCGGTCTTGATCTGTCCGCAATTGGTGGCAACCGCCAGATCGGCGATGGTGGCATCCTCCGTCTCGCCGGAACGGTGGCTCATCACATTGGTGTACCGGGCGCGGTGGGCCATGTCGACGGCTTGAAGTGTTTCCGTCAAGCTACCGATTTGATTGACTTTTACCAGCATTGAGTTGGCGCAGCCACGGGCAATCCCATCGGCCAGACGCTCCGGATTGGTCACGAACAGATCGTCGCCTACCAGTTGCACCTTGTCCCCGATCATGTCGGTCAGCGCCTTCCAGCCGTCCCAGTCATCTTCGCCCATGCCATCCTCGATCGAGATGATGGGATAGTCGTTGACGAGCGCGGCCAGGTAATTGGCGTTTTCCTCTGACCCCAGGGACTTGCCTTCGCCGGCCAGCACGTATTTGCCGTCCCTGAAGTATTCGGTTGCCGCACAGTCCAGCGCAAGGTGGATATCGTCGCCAGGTGCATAGCCCGCCTTTTCGATGGATTTCAGAATGAAATCAAGCGCGTCGCGGGTGGAGCTGATGTTAGGGGCAAAGCCGCCCTCGTCCCCGATGCCGGTGGACAGGCCCGCATCCGACAATTCCTTCTTGAGTGTGTGGAACACTTCGGATCCCATGCGGACCGCCTCGCGGATATTGGCGGCGGCAACGGGCATGATCATGAATTCCTGGATGTCGATGGGATTGTCGGCGTGTTCGCCGCCGTTGATGATGTTCATCATCGGCACCGGCAGGATCCGGGCCGAAGTGCCACCGACATAGCGGTAAAGCGGTTGGCTGGTCCAGTCGGCCGCCGCCTTGGCCGCTGCCAGCGATACGCCCAGAATCGCGTTTGCCCCCAAACGCCCCTTGTTGTCGGTGCCGTCCAGTTCGATCATGGCACGGTCCAGTTCGACCTGCTCGGTGGCGTCGATGCCCACCAGCGCCTCGGCGATCTCTCCGTTGACGGCGGCAACGGCCTCGAGCACGCCCTTACCCTTGTAGCGCGCCTTGTCCCCGTCACGTTTCTCAACCGCCTCGTAGGCGCCGGTCGATGCGCCCGACGGCACCGCCGCGCGGCCCATGGTGCCGTCTTCCAGCGTCACGTCCACCTCGACGGTGGGGTTGCCACGGCTGTCCAGGATTTCGCGGGCGTGGATGTCGATGATGGTGGACATGGAAACGGCTCCTTCAGTCAAAGTTACGCTGCGTCTATCGCGGTGGTATCGCTAACAACAAGGGGCATTTACGCCGCAGCCCGGGATTTCAGGCGCTGTTCGCGCCACAGGGTGTAAAGGCCCGAACCGATGATGATGGCCGCGCCCAGCAAGGTCATGCTGTCGGGCCACTCTGCAAACACGGCGATGCCGATGACCAGCGCAAAGATCATGCGCGAATAGCGGAACGACGTGACAACCGCGATGTCGCCCAACCGCATGGCCGTCACGATGAAGCGGTAGGAAAAGGCGCCCATAAGGGCAGCGGCAATCACCAGCAGCCATTCACCGCCATCGGGGTGCACAAAGCCGGTGCCTTGCGACCACATGGCCAGCGCACCTGCCGGGACCAGCAGCGAAAAGGCGGCAAAGCTGAGTTGCAGGGCCGACAGCGACGGGGGCGCGCGGCGGGTGGCGAGATCGCGGATCGACAGGCCCAGCATGCCCTGCACCGCAAACAGCACGTTCCAGTCAAACCCGTCGAGCCCGGGGCGCAGGATCAAGAGCACACCGCAAAACCCGACAAGGATCGCGGTCCAGCGCCGCCAGCCCACAACCTCGCCCAAAAACAGCGCGGCCCCCAGCGTCACGACCAGCGGCGTGGCCTGCAGGATGGCCGAGGCCGTGGCCAACGGGATCAGCACAAGGGCGGTGACAAAGCCCAGCGTGCCGATCACCTCGCCGCAATTGCGCAGGATGACGGGACGGGCCAGCAACGCCGGCGGCAACAGCCGTTGGCGCTGTACAAGGCAGGCCACGCCCATGATCAGCGCGCCGCCGATCCCCAGCAGCATCACCAGTTGCGCGCCGGGCAGGGTGCCGCCCAGCAGCTTGATAAACATGTCCGTGATGGCAAAGCACAGCATCGCCAGCACCATGAAGCCTGCACCGCGCAGGTTGTCATTGGGGTGCGTCATCCCGATGTGAGCCGGATGAACAGGTGGTTGCCGTCCTTGCGCGTCTCGATCCCCTTCAACGAGCGGACGAGCGCAGACAGCTTGCTGAAGCCATAGGAGCGGGTGTCGAAATCGGGGTGCGCGTTCTGCACCACCTGACCGATCTGCCCCAGGGCGTACCAGTCATCCTCTTGGTCGATCTTGTCCATGGCGGCACGGATCAGGGGCAGGGCGGTCGCGCCTTTCTGGCCCTTGGTTCGCTTGGCATCGTCCACGATGTTTTCGATCAGGATGAAGCGGTTGCACACGTTGCGCAGCGCGTCGGGGGCCTTGGACTCGCCGATGCCCACCACCATCAATCCGTCCTCGCGCAGACGGTTGGCAAGGGCCGTAAAGTCACTGTCGGACGACACGATGACAAAGCCGTCGAACCGTCGCCCGTGCAGAATGTCCATGGCGTCGATCACCAGCCCGATGTCGCTGGCGTTCTTGCCGGTGGTGTTGGACGTGTCCTGATGCGCCACCAGTCCCAGTTCCAGGATCCGTTCGGACCACGCCTTGAGCCGCCCCGATGACCAGTCGCCATAGACCCGGCGCAGGGCCGGTTCGCCAATCGACGTGACCTCGCGCAGGATGGCGTCGGCATATTTGGCCGGCACGTTGTCGGCGTCGATCAGAACGGCAAGCAGGGGGCGGTCGCGTTCGGGCACGGGGGTGTTCCAGTTCAGGACAGGGGTGTCAGCGCTTTTTCGGCACGCCATAAAGTTCCAGCCGGTGGCCGCGCAGTTCATAGCCCAGCTTCTCGGCAATCTTTTCTTGCAGCTGTTCGATCTCTGCATCCACGAATTCGATCACCTCGCCCGAATTCATGTCGATCAGGTGGTCGTGGTGTTCGCGTTCCGCGTCTTCATAGCGGGCGCGCCCGTCACCGAACTCCAGCTTGTCGAGGATCCCGGCCTCTTCGAACAGTTTCACCGTCCGATAGACCGTCGCGATGCTGATGCCCGAATCGACGGCACTGGCGCGGTTGTACAGCTCTTCCACGTCCGGGTGGTCGTCGGAGTCCTCCAGCACCTGCGCGATCACGCGGCGCGGCTGGGTCATGCGCAGGCCCTTGGCCTCGCTGCGGTCGGTGATGGTGGCACGTTTGGCAGTCATGGGCGTCTCTTAGCGTGAAGCGTGGGCCGGGGGCAATTGCGGTTGACGCTGGCTGGCCGGCGGTCCACTGGGGGCCATGAGTGATTTTGACATGATGAACCTGCCAAAGGGCCTGCGCGCCCGGGTGGCAGAGATGGGGCTGACCCAGCCCACCCCGATCCAGGCCCAGGCCATTCCGCACGCCATGAACGGGCGTGACGTGATGGGGCTGGCCCAGACCGGCACGGGCAAGACGGCGGCCTTTGGCATCCCCCTGATCGCACGGCTGATCGAGGAAGGCGGGCGTGCGGCCCCCAAGACCGCGCGCGGCCTTGTGCTGGCCCCCACCCGCGAACTGGCGGGCCAGATCGCCACCGTGCTGCGTGGCCTGACGGACATGCGCGTGCAGATCGTGGTGGGCGGTGTGTCCATCAACCCGCAGATCCAGCGGCTGGCCAAGGGTGTCGACATCCTTGTCGCCACCCCGGGCCGCCTGCTGGACCTTGTGGACCGCCGCGCGGTCAAGCTGGATCAGACCGGTTTCCTGGTCCTGGACGAGGCCGACCAGATGCTGGACCTTGGCTTTGTCCACGATCTGCGCAAGATCGCCGCCATGATGGGTAACGACCGCCAGACGATGCTGTTTTCCGCCACCATGCCCAAGCAGATGGCCGAGATCGCAGGCAGCTACCTGCGCAATCCGATCCGGGTCGAGGTGTCGCCGCCGGGCAAGGCCGCCGACAAGGTCACGCAAGAGGTCCACTTTATCGCCAAGGCCGAGAAATCGGCCCTGCTGATCGAACTGATGGACAAGCACCGCGAAAACCGGGCGCTGGTCTTTACCCGGACCAAGCACGGGGCGGACCGGCTGGCCCGGTCGCTGGACCGCGCGGGCTTTGCCGTGGCCGCCATTCACGGCGACAAGCGGCAGGGGCAGCGCGACAGGGCGCTGGCCGCCTTCAAGGCGCGCGAGATCCGGGTGCTGGTGGCCACCGACGTGGCGGCGCGCGGGCTGGACATTCCGGATGTGAAATTCGTCTACAACTACGACCTGCCCAATGTGCCTGAAGCCTACGTGCACCGTATCGGCCGCACCGCGCGCGCGGGCAAGGACGGCTCGGCCGTGGCCTTTTGCGCGCCCGACGAGATGCAGCAGCTCAGGGACATCCACAAGGTGCTCAAGACGACGATCCCCGTCGCCTCGGGCCGCGCATGGGAGGAAGTGCCGGACCCCACGGCCAAGCCTGCGCCGCGTGGACGGGGTCGGGGCCGCGGCAGGCCGAAACCCGGCGGTCAGCCCGGCGGGCCCGGTACGTCGAAGTCTTCGAACCGGCGGCGGCGGCGCAAGCCCAAGCCCAAGGCATAGGCACCAAGTCGGCCCCGCAATCCGCGGTTGGTGCAAACGGATTGCGGCGGGTCGGCGCTGGCGCGGCGGGCTGACGCCCTTGGTTCCGCGCCGGTCAACCGTTCACGGCGATCACTGATACAGCGACGGCACCCCCAGTTGGGCATGGACATGGTTCACCTCGTCCGTGCCCATCCCCAATCCTTGCGCCAGGCTGTGCAGGTATTGCGCCTCGGCCTGGCTGTCGAGATTGATAGCCAGCACCGACATGGCGTAGACCTGCGGCCCCATCCCCTGCGGCACCTCGGCCACCAGCCCGTCCACATCTACGGGGCGCTGCATTTCGGCCCGGACGAACGCGGCCTCTTCGGCGTCCACGTCGCCGCCCAACTGGCCCACCAGCTTTTCCTCTTCCTCGGCATCCAGGGTGCCGTCGCATTTCGCGGCCTGGATCATGGCGCGCAGCATCAGCGCGGCCAGCGCCTCCTGATCGGCCGTGGGTTCGATGGCCGGTTCCGGCGTTTCCGCGAATTGGGAATTCAGCACGGCCCCGAAGCTTGACCCGTTGTCGGCCGGGCGTTCGGCCGCACGGCCCCCCAGCGCACCCATCAGGCCGGCGGCCCCGGCACCCCCGGCCAGACCACCCAGCATGGATTGTAGGCCACCGCCCTGCGCGCCGCCGGCACCGCCCAGTCCTTCGAGCAGACCACCCAGACCACCGCCGCCGCCCCCGGCACCGCCCAAGAGACCGCCCAGCATGCCTTGCAGGTTTGCGCCACCTGCGGCCGCGCCGCCGCCCTGCAGGCCGCCCAGCAGACCCCCCAGCCCGCCGCCACCAGTCGCGGCACCCGCCGCAGCGCCACGGTTCTTCATCAGCGCACTTGCGCCCTTGGCCACGGCCACACCTACGGCCACCTTGGCCAGTGTTCTCATCAAACTCATGTCTCTTTCTCTCCCTCACCAGAATCAATCCCACTCAACCTGCCATAGATCGGCCCTGATCTTGCGGGGAATATCCGCGGGCGATTGACATTCCGCCGATCAGCCCGCCCAAGTTCGCGGGATGGAGCGCAAAACGCATATTGATTTGCTTGGGGCCGCGGCGCTGACGCTGTTTTCGCTGAACCTGGGGTTCAACCAGGTGGTGATCAAGGTCGCCAACGGCGGCTTCCAGCCGGTGTTCATGGCCGGGCTGCGGTCGGCCATCGCGCTGGTTCTGCTGGCTCTCTGGATGTGGGCGCGCGGCACGCCGCTGCGCCTGCCCCGTGCCAGCGTCGTGGGCGGTGTGCTGGCGGGGGTGCTGTTTGCGGTTGAATTCCTGTGCCTGTTCGTTGCGTTGGACCTGACGTCCGTCGCGCGTACGTCGATCCTGTTTTATTCCATGCCTGTGTGGCTGGCCATCGCGGCCCACGTGCTGCTGCCGGGCGAACGACTGACCGGGATTCGCATGCTGGGGCTGGCCTGTGCCATGGGCGGCGTGGCGCTGGCGGTGCTGGATCGCGACAGTGCTGCGGGCAGTCTGGCGGGTGATCTTTTTGCGTTGAGCGCCGCGCTGTGTTGGGCCGGTATCGCGCTGTGCGTGCGGGTGACGGGTCTTAGTTCGGTGCCGGCCGCGCAGCAGCTTTTGTGGCAATTGGTGGTGTCGGCCCCGCTGTTGCTGCTGGCGGCCCCGGTCTTTGGCCCGCTGATCCGGGACCTGCAGCCGATCCATGTTGTGGGACTGGCCTATCAGGCGGTGTTCATTGCCAGCTTCGGCTTCCTGTTCTGGTTCTGGCTGATGAAGATCTATCCCGCGTCGGGCGTCGCTTCCTTCAGCTTCCTGTCGCCGGTCTTTGCCGTGGTGCTGGGGTGGCTGATCCTGGGCGAAGAGATCAGCTTGGGCATCTGGCTGGCGCTGGGGCTTGTGGCTGTCGGCCTGGTCCTGATCAACCGGCGCTGAGGGCGCACGTGCAAGTGCGCCTTACGTAAGGCGGACGTGTCGTCCGCCCCCGGTCAGGTGCCGCAGAAGGTGGCTGGTACAATTTCGTCCTGCGTCGGCGGACGGCGCAGGTCATCGAAGTCCGCGCCTACGTCATAGGGCCGCGCCAGCGCCGTCATCAACCGCTCGAACGGGTTCATTTCGCCCGCCACGGCGGCGTCGATCATCGCCTCGATCCGGTGGTTGCGGGGGATGAACTGCGGGTTGGCCCGCGCCATCACATCGGCATCGGGACCACGGGCCTGCCAGCGAGTTGCCCACCCGTCAAAGGCGTCCCGGTCGGTGAACTGGTCCCGTGCCGTGTCCGTGCCGAGGGCCGCGAAGGTGTTGGTGAAATCCGCGCCGTCTTCCTGCATCAGGGCCAGCAACGCCTCGATCAGCGGCTGATCTTCGGCACTTGCATCCTTCAGCCCGATCTTGGCCCCGAACCGGCGCAACCACGCGGCCTGCAACTGCGCGGGCATGGCATGTACGATGGCGGTGGCCTCTTCGACCGCGGCGTCCTTATCTTCGGCCAACTGGATCAGCGCCGTGGCGAATTGCGCCATGTTCCACACGGCGATGCGCGGCTGGTTGCCAAAGGCATAGCGCCCCATCTGGTCGATGGACGAAAACACACGCCCCTCGTGGTAGGCATCCATGAAGGCACAGGGGCCATAGTCGATAGTCTCGCCCGAGATGGTGCAATTGTCGGTGTTCATCACGCCGTGGATAAAGCCCACGGACATCCAGTGCGCCACCAGTTCGGCCTGTGCAGCGCAGACCGCGGACAGCAGCCCCATCGGCCCGTCGGCCTCGGGATAGTGGCGCGCGATGGCATAGTCCGTCAGGGTGCGCAGGTCATCGGTCCGTCCGCGATGGGCAAAGACCTGGAACGTGCCGACCCGCAGGTGGCTGGCCGCCACGCGCGTCAGCACGGCACCGGGCAGACCGCCCTGTTCACGATAGACCGGCTCGCCCGTGGCCACGGCGGCCAAGGCCCGCGTGGTGGGAATGCCAAGGGCGTGCATCGCCTCGCTGACCACATATTCGCGCAGCACCGGACCCAGCCACGCGCGGCCGTCGCCCATGCGGGAATAGGGTGTCGGGCCGGATCCCTTCAGCTGGATGTCGCGGCGAGTGCCGGATCGGTCGATCACTTCGCCCAGCAGAATCGCGCGCCCGTCGCCCAGTTGCGGGTTCCAGTTGCCGAACTGGTGGCCCGCATACAGCTGGGCCAGGGGTGCGGCACCTTCGGGCACGGTGTTTCCGGCGAATACGGATGCGTCTTGCCCCTCGATCCCCAGATCCGCAGCCAGCGCGTCGTTCCAGGCCAGCATCTGCGCCTCGCGTACCGGGGTGGGATCAAGCCGGGTATAGAACCCGTCGGGCAGGGTGGCATAGCTGTTGTCAAAGGGGATGTGCATGGTTTGCAGATAAGGGGCCGCGCACCGCTTGGCTAGAGCCGCCGGGTCATCAGGTGGTAGCCGTCGCGCAGGCGAAACCCGGCCTTGGCATACAGTTTCTGGCCCGCGGCATTGTCCCGGTCGACCTCGAGGTGCAGGGCCTTGACGCCGGCACCGGACAGGGCCCGGGGCAGGGCGATCAGCACCTCGGTGGCGACGCCGCGCCCGCGCACACCGGGGCGGATGTAGATTTCGTCGATGAACGCGTCCATGCCGCCGAATTCGATGGACCAGCCAAAGGTCACGACGACGTAGCCGATGGGCGCACGGGGCGGGCCGATCAGATAAGCTGCGCCGTGGGGAATGCCGTCAAGCAGCGGCATGACGCCGGCGGCGCGCGCCGTGTCCGTCATTTCGATCCCGGCCTCGGCATGAAAGGCGGCGACCAGCGGCAGCAGCTTGTCGGCGTGCCCGGGCGCGGCAAGGGTCAGCGCGGCACTCACAACCGGCCCAGCCGTTCGGTGAGCAGGGCAAAGAAGCCGTCGGCGTCGATATCCCCGATAAAGGTGGCGTTGGGCGCGCGGTCGGTCACCCGCCACCAATCCGCGACGGTCATGCCGAGGGTAAGTTCCGACTGTGTCTCGATCTCGACATTGATGTGCCGTCCGGTGAACAGGTCAGGCTGGATCAGGTAGGCGGTGACGCAGGGATCGTGCAGCGGCGCACCGGCGCTGCCGTATTTTTCCTTGTCGAACCGTTCGAAGAAATCAGTCATCTGCGCCACGGCCACGCCCACGGGTGTGTTCAGCGCGCGGAACGCGTCATTTCGGGGTTTGGTCACCAGCGCCTTGTGGGTCACATCCAGCGGCATCACCACAATATCGATGCCGGACCTGAACACGATATCAGCGGCTTGCGGGTCGACATAGATGTTGAATTCAGCCGCGGGCGTGATGTTGCCCACCTCGAAATAGGCGCCGCCCATCAGCACGATCTGCTGCACACGGTCGGCGATGTCGGGGGCGCGCTGCAGCGCCGTGGCGATGTTGGTCAGCGGACCCAGCGGGCACAGGGTGACCGTGCCCGGCGCGTGGCGGCGCAATTCGTGGATGATGAAGTCGACGGCATGGCCCTGGGCCAGCGGCATCGTCGGGTCGGGCAGGTCCGGACCATCAAGGCCGGTCTTGCCGTGCACGTGTTCCGCAGTCACCAGATCGCGACCCAGCGGTCGGTCGCAGCCGGCATGGACCGGCACATCAACCTTGCCCGCCAACTCGCAGACAATGCGCGCATTTCTTGCCGTCAGTTCCAGCGGCACGTTGCCCGCAACGGCGGTGATGCCCAGCACGTCGATCTCGTCCGGGCTGGCCAGTGCCAGCAGGATGGCGACGGCATCGTCCTGGCCGGGGTCTGTGTCGATGATGATCTTGCGGGGGGCCATGGGTGTCCTTTCACTGCGCGCGCACCGTGGCCTGTCGGGCACCCCTTGTCCAGAACCCGACACGGGCGATGCGCAAATCCTTGCGTGGGGCTGCCGGGCTGGCTAGGGGCGGGCGCATGAGTGATCGGGCCCTTTACCTTCATGCCGGTGCACACCGCACGGGAACGTCATCGTTCCAGATGTGCTTGCACGACAATCGCGGGATGCTGGAACAGGCGGGATGGGCCGTGGCGTACCCGGGGCGCGACGGGATTCCATCGGGCACTTTGGCCCTGCGGTTGCCGGGACCAAGGGACGAGGATCTGGCGACGCCCACGCGCAAGGTCGCCCGAACCCTGAGCGACCACAGCGCGGGCCGGAACATGATCCTGTCCGAAGAAAACATTCCCGGCCGCATGATGCATTTCATGCAAGGTCTGTTCTATCCGGCAGCACAGGCGCGGGCGCAGGTGATGCGTGACGCGTGGCCCGGCACCATCGCCCATGTGGTGCTGGTCGTGCGCTCTTATGGACAACTGTTTGCCAGCGGCTACCGCAAACGGGCCGAGGACAACGCGGTGCCCCCGTTCGACACCTTGCGCCCCAACTACATGCGGATGGACCGGGGCTGGCCCGAACTGGTTGCCGTCCTGCGCGACACGCTGCGGCCGCAACAGATGACGGTGCTGCCCTACGAAAAGCGCGGCACCAGTGCCGCGCTGCTGGCGCGGCTGGTGCCGGGCTTGCCGCGGGGCGCGCTGGTTGAACCTGCAAGGGACGTGAATGTCAGCGCGACGGATGCCGCGCTGGAGGCGTTGCAGGCGCGCTATCATGCGGGCGACAAGCTGGACCGCGCGACTTGGAAGGCCGTGATCGAGACGCATGGCACAGACCGGGACCCACGCGGGTTCGCGACCTTTTCCGATGAAGAAGAACGGGTATGGCAGCAACGCTACTATGCCGACCTGTCGCGCCTGGCGGCGATGGACGGGATCGTTTTGGGCTGAGGGTCAGCCCCCGTTCCCGGGGGCCTTTTCCGCCGCCTTCACCTGATCCCACAGCGCGTCCATTTCCTCCAGATCGCTATCGACGGGCCGTTTGCCGCGGTCCGCCAGCGCGGCCTCGATCCGGGCAAAGCGGCGTGTGAACTTGGCGTTGGTCTTGCGCAGCGCCTCTTCGGGGTCGACGTCCAGATGCCGGGCAAGATTGGCCATGACGAACAGCAGGTCGCCCATTTCCTCGACCACCTCGTCGTGGCCGAGGGTGTCGCGGGCCTCGACCAGTTCGGCGGCCTCTTCGGTCATCTTGGCCAGGACCTGGGTGGTTTCGGGCCAGTCAAACCCGACCCGCGCCGCACGTTTCTGCAGTTTTACCGCGCGCAGCAGGGCGGGCAGGTTCATCGCGACCCCGTCCAGCGTGCCGCGCTGCGCCTTGCCTTGCCGCTCGGCGGCCTTGATCGTTTCCCAGTCGCGGGTTTGCTGTTCGGCGGACTTGTCGCGGGATTCGTCGCCAAAGACATGCGGATGGCGCGCCACCATCTTGTCCGAGATGTTGGTCACCACCGACTGAAAGCTGAAATGCCCGGCCTCTTCGCCGATGGCGGTATGATAGACCGATTGCAGCAGCAGATCGCCCAACTCGCCCTCCAACTCGGGCCAGTCCTGCCGTTCGATGGCATCGGCCACCTCATAGGCTTCTTCGATCGTGTAGGGGGCGATGGTCTGGAACGTCTGTTCAATGTCCCAGGGGCAGCCGGTGTCCGGATCGCGCAGGCGGCGCATGATCTCGATCAGGCGTTCGATCCCGGCCTCGCGGTCATGTATCAGATCATCGCCCATTGCAGCCCCCCGCCGTTTCAGGTTTGCTGCATCTGACCCATCCCCCGAACAGGAGTCCACCCATGGCGATCATCAACCGCATCGGCGACCTTGACCCGCAGATGACCGCGTGGCGGCAGCACCTGCACACGATCCCGGAACTGGGGTTCGACTGTCCCAAGACGGCGGCCTTTATCAAGGCGCGATTGGAAGCGATCGGGGTCGATGAAATCCACGATGGTATCGCGCAAACGGGCATCGTGGCGATCATCAACGGGCAGGGCGACGGCCCGACCATCGGGCTGCGCGCCGATTTCGATGCGCTGCCGATCACCGAAGAGACGGGCGTGGACTATGCGTCGACCCACCCGGGCAAGATGCACGCCTGCGGCCATGACGGACACACCGCGATGCTGCTGGGGGCCGCGCACTACCTGGCCGAGACGCGGAAGTTCACGGGCCGTGTCGCGCTGATCTTTCAGCCCGCCGAAGAAGAGGGCGGCGGGGCCGACGTGATGTGCCGCGCGGGGATCATGGACCGGTTCGACATCGCGCAGGTCTATGCGCTGCACAACGTGCCGGGGCTGGAGCGGGGCGGGTTCTTTACCACGTCGGGGCCGATCATGGCGGCGGTGGACACCTTCACCATCGACGTGACAGGGCGCGGCGGCCACGGGGCCATGCCGCACGAAACCATCGACCCGGTGGTGGCCGCCTGCGGCATCGTCACGGCGATCCAGACCATTGTCAGCCGCAATCACGACACCGGGCAGGATCTGGTGGTGTCGGTCACGCAGATCCACACCGGCACCGTCAACAACGTGATCCCGGAAACCGCGATGATCAACGGCACGGTCCGCACCTTCGATGCGCAGGTCAAGGCCATGGTCGAACGCCGCTTGGGCGAAATCGTGGCGGGCACGGCCGCCGCCTACGGGGTCGAGGCACAGCTGACCTATGAACACGGATACCCGGCGACGGTGAATGCCCCGGACCAGACGGCCTTTGCCGCAGGTGTGGCGCGCGAGGTCGCGGGCGAAGCGCCGGTGCAGGACGATATCGACAAGGTCGCGGGCGCAGAGGATTTTGCCTATATGCTTCAGGAACGGCCCGGGGCCTACCTGTTTCTGGGCGCGGGCGCGGGGCCGGGCCTGCACAACGCCAAGTTCAATTTCAACGACGAGATTGCGCCGATTGGTGCGTCATTCCTGGCCCGGATCGTGGAGACGGCGCAGCCTGTGGGGTGACGTGAAAAAAGGGGCGCTGCCCCTCGGCGCATGCGCGCCTCACCCCGGAGTTTTCCTGGCAAGATGAAGAGGGATCGGGACCGACATGGCCCTAGAAGACGCGAAAACCCAGATCGACCATGCCTTTACCCGCGAGGACCCGCGCGGGCCGTCCTTTGAAATGACCTTTGGCGGGGCCACTTCGTTCATGCGCCGCCGCTATACCAAGGATCTGGACGGTGTGGACATTGCCGTAACCGGCGTGCCGTTCGATCAGGCCGTGACCAACCGCCCCGGCACCCGGCTGGGGCCGCGGGCGATCCGCGAGGCGTCGAGCCTGCAGGCCCCCGATGCGCCCTACGGCTGGCCCTTTGACGTCATGTCCGAGCGGATGATCGTGGATTATGGCGAC
>JBCBFX010000080.1:0-18188 GCA_038527345.1 Pseudomonadota bacterium | reverse complement strand
GTCACGATCATCTGGATCGAACATGTGCTGCATG
Organism: Pseudomonadota bacterium; assembly: GCA_038527345.1. GTDB lineage: Bacteria > Pseudomonadota > Alphaproteobacteria > Rhodobacterales > Rhodobacteraceae > Tateyamaria. The sequence goes on along the minus strand of JBCBFX010000080.1, from coordinate 18,154 downwards.
CGCTGACCTCGGTTGTGGAACGGCTGCTTGTGCTCGACTTCGGCAAGGTCATCGGGATCGGTAACCCGGACGAGATCATGGAATCCAAAGAGGTCAAGGAAATCTACCTGGGTATTGATATCTGATGCCGTTGCTGGAAACCAAAGACCTTACAGCCCATTACGGTGATTTTCAGGCCCTCTTTGGCGTCGACATCACGCTGAACAAAGCCGAGACCGTGGCGATCATTGGTGCGAACGGGGCGGGCAAGACGACGCTGATGCGGTCCATTGCCGGTGTGTTGCAAAACGCCCCCGATATGGTTCGTTTTGACGCGGCCAGCATCGGCACCCTGCCCGCAGACGAGATCATGGCGCAGGGCGTGGCCATGGTGCCGGAAGGCCGCAAGCTGTTTCCGTCGCTGACGGTCGAGGAAAACCTGCTGATTGGCGCGTATGGGCGCAAGACCGGTGGGCATTGGTCGCTGGAAACGATCTATGATCTGTTCCCCATCCTGAAGGACCGCCGCAACAACCCCGGCACCGCCCTGTCGGGCGGCCAACAGCAGATGGTCGCCATTGGCCGCGCATTGATGAGCAATCCGCGGGTGCTGCTGTGTGACGAGATCAGCCTTGGCCTGGCACCGGTCGTCATCAAGGACATCTACAAGGCCGTGCCGGCCATCCAGGACGCCGGGGCCAGCATCATCGTCGTGGAACAGGATATCGGACAGGCCATGGCCGTGGCCGACCGGGTCTATTGCATGATGGAGGGGCGCGTGACGCTGACGGGCACCCCGTCCGACCTGAGCCGCGACGCCATCCACGACGCCTATTTCGGAGCGGGACAATGATCTGGGTCGACACGATTGTGCAGGGCATCCTGCTGGGGGGGCTTTATGCCCTGTTTGCGGCGGGGCTGAGCCTTGTGTTCGGGATCATGCGGCTGGTGAACCTTGCCCATGGCGACCTGATCGTCATGGGGGCCTATCTGATCCTGGTGCTGGTGACGCTGTTGGGGCTGCCGCCCTTTGTGGCGCTGCTGGTCGCCATGCCGGTCATGTTCGCCTTTGGCTGGGCGTTGCAGAAATTCCTGCTGAACCGGACCCTGGGCGACGACATCCTGCCGCCGCTGCTGGTGACATTCGGGCTGTCCATCGTGTTGCAGAACGCGCTGCTGGAGGGATTTTCCGCCGACAGCCAGCGCCTGCCGACCGATGCGCTGACAACCGCGTCGGTATCGTTGGGTCCGCTGAACCTTGGCGTCATGCCGCTGCTTACCTTTGCCTCGGCCATTGCGGTGATCGTGGGGTTGAACCAATTGTTCTATCGCACGTCGCTGGGCCGCGCGTTCCGCGCCACATCGGACGATCCGGTCACAGCCAGCCTGATGGGCATCAAACCGGCCAACATCTTTGCGACGGCGACCGGCATCGCGCTGGTCATTGTGGCCATCGCCGCGCTGTACCTGGGGCTTCGCGCCAATTTCGACCCGAATGTTGGCCCTGCGCGCCTGATCTATGCGTTCGAGGCGGTGATCATTGGCGGGCTGGGATCGCTTTGGGGCACGCTGGTGGGCGGGATCATCATCGGCGTGGCCCAGACCGTCGGCGCGGCGCTGAATCCCGAATGGCAAATCCTTGCGGGTCATCTGGCGTTCCTTGCGGTGCTGCTGGTGCGCCCCCGGGGCCTGTTTCCAAGGGCGCATGACTGATGATGGTTTATTCCGTTCAAACCCGCACCCGTGCGTCCACCGCGTTCAGCGTTCTGGCGGCGATTGCCATTCTTGTCCTGATTGCGCTGCCGTTCTTTGCGGGGCGCAGCACGATACAGGATCTGTTCTTTATCCTGACCATGCTGGTGCTTGCGCAGTTCTGGAACCTGCTTGCGGGCTATGGCGGGCTGGTTTCCATCGGTCAGCAGGCCTTTGTCGGGATGGGTGCCTATGCGCTGTTCGGGGCGGTGATCCTGTGGGGGCTTGATCCGGTTCCGGCCATCCTGCTGGCGGGCGTTGCCGCGTTCGTCATCGCCATCCCCACCGCCTTTTTCGCGTTCCGCCTGAATGGGGCGTATTTCGCCATCGGCACATGGGTCACAGCTGAGGTGTTTCGCCTGCTCGTCGCGCAATGGAAGACGTTGGGCGGCGGTACAGGCACGTCCCTGCCCCGTTCCGCCACCCGCGAGATGTGGTTTACCGATGCCATCAAGGCCCTGTTTGACGTCAAGACGTCGGCCGCGCGGGACATACTCGCCTATTGGCTGGCCCTTGCCCTGGCATTGGCAACGATCGGCGGCATCTACTGGCTGTTGCGCACCCGCCGTGGTCTGGCACTGGCCGCCGTGCGCGACAACACCGAAGCCGCCCGGTCCGTCGGTGTGGATGCGGGCCGCATGAAGTGGGTCGTTTTCCTGACCTCCGCCTTTGGCACCGGGCTGGCGGGCGGGCTGATCTATATGCAGAAGGCGCGCATTTCGCCCGACGCGGCCTTTAGCGTCACCGACTGGACGGCCTATGTGATCTTTATCGTCGTCATCGGCGGGATCGGCACGATCGAAGGCCCGATCCTGGGTGTGCTGATCTTTTTCGCGCTGCAATCGCTGCTGGCCGATTTCGGCAGTTGGTATCTGATGACCCTGGGCGTTCTGGCCATTGTCATCATGCTTGTCGCTCCGCGCGGGCTTTGGGGCCTGATCTCCGAACGCACGGGCGCGCATCTGTTTCCCATTCGCCGCCGCCTGACCGGTGGCAAGCTCGATCAATTGGAGGATTGAACATGGCCGACATCACAACAGACGTGCTTATCATCGGGACCGGCCCGGCCGGGTCCGCCACCGCGGCGCTGTTGTCGACCTACGGGATCGAGAACATGGCCATCAACCGCTATCGGTGGCTGGCCAACACCCCGCGCGCCCACATCACCAACCAGCGCACCATGGAGGTGCTGCGCGATCTGGGCCGCGAGGTCGAGGACGAGGCATACATGTTCGCCACCGAGCAGGAACTGATGGGCGAGAACGTGTTTTGCGAGAGCCTGGCCGGCGAAGAGATCGGCCGCATGAAAAGCTGGGGCACGCACCCACTGTCCAAGGCCGAGCATCTGCTGTCCTCGCCCACCTTCATGAACGATCTGCCCCAGACCATGATGGAGCCGCTGCTGTTCAAGACCGCCTGTTCGCGCGGCACGCAGGCCCGCATGAGTACCGAGTACCTGAGTCACGTGCAGGATGCCGAGGGCGTCACCACCACATGCCGTGACCGCCTGACCGGGCAGAACATCACGATCCGGTCCCGTTACCTGGTCGGCGCGGATGGCGGCAATTCGCTGGTGGCCGAGAACGAGGGCCTGCCGATTGCAGGCCAGATGGGTGTCGGCGGGTCGATGAACATCCTGTTCAAGGCGGATCTCAGCAAGTACGTGGCACACCGTCCGTCCGTCCTTTATTGGGTGATGCAGCCCGGCGCGGATGTCGGCGGCATCGGCATGGGTCTGGTCCGCATGATCCGGCCGTGGAACGAATGGCTGATCGTCTGGGGTTACGACATCAACGAACCCGCGCCCGAAGTGGACGAGAAGATGGCCACCGACGTGGCGCGCCAACTGGTCGGCGATCCGGAGTTGGAAATCGACCTGCTCAGCGCCAATACATGGACCGTGAACAACGCCTATGCCGAAAAGATGTCGTCGGGCCGTGTGTTCATCATGGGTGACGCCGCCCACCGCCATCCGCCGTCGAACGGGCTGGGGTCCAACACCTCGATCCAGGACAGCTTTAACCTGGCATGGAAGCTGGCGGCGGTACTGAAGGGTCAGGCAGGCGAGCGGTTGCTGGACAGCTACACCACCGAACGTGCGCCGGTGGCAAAACAGATTGTCACCCGTGCCAACCAGTCCATTGCCGAGTTCGGCCCCATCTTTGAAGCGCTGGGGATGACCGGCGGCACCGATATCGACAAGATCAAGGCCAACATGGATGCCCGCTGCGGCACCGATTCCGCCGCCGAGGCCCAGCGCGCGGCATTGAACGAAGCGATTGCGTTCAAGAAGTACGAATTTGACGCCCACGGCGTCGAGATGAACCAGCGCTATGCCTCTGACGCCATCGTCGCGGACGGTCAGATGGAACCGGACTTCAAACTCGATTCCGACCTGCACTACCAGCCGACCACGTGGCCGGGCGCCCGTATCCCGCACACATGGCTGTTCGATGAACACGGCGGCAAGCATTCAACGCTTGATCTGGCCGGGCATGGTGCATTCACCGTGTTCACCGGGCTGGGCGGCGAGGCCTGGGCGGATGCCGCGGCCAAGCTGGCCGAAGACCTGGGTATAAAGATCGAAGCCCATGTCATCGGACCACGCCAGACATACATCGACCACGTGGGGGACTGGGCGCGGGCCCGCGAAGTGGGTGATGCCGGGTGTATCCTGACACGGCCCGACCAACATGTGTGCTGGCGTCACGACGGCCTGCCGGACGATCCGCAGGCCGAACTTCGCCGCGTCCTGATGCAAATCCTGGCCAAGTGAGGGTACCATGTCAGAGACCGGATATTTCACCGAAGAGAACTCGGCCGACGTCGTCACCAGCCGGAACGCCGCCGCCAAGGATGCCCGCTTGGCCGAAGTGATGGCGGTGATCACCCGCCACCTGCACGCCGCCGTAAAGGAAATCGAACCCACGCAGGACGAATGGTTCGAGGCGATCCAGTTCCTGACCGGGGTTGGCCACATGTGCAACGACTGGCGGCAGGAATTCATCTTGCTGTCTGACGTGCTGGGCGTGTCGATGCTAGTGGACGCCATCAACAACCGCAAACCGTCCGGCGCGTCGGAATCGACGGTGCTGGGCCCGTTTCACGTAGACGACGCGCCGGAATTGCCAATGGGCGCGGACATCTGCCTGGACCAAAAAGGGGAACCGATGCTGGTCAGGGGCCGCATCCTGGATACGCAGGGCAACCCCATCAACGCCGCCAAGATCGACGTCTGGCAGGCCAATGACGAAGGGTTCTACGACGTCCAGCAAAAGGGTCTTCAGCCCGATTTCAACCTGCGTGGCGTGTTCCGCACCGGCGCTGATGGCACCTATCATTTCAAGGGCGTGAAACCGAAATTCTACCCCATCCCCGATGATGGTCCGGTGGGCAAGATGCTGGCAAAGCTGGGTCGTCACCCGTATCGGCCTGCGCATCTGCATTACATTCTCGAAGCCGACGGGTTCGAGACCCTGGTCACCCATATCTTCGACCCGGACGATCCCTACATCCACTCCGACGCGGTGTTCGGCGTAAAGGAAAGCCTCTTGGCCAGTTTTGAACGGGTCGAGGATCCGGAACGGATCAAGGCGGCAGGCTTTGACGGGCCCTTCTACGAAGTGATCCACGATTTCGTGCTTGCACCGGCGACATGAACACGCCCTGCATCATATGTGTGGCAATCACCGGATCGTTGCCGACGAAAGCCAACAACCCCGCTGTACCGATTACCGTCTCGGAACAGGTCGAAAGCACGCACGAGGCCTATGAGGCCGGTGCATCCATCGTGCATGCGCATGTGCGCAACGACGATCAGACGCCTTCTAGCGACCCCGACAAGTTTGCGCGCCTCAAGGAGGGCGTGGAAAAGCACTGCCCCGGAATGATCATACAGTTTTCCACCGGCGGGCGTTCGGGTGCGGGCAAGACACGCGGCGGCATGCTGCCCCTCAGGCCAGACATGGCGTCTTTGTCGGTCGGATCGAACAATTTTCCGACGCGGGTATATGAAAACCCGCCGGACCTCGTGGACTGGCTTGCGTCTGAAATGAAAACATATGGGATCAAGCCGGAAATCGAGGCGTTCGATCTGTCCCATATCCTCAAGGCTGCCGCGATGCACAAGGAGGGCCTGATTGCCGACACGCCTTATGTACAATTCGTGATGGGGGTTAAGAACGCGATGCCCGCGGACCGTCACGTCTTTGACTTCTATGTGGAAACGGTCGAACGGTTGTTTGGTCCGGATGCTCCATGGTGTGCGGCGGGCATAGGTGCGTCGCAAATCGTATTGAACGAATGGGCCGTTTCATCGGGCGGCCATGCCCGCACGGGCCTAGAAGACAACGTCAGGCTCGATAAGTCGACGCTGGCGTCTTCAAATGCCGCCCTGGTTCGTCGGGTCGTGGAGATTTGTGACCGAAACATGCGCCCGGTTGCGACCTGCGCTCAGGCTCGAAGCATAATTGGTCTGGGTGCCGTTTGAGCTAGCGCTGCAAAGAGCGGAGGTTGGAAGCGCGTTGTGCAAAGTCCGGTTTATTGCACGACCTGACAACGCGTAGCTCTGGATTTTTTCCGGACGTCAGAAACGTCCGGGTTTCGCTACGTTTGGCATCACAAGTTCGTGCGCGAATGCAGCCTACGCTGCGCTGCGAGCAGCACGACTTCTGGACGTGCGCAAAGGGTTCAAAGCGATGGTCGAGACCCGGGATACCTGAGCTTCCGGGTTCTTTTCGCCCAACACCCGCGCGGCGCAATTTCCAAACAGCCGGTGAAACCGCCGCTGTAACCCGTTGATAAACATAAGGCTGGAAGGTGTCCCATCCTGGGACACCTCAATCCCTCACACGGTGCGTTCCAGCATCATCTTCTTGATGTTGGCGATCGCCTCGGCCGGGTTCAGACCCTTGGGGCAGGTCTTGGCGCAGTTCATGATTGTGTGGCAGCGGTACAGTTTGAACGGATCCTCAAGGTCATCCAGCCGCTCGCCCGTCGCCTCATCCCGGCTGTCGATGATCCAGCGATAGGCGTGCAGCAGCGCCGCCGGCCCAAGGTAACGGTCGCCGTTCCACCAGTAGCTCGGGCAGGAGGTCGAGCAGGACGCGCACATCACGCATTCATACAGGCCGTCCAGCTTTTTGCGGTCCTCGATCGACTGGCGCCACTCCTTGGCGGGGCGGTTCGTCTTGGTTTCCAACCACGGCATGATGCTGGCGTGCTGGGCGTAGAAATGGGTCAGGTCCGGGATCAGGTCCTTGACCACCGGCATGTGCGGCAGAGGATAGATCTTTACGTCGCCCTTGACCTCGTCCATGCCATAGATACAGGCCAGCGTGTTGATGCCGTCGATATTCATGGCACAGGACCCGCAGATCCCCTCGCGACAGGACCGGCGAAAGGTCAGGGTCGGGTCGATCTCGTTCTTGATCTTGATCAGCGCGTCCAGAACCATCGGGCCGCACGTGTCCATATCGACCCAATAGGTGTCGACCTGCGGATTCTTGCCGTCATCGGGGTTCCAGCGGTAAATCTGGAACTTGCGCAGGTTGGTGGCCCCTTCGGGCTTGGGCCACGTCTTGCCCGTCTGGATGCGGGAATTTTTCGGGAGCGTCAGTTGGACCATGTCGGTTCTCCTTTCACGCGGCCAGGGCGGCAAGGCCGGCCCGGGCAATACAGGTTTGTGTCTCGGGGCGCTGCAGCACGGATGTGACCAGAGCGGCGGTTGTTTCGGAAACACCGATCACGGCGTCCTTGGCGAATTCGCCGATTTCGCGGGCGGTGGCGTTGTCGATCACGCAGTCGGTGAACGGGGTCACCGCGGCCTTGGGCACGGATGGAAAGCGGGTGACAAGCGTCTCGGCCACCGCAGCCTTGGCGCTGCGGCGGGCGACGTCGTCCACTGCTTGGCTTGCTTCCTGGCAGCCGGTCAGCGCCACAAGCGATGCCAGAGCCACGCCACGCATCATTCCCGAACGCTCCGCAGGACCATCAATAGACCCGTGCCTTGGGGGCGATCTTTTTCAGGTCGATGCCGCCGTCATTGTGGCTGGTCAGGGGCTGGGTGATCACCCCGCGATAGCCCAGGCTGGCCGCGTTGCCCTTGAACCAGACAAGGCTGTGCTTGCGCCAGTTCTCGTCGTCGCGGTCGGGGTAATCCTCGTGGGCGTGGGCACCACGGCTTTCCTTGCGCGCCGCCGCTGCCGTGACCGTGGCCACTGCGTTGGGGATCAGGTTGGTCAGTTCCAGCGTTTCCATCAGGTCCGAGTTCCACACCAATGAGGTGTCCGATACCTTGAGGTCGCTGATCTTGCCTGCGACCCCTTCCATCTTTTCCTGACCTTCGGCCAGCGTCTTGTCGGTGCGGAAGACGGCTGCGTCCTGCTGCATGGTCTTTTGCATCTCAAGCCGCAGTTCCGCAGTGGGCACGTGGCCACCGGCATAACGCAGCCCGTCGAACCGGCTGAACGCCGCCTCGATCGACCGTTGGTTGGGCGTAGGCACGGGGGCGTCTGCATCCACCACGTCCTTGGCCCGGATCGCCGCCGCGCGGCCAAACACCACAAGGTCGATGAGCGAGTTCGATCCAAGGCGGTTCGCGCCGTGGACCGACGCGCAGCCCGCCTCGCCCACGGCCATCAGGCCGGGGGCCACGGCGTTGGGGTCATTCTTGGTCGGGGCCAGCACTTCGCCCCAGTAGTTCGTTGGAATGCCGCCCATGTTGTAGTGCACTGTCGGCAGCACCGGGATCGGTTCCTTGGTCAGGTCCACGCCGGCAAAGATGCGCGCAGACTCGCTGATGCCCGGCAGCCGTTCGGCCAGCGTCTCGGGCGGCAAGTGGTTGAGGTGCAAGTGGATGTGATCCGCTTCGGCCCCGACGCCGCGACCCTCGCGGATTTCCATGGTCATGCAGCGCGAAACCACGTCGCGGCTGGCCAGGTCCTTGTAGGTGGGCGCGTAGCGTTCCATGAACCGCTCGCCTTCGGAGTTGGTGAGGTATCCGCCCTCGCCCCGCGCGCCTTCGGTGATCAGGCAGCCCGAGCCATAGATGCCGGTGGGGTGGAACTGCACGAATTCCATGTCTTGTAGCGGCAGGCCCGCACGGGCCGTCATGCCGCCGCCGTCGCCGGTGCAGGTATGCGCAGACGTGGCGCTGAAATAGGCGCGGCCATAGCCGCCCGTGGCCAGCACGACCATCTTGGCGGCAAACAGGTGCATGGTGCCGTCATCCAGTTTCCAGCACAGCACGCCCTGGCACACGCCGTCCTCGGACATGATCAGGTCGATGGCGAAATACTCGATGTAGAACTCCGCGTTGTTCTTGAGGCTCTGGCCGTACAGCGTGTGCAGGATCGCGTGCCCGGTCCGGTCCGCGGCGGCACAGGTGCGCTGCACGGGGGGGCCTTCACCGTATTCGGTTGTGTGGCCACCGAACGGGCGTTGATAGATCTTGCCCTCTTCGGTCCGGGAAAACGGCACGCCGTAATGTTCCAGTTCGTACACGGCCTTGGGCGCCTCACGCGACAGGTATTCCATCGCGTCGGTGTCACCCAGCCAGTCCGATCCCTTGACCGTGTCGTACATGTGCCATTGCCAACTGTCGGGACCCATGTTGCCCAGGCTGGCGGCGATGCCGCCCTGTGCAGCCACGGTGTGCGACCGGGTCGGGAACACCTTTGTCACGCAGGCCGTGCGCAGCCCCTGTTCGGCCATGCCCAGCGTGGCCCGCAGACCCGCGCCACCGGCACCAACAACCACGACGTCGTATTCGTGGGTTTCGTAATCATATGCAGCCATGGACTTGCCTCCTTTGGCTTTAGAGAGCGATGCGGGCGATGGCGAAAAGCCCGGTCGCCGCTGCCGCGTAGCTGACGCAGATCATGGCAAGGATCGCCACTTTCTGCGCTGTTCCGTGAACGTAGTCCTCGATCAGCACCTGAACACCGTCCTTGAAGTGCATGAAGGTGACCACCATGGTCAGGGCCGCCACGATCGCCGGGAACGGCCGGGAGAAATAGGCGACAACCTCGGCGTGGCTTTCGCCGATCATCGGGCCAAAGGTGAAGACGAAAAGCGGGATCAGGATCAGCAGCGCAAAGGATTGCACCTTGACCCGCCAGAAATGATCGGTGCCGGTCTTGGCAGAGCCCATGCCCACGGCGCGTTTGCGGTCGGTCAGATAGCGCATGTCAGCCTCCTCAGATCACGGCGATGGTGAACAGGGTCAGGACGAAGGAGCCGCCGATGACGGCCCACCCCATCTTGTATGCTGTGTCCAGGTCCAGCCCCACGGCGTTGTCCCAGATCATGTGCCGAACGCCCGCCAGCGTGTGATACCAAAGACCCCAAAGCGACAGGATAAGCACCAGCTTGCCAAAGACGCTGGTCAGCACACCATTGGCGACGGCGAATGCGTCGGGCGAGGTCGCGGCGGCCAGGAACCACCACACCACAAGCAGCGCGGAAATCAGCAGCGCATTGCCCGTGATCCGCGTCAGGATCGACGTCATCGACGTCAGCTGCGGGCGATAGATGGTCAGATGCGGTGATAGCGGGCGATTGCCCCGGTTGACGTCAGCCATGTTGCGTCCTTTTGAAAGCGTTGTCCTTTGATACTGTTTTTTCAGGACGAGTCACGCGCCACACCGTCACAGATGGCGCGGTTTTTTGGCGCATTTGAACAATTGATGCAGTTTGTGATCACGCTGCAAATTGCCGTGATCACAAAAAGGTCACCGAAACAGGTCAACCGCCTGTTTCGTTGTCTCTCGTTGCAGCTTGCGCCTGATCTGTTCGGGGTAGTCCTCGAACCCATTTGCAGTCACGACGAATGCCCCCGGCCCCGTGATCAGATTTTCAAAGAAATAAGCCGTCAGGTCCGTGCTGTCCGTTTCGATGGCAAGCGCATTGACGATGATGCCTGCGGCATTCATGGCAGCGCGCTGGGTGTCAGGTGCGATGCCTTCGTTCGACACGCCGTCGCCGGACACGTCGATGACCTTGCGTGCGCAGTGCGGCACGTCCTGAAACGCGGCGCGCGCGATGCTCAGCGCCTCGCCGATGGCGGTCGAGTAGTTGCGCCAGACACGCGGGTCCTCGGCGATGCGGTCGGCAAATTCCAGCACCTGCGCGTAGCTGCCCATGTCGGTCCATTGCAGCGTCATGCGCTGCCGCGACGCACCGGTCCACTGCACCAGCGCCACCTGCGCGCGCTGCGCAACCAGCGCATCGGCCACGATCCCGTCACGCAAGGCTGCGGCCAGCCCGTCCATCTGGGTGCGGTATTCCTGTTTGTCCACGGATCCGGACACGTCAACCGCCAGCAGCAGCGCCAGATCGCAGGCCGCCACAGGTGCAGCGCCCAGCCACGCCACTGCACAGGCCGCCCGAAACGCGTTCATCGCAGGTTGTCCAACACCTCGATCATCTTGGTGTTGAAGTTCACATAGGTGATCGACATCTCGCCCCGGATCGGGGTCGCCAGAAGATAGACGGACATCGGCGCCGCGTGCGCCTGTGTGTTGAAGGTGATCACTTCCTGGGCCATGCCGCCCAGATCACGGCGCTGCACCACCGTCTGGCAACTGTCGAAGCCGTCGGGAAACAGCTCGGCCATCCTGTCGAGAGCATCGCCATAGGCCGCAATCCCGTTCGTGAACAGCGCCGACGTCACTTCACCGAAGCGCTGGAAGTCACCGGCCAGAAACGCGGCCTTGGGGTCTTCGAACACGGGCAAAACATCGGCCCCACCCATGTCGCACAGGGGTGCAGCGGTCAGGGACGTGGGCAGGCACAGGAGGGCGGTACAGATCAAATGTCTCATAGCCCGATCAAGATGCAGATCGTGGCACATGACAAGTGAAAACCGTGTGACGGCAGTATGGGATGGCGGGTGGGGCGTCGTTCGTCAGAACGCGCGTCACCCCGGCATCCTCAGACCGGGATCAGTGCCCAATAGTCGAGATCCAACAGCACCTCGGGCAGATACCTGCCATCCGCGCCCCGCAAGACAAAGGGCTCCGCCCCCTTTGTCGCCACCAGCCGCAGGCGCAGCGCCCCCACACCCCGCGTGCCCGTTTCGGTCTTGTCCAGCACCTCGGACCAGGCGCGCACCGTATCGCCGGCCAGGCACGGGTTGGCATGCGCCCCGGCATTCAGGCCTGCGATCATCTGCGCATTTGCCAGCCCGTTGAACGACAGCGCCCGCGCCATCGAAATCACGTGGCCGCCATAGATCAACCGCGTCCCGTCCGGGCGCGCCGACGTGTCGAAATGCACCTTGGCCGTGTTCTGCCACAGGCGTGTCGCCATCATGTGCTCGGCCTCTTCGATCGTGACGCCGTCCACGTGGTCGATCTGTTCGCCGACTGCGTAATCCCCCCAGCGGTGCGGCTCGCCCGCCAGCCCGAAATCATAACCGTCAAAGGTCAGGCCATCCGGCACGCGCAAGCTGTCCGCGGTCACCGCGTCCGCCAGCTCCGGCACGACCGTCTCGGGGGCTGCGGTATCCACATCGCCCTTGCGCACCATGACCCAACGCACATAGCTCAGCACCTCTTTGTTACGCTGGTTCAGTCCCGTTGTCCGCACCCAGACCACGCCGGTCTTGCCGTTGGAATTCTGCTTCAGCCCGATCACCTCGGACCGCGACCGCAGCGTATCGCCGGGCCAGACGGGAGCAAGCCAGCGCCCCTCGGCATAGCCTAGGTTCGCCACCGCATTCAGCGAGATGTCGGGCACCGTTTTGCCGAACACCGTATGAAACGCGATCAGGTCATCCAGCGGCGACGCGGGCAGCCCACAGGCCTGTGCAAAGGCGTCCGACGACGACAACGCATGCCGTGCAGGATAGAGCGCGTGGTACAGCGCCCGCTCGCCCGCCCCCACGGTGCGTGGCACGGCGTGGTCGATGACCTCGCCCACGCGGTAATCCTCGAAAAAGCGGCCCGGATTGGTCTTGGCCATGCTCACTGCTCTCCCAGCTTGGTGTCGGGGGTATAGGTGCCGGGCACGTCCTTGATCACGGCCTGTCCGCAACGCATCACGCCCGCCGCGTGGTCCCACGTCTGGGTCGGACTACCGTGCAACTCCCACCCTGAATTCAACGCTGCCGTGACCTTGTGACAAAAGGCGGCCGTGTCCTCTTCGGACAGAAAACGGTAGAGTTTCATGTGCTTATCCCGGGAACGGCCAGACGCCCAGCCAGTTGTGGACCCAGCCGATCAGCCCCAGCAGGATCACTGATCCGACCAGGAACATGCCGTCCTTGGCATAGCTGCCCCCCGTGGCCGGCTGCCATTCCGGCTCGGCCGCGTTGATGATGCGGGGCGTGACGATGGCCCAGGCCAGCAGGCCGCCAAACATCAGGATCGACGCCGCATCACCATTCACCAACAGGTGCGCCGCCGCCCAGATGCCGAACCCCGTCAGCATCGGGTGCCGCATCCCCTGCAACAGGCGCCCGCGCTTTGGCGCGGGGCTGAGCATATAGATCGCGATCAGCATGGCCAGGTTGTTGGCGTGTACCGTCCAGGCGGGCGGATACCAGACCGGAACGAACTCCACCGCGCGATAGCCCACCACCATCAAGATGATGGACAGGGCCAAAGCTGCAGCCACCGCGCCCTTGCCCGCGTCGCCCATGGACGCACGCCGCGCGGGCGCGATCCGTTTGAACAGGTGCGCCGCCCACCACAGGGCGACACCCAGCACCAAGATGATCCAATACATATGTTATCCTTCCGCCATGGCCGCGATGGCCTCGGCCTTGGCGAGGGTTTCGCGTGCGGTCACGATATGCAGGTTCTCGACGATCCGTCCATCCACGACCGCCACGCCCTGACCGCTGGCCTCGACCTCTTCGAAGGCCGCGATCTGGCGGCGGGCCAGGTCGATTTCTTCGTCGGACGGGGAAAAGGCGGCGTTCGAAATGTCGACCTGGGCGGGGTGGATCAGCGTCTTGCCGTCAAATCCCATATCGCGGCCCTGCGCGCATTCGACAGCCAGCCCGTCGTCATCCTTGAACGCATTGTAGACACCGTCGACGATGGCGCAGCCATGCGCCTTGGCGGCGAGCAGGCACAGGCCCAGCCCGGTCTGCAGCGGCAAACGGTCGGGACGGAACCGGGTCTGCGCCTCTTTCGCCAGGTCGTTGGTGCCCATCACCATGCCGTGCAACTGCGGGTGCGCGGCGGTGGCCGCGGCATTCAGGCACCCCAGCGGGGTTTCCATCATGGCCCACAGCGGTGCGTCACCGGTTCGTTCAGCCAGACGGTCCAGATCGGCCGGGCCATTCACCTTGGGCAGCAGGACGGCATCGGCCCCCATGTCCCGTGCGGCAATCGCATCCGCTTCGCCCCATTGTGTATCAAGTGCGTTGATCCGGATGATCCGCATCCGGTCGCCATATCCGCCCTGCGCCAGTGCGTCGGCAAGCGTGCCGCGCGCGGTCTCTTTCTCTTCTGCGGCTACCGCGTCTTCGAGGTCAAAGATGATGGCATCCACCGGCAGGCCGCGTGCCTTGTCCAGCGCGCGCGGCTTGGAAGCAGGGATGTAAAGGACGGAACGAAGCGGGCGTGCAAGGGACATGATGGATCCTGTGTCGGACATAATATTGCGCGGAAAGGGGCATTATTTTCCAGATTGTTCAAGACCCAATATGCCGCATCGCAGCATTATTCGGGCCGCGTTGCACAGAATTTAAGGAAATCTGTCAAATTGCAGCGATCACCGTGCGGGCCGTTAACCAATACTTCAATGTCGGCGTGCAGGCTCTCCCCGTTCCGATTTCCCCGGGAGGGCCGTTTCGGCAGGGCCGCTGAACACTGTACGGAAGGGGGGATCGGCCAGAAGTGAACCGGGCTTGCCCGGTCATCGCCGGGAAGCCGGCTGGCCAGATGACCTGTGGTGATGCCTTTTTGTTGAAAGGCTGAACGTGATGAAACGCACGACGAATTGGATGATCAAGGGCGCACTGGCCGCGGCCGCCGTGTTCAACGTGGCACTGGCTGGAACAGCCCAGGCGCAGCAGAACCGCAATTGCGGACCCCGTGACCTGGTGGTGAACCGCCTGGCCGAAGGGTATGGCGAAACCCGACAGTCCATGGGACTGGGCGCAAACAACGCCGTGATCGAGGTGTTTGCCTCCGAAGATACCGGCACATGGACGATCACTGTGACGACACCGAATGGCATGACCTGCCTTGTCGCTTCCGGTCAGGCGTTCGAGGAACTGGCCGAAGCCCTGCCGGCCAAGGGCAACGACGCCTGAACGCGACAAGACATGGAACAACGTTCTAAGGCGCACCTCGAGTGCGCCTTTTTTTGTTCAGGACGGCCCTTTCGCAAGGCGCACCTTGCTGCGCCCTCACACCTGTCGCAAAGGTGCGCGGCGCAAAGTCATCGCCCACTTCTCATCTGCCGAAAACCCCAATGTCTCGTAAAACCCCCGTGCTTCGGCCGTCTGTCCGGTCATCAGCATGATCTTGTAGCACCCGGCGGCCCACGCGGTGCCGATCACGGCCTCCATCACGCGGCGCCCGTGCCCGACACCGCGATGGTCCCGATGTGTCACCACGTTTTCCACCAGCGCATAGGACCGCCCGCCCTGCGTCACGTTCGGCAGGATGTGCACCGTCGCCATCGCCCGCAGGGCGGCGGCCCCGTCCCACGCGCCCCAGAGAGACGTGCCCGGATGATCCAGCACCGCCGCCACCCTTTCTGGTCCTGCCAACGCAGCGTCCCCCACCAGATGACGGTACAGGACCAGCGCCGCGGCGATATCCGCCTTGGTCAGCGTCCGCACACTCATGTCAGCCCGTCCCAAATCAGCTTGCACCCCGTCACCGTCAACAGCACGTAGGTCAGCGCGAAAAAGGCGCGTTCCGGCACCATGCGGTGCGCCTTGACCCCCAACCACGCGCCCAGCAGGGCAAACGGGGCCAGCACCAGGTTGGCCAGCGCTGTCTGTGCCGTAAACATCCCCAGCCCTGCATACGGCACGAATTTCGCGATGTTTATGACAAAGAACACCAGCACCGTGGTCGCCTGGTATTCGGTCTTTCCCACGCGCAGTGACAGCAGGTAAACGGCGGCAGGCGGCCCGCCCGCATGGCTGACAAAGCTGGTGAACCCAGCCACCGTCCCCGCAAGCGTCCCGACCCAGGCCGAAAGCGGCTGTACCGCCAACGGAAACCACCCGCGCGACCGGGCCAGTTGCCACAGCACGAAGGTGACCGAGATGATGCCGATCAGCACCCGGAACACATCCGCATTCGTCCGCGCAAACAGCAGCGCACCCAGCGCAACGCCCGGCAGGCCGCCAACGATCAGCAAAAGCGCCGCGCGTCCGTTCCATTTACGCCAATAGGGCCGCAGGGTCGCCACATCGATCAGCATCAAAAGCGGCAGCATGATGCCCAGCGCCAGCCCCGGCTCGACAACCAGGGCAAGAATCGATGCCGCGGCAAAGGCGGCACCAGACCCAAAGCCCCCCTTGGACACCCCCGCGAACACCGCAGCTGCCCCGGCCAGCGCCAAAAACCCGAACGTCAGTTCCACCGGTGCGCCCCTTGCCGAAAATGCACTTGCGCCCATCAGGTTAACGGCTGCGTCGCCCACGCGCCAGATCACGCAAACACGACGCCGCAGCGCAGCACCCTTGCGCCAACGCCCGTCCCGCGCTAGGCACCGCGCCAACCAAAACCCCAAGTGCGGAGACTTTCACCCATGGCCAGACCCAAGATTGCCCTGATCGGCGCCGGTCAGATCGGCGGTACGCTCGCCCACCTCGTAGCCCTCAAGGAACTGGGCGACGTGGTGCTGTTCGACATCGCCGAAGGCACCCCCGAGGGCAAAGCGCTCGACATCGCGGAATCCGGCCCCTCCGAAGGGTTCGACGCCAAGCTGCGCGGCACGCAGGATTACGCCGACATTGCCGGTGCCGACGTCTGCATCGTGACGGCCGGTGTACCGCGCAAGCCGGGCATGAGCCGCGATGACCTGCTGGGCATCAACCTCAAGGTCATGAAATCCGTGGGCGAAGGCATCCGCGATCACGCGCCCGACGCATTCGTCATCTGCATCACCAACCCGCTGGATGCGATGGTCTGGGCCTTGCAGCAATTCTCGGGCCTGCCCGCCGAAAAGGTATGTGGCATGGCCGGTGTGCTCGACAGCGCCCGCTTCCGCCACTTCCTGGCCGAAGAATTCGACGTGTCGATGAAGGACGTCACCGCATTCGTGCTGGGCGGCCACGGCGACACCATGGTGCCGTCGGTCCGCTATTCGACCGTCGCAGGCATCCCCCTGCCCGACCTGGTCAAGATGGGGTGGACCACGCAGGAAAAGCTGGATGCCATCGTGCAGCGCACCCGTGACGGCGGGGCCGAGATCGTGGGCCTGCTGAAAACCGGTTCGGCGTTCTATGCGCCCGCCACCAGTGCCATCGAAATGGCCGAAGCGTATCTGAAAGATCAGAAACGCGTGCTGCCCTGTGCCGCCTATTGCGATGGCGAGTTCGGACTGAAGGGCATGTATGTGGGCGTGCCGACCGTGATCGGCAAAGACGGGATCGAGCGGATCGTGAACATCAAGCTCAACAAGGAAGAGCAGGAGATGTTCGACACCTCCGTCAAGGCGGTCAAGGGTCTGGTCGAGGCCTGCAAGGGCATCGACGACAGCCTCGCCTGATCGGAACGAACGTATTGCAAGGGGTCGGATGCCACCGCGTCCGGCCCTTTTCTATTGACCCAAGCCAGTCCTAGGGCGCATCCCCAAGGATTTCCGCGGCCCAGGGGTTGCGGGCCAGCAAGTCCGCGTCGAACGCCTCTGTAAATCCTTCGGCTTGCGCCGCACCGATTTGCGTGAGTGGGTCGAACGTGATGTCCCGCAACAAACCCGCCCGCTGCAACGCGTCCCGCCGCGTCGCTGTCAGTCCGCACATCTCTTGGTGCGCCGCATGAATCGTTGCCACGCTTTCGCAGCGGTCCAGCATCCATTCGATCTGGGCACGGCGGTGGCTTTGCAGGATGCTGCGCCGCACCTCTGCCGGTTCCAGCGCATAGCGCATGAACTTCAACCCCCAGTGCAATGGAGTGATCCCGTCGAAATGCAACAGCCGGGTGCTTTGCGCGACATGGGCCGGGGCGCGGTGCCAGTCGCCGCCGTCGCGCACCATGGCATTGTGCACCCCGAGCCGCAGGCCCGCATTCACCGGTACGCCGCCCTTGCCCGCGCCGTGGGAATACTGGCCCTGCTTCATCATGGGCGCAAACGCTCCAAACGTGGCCTGCGCCGCCGCCCCGTCCGTTTTCGATGTCGCCCGGAACGGGCCGTCAAAGGCATGGCGCGGGGCCGCGGGCCTGACCCGTTCCAGCACCGGCAGGTTCAATTCGTGCCCGGCTGGCATCGCGCCAAGTTCGGA
>JBCBFX010000079.1:0-18269 GCA_038527345.1 Pseudomonadota bacterium | reverse complement strand
TTCATGACGATTTTTGCAGTGCGCAGTTGGAGTTTTGCCTTTTTGGCGCTTGCCCTTGCATGGGTGTTTGCGGCCCCAGTTCCGGGGTTCGCGCAAACGCAGGTGACCGCGTTTCAGCAGGCCGTGGCCAAGGCCGCCGCCCGCGACGCCGACATCGCCGCGTTTTACAAGGCAAACGGCTACCAGAGCATCTGGACCGGACGGTCGGGCAAGGAACGGCAGCGCCGGGTGGCGTTGTTCCGCGCATTGTCGCAGGCCGGGAATCACGGTCTTCCTGTTGCCCGCTACGACGCCCGGAACCTGCAGGCCCAGATGAAAGCCGCGCGCAGCCAACAGGAGCGTGGACAGGTCGAAGTCGCGCTGAGCCGCACATTCCTTCAGTATTCGCGCGATCTGCAAACCGGCATCGTGGTGCCGTCGCGCGTGGACCGTGCCATCGTGCGGCAGGTGCCGTATCGGGACCGCACGTCCTACCTTGTGAATTTCAGCAAATCCTCGCCCAGCGGGTTCTTCAAGGCGCTGGTCCCCAAGACCACCGAATACAACGCGCTGATGAAGGAAAAGCTGAAGATGGAGCGCCTGCTGGCCAAGGGTGGCTGGGGGCCGAAGGTGCCTGCCAAGTCGCTGAAACCGGGGGCGTCCGGTGCGGCTGTGGTTGCGATGCGCAACCGCCTGATCGCCATGGGCTTCATGCGGCGCACCAACAGCCAGTCCTATGACACAACGATGCAGGCCGCCGTGCAACAGTTCCAGCTGGCCCACGGCCTGGCCGCCGACGGTGTGGCCGGCCCCGGCACGATGACGGAACTGAACCGCGATGTAACCTATCGCCTGCAATCCATCATCGTCGCGATGGAACGCGAACGCTGGCTGAACCGCGAGCGGGGCAAGCGCCATGTTCTGGTGAACATTCCCGACTTCACCGCCAAGGTGGTCGACAACGGCAAGGTGACGTTCCAGACTAGGTCGGTCGTGGGTGCCAACAAGGATGACCGCCCGACGCCCGAATTTTCGGACGTGATGGAATTCATGGTCATCAACCCCAGTTGGTACGTGCCGCGGTCCATCGTGACCAAGGAATACCTGCCCGCGCTGAAACGGAACCCCTATGCCGTCAAGCATATCGAGATCACCGACAGCCGGGGCCGCAAGGTGAACCGGGGCGCCGTGAACTTCAGCCAGTACACGGCCAAGACCTTCCCCTTTGCCATGCGCCAGCCGCCCAGTCGCGGCAACGCGCTGGGGCTGGTCAAGTTCATGTTCCCGAACGTGTACAACATCTATCTGCACGACACGCCGGCCAAGAACCTGTTTGGCCGCGAGGTGCGCGCCTATAGTCACGGTTGTGTGCGTCTGGCCGACCCGTTCGACTTTGCCTATCACCTGCTGGCCAAGCAGGAAGGGCAGCCCGAGGCCTATTTCCAGTCGGTGCTGGCAACCGGACGCGAGACCAAGGTGGACCTGAAACAGCCCGTTCCGGTGCACATCATCTACCGCACGGCATTCACCACACCCAAGGGACACACCCAGTACCGCCGCGATGTCTATGGCCGTGACGCCAAGGTGTGGCGCGCGCTGAGCAACGCCGGGGTGGCACTGCGCGCCGTTCAGGGATAAGTCCGCCCCCTGAGCCGCAGCCAAGGGGACAGAATGGCATATACCGTGGGCGAGATTGCGACGGCGCTGGACGCGCAGGTGGTGGGCGACACCGGTCTGGTGATCGACCGTCTGTCCGAACCCGGCGATGCCGGGACAGATGATCTGGCACTGGCCAGCAACCCCAAATATGCCGAAGCGCTGGGGCAGGGGGCCGCACGGGCCGCCCTGCTGTGGGACGGTGCCGACTGGCAGGCGCTGGGGCTTCGCGCCGCAATCCTGCCCAAGCGCCCGCGCTTTGCCATGTCGCGCCTGACCACGATGATGGACCCGGGCCAGGGCTTTGGCCGCGGAATACACCCGGCGGCCGTGATTGATCCATCAGCCACGCTCGGGGTCAACGTCACCGTGGCCCCCGGCGCGGTGATCGGCCCGAACGCCACGATCGGGGACGGATCGGTGATCGGCCCGCTTTCCTTTGTGGGAGCCGGCGCCAGCCTGGGTCCGGGCGCGTTCCTGCGAGAACATGCCAGCATCGGCGCGCGTGTGCGGATCGGGGCCAATTTCATCGCCCAGCCCGGCGCGCGCATCGGCGGCGACGGATTCTCCTTTGTCACGCCGGAAAAGAGCGGGGTCGAGGCCGTGCGCGAATCCCTTGGAGATCAGGGCGAGGCCAAGGGCCAGCCCTGGGCGCGTATCGCAAGCCTGGGGGCCGTGGTGATCGGTGATGATGTCGAAATCGGCACCAACAGCGCCATTGACAGCGGCACCATCCGCCCCACGCGCATCGGGCACCGCACCAAGATCGACAACCTTGTCCATATCGGCCACAACGTGGTCATCGGAGAGGACAACCTGATCTGCGGACAGGTCGGCATCGCCGGATCCGCCACCATCGGCAACTTCGTGGTGATGGCCGGGCAGGTGGGCATTTCCGACAACCTGACCATCGGCAACAACGTGGTGCTGGGCGCTGCCTGCAAGGTGCTGAGTTCGGTCCGCGACGGCAAGGTCATGCTGGGCTATCCGGCGGTCGAGATGAAAACCCACATCGAAGGGTACAAGAACACCCGCCGCCTGCCGCGCATACTTGCGGACGTGGCCGCCCTCAAGAAAGCGGTTTTCAAGTCCGACGCCAATGACTAAATCATCGGCAAGTCTGGCAAGGGGACAGGGGACATGAGCGTCAAGGAAAAGGTGATCGAGATCATCGCGGAGCAGGCGGTGCTGGAACCGGGCGACGTGTCGATGGACAGC
The DNA here is from genome assembly GCA_038527345.1 of Pseudomonadota bacterium. Taxonomy (GTDB): domain Bacteria; phylum Pseudomonadota; class Alphaproteobacteria; order Rhodobacterales; family Rhodobacteraceae; genus Tateyamaria. Next base: position 15,416 of record JBCBFX010000079.1, on the reverse strand, counting down.
ACGCTCGAATCCCTCGGGATCGACAGTCTGGGACTGGTCGAAAGCATCTTTGCCATCGAGGAAGAGTTCGACATCCAGGTCCCCTTCAATGCCAACGAACCCACCGAAAGCGATTTCGACATATCCAGTGTGCAGTCGATCATTTCGGGCATCGAAACGCTGATCGCCGATCAAAAGACAGCCTGATGCACCGCGTCGTGATTACAGGGGCGGGTACAATCAACCCGCTGGGCCATACTGTGGCCCATACGTTCGAGGCCATGCGCGAGGGGCGCTGCGGGATCGGTCCGCTGGACATCCGCGACATCGACCGGCTGTCGGTCCAGATCGGCGGGCAGGTGCGGGGCTATGATGAAACCGCACATTTCAACCGCCAGCAGATCGCGCTGTATGATCGGTTCACCCAGTTCACGCTGCTTGCCGCCCGCCAGGCGATCCGGCAGTCGGGGCTGGAGTTTTCCGGCGCGCTGGCCGACCGGTCCGGCGTGGTGCTGGGCACATCGGGCGGCGGACTGACCACGCAGGACGAAAACTACCGCGCCGTCTACGAGGACGGCAAGAACCGGGTGCATCCCTTTATCGTGCCCAAGCTGATGAACAATGCCGCCGCCAGCCATGTCAGCATGGAATTCAACCTGCGCGGGCCGTCCTTTACCGTGTCCACCGCCTGTGCGTCGTCAAACCACGCCATGGCGCAGGCGTTCCAGCTGGTCCATGGCGGGGCGAGCCCGGTGATGATCACGGGCGGATCGGAATCGATGCTGTGCTTTGGCGGGATCAAGGCGTGGGAAGGGCTTCGGGTCATGTCCAAGGACGCCTGCCGCCCGTTTTCGGCCACCCGCAACGGCATGGTGCAGGGCGAGGGGGCGGCGATCTATGTCTTTGAAACCCTTGAACACGCCAAGGCCCGCGGGGCCGAAATCCTGGCCGAGGTGGCGGGGTTCGCCATGTCGTCGGATGCGTCCGATATCGTGATGCCGTCGCGCCAGGGCGCGGCCCGGGCGATCTCCGGTGCGCTCAAGGATGCGCGGATCGACCCGTCGGACGTGGGCTATATCAACGCGCACGGCACCGGCACGGCGGCCAACGACAAGACGGAATGCGCGGCCGTGTCCGAGGTGTTCGGCGCACATGCGGACAACCTGATGATTTCATCGACCAAGTCGATGCACGGCCACCTGATCGGCGGGACCGGCGCGGTCGAATTGCTGGCCTGCATCATGGCGCTGCGGGACGGTGTGATCGCACCCACAATCGGGTACGAGGAACCAGACCCGGAATGCGCGCTGGACGTGGTCCCGAACGAGGCGCGCGAGGCATCGGTGGATGTGGCGCTGTCCAACGCCTTTGCCTTTGGCGGCATGAATGCGGTGCTGGCGCTGCGGTCCGTCTGACGAAAACGGGCCGCGCTGTTTGCACAGGGCGGCCCGCAATTCGCGTGAACCTGGAACGGCTCAGTTGTCGATCTGCGACGTCTTGTCAAAGGCGGCGGTGAAGCCGGTCAGCGAAAGTGTCAGGTCGACCTTCTGGTCCGGGGCCAGGGCCGGTACGATGGTCACGGTCGCCTGGTTGCCCCGGCGGAAGCTGTTCACCTCTTCCTGCACCAGCCCGATGCGCGCATAGCAGCCGATGGCGTTGCAGAAGGCAAAGGGATAGCGCCGGGCCTGACCGGCATCGACGCGGACGGTGACCTGTTGCGGCAGGGACGTTTCCAGCGGCACGATCACGGTGGCACCGGCAACGGCGCGGCCGCCGTCAGGCAGGCGAAAGATCGACATTTCCGCGACGGGCGTGCCTTCGCTGTCGGTCATCAGTTGATACATCTGGCAGGGGTCGGTTCCATCTTCGGTCTTGATGCACCGCAGTTCCCAATCGCCTTCCTTTTCCTTCAGATAGGTCTGGCCCACTTGCGGCTCGGCATTGACCTCTTCTCCAAGGCTCAGCTGGTCCTCGATCGAGGAACCGCCCTGGGCGGGGGCTTCGGTTTCCGTCTCTTCGGTGGCATCGCCCTCGGTCGATTGCGCCATCGTGGCGACGGGCATCAGGAGGGTCATCATGAGAGCAATCAGAAAGGTGCGCATTGTATTCCCTGTAGCTAGCTGTCGCCGCGTAGCTAACATGCCCTGACACCAGTGTCAGCGCGAAACGTACACTCTGTTCAGCCATGTCACGCAGCTATGCGGGATCCAAAGAAAAAGGGGACCGAACGGCCCCCTCTCCCAAATCGTAGTCTCTCCCCGTCGGACTGGCCGACTTATGAGACGAATTGTTACGAAAGCTGTAACAACCGGTCAACAGGTAAAGTGGGGGCGTTCCCGCTTGACGGGAAAAAGCCCGAAAAAAAGGCCGCGCACGAGGCGCGGCCAGTCTGACAGGGAGGAAGTGTTCCACACCAGGAGGACATGTAGGCGGGAACAAAATCACTATGGTGTGAAAAGGTTAAATTAGTATGGTCAGCCAGACAGAGGCAAAACCAGAGCGGACGAACATGACGGACAGCATCTTTATCGGTGGCGGTGGCGAGGGGTACGGCACCGCTCAGGGGCTGGCGCTGAAATACGCCAACCGACACGGGCTGATTGCAGGCGCCACCGGTACGGGCAAGACCGTGACCCTGCAGATCCTGGCCGAAGGGTTTTCCAATGCGGGCGTTCCGGTGATCCTGTCGGACGTCAAAGGGGACCTGTCGGGCCTCGCCAAATCCGGCACGCCCGACTTCAAGCTGCACCAGCCGTTCATGGACCGCGCGGCCAGGATCGGCTTTGCCGACTACAGCTATCACGCCTGTCCCGTCACGTTCTGGGACCTGTTCGGCGAGCAGGGCCACCCGGTCCGTACCACGGTGTCCGAGATGGGGCCGCTGCTGCTGGCGCGTCTGTTGGAGTTGACCGAAGCGCAGGAGGGGATCCTGAACATCGCCTTCCGCCTCGCCGACGAAGAGGGGCTGCCGTTGCTGGATCTAAAGGATCTGCAATCGCTGCTGGTCTGGATCGGCGAAAACGGCAAGTCACTGTCGCTGCGATATGGCAACGTGTCCACCGCGTCGATCGGGGCGATCCAGCGGCGGCTCCTGGTGCTGGAAAACCAGGGCGGCGCGGGGTTGTTCGGCGAACCGGCGCTGGAACTGGCGGACCTGATGCGCAGCGATGCCGATGGGCGGGGCATGATCAACATCCTGGCCGCGGACAAGCTGATGGCGTCGCCCGGGCTATACGCCACGTTCCTGCTGTGGCTGCTGTCCGAGCTGTTCGAGGAACTGCCCGAAGTGGGCGATCCCGACAAACCGAAGTTGGTGTTCTTTTTCGACGAGGCGCACCTGCTGTTCGACGATGCGCCCAAGGCGCTGGTGGACAAGGTCGAACAAGTGGCGCGCCTGATCCGGTCCAAGGGCGTGGGCGTCTATTTCATCACGCAGAACCCGGCGGACGTACCCGAAGACATACTGGGCCAGCTTGGCAACCGGTTCCAGCATGCGTTGCGTGCCTTTACGGCCAAGGACCGCAAGGAATTGCGCATGGCCGCCGAAACCTACCGCGAGAACCCGCGCTTTTCGACCGAAGAGGCCATCCGCGAGGTCGGCGTGGGCGAGGCGGTGACATCCATGCTGCAAAAGAAAGGGGTGCCTGGGATCGTGGAACGCACCCTGATCCGGCCGCCGTCGTCACAACTGGGCCCGATCACCGCGGCTGAGCGAAAGGCGATCCTTCGGGCGTCGGAGATGTCGGGTAAATACGACGAACGCATGGACCGAAAGTCGGCCTTTGAAATCCTGAAGGCGCGCGCTGACAAGGCCGCGGCCGAGGCGGCGCAGGCCGAAGAGAAAGCCGAAGAAGAGCAGCCCGTACTGCGCGAGTTCAACGCCGCCCGACGCTTTACCGGCGCGCGCGTCAGCCGCTCGACCTCGCGCAGCAGCGGGCGGGGGCAAAGCTTTGGGCAGGCCATGACCAAGATGGTGGTCAAGGAACTGACAGGCACGACCGGGCGCCGCATGGTGCGTGGCATTCTGGGCGGGCTGTTCAAAGGGCGGTGAGGGTGGCGTTTTCCGAAGTCGGAAAACGGCCGGAAAACGACTTCGTTTTCCGCGCCCTGGTCAGGGCGGCGCGCGCCTGATCCAGACCTCCGCAAGCGCCAGGTACGGCAGGTAAAAGGCAAAGTTCATCACCAGATCGAATGGTCCGCCAAAATCGGACCTGCTGCCCATCCCGCAATACGCCTCACCCATGCTGCATGTGATGCCGTAGAGCAAGCCATAGTGAACACGGTAGATCCATGACCCCAGCACCAACACGATCAGCCTGATCCCCCAGCGGCGGTGCCGGGCGTAGTCCCCGGCCCTGGCAAGCCGGGGTGTCTGGATGGCGGCCGCAACCATCAGCGCGCCATAAAGACCAAAGCCCACGTTCATCGGCCAACCGCCAATGGTGCCGCGCAGCCCGATATAGGTCAGCCCGCCGATCCCGGTCAGCAGCGCAAGGGGTGCCAGAACACGGCCCGCCACCCTGTGCACCCGCGGCCAGCGCGCGCGCACCGGACCGGCCCACTGCAACACCGCCAGAATCGTAGCCACACCGCCCAGGATCATGTGGAGAAAAATCGCGATGTTCGAGGTGACTGACCCGGCCAGTCGCCCCAGCGCTTCCGCCTCTCCGGTCAGGGCAAGCGCCCCGCGCGCCACGGCATGCCATGCGAACCCCTGCACCGCCACGAACAGCAGGCCCAGCCCGGCCAGTGCCCAGACCGTGCGCCGGGCCATTGCCATCAGCGTTCCGGTATCAGCCCGCGCGGACTGAAACGCAGCACCAGCAGCAGCACCAGCCCCATGGTCAAGAGCCGCATGTGCGCCGCAGAATCCAGCAAGTGCTCCTTCAGCCAGAACCCGTCGGCCATTCCGGCGGTGATCAGCTGCATCAGGCCCAACCCGATGGGTTCGACCATCACCCACAACCACCAGATCAGGAACCCGCCCAACACGGCCCCCAGATTGTTGCCCGATCCACCAACAATCACCATGACCCAGACAAGGAAGGTAAAGCGCAGCGGCTGGTAGGAACTGGGTGTCAACTGACCGTCCAGCGTGGTCATCATCGCACCCGCAATGCCGCAGATGGCGCTGCCCAGCACAAAGACCTGCAGGTGCCGCGCGGTCACGTCCTTGCCCATGGCCTCGGCCGCGACCTCGTTGTCGCGGATCGCACGCATCATGCGACCCCAGGGGCTGTGCAACGCGCGTTGAGCCAGCAGAAACAGGATGATCAGGACAGAGGCGAAAAGCCCGGCATAGATCAGCTTGACCCACAGCGTGGACGCGGTGACCGGATCAAGGCCCCAGCCGCTGACGCGCTCGACAAAGCCCGGATCATTTTGCAGGTCAATCTCGTAGGGGGCAGGGCGGGGCAGGCCAACCACGTTCTTGACCCCGCGCGCCAGCCAATCCTCGTTCTTCATCACGGCAATGACGATCTCGGCAATGCCCAGAGTTGCAATGGCAAGGTAGTCGGACCGCAGCCCCAAGGCCGTCTTGCCGATGATCCAGGCCGCACCGGCCGCCAGCAGCCCGCCCACGGGCCACGCCACCAGCACCGGCAGATCCAAACCGCCCAGATAACCCGCATTGGCCGGATTGATCGCCTCGACTGCCTGCACGCCGCCGTCGAAAACGGCGCGGTAGACAAAGAAGCCCACCACAAGGATGGCAATCATGCCCAGCGTCCGACCGCGGCCCGCAGGCAGCGCGCCATAGGCCAGGATCGCCCCGACGATGGTCGCGGCCCCAAGGACCAGCGCAGACACGACACGCAATCCGCCCGCGGCCCACGCCTCGGGTTCCGGCGGCATGGAGATCAGGACGGTGGCAAGGCCGCCGAGCGCAACAAACCCCATGATGCCCACGTTGAACAGGCCCGCGAACCCCCATTGCAGGTTCACACCCAAGGCCATGATGGCCGAGATCAGGCCGAAGTTCAGGACAAACAGCGCCGCGTTCCAGCTTTGCACAAAGCCGGTGCCGATGATCAGCGCGGCAATGCCCGCGAAATACAGGATGTTGCGTGACGTGTCGGTCATACCGATTTCCCCGCGAAAAGGCCGGTGGGCTTGAACAGCAGCACGATCAGCAGGATCACGAAGCTGACGGCGAACTTGTAGTCGGTGGACAGAAGCTGGGCCAACCCGTCGGGCGCGATGGCCTCGGGCAGGGCGTAGTTTGCCACCTTTTTCCATGCATAGGTGATGAACACCTCGGAAAAGGCGATTGTGAACCCACCCGCGATGGCCCCGACCGGCGACCCCAGCCCCCCCACGATGGCCGACGCAAAGATCGGCAGCAGAAGCTGAAAATACACAAACGGCTTGAAGGATTTGTCGAGACCGTAAAGCACCCCCGCAATCGTCGCCAGTGCCGCCACGATCAGCCAGGTGACCATCACGACACGCTCGGGGTTGATGCCCGACAGCAGCGCCAGATCCTCGTTATCCGAATAGGCGCGCATGGATTTGCCCGTGCGCGTGCGGTTCAGGAAGTAGAACAGCAGGGCCACAACGATGACGGCCGTGACAACCGTGATCCCTTGGGTCGTCTTGATCGCCAGCCCTTCCTTCAACCCGGTCAGCGCCTTGAACTCGCGCACCGAGATGATGAACCGTTCGCCATCGGCAAAGCGCTGGTCATTGGGCCCGATGATAAAGCGCGTCAGACCGTTCATGATGAACATCACGCCAAGGCTGACCATGACAAAGATGATCGGCTTGGCCTTTTGCGCGCGGTAAAAGCGGTACACGGTGCGGTCCGTGGCCAGGATGAACAGGGCGCAGAGTGCTATGCCAAACGGCAGAGCGATCAGGGCGGTGGGCAGGATGCCCCCGGTGATGCCCGCACCTTGCAGCCCCCAGGTGATCAGAATGGTGATCATGGTGCCGAAGGCCATCGTGTCGCCATGGGCGAAGTTCGAAAAGCGCAGGATGCCGTATATCAGCGTGACCCCAAGCGCGCCAAGGGCGAGTTGGGAGCCATATGCCATCGCAGGGATCAGAACGAAGTTGGAAAGCGCGACAAAGGCGTTGAGGAGGTCCATTAGAACGGTATCCCATTCGCACAATGCAAAGATGCAGTTGCCACGATGTTTTCGTTGACCAGAAATGCGACCAAAACATTCGGTTGCGAAACTTGCTCAGTGTCTAGTTCCGACCGCTCTACAAGGTCGCCGATAAGTTGGAATCTTGCCGGGAAACTGTCTTGCTGGCCCACCTCTTCATTCGGCAAAACAGAAAGAGAATCTGTCCAAGGTCTCGGACCGATTAGATCTGCTCGGCCAACAATAACCGTTGCACCAGTCGGCATTAGACTGGGGATTGTCGATTGCCAAACCTTGCAGCGGTATTCTTGGTAACTGGCAGCGGGTGACGCGGTGGGAAGAACGAGCGCGAGCACGAGCCAGTAGAAGCCAAAGTTGATTGGTCTCATCCTCATCCCCCCAAGAAACTCTTGCGCACGTCCGGGTCCGCCAGCAACTCCTTGCCCGTCCCCGTATACGCATTGCGCCCCTGCACCAGAACATAGCCTTTGTCCGCAATCTCAAGTGCTTGGCGGGCGTTCTGTTCCACCATCAGGATCGGGATACCAGTGCGCGCCACCTCGATGATCCGATCAAAGAGCTCGTCCATCACAATCGGCGACACGCCAGCGGTCGGCTCATCCAGCATCAGCACCTTGGGCTGGGTCATCAGCGCCCGGCCCACCGCCACCTGCTGGCGCTGCCCGCCCGAAAGCTCTCCGGCGGCCTGATACCGCTTTTGCTTGAGGATCGGAAACAGGTCATAGACCTGGCGTATCGTCTCTGAAAAATCATCGCGGCGGATAAAGGCACCCATCTCAAGGTTCTCCTCCACCGTCATCGAGGTGAAGATGTTCGACGTCTGCGGCACAAACCCCATGCCGCGGGCCACCCGGTCCTGCGGCGACAGGTCGGTGATGTCCTCGCCGTCGAGGCGCACGGAGCCTTGCCGCACGTCCAGCATCCCGAACACGGCCTTCATCGCGGTGGACTTGCCCGCGCCATTCGGCCCCACGATCACGGCAATCTCGCCCGGGTTCACGGCCACGGTGCAGTCATGCAGGATATCCGGGCCGCTGCCATAGCCGCCGGTCATAGTGTCGCCAATCAGAAACGCCTCTGACGTGTTCATGGCGGCCTTTGTGCCCGGCGACGCCACCAACGTGCCGCCCGCCTCTTTCGTGATCGACCGATCCTTGTTGCCGCGATCCTCGTGATAGGGATTGCTCATGGTGCGGCCCCCGTCTTCTTTTGGCGAAAAATATCCCGGGGGTGCGGGGGCGTCGTCCATGGGTTGCTTGAACCGATGGCGCAACCAAGGACAACCCCCGCGTCGGTCGGATTGGCGCAGCCAATTCGAAACTGGATCATGCGCCCACCTTGTCCTTGTTCTTGAGGCCCGTGCCCAGATAGGCCTCGATCACCTGCTCATTGGCCTTGATCTCGTCCAGCGTGCCTTGCGCAAGAACCCGGCCCTCGGCCATGCAGATGACCGGATCGCAGATCTTGCCGATGAAATCCATGTCATGTTCGATCACGACAAATGTGTAGTCGCGTTCGCGGTTCAGCCGCAGGATCGCATCACCGATGGTATTCAGCAGGGTGCGGTTCACGCCCGCGCCAACCTCGTCCAGAAACACGATCTTGGCATCCACCATCATGGTGCGGCCCAGTTCCAGCAGCTTTTTCTGTCCGCCCGAAACCTGCCCCGCCTTGTGGTCGGCCAGATGTTCGATGGTCAGGAACTCCAGCACCTCGTCGGCCTTGGCGGCCAGCGCGCGCTCCTCGTCCGCGATGCGGCGGCGGCCGAACCAGGTGTTCCAAAGCGTCTCGCCCGATTGCGCGCCGGGCACCATCATCAGGTTCTCACGGCAGGACATGGATGAAAATTCATGCGCGATCTGAAAAGTCCTGAGCAGTCCCTTGTGAAAAAGGGTGTGCGGCGGCAGGCCGGTGATGTCTTCGCCCTGCATCGACACGCGGCCCGAGGTCGGTTCTAGAACGCCTGCGATCACGTTGAAAAGCGTGGTCTTTCCCGCGCCATTCGGCCCGATCAGTCCGGTAATGCTGCCCGCCTCGATCGACAGGGTCGCCCCGTCCACGGCGTGAAAGCCGCCGAAATGCTTGTGAATGTCGTCTACGACGATCATATCCATCCCCGATGCCACTTTAAGAGCGGTCTTCAAGATATTGAAACAGCCCGGGGAAACCCCGGGCTGCCTGATTGCTTTTGACCGCGCTCAGCGGAAGCGGGCGGTGTTGTCCTTGCCGCCGTTATAGTCGATCTCGCGGTAGTTGCCTGCCGCTTCGCCGGGGCCGATCAGTTCCACGCCGGTGGCACCGACGAAATCGACATCGCCACCGTCCTTGAGGATCTGCAGCGCCTTGGCCAGCTCGCCCACGCCGATCTGTTCGCCGGGGGCGTTGGCCACGTCCATGATCTTGGCCTTGTAATCGTTGGAGTCCGTCGACCCGGCCGCCTGCATGGCCAGCATGATCAGCGCCGCCGCATCATAGCTTTCGGGCGTGAATGGCGACGTGCTGTCGAAGGCACCGCCGACCAGTTCGGCAAAGGCCGCCGACAGCTCTTCGGACGGGCTGGGGTGCGCGCCGGACGAGCCGTCGATTTCGGTGCCGAAGTTTTCCAGCAGCGCGGCCGACACCATGCCATCGGGGAAGTGGAACGTGTCGAACGCACCGGAATCCAGCGCGGCCCGCACGATGCCGGACCCGCCCTGATCGACGTAGCCGGCCACAACCAGACGCTCGCCACCGGCCGAGGCCAGTGCCCCAACCTCGGCCGAATAGTCGGCCTTGCCGTCTTCGTGGGCGGCGTTGATGGTCACCGTGCCGCCGGCCGCTTCGAACGCGGCCTGGAAGCTGTCGGCCAGACCCTTGCCATAGTCATTGTTGGTGTAGGTGACGGCCACTTCCTTGATGCCCTGATCCATCAGCACCTCGGTGATCACGACGCCCTGGCGCGCATCTGAGGGTGCAGTGCGAAAGAACAGGCCGTTGTCCGAGTTGTCGGTGTGCGACAGGCCGGGCGAGGTGGCCGAGGGCGACACCATCACGACACCGTTGGCCACGGCCACGTTGTTCAGGATCGCGCCGGTGACGCCGGAACAATCGGCGCCCACGATGCCTGCGACGCCATCGGCCGTCACCAGACGTTCAGCGGCCGAGGTCGCGGCACCGGCATCGATGCAGGTCGAATCCGCGCGCACCGGCGTCACCTTGGCCCCGTCCAGCAGCAGGCCGCTGTCGGTCACTTCCTTCATCGCCAGTTCAGCCGCATCCGCCATCGACGGCGTCAGCGATTCAATCGGTCCTGTAAAGCCCAGGATCACGCCCAGCTTGACCTCATTCGCGTGGCCGTCTGCTATTGCCGTACCGGCCATCAACGCCGTGGCAGCGGTTGCCATCATCAGTTTTTTCATGTGATTTCTCCCGTTGGAATTTTTTCCTGCCCGCGAAACTAGGTCGGAGCGCGTGAAAAGAAAAGCGGAATAGTCTTGGCGCTACACAGCATTGTGGGTGGACCGGGCGGGCAATCTGCCTACCCTTCGCAGGTGACGTATCGTCAAGGAGATGCCGAATGCGCCTGTTGTCCACACTCGCCCTCGTTCTTGCCCCGATGGCCGCCCCCGCACTTGAAATCGGCGGGCGCGATGTGACCGTTACAACCGAGGCGACCGGCCTGGACGAGCCATGGGGCGTGGCGCAACTGCCCGACGGCAGTCTGCTTGTCACCGAACGCGACGGCCAGTTGCTGCGCGTTGTGGACGGGCGCGCCAGCACGGTCAGCGGCGCACCTCGGGTCGCGGCGCGCGGGCAGGGCGGATTGCTGGACGTGACACTGGCCCGCGACTTTGCCCGCAGCCGCACCTTGTTCCTGACCTATTCGAAGCCACAGGGCCGGGGGTCGGGTACTGCACTTGCAGCCGCCGAACTCAGCGCCGATGGCAGCCGCCTGACGGGGCTGCGCGACCTGTTCGAAAGTGCGCGCGGCGGCAGCACCGGCCGCCATTTCGGCAGCCGCGTGGTCGAGGCGCCGGATGGCAGCCTGTTCGTGACCATCGGTGACCGCGGTGACCGCCCCAGCGCGCAGGACCGCAGCCTGCACAACGGGTCCATCGTGCGGGTGAACCGTGACGGCAGCGTCCCTGCCGACAATCCATTCGTGGGCCAGGACGGTACACGGCCCGAAATCTGGTCCTACGGCCACCGCAACCCGCAGGGCGCAGGCCTGGATGCAAGCGGCACGCTGTGGACCGCCGAACACGGTGCCCGCGGCGGGGACGAGGTGAACCGGATCCGCAAGGGGGCAAACTTCGGCTGGCCCGTCATCTCTTATGGTGTGCATTATTCCGGGGCCAGGATCGGCGAGGGGACGACCAGGTCCGGCATGGAGCAGCCCGCCCATTACTGGGATCCGTCCATCGCGCCCTCGGGGCTGATGGTCTATCAGGGCGACATGTTTCCGGACTGGCGCGGCGACATGTTCGTCGGCTCGCTCAAGTTCGGCTACATCTCGCGGTTGGAGGTGTCGGGCGACAGCGTCCGCGAGGTGGAGCAGATCGAAGGGGACGAGACGCTGCGCGTGCGAGACATCGTCGAGGCCCCCGATGGCAGCATCCTTTTCATTTCCGTCGGCAACGGCGCGGTCTACCGCATCACGCGCTAGGGGCGTGTCGCCATGCGGTCCCATCGTGGATGACAGCGGCACGGATGCGACGTGAATTCACCGACGTGGGCCGCTTCCGAACATGCGCTGCCCGCTTGACCGCGGGCGCATTCCGCAGGACGATCTGCGTACAGGCCGGTCACTGGGTGTGGCCGTGCCCACCATGGACCACGACCAAAGGACCCCCCCATGCCCATCGAACGTCTGGATCACGTGAACCTGCGCACCGCGCAGCTTGATCAAATGATCCGCTGGTACGTGGACGTGCTGGGCCTGACCCAAGGCCCGCGCCCCGATTTCGGCTTTGCCGGTGCGTGGCTTTATGCCGGGGATGTGGCGCTGGTTCATCTGGTCGCGGTCGACGCGCCGTCGGGGGCCGGGTCCGAAACCCCGCTGAAGATGGAGCATGTGGCATTCCGCGCCACGGACGAGCCTGCGTTCCGGCAGCGCCTTGAGGACAGTGGATCAACCTACAGGGCGGTCCCGATCGGCGACACCGACCTTGTGGCCTATAACGTCTGGGATCCGGACGGGAACCATCTGCACGTGGATTTTGCGACCGCCTGACCGGGAAAGATGCACAGCCCCGCCGCAAACAGGCTGGGCCGGTCGGAAACGGGGGCCCGGCCCGGCGCATGAGCGGCTAGGGTGGACCAAACACCGACCCGTCAGTGAGAGACCGATGACCATGATCGCCGAAGCGCAGGCGCGCACCCGGATGCTGCAATCCCGTATGGCCGAACGCGGGATCAGCCACGCGGTGTTCACATCCGAAAGCGCAATCGCCTATCTCGCTGGCTTCTGGGGTTATCTGGGCATCGAATTCGGCCGCCCCACGATGCTGGTCGTCCCCGCCGACGCAGAACCCATTGTCATCACCCCCCACATGGAAAGCGAAATGGTGACCCAGATGACCTGGGTTCCGGATGTGCGCACATGGCAGGATGCGGGCCAGCGCACATGGGCCCGGGTGCTGGGTGACGCGCTGCCCGACACCCTGACCGAGATCTGGATCGAACGCAGCGACGTGCCGGCCATCCTGCGCAACTTTCTGGATCAAACATACGGCGAGCTACCGCTCAGGGACATCGGCCCGGTGCTGGGCGCCATGCGCATGATCAAATCCCCCCTCGAAATCCGTGTGATGCAGCAGGCGGGCGAAATTGCAGGGGCCATGATGAAGGCGGCCCATGGCTCGTTGCGGGAAGGGGCGCGGGAATATGAAAGCGCGCTGGCGGTGATCGAGGCCGGAACCCGAGCCGCGGCGGGCTTTCTGACCGACAAGGGGTGGGAGCGGTTCGTGTCGCCGATGATCCACAACCTGCAAATCCTGCAAAGCGGGCCGGATGCGTCGATGGTGCATCGCCGGGCGTCGGTCAAGGCCTACGAACGGTTCGATCCGGTCTATTTCTGCTTTTGCAACATGGCGCAGTTTCAACAGTACAAGCTGGGCTTTGACCGCATGTTCCACATCGGGGCCGTCACGGATGATGCCGCCCGCGTACAACAGGCGGCCATCGACGCGCAGCAGGCGGCCATCGCCGCCATCCGCCCGGGCGTGCAGGCACAGGACATCGCGGCGGCGGCAAACGAGGTCTATGCCGAACGGGGATACCAGACCGGATACCGCACGGGCCGGTCCATCGGCGTCGCCTACCTTGAAGCACCCGAGTTGAAGGCGGGCGATACGACCGTCCTGCGCCCGGGCATGACCTTTGCCGTGGACGGCGGTATTTCCATCGACGGGGTTACGGCGGGCCGCATCGGCGACAGTGTCGTGGTGACAGACACCGGCTGCGCCTATCTGACCCATTATCCCCGCCACCTGCTTGTGACCGACGGGTAGGGCGCGGGATGTTTCGTCTTTGCGTCGCGCAGGCCCCCGCCGACCTTGAAGGCACCGCCGCCCGGTTGGCGTGGTTGCGGGGCGCATTGCCCGCGATTGCGACGCAGCGCGCCGATCTTGTCCTGCTGCCCGAACTGTTTGCCTGCGGCTACAACATCGGCGATGCGGTCGCGGACCGTGCGGAACCGTTGGATGGTCCCACATTCAGCGCCGTTGCAGGGATGGCGCAAGATTGCGGCGTCGCGATCCACTACGGTTTCGCCGAACGGGACGGGGACCATCTATTCAATGCTGCCGTTTGCGTCGCGCCCGGCGGGAACATCCTGTGTCACCACCGCAAGCTGGCCATACCTCCGGGGTTCGAGCGGACGCATTTCAAACCCGGACACGGGTGCGGCATTGCCGAATATCGCGGGCTGACCATCGCCACCCTGATCTGTTATGACGCCGAATTCCCGGAAACAGTGCGGCACGTGGCCGGACAGGGGGCCGATCTGGTGCTGGTTCCCACGGCGCTTGGCGCGCAATGGGGATGGGTTGCGCGCGCCATGATCCCCACCCGCGCATACGAGAATGGCGTGTTCCTGGCCTATGCCAACAGCGCCGGCACCGAACGGGGGATGGATTACCTTGGCCAAAGCGTCATTGCGGCGCCCGACGGTGTCGAACTGGCGCGGGCGGGACCGGGTCCGGAACTGCTGTTTTCCGACCTCGACCGGGCGCGGGTCAAGGCGGCCCGGGACCGTTTGCCATACCTCGCGGATCGTCAGGCGCTCAGCTTCTGAGCCCGCGAAGGCTTGGCCCCCACGGTGTTGTGCGCTAGGTCCCCGCCTACCCGGAAATGGAAGGTCGCATGGTGGAAGAACAGGACAGGAAGTCGATCGACGACGCGACCAGCCTTGCGCCGCGACTGATGTACGAAGTGATCCGGCGCGAAGGCGAGGAGGAGCTGGAGCGCACCATGCGGTCGCTTGTCTGGTCCGGGATTGCGGCGGGTATTATGATCAGCGCCAGCGTGCTGGCCGAGGCCATTCTGCGCACCCACCTGCCAGACACCCCCGGGCGCTACCTGATCGAAAACTTCGGCTACTGCCTTGGGTTCCTGTTGGTGATCATGGGGCGTTTGCAACTGTTCACCGAAAACACGATCACGACCGTGTTCCCGCTTGTGGCCGAACCGACGCGGGCCATGCTGGGCCGCGTGTTGCGGCTGTGGGCCATCGTGCTGGCGGCCAATGTGGTGGGCGCGTTCTGTGCCGCGGCGCTGTTCGTTTTCACGCCCGCGATCCCCGGCGACCTGCTGCCGGCCATCGGCGAGCTGTCGGCCCACGCGCTTGGCTTTTCGCCCGGCGTCGCCTTTGCCCGCGCCATTCCGGCCGGTGTTCTGGTGGCGGCTTTGGTCTGGATGCTGCCGCAGGCGACCAGTTCATCCTTCTGGCTGATCGTCACCTTCACCTGGCTGATCGCGGCCGGGGACTTTGCCCATATCGTCGCCGGTTCGGTCGAAATGTGGTTCATGCTGCTAACCGGTGCGACCGGGCCTGCCGATGCGGTCTTTGCCTTCTTTATCCCGGTGTTCCTGGGCAATGTCGTGGGGGGCACGCTGATCTTTGCCATGATGGCGTGGGGCCAGGTCCGCGAAGAGGTGGAGGACGCGGATCAGCCGGACTGACCCCCGCCACCCGTCACCGGATCACGGCCCCATGCCATAACGGCGCAACAGGAAACACCACATGACCAATTTCGACATGTGACAGGCCGTCGAATGTTCCCGGGGCGACGGGTGGCGGGGGTCAGTCCGGCTGATCCGCGTCCTCCACCTCTTCGCGGACCT
>JBCBFX010000078.1:0-18965 GCA_038527345.1 Pseudomonadota bacterium | reverse complement strand
CTTCGGCCTCGCGCAGGTTGAGACGGTGAATGGCCATCGCTACCAGCAGGCCAAGACACATGGCGATCGCCACGAGACTGCGTGTAAAGGAGGTCATGGCACCTACCCGGATGCACGCCTACTCGATGCGCAACTCGACCAGTTGCCAGATCATCTCGCCGTCGAACGGTTTCTTTTCGGCCTCGACCTCGGACAGCGGATAGACGACCCAGATTGGCCCCTTGTCGCGCACCCGCATCGGCTGCCCGTTGTTGTCGAGGGCCAGAATGACATTGTGCCGCGCCGCGTGATCTGCCGGGATCACGACGGTGTAGTCGTTGATCGCCGTCGCACGGATCGTCACCCCGTGCGCCCCCACGGCTTCGAGGACCGAAGTAAGAGTGGGGCCGGCAAATCGTTGCGGACCGGTGGTGAAGGACGTGAAGGTTTCGACCTCGACCCAGTCCAGGTTTTCCAGCATTTCGCGATCAAATGCAGCAACATCCGGCAGGTTCTCCTGCGCGACAGATCCTGTCACGCGCAGCAAAACCGGACCTGTGGGTTCAGGAAGGTCAGGTGCGGGATACGCTGCTGATACTGCCAGACAAAAACCAACAACCCACACCAGAAAACCACGTTTGAACATCGCACCAACCCTCTATGCAAAACGATCCGGCGTCAGGTCTACGGGTTGCCATTTAACATCCGGTTAGTCGCGCAACAAAAAAGGCGCACCGAAACAGGTGCGCCTTTCTGGAACGGTGGGCGGTAGTGCGATCACTCGGTGGTCGCGCTCTCCACGTCGACGCTGACGCCCGGACCCATGGTCGAGCTCAGCGACACCTTTTTCATATAGGTCCCCTTGGCCCCGGCCGGCTTGGCCTTGGCCACGGCACCGACAAAGGCGCGGACGTTTTCGACCAGCTTGGCCTCGTCAAAGGACGCCTTGCCGACGCCTGCATGCACGACACCGGCCTTTTCGACCTTGAACTGAACCTCACCGCCCTTGGCGGCCTTGACCGCGTCGGCAACGTCCATTGTCACAGTGCCGACCTTGGGGTTCGGCATCAGGTTCCGGGGGCCCAGCACCTTGCCCAGACGGCCCACGATTGGCATCATGTCGGGCGTGGCGATGCAGCGGTCGAATTCGATGGTGCCGCCCTGAACGGTTTCCATCAGGTCCTCTGCCCCCACGATGTCGGCTCCGGCGGCTTGTGCCTCTTCGGCCTTGGGGCCACGGGCGAACACGGCCACGCGGACCGTCTTGCCGGTGCCATTGGGCAGACCGACGACGCCGCGGACCATCTGGTCGGCGTGGCGGGGATCGACGCCCAGGTTGACCGAGATTTCGACGGTTTCGTCGAACTTCGCGTTGGCGTTGCCCTTGATCAGGGACACGGCCTCTTCGACGGACAAGTTGGACTTTCCGGCGAATGCCTCGCGGGCGGCCTTGGTGCGTTTTCCGAGCTTTGCCATCTTACTTCACCTCGATGCCCATGGACGTCGCGGAGCCGACGATGATCTTCATCGCCCCGTCGATGTCGTTTGCGTTGAGGTCCTTCATCTTGGCCTCGGCGATTTCGCGGACCTGTGCGACGGTCACGCTGCCCACGGTCTCGCGGGACGGGTTGTTGGCACCGGATTTCACCTTGGCCGCCTTTTTCAGATAGTAGGACGCGGGCGGCGTCTTGATATCCATGGCAAAGGACTTGTCCTGGTAATAGGTGATCACGGTCGGGCACGGGGCACCAGGCTCCATGTCTGCGGTCTTGGCGTTGAACGCCTTGCAGAATTCCATAATATTGATGCCGCGCTGACCCAGGGCCGGGCCCACGGGTGGGGAAGGGTTTGCCTGTCCGGCGGGCACCTGAAGCTTCATGGTGCCGGCAAGTTTCTTGGCCATGAGCCAATCTCCTTTTCAAACAGCCGTGCGACGCGTCGCGTGGCCTATGTTGACGTGGTCCGGTCCGGGCATCGCGTTGCCCTCGCCTCCCACGGTGGAATCGTCCTCGAAGGGAAGATTGGGGGCTGGTACAGGATGGGGCGGGTCGACGCAAGGGCGGGGTGGTGTCCCACGCTGGGACATGGCCCTGCCCACGGGAAATCAACGGGTTGCAGAGGCAATTTAACCGCCTGTAAGAAATTGCCACAAAGCCTGGAGACGCTCATGGGCGGTCGGGAAAGCCCGACTTGATCGCGCGCCCGGGACTGCGCAGACTGCCCGGACGAACAAAAGCCACGCAGCGCGGGATCGGCATCGGGCCATGAAGATCACCACCACAACGACACCGCAGACGCCCGGCCCGAAAAGGCCGCGGCCGTCGAGGGCGGCGGCTGCGCCGTGGCTGTCGCCGTTTGCGCCCGGAATGCGCGATGCCTACGTCGATCACCTGCGGTCAGAGCGGTTCGGCAATGCTCCGCCCCCGGATGCCCGTGACAGCGGCACAACACAGGACGTGCAACAGATCGCGCAGATGCTGCGCAAGCTGCGGGACAGGCCCGTCGCATATGACCCGGTGACGAACCTGCCGCGGCTTGCGATGCCATGGCCCGCAACGGCGGCAACTGCCCCCGAGAGGGAGCCGGAAACGGGGGCCACACCGGACACGGACACGGAGCGCGGCCCCATCGCAGGGACAACGGACACGAATGACAGGCCCAGGCGTTCGTGGATCACGGCCGCCGCGGGGCATGGGCGACTGCCGCCTGCGGTGATCCAGCTTCTGGCGCGGGCCAGCCTCGATGCCTATGCGCTGGCGGCGGCGCGCCGATGGGAGCTTGCCCCCGCCCTGCCGCCGCGCCGCCGCCTGCAAGGCGAATTCGCCGCGCGCAACAGCTTTGCCTTCGGGTTCGTCTTTGAAAACGCGGCGGTTCTGTCCTTTTGCGGGACGGACACGTTCCTGTCGGACATGCTGGACAATGTGCGCGGTCCGTGCCTCAGCTATACTTTCGACACCCCGGGCCATGGCGACCTGCCCGCGCAAACCCTTGGCAATGTGCATTACGGATTTGCGGCGCACTTGGACCGGATCCTTGGCCAGATCCTGTCGTGGTTATCGGAGTTGCCGGATGACATTCGGACCGTGCTGTGCACGGGCCATTCGCTGGGCGGGGCGCTGGCGGTGATCTGTGCCCGGCTGCTGCATGCGCGGGGGTATGACGTGCCGTGCGTGGCCACCTTTGGGGCACCGGCATGCGGCGGCGGGCATTTTGCAGAAAGCTATCCGCTGCATGACAACACTTGGCGGATCGTGCATGGCAACGACACGGTGCAGCGTGCATCACCGGCGGCGCTGGGGTTCGAACATGTGGGACAGTTGGAACCGGTGACGCTGGTGACGGCATCGGGGCAGAAATCCCTTGTCAGTGACGAGACGGCGGAACTGGTGCGGCTTGCGGGTCTCGGGGTGCACGCGGCCAGCAAGGGCGCACACTGGATGATCGGGTTGACGACATGGGGCGTATGGCAATCGGCGGCGGCGCTGGTGCGGGCCGGTGCCGGGTTGCACGCGCACAAGATGCAAATGGTGTATCTGCCGCAGGCGGATCACTGGCTGGATACGCTGATCGGCGAGGGAGCGGACGCGGCCGACATCCGCGCGCGGCACGAGCGTTACCTGGGTATCGGGTAGAGGGGCGGCGGGCGCTATTTCAAAAAAGCGCCGGTCGCGGCGGTTTCGGGAATGATGGCGGGTGCACGCTTTATTCAATAAAGCGTGGGCAGGCGTGGTCTGGATTGCGTGGTCCGGTGGGGCCGCTTTTTCAAAAAGCGGCTGGTCCTCAGCCCTGCTTGGTCACCTGGGTGTATTCCAGTTCCACGGGCGTTTCGCGGCCAAAGATGGACACGGTGACCTTGAGGCGCTGGTTGTCCTCGTCCACCTCTTCGACCATCCCGTCGAAATCCTCGAACGGGCCGTCGTTGACCTTGACCTTTTCGCCAACCTCGAAGCTGATCATCAGCTTGGGCGCGTCTTCGCCTTCCTGAACGCGGTTCAGGATCTGGTTTACCTCGGCGTCACGCATCGGCATCGGGCGGCCCTGCGGCCCCAGAAAACCGGTGACGCGATTGATCGAGTTGATCAGGTGATAGCCTTCGTCCGACATTTCCATGTGCACCAGCACGTAGCCGGGCATGAAGCGCCGTTCGGTCGGGACCTTCTTGCCGCGCCGGATCTCGATCACCTCTTCGGTGGGAACCAGCACTTCGTCGATCTGATCCTCGAGGCCCTTTTCGGCGACAGAGGTTTTGATCTGTTCCGCGATCTTCTTTTCAAAGTTGGAAAGAACGCTGACCGAATACCACCGCTTTGCCATGTCTTGCCGGGCCCCTCGTCCACTGTCGTTTCTGTACGTCGGCGCCGGTTTCCGGCTGCCTGAAAATAAAGCGGCGCGGGGCTCGAATCGCCGCGCGCCTGACTTGTCGGAAGTGGGAAATACTCTGCGCCCTGGTAAAGCGCAAGGGCTGCCTCAGCCAAAGAAGGTCAAAACGCCTTCGAGCCCCCAGCGGATCAGGATGTCGACCAGCGCAAAGAACACCGCCGTCAGGGCGGCCATGATGAACACCATCACGGTGGTCAGGAACACCTCGCGCCGCGTGGGCCACACCACCTTGGACACTTCCGAGCGGACCTGCTGGATGAACTGAAGTGGGTTGGTGGTGGCCATGGGGCATCTTTCCTGCTGCGTGCAATGCAGGGGATGTAACGGTGGCAGGGGTGAAATTCAAGCGCGGAAACGCGCAGGCCGGTCAGGGCGTCAGCCTTCTTGCGTCATGCGGTCCAGACGGTCTGACATGACCTGCATGTGGCGTTCTTCGGCGTCAACCATGCCGACAAAATCCGGCATATACAGCCCGTCGACCAGCCCGTCGGGAAACAGATCCAGAAACCCGTCCCACTTGCAGGCAAAGGCGTCGAGCCTGGCGCGCAGTACCGCACCGCGGGCAGGGTTCTTGCCTTCGACCCGGGCGATCCACGCCAGGACACCACGCCAGATCCGTTCCATACCCACGGTCATGCAGACCCCGATTGCCAGTGCGGCGATGAGGATGCCGCCGATGACGAACCACTGCGGCCGCACGACCATCAGCAAAAGGGTGCAGACAATCGCCAGATGCCGGGTGGTCGGGCGGAACGCGGTCAGGTGTCCGGACAGGGTGGCCATGTCTTCGCCCATGCGCGCAAAAAGCCCCGGCCCTTTCGGTGCCACGACGTCCGCCTGTGCCGACAGTTCGGGGAAGTCGGATGCGCGGCGGCGCGGAGAGAGACCGACGTTGCGGTCCACGAACCCTTTGGCCCGGTCCGCCTTGCGCTGCGGGCGTGCGGGCGGGACCTCGATCTCCTCGGTGAGGATCGCGCGGATCGTCTGCATTGTCTCTTCTTCGGTGCCTTCGAAGGGCTTGCCGGGCATCAGTGTATATTCAGTCATCTTCTGCATCCTTGCCCCCTGCAACCGGGGCGTTTGGGTACGTCCCCACAATACGGGGATGCGGCAAAGCTAGGGCCGGAATGTGCGCCGTCGGTGTCAGGAATCCGGCAAGAATGTGGCACTGTCGCTAAGCGGGCAACGATGCCGCGCCCATGTACTGGATTGTTTGCAATGGCAGCGGTCCAAAGGTCAGATCGCCGCGCCGGGTGACACCGTTTGGCCCCAATCCGGTGAACGGGCCAGGCCGCAAGCCCGCCTGATTCAGCGCGCGCCGCAACTCGTCCGGTTTGATGAACATGTCGGGGTCGTGGGTGCCGCGCGGCAGGATGCGGATCACATCCTCGGCCATGGTGATGGCGATGAATCGCGCCAGCAGGTTGCGGTTGATCGTATCGAACAGGAACAGCCCACCGGGGCGCAGGACCCGCGCGACCTCCTCCAGGACCTGATCCAGGTCCTGCACGTGTTCCAGAACGTCGACACAGACGACGATATCAAAGCTGTTTGCATCGAATTCCAACGCCTCGCCCACGCCAATGCGGTAGTCGATCCGGTATCCCTGTTGCGCGGCATGGGTGCGGGCGGCTTTGATCGCCTGACCGGCCGGGTCCAGCCCGGTGACGTTTGCACCCCGTTCGGCCAGCGCCTCGGCCATGAACCCACCCGCACAGCCCAGATCCAGCACGTCCCTGCCCGCCCATTCCGTTTGTTTGTCCATCCAGCGCAGGCGGCCGGGCACGAGGTTCTTGAGCGTGCGCACCCAGCGGATGTCGTCGGACCACCACTGCGCCGCCACGTCGTCATAGATCTCAAGGTTGTTGCGGTTGGTCATCAGTCACGTCTTTCCGGCGGGCAAAGGGGTTCATGTACGGCGTGCGCGCCCTGTAGGCAGCAAAGCGGTCGCCGTAGCGGGCGGCGAACCGCGCCTCTTTCCGGCGCGGGGCCAGCACGCAATAGGCGGTGTAGCAAAGCGCCAGGAACAACTGGTCCGGCGTCCATGTTGGCACCAGCCACAGCGTCAGGGCAAAGGACAGGTAGATCGGCTGACGCACCACGCGGAAGGTGCCGGTTTCGGGCATGTCGGGATAGACCGGCTTGCGCCGCGCCAGCAGGCTCATCCAGCCCAGCGCACCCGACTGCACCTCGATCCCGGCATCCCATGTGGTCAGGACCACCAGCACCCAACTGAGACCGTAGACCGCCAGAATGCCCCACCACAGCGCCCCGTCCGCCTGCCACCAGACGATGCCCGTGGGGGTCCAGAGCGCAAAGAGCGCCAGCAGTTGCGCCGAAGCGATCAGGGCAAAGGTCGAACTGGCGACCGTGCCGCCGTGGGCACCGGGCCACAGGCGGGCCAAAAGCTTGCCACCTCGACCCGTCAGCAGAAAGGAATGGACCAGCGGGAACTGCACCATCAGCGCGACATTCGCCAACCCAGCCCAGGGCCACGGCACGGCCCCAAGGCTACGCGACATGCCAAAGGCCATGGCCAGCATCATCGCCAGAACGGCGGCGGCAAACAGGACGTGCACCACCACACCAAGCGTCAATGCAGCGGCGATCCGCCCTGCCCCGGGCGGCGGGCGCAGCGCGGCACCTGCCATGTCGGTCAGGCGGCGCAGATGATGGACATGATCCTTCAGCATGAGCGCCGACCTAAACCGCGCAACGCACGGGTCCACGCGCTGCGACGAGATGTGTCAGATGGAAAGGGAAAGTGGCAGGGGCAGCAGGGTTCGAACCCGCGACCTACGGTTTTGGAGACCGTCGCTCTACCAGCTGAGCTATACCCCTAAGGCCGAGACGGTGATTACTCAGCCGCCCCGGACTTTGCAAGAGCCGAAATCAGGCGGCATGCGCCTGTTGTTGCGTCAGCGGCCAGACATCCGCCATCCAGCGGGCGGCGAACGCCGGGGACTTGTGGCCGTTGTCGCCGCTTTCAACGGCCCCTTCAACTGCGAATTCCTCGCGGGTGAGCACGCCGTCGGTCACCGTCTCGTCCGGCTGCGGCACCAGTGTCACGCCATCGGCGGCAGCCACCGCCTGCATCGCGGCCCACAGCGCGCTGCGGTGCTGCGCCGAGAGGCGGTCTGCGCCGGGATAGTGATCGAAAAAGCGGCCCCGTGCCGCCATGTCGGTGACGCCCTTGGTGTAAAAGGGCGACGGCACGAACACCGCGGCGCACCCTTTGGCAGCCAGCAGACCAGCCAGCCGATAGGGCCGCGCCCGGATCATGAAATCGCGGGCCGCGGCCTGCAACACGGCCGCACTGGGCAGGTGCCCGTGCTCGGCCGCCCAATGGGCGTAGGGGCCAAAGAACTCCGCCGTGCGCAGACGCGCTCCGTAAAAGATCACGCAGTCGAAATCGCCCGGCGCGATGTGGTCCCGGCCCTGCCCGTTGATGCTCAGCGCCGTCTCGAGCGCCTTGCCCGTGGCGCGGATCGCCCCCTTGCGCCAGTCGATCAGCCGAAAACTTGGCCCCCCGGCACCCCAGAACTCGACCTCTGCCCCGTCGGGCGGGGTTGTCAGCCCCTGGGTCAGGGCGTGGCGTACGCTGCCCAACTGGCTGTCGCCCAGGATACAGATGCGCTGCTGCTCATGCGGCGAAGGCATTCAGCAGCTCCTCTTCGCATTTCACGTCCCCTTCGGCGGCGGGCGCGGTGTCAACCTTGGCCGGTTTGGTCCTGGGCGCGCCAAAGACACGTTCCTGATCGGCAAAGAAGTGTTTCATCACCGTCGCCACCCCTTCGGGCACGACGGACCGCATGTTCGGGGCAAAGAACATGCCGCGAAAGATCGGGTGGGTGATGATTTCGAAGGACGGGAAATAGTCGACCCAGTCGAAGCGATCAGCGGCAAAGCCCGCCGCCGCCCGAAGCACCGATTTCGAATATTGCGTGGCCGTCAGCACGTGCTGGCCGGTTGCCGTGGCCGTCAGCGGCACCGGAGACACGGTCAGCAGCACGCGCAGCTTGCGGTTCCTCGACCGCATCAACCGCAGGGCCCGTTCCAGCGCATTGTAGCTTTGGCGCATGTTGGCGTTAGCAAAGCTGTGCAGGTCATTGTCGAACGTGCCTGCCACCGTGCCGGGGCAGAGCGCGTATTCATAATCGCCGTCGCGGTTCCGCCACCGTTCGGTCAGGCCAAGGGTAAAGACAAAGACATCCGCCGTTTCAACGGCGCTGCGCAGCGCGGCATAGGTGGTGCGGCGGGCGTCCCAAAGCTCATCCGCGCTGGCAAAGCCATCCGGTTCGATGACCGGGCGCAGCGGGTCATGGAACCGTCCGTCCTGCTCCCAGACCTCCGTCACCTCGTCCCGCGCGCCATAGGCCAGTTCGAGCCACTGTTCGAGCATCGCGGGGGTGTAGATGTTGCCGGTGCGAAAGCTGAAGACGTTGTAGCCGAAGCGCCGCGCGTCTTCGCCCCGCAGATATGGGGGCGCGGGTTCGCAATCGGTCCAGCCATAGCCGCGATCGGCCAGCGCACGCCCGATATGCTGGGCGAAACATGACCCCGCCGTCACGATCCGGTGGGCGGGCTGGATGTTGAATTTGGGGGTCCACAGCCCGGTCAGCCCGTGCGCGCCAGGATCGGCCACACCGGTTTTCCAATAGGCCTGAGGCCCCATGTTTTCATAGGGATGCGTCATGCTCTGCCTGCCTTGGTCTTCTTTTTGTTGCGGTCAGGCTAGCAGTGGCGCTTGGTCAAAACAAGAATCCGCACGGGATAAGGCGCGGGGGCTGGCCCGTGGGCCACACCCCCGCGTCGGGTCACGCGGCGGACAGAGTGCGCCGATAGTCCGGCGACGCGACAACGCCCGTGTCAAAGAGCCGTGCGATTTCCCCGTCATCAAGGCGCATGACGTCGCCCAGCACCGCCTCGGTGTCGGCACCGAGTGCGGGCGCGGCGCGGGCCGGGGTGCGGGCGGAACCGGTGAACGTGGCGGGATGCGATGGTACGGGGAAGGTGCCAACACCCGGCTGTTCCAGCATGTCGAACATCGGGTTTGCCGTGCTCAGGTCCGGGTCGTTGGCCATCGCCTCGCGTATGGTGCGGAATTCGGACCAGGTCAGACCGCTGGCGTCAAAGTCCGGCGCAAAGTCGGCAACCCGGCGGGCGGCGAACCACGGGCGCAGGATGTCGGTGATCTTGTGACGGAAGCGCCAGCGCGCGCCCTCGTCATTCAGGGACACGCCCAGACGGGCCTCGAGCTTGCGGATCTGATCCTCGGTTCCGGTGGCGCGGATCAGGCCGGTCCATTGGCGCAGGGTCAGACCAACCACCATGACACGGCGGCCGTCGGCGCACAGGAAATCCTGCCCGTAGGCACCATAAAGCGCATTCCCCGCCTTGGCCCGGTCGCAAGGGTTCAAGGCTGCATCGCCGATCATGCCAAGGTGGCCCATGGCGGCTGCGGCGACATCCTTGAGCGCGATCTGCACCCCTTGCCCGCCCTTGCCGCGCAATCGTGCGCGTTCCGCCGTCAGCAGCGACGACACGACCATGTTGCCCGCAATCAGATCCCATGCGGGCAGCGCGTGTGCCACCGGATCGCGCGATCCTTCGGGGCCGGTCATGTGCGGGATGCCCAAAGCCGGGTTCACGGTATAGTCCACCTGCGGACGGCCATTGCGGTCGCCCGTCAGCGTGACGCTGATCATGTCGGGGCGCGCAGCAGACAGCGTGTCATGATCCAGCCAGCCTTTGGACGGCAGGTTGGTCAGGAACAGCCCGGCATCGTCACCGGGGGCTGTGGCCAACCGTTGCACCAACGCGCGGCCGTCGGGGTGCTTGATGTCGACGGCCACCGATTTCTTGCCCTTGTTCAGGCCCGCCCAGAACAGGCTGCCGCCATTCGGCGCCAGCGGCCAGCGCGCGGCGTCCAGACCGCCGCCCACATGATCCACGCGGATGACCTCGGCCCCCATCTGGGCCAGCGTCATGCCTGCAAGCGGGACGGCGACGAACGCAGCACTTTCGACGACCCGCATCCCTGCCAGCGCGCTCATTGGGTGCCATCCCAGATGGCGGTTGCCACCATGCCCTGGTGCCCATCCTGTCCGGACCATAATGTCATTATGCCTTCCTCCTTGTCCTCTTGCCCGCACAGATCGAGCGGCGTGCCGGCAAACATCGGGTGCACCGCGCGGAAATCGAACTGGATCGGCGCGCGGCCCTTTTGGGTGGTGGCGTGGCGCATCATCAGCGACGCCTGTAGCGGGCCGTGGACCACGAGGTTTGGGTAATGTTCGACCGCGCGGGTGTAATCGAGATCGTAGTGAATGCGGTGCGCGTTGAAGGTCAGTGCGGAGTAGCGGAACAGCAGCGGCGCAGACATATCGACCCGCTCGGTCGCGTCCACGGGCAGCGGGCGCTTGGTCGGCGGTGTGAAGCTGTCGGGGATGTCCATGAACACGATGTCCTGACGCTCCTCGATGGCGAGACCGCGGGGGCCGGTCACCGTATGATCGACGGTGACAAGGGCCATGGGGCCGGTTGCGCCATCCTTCTGCTTGACCGCGCGGACGGTGCTTTGACGCGTCAGCGTATCGCCGACGCGCAGCGGCGCGTGAAAGCGCAGGCTGCCCCCAGCCCACATCCGGCGCGGCAGGGGCAAGGGCGGCATCAGCACGCCGGGGCCCGGGTGACCGTCTGCGCCCAGATGCTCGACGTGGGTCAGGGGCGGGAACGCGCACCAGTGCCACAACCCGGGCAGCAGATCGCCGTGACGCGGTGTGGGGGTGTCGGGCCGTCCAATTGTGGCATGAAGCTGTGCGGCAGTGGTGGCGTCGATGCCTCCCCGCTCCGAGACGGCGCGCCCAACCCACGCGTTGGCGTTTAACTGATCCATGTGCGGTCCCTCCGAAGCTAACATTAATCGTGACTGTGTTTCGGAAAAAATCAATATATTTTAATGGCTTACGTGAATACTATTGTATACCGAACCCAGAATGCTGCGGATGCATCAACATGTGGCGCATTGAAATCGCACAGATTCCCCGCGGGTTTCGCAGGTGCAGAAAACGGGGAAAAAACTGCCGAAAGACTGCCGATGCCAAGCTCAGATGACCTGGAATTCACCAGCCATACTGCCCGCAATACGCGAATCCCTGCGGCCTATTGGTCGGCTTCCAGCAGCGCATTCGCCTTGATCCGAAACTGGATTCCCCGGACGAATTCGCCCTTTTCGGTCAACTCACCAATGAAGAACCTGATCTGCGATCCGGGCAGTCCGCGGCTCAGGGCCGCGAGCATGCTGTTTTCGGCATCATCGAAGGCCCCGGCGCGGGCCTGTATCAATGCGGTGTAATAGCGGGGATAGGCCGCCTCGGGACGCAGCGACAGGGCGCTGTCGATGTGCGCCTGTGCGACGTCCAGCGCATCGGTTTCGATGCGCAGCAGGGCCATGAACTCGTGGTCGAAATAATCGGCTTCGCCTTCGTCAAACAGCGCTTGCAAAACGGTCACGGCCTCTTCGCTCCGGTCGTGGTGATACAGGATATCGGCCAACCAATACGCGGCATAGGCATTGTGACCGGTCGCAAGAAAGGCACGTAGCCCGGTAACCGCGGCACGGGTCTGACCCAGAGCGTCCTGCGCGCGCGCCTTCCACACGTGCCCGCTGCCGCTGGTGGGGGACCGTTCGATCACCGTATCGGCGTCCACGATGGTGCGCCGGTAGTTCGCGGCCTGAAAGTTGGCCCGCGCCCGCGCCGCATAGGCGTTGATGGGTACGTCGCCTGTGTCGATCGCGCGGTTGAGCTGTTCCAGCGCCGCGTCCACCTTGCCCTGATCCAGCAGCGCGCTGCCATAGCCATACAGCGTGTAACCTTCTTCCGGTTCATACTCCAACGCGGCGGCAAAGATCGGCTCGGCCTCGGCGGCCCTGTCGCTGTCTACATAGAACCAGCCCTTGTCGCGGCGGGCCCAGGTGTATTCCGGTCGAAGGGCGATGGCCGTGTCGATCAGTGTCAGGTATTCCGCTTCGTCCATGGTACCATCCAGACGACCCGAGGACGCAAGACCGGCAAAAGCCTGTGCCGTGGCCCCTGCATCGATGGAACTGCGAAACGCGGCCCGCGCCGCAGTGTAGTCGCTGGTGCCCCAGTTGATCCAGCCCAACACGTTCAGCGCGCCGGTATGTGCCGGGTCCTCGGCCAGGACCTCATCCACGAGGGTGCGCGCCTGGTCGAACTTTCCCAACGTGTCATAGGCAGAGGCAAGCGACACCTTCATCCTGCGGTGATCGCGGACAGATGCGCCCGGGTCGGCCAGTGCCGTTTCACAGATCGCAACAAGGCGCTGCGCCGGTTCGCTGCGGTCGATGCACACGGCGGCATGGCTGCTTTGGCTGTCGCGCAGAATCGGCTTGGCCTCTGCGGTTGCGGTCAGCACGAGCAGGATTGCGGGAATAAGTAGATGTCGTGTCATGGAAAGCTCCGGTTCCGCGTTACCGTAGCAAAGGGATGCCGTGCTGCAACGCAAAAGACCGCGCCGGGGGCGCGGTCTTTTTCCATGTGGCAAGGCGGACGGCACGTCCGCCTTACGTAAGGCGCACCTGCTGGTGCGCCCTGCCTGTCATCAGTCCGTGATCTTCGACACCACGCCCGCACCGACGGTGCGGCCGCCTTCGCGGATGGCAAAGCGCAGGCCCTGTTCCATCGCGATCGGCGCGATCAGTTCAACGCCAAACGACACGTTGTCGCCCGGCATCACCATCTCCGTGCCCTCGGCCAGAACAACCGTCCCCGTCACGTCCGTCGTGCGGAAGTAGAACTGCGGACGGTAGTTGGCGAAGAACGGCGTGTGACGGCCACCCTCTTCCTTGGTCAGGATGTAGGCTTCGGCCTCGAACTTGGTGTGCGGGTTCACCGAACCCGGCTTGCACAGCACCTGGCCACGCTCGACCGCCTCGCGGTCGATGCCGCGCAGCAGCGCGCCGATGTTGTCGCCCGCCTCACCACGGTCCAGCAGCTTGCGGAACATTTCCACGCCGGTGCAGGTCGTCTTCTGCGTGTCCTTCAGCCCAACGATCTCGATCTCGTCGCCGACGTTGATCACCCCACGCTCGACCCGGCCGGTCACAACCGTACCGCGGCCGGAGATCGAGAACACGTCCTCGACCGGCATCAGGAACGGCTGGTCCACGGCACGTTCCGGCGTCGGGATGTATTCGTCCACGGCCGCCATCAGTTCCTTGATCTTGTTCTCGCCGATTTCCGGATCGCGACCTTCCATCGCCGCCAGCGCGGAACCCGCGATGATCGGCGTGTCGTCGCCGGGATACTCGTAGCTGTCCAGCAGCTCGCGCACTTCCATTTCAACCAGTTCCAGCAGCTCTTCGTCGTCGACCTGGTCGACCTTGTTCATGAAGACCACGATCTTGGGGATGCCGACCTGGCGGCCCAGCAGAATGTGCTCGCGCGTTTGCGGCATCGGGCCGTCCGCGGCGTTCACAACCAGGATCGCGCCGTCCATCTGCGCCGCACCGGTGATCATGTTCTTGACGTAGTCGGCGTGGCCGGGGCAGTCGACGTGGGCGTAGTGACGCGCGTCCGTCTCGTATTCCACGTGCGCGGTCGAGATCGTGATACCGCGCGCTTTCTCTTCGGGCGCGCCGTCAATCTGGTCATAGGCCTGGAAGTCGCCAAAATACTTCGTGATCGCCGCCGTCAACGTCGTCTTGCCATGGTCAACGTGACCAATCGTGCCGATGTTAACGTGCGGTTTCGTACGCTCAAACTTTTCCTTTGCCATCTTTCCAGACGCCCTTTGCTGCTGTGTGGACCAATGCGGCCCGGATTCACTCCGCGCGGCGTTTATTGCCATTGCAGGGGAAAATCAAGCGCTGTCGGGCGTCAGGGCGACCAGGGGGCGGGCGGCATGGCGCGGGTGCGGCTGGATCACAGAACGGGGGGCTTTCATGGATTGTCGCGGCGCGCGCACCCGAACGGCATCACCCGGCCGCAGCGACGTCCGGTGCGATGTCTTCGGCCACGGCACCGGGCATGAACCAGCCTTCGTCCTGCATTTGTTTCACCAGGTAGCGTTCCACCGCCTTGGCCGCATTTTCGCTGAGCTGCTGCAACTGCTCTTCAGCGGTCAGCGTATAGCCCGAGCCGACGATGGTGCCGGTGCCAAAGGTTTCCAGAACGGTGATCTGCTTGGGCGTTTCGTTCAGCTTGCTGGCGGTGGCGTCGTCCCAGACCGTCAGGTTCAGGATCAGCGCCGATTTCGGGGCCACGACCAGCGGTATGCCGGGCTGCGCCAGCACGTAACCTTCGACCGAAATGCCAAAGTGATAGCGGCTGGCCCCGTCATAGCGGTCAAAGCGTTGTGCAATTGCGCCGCGCACCGTTTCGATCAGCTGTTCGTCGGTAGCCTTGCGGCTGAGCGGTCCGCGTTGCGGGTTCGGCGCCACCACCACGTTGTGCGTCAGGTTGAAGTCGCCCAACGGTACGGGTGGTTCGTCCAGATCGGCCTTTCCCGAGCACGCCGCCACCAAACCAAGCATCAAAACCGCAAGTACCGTCCGCAGCATCGGCAAGCTCCCCCGCTGTCATTCGGGCCAATCGATACCGCAGCGCCGGAGCGGGCGCAATTGCATGTGCGGTCCGGCCCCCTAAATTGAACTTACGCAACGGAGATGGATATGCCCGACACTTTGCATCCCACCCGCCTGCCCGTGCGCGTGCCGCTGACCAACGATCCGCTGGGCGTCTGGAAAAGCGTACAGACCGCGCGGCAGAACGTGCTGGGTATCGTGCCCGAGATGGCGACGAGGATGCCCATCCTGTCGGGCAAGACCGGCAAGCGCTGGCACATGATCATGGAGCCCGGAGCCATCCGCGAGATGCTGCTGGACCGGCTGGACCAGTATCCGAAATCGGTGGTGACCAAGAACCTGCTGCGCTCGGCCATCGGAGAGTCGCTGTTCATCGCCGAAGGGGCACACTGGCGCTGGCAACGTCGGGCCGCGGCACCGGTCTTTGCCCATCGTAACGTGATGAACCTGGCGCCCATCATGACGGACGCCGCCGCCCGCTGCGCCGACCGGGTGGCCGCCGCAGGCCCGCGTGCCGTCAACATGGCGGACGAGATGATCACCGCCACCTTCGACGTGATCGGCGACGTGACCCTGTCGGGCGATGACGTGATCGACCGGGCCAAGATCCATCAGGCGATCGAAGACTACATATCCGAAGCCGCCAAACTGTCCCTGCTGGATGTGCTGGGCATGCCCGACTGGGTGCCGCGCCCGGGGCGCATGGTGTCGGGCAAGGCGATCCGCGACACCCGCGCACTGGCCGACCGGGCCATCGACGCCCGCGCCGCCGCTGGTCCGCGCGAGGTGCCGGACCTGCTGGACCTGCTGCAGGCAGGCGAAGACGCGGAAACGGGGCGCCGCATGACGCGGGACGAGTTGCGCGACAACCTGTTGACCTTTGTCGTGGCGGGGCACGAGACCACGGCCCTGTCGCTGGCGTGGTCGCTATACCTGCTGGCCTTTGATCAGGACGTGCAGGACCGCGCCCGGGCCGAGGCGCAATCGGTGTTGCGGGGCAAGCCCGCCACCGGCGACGACGTCACCCACCTGCCCTTTATCCGCCAGATCATCGACGAGGCGCTGCGGCTCTACCCGCCGGCCGGCCTTGTTTCGCGTACCGCGCAGGCGGATGACACGCTGTGCGGGGCCGAGATCCGCAAGGGCGATACCTGCATGATCCCGATCTATGCGCTGCACCGGTCGCATCTGCACTGGGACAACCCGGATGCCTTCGACCCGGACCGCTTTTCCGACCGCAAGGCGATCCCGCGCTATGCCTATCTGCCGTTCGGTGACGGGCCGCGCATCTGCATCGGCGCATCCTTTGCCCTGCAAGAGGCAGTGATCATCCTGGCCACGCTGGCGTCGCGGTTCCGGTTCAAACCGGTGCCGGGGCGCGATCCGAAACCAGTGATGATCCTGACCCTGCGCCCCGAGGGGGGCGTGTGGCTGACGGCGGAACCTGCCTAATCCTTGCAGATGTTTTGCAGCGCCTTCCATTCGCGGGCGCTAAGGATCGGGGTGGTGCCCCCCTGCCCTTGGGCAAAGCGGCGCGCGGCCTCTGCCCGTTCGGCAGTGTCGGGGTGGCTGGCCATGTAGGTGGGCAGCTTGGGGCCGCGGCGTTCCAGCTTGGTCAGACTGTCAAAGAAGTGGGCCATCGCCTCGGCATCGGTGCCCGAGGCCTCGAGCATCTCGAGCGCATAGACATCTGCCGCCGCCTCCGCCTCGCGGGTGTAAGAGGCGTTCAGGGTCCATTCTGCGATCACCACAGCCGCACCGCCGCCCGCAAAATCGCCCAGCACCAGCGACAGCAGGCCCGCCGATCCGGCAGAGCGCAGGGCGTTGCGGGTGACGTCGCGGGCCTCGACGTGGCCGATCTCGTGGCCCAGGACGGCGGCGACTTCGTCCGGAGTTTCGGCCTTTTGGATCAGACCACGCATCAGCACGATCTGTCCGCCGGGCGCGGCAAAGGCGTTGACCATCGGGTGATCGAATACGGCGATGTTCAGGTCGTACCGAAGGTCCGCGCCCTCGGTCAGGCGTTCGGTCATCTGTTCCAGCGCCCGCACGCCCTCGGCATTGGTGCAGACCAGGCCGTCCGCACTTGTGCCCCCGAGAAATCTTTCCATCGAATTGACGACAGAGCGACCCCACGCGACCTCGCGTTCGATGGGGATGAAGCTGGCCAGCGTGTTGGCCATGGCGGGCAGGATGACAAAGATCATCAACAGGATCGCGCCCACGGACGCGCCGACCCAGGTCACCACCTTGCGGCCCGTGCCGCGCGCCAGGTCGCGCTTGGTCAGGTTCGGGCACAGGCGCGTCAGGATCGTGATCATCTGAGGGTCGTCCACCGTCAGGCGGGCGGTGGTGATCAGCGCACTGTCCAGCGACGCATCGGCCTTGAGGCTGAGGACAAGCTGATCGTCGCGGGCATGATCGGCCAACGCACGGATGGCCCAAAGCGGCCAGTATTGCGACCCCATCGGCAGATCGGGATGGGTCAGGCGCAGGGTTTCTGCGCCCGTGTCGACATCCAGATCAACCGTCAGGCGCTGGCCCGACTCTCCGTCAAAGAAGCGGGCCAGCGCCGTCATCAGAGCGCCCCGCCCACATCCAGCGCGTCGGCGAACCCTTCGGCATCGGCACCGTCATCGGCAGCGCGCTGACGAATGGTGTCGAGGTGGTCGGCATTGTCGACGCGCACGTTGTTGACAGCGTGTTCGATCATCGGCTGCGTGATCATCACAAGGCTCAGACCACCCGCAGCGAGAAACGCCAGTATGTAGAGCACAGCAACAACGATGCCGCCCACGATCTGCGTGCTGTCGAAGTCGCCAGCCATGGCGCTGCCGAACATCGCCGCACCGACCCCGCCGATGACGGCAAAGATGACCAGCATCACAACGGTGATCACGATGCCGCCGACCACGACGATGGTGAGAACGCGACCGGTTTGCAGTTGCGCGTCGAACCGCACCTGACCGTCCAGCACCTTGTTCCGGGTCAGGTAGTTGAACGCATAGACGCGGTAGTAAACCAGGCCCAGCAGGAACCAGATGTAGCCGACAAACAGGGCAACCCCGCCCAGGATCCCCATGCCGCCAGAGCTGTTTGCGGCCCCCAGACCCAGCAGCACACCACCGCCGATCAGCACGCCCAGACCGATGAATACATGCTTCATCCCGGCATACAGCGCCTGCCAGCGCCCTTCCTGATGGAACCGCCCGTCGCCATACCATGTGCGGTCGGCCATGAATTTCTCGAGCCGGAAGGTGACCAATGGGTTCAACATGCCCAGCGTGACGATGTTCAGCAGGTAATAGCCCATCGCCCGAAAAGCATAGGCCCAGGCGCCGCTTTCCATGCCAAAGCGGATGCCGCGCCAGCGCGTGCGGGCCAGCTTGTAGCGGCGCGCGCGGTACTGCGCGAACAGCATCAGGGGCAGCACCGCCAGCAGCGTGATGTAGATCGCCGCAAGCTGCGCGAATTCCTGCGCCATGGTCTGTGGATCGACGAACAGGTTCAGACCGAAATAGAACAGGATCATCTGCACGATCCCGAGGTAAACCGCCAGGATCACGATGGCGACCAGAAAGCCCAGGAACTTTTCCAGCCCCGTGCCTGTGTATTCAAAGCTGTCGTCATCCCCGGTCGCAGCCGACCAGACGTATTTCCGGATCCGGGTCTTGGCCCAAAACCGGTATATGCCCAAGGTGACCAAGGTCAAAAGGGCCGTGATGAAATACAGGCGGAACAAAGGACCGCCCTTGCCGAAATACCGGCCTTGAATCTGCGCACTCATGATCAACTGTCCCTGTTTCTGTGACCCGATGTTACAGGCCGGATTGCTCGTGCAGGCAGGATACTATCAGTTGAATCGGTTGTCGCGGGGAAATCCGCGCGGGGCCATGCGGCCGGTGCCCGCGCGTTTGCCCTGCCACTCTGCCAGATCGGTTTCGGTGCGGGTGCGGCCCGCCGGGTCCAGCCAGCTGAGTCCTTCGGCCAGGGT
>JBCBFX010000077.1:0-19001 GCA_038527345.1 Pseudomonadota bacterium | reverse complement strand
GTTGCACCTCGGCCTTCAACCCAAGTCCACCGCGAGTCCTCCCCGCCCCGGATGATTGACTCAGCCCCCATTACCGCCTAAACGCCCCGCATCACCCGGAAGTGCGATAGCTTCCGGTCCCTTGGGGTCACCCGGGATCGCCCTCCGTCAGCGCGTTGCGCCCACGGGGGCGCTTGCCGTTTGAGCCATTGGGTTCTGAGCCGCCCGTGCTTACCTTTGCGGGCAAACGTCAACGGTCGAAAGGCACGCACATGTTTGAAAATCTCTCCGAACGCCTGTCCGGCGTCTTCGACCGCCTGACGAAACAGGGCGCGCTGAGCGAGGACGATGTCAAAACCGCCCTGCGCGAGGTGCGCGTGGCCCTGCTTGAGGCCGACGTGTCGCTGCCGGTGGCCCGCGACTTTGTCAAACGCGTGCAAGAGGCGGCAACCGGACAGGCGGTGACCAAATCGGTCACCCCCGGCCAACAGGTCGTCAAGATCGTGCACGACGCCCTTGTCGAAACGCTGAAGGGCGAAGGCGAACCGGGTGCCCTGAAAATCGACAGCCCGCCCGCCCCCATCCTGATGGTCGGCCTGCAAGGCGGCGGTAAAACAACAACAACTGCCAAGCTGGCCAAGCGCCTGACCGAAAAAGAGGGCAAGCGCGTGCTTATGGCGTCGCTTGACGTCAACCGCCCCGCCGCGATGGAACAGCTTGCCATCCTCGGCACCCAGATCGGCGTCGACACCCTGCCCATCGTCAAGGGCGAAGACCCCGTCGCCATCGCCAAACGCGCCAGGACCCAGGCCAGCATGGGCGGCTACGACGTCTATATGCTCGACACGGCCGGCCGCCTGTCCATCGACGAAGAGTTGATGACGCAGGTCGAACAGGTCCGCGACGTCGCCACCCCGCGCGAAACGCTGCTGGTGGTGGACGGGCTGACCGGCCAGGACGCGGTCAACACCGCCCAGAACTTCGACGACCGCATCGGCATTTCCGGCGTGGTGCTGACCCGGATGGACGGTGACGGACGCGGCGGTGCCGCCCTGTCGATGCGCGCGGTCACCGGCAAGCCGATCAAGTTCGTGGGTCTGGGCGAAAAGATGGACGCGCTCGAAACCTTCGAACCCGAGCGCATCGCGGGCCGTATCCTGGGCATGGGCGATATCGTTTCACTGGTCGAAAAGGCGCAGGAAACGATCGAGGCCGAGCAGGCCGAAAAGATGATGCGCCGCATGGCCAAGGGTCAGTTCAACATGAATGACCTCAGGATGCAGCTGGAACAGATGCTCAAGATGGGCGGAATGGAAGGCATGATGGGCATGATGCCCGGCATGGGCAAGATGGCCAAACAGGTGCAGGACGCCGGCTTTGACGACAAGGTGCTGCGCCAGCAGATCGCCATGATCCAGTCCATGACGAAAAAGGAACGCGCCGCGCCGCAGATCCTGCAAGCGTCCCGCAAGAAACGCATCGCCCGCGGCTCCGGGATGGAGGTCAGCGACCTCAACAAGCTGCTCAAGATGCACCGCCAGATGTCGGACATGATGAAAAAGCTGGGCAAGGGCAAAGGCGGCATGATGAAAAAGGCGATGCAGGCCATGATGGGCAAGGGCGGAATGCCCGGCATGGACGGCGTCGACCCCAAACAGCTCGAAGCGGCAGCCAAGCAGATGGGCGGCAAGCTGCCCGGCGGTCTGCCCGGTCTGGGCGGTGGCGGGATGCCCCTGCCTCCGGGCCTGTCGGGCTTCGGGAAAAAGAAGTGATCGCGCCCCCCACCATACGGACGGACCGGCTGGTCCTGCGCGGCCTGTACGGTGACGACACCGACGCGTTCCTGCGCTACTTCCAGTCAGACCGCGCCCGGTTCACGGGCGGGCCGAAATCGGCCCGGGACGCCTGGCGGCACCTTGCGGCCAATCTCGGGCACTGGGCGCTGCGCGGCTTCGGCATGTTCGCGGTCACCCGTACGGGCAACGATGCGATCATCGGCATGATCGGCCACTGGTATCCGCTGGGCTGGGCCGAACCCGAAATCGGCTATCTCCTGTTCGACGCCGCGGACGAGGGACAGGGCCTCGCATCCGAAGGGGTGCGGGCCTGCATCGACCACGCCTATGGCCCCCTGGGCTGGGACACCGCCGTCAGCTATATCGACCCGGACAACAGCGCCTCGATCCGGCTGGCCGAACGGATGGGGGCCGTCCGCGACGACACTGCGCCGCAACCGCAGGCCTCGCACCCCGTCGTGATCTACCGCCACCGGACGCCCGCATGACCACGGCCCCCACACTCAGCGGCAACACCGTATGCCTGCGCCACCACGCGGCAACGGACATTGACGCGTTCTGGACGTTCTTCCAAAGCCCCCGCGCCGCCTACGTGACGGCACCGCAGACCCGCACGCACCTGTGGTACGGCTTTGCCTCGGAAACCGGCAGTTGGAGCCTCACCGGCATGGGCGGCTGGGCGATCGAGGTGGACGGCACCCTGGCGGGACAGGTGGCCGTCACCCAGCCGCCGCATTTCCCGGAACCCGAACTGGGCTGGATCCTCTTCGACGGGTTCGAAGGGCGCGGCATCGCGTTCGAAGCCGCATCGCTCGCACTTGCCTACACGCGGGAAACCATCAGACCGAAATCGCTGGTCAGCTATATAGACCCGCGCAACAACCGCTCCATCGCCCTGGCGCGGCGTCTCGGCGCACGGCACGATCCGACAGCACGCACCGGCGACGCGGGCGACCTGGTCTACCGGCACGAGGTAGCGGCATGACCCCGTCTCTGTCCCGAAAAAATCCCCCCCGGAGGGCCGACCGGCCACAGGCCGCACAGCAGATCACACGGGCTCACGGCGCAGCCGCCGCCAATATGTCGTCGCGCGTCAGCGCGGCAACGGGATCACGGCAGGAAACGGGAGGCACGGCATGACATACTGGCACGAACAGC
This sequence comes from Pseudomonadota bacterium, assembly GCA_038527345.1. Classification (GTDB taxonomy): domain Bacteria; phylum Pseudomonadota; class Alphaproteobacteria; order Rhodobacterales; family Rhodobacteraceae; genus Tateyamaria. The sequence goes on along the minus strand of JBCBFX010000077.1, from coordinate 16,068 downwards.
CCCCCGCGCACCACGTGCTGCCCGCGCTGGCGGCCGAGATCCCGATACTGGCCACCGCGCGGCTGACGCTGCGCGCGCCCGTGCTCGACGACTTTCCGCACCTCGTCGCCATCGACGCCAGCGTCGGCGATGCCAGCCTGCGGACCCGGGGCGGGCGCAACGGCACCTGGTCGGATTTCATGCAGATGACAGCCACCTGGCTGCTGCGCGGGCACGGCTGGTGGACGGTCTCCGACGGGAACGCGGCCCTGGGCTTTGTCGGGGTCGGGTTCGAACCCGGGGACCGGGAACCGGAACTGGGCTATCTCTTCACCCCTGCCGCGCGCGGCCAGGGTTTTGCGACCGAAGCCGCCACCGCCGCCCGTGACTGGGTGCGGGACATGGCCCGCCTGCCATCCCTAGTCAGCTATATCTCGGACGACAACACAGCCTCGCAGAACGTCGCGCGCAAGCTCGGGGCCAGCCGCGACCGGGCGGCCGAAACCGCGCTGGACGAAACCGGCGTGCAGGTCTGGCGCCACCTGGGCACAGGGGTCTGATCCATGGGCCATCCCGTCATCCCCGTGATCGAAACCCGGCGGCTGGTCCTGCGCGGCCCCCAGCCCGAGGATTATCCCGATTTCAAGGCGACCTTCGCCAGCTTCCGCTCGCGTTACATGGGCGGGCCTCTGAACCCTTACGAGGCATGGATGCTCTATGCCGCGGAAATCGGGCATTGGGAAATCCGCGGCTTCGGCATGTGGATGATCCACGACAGGGACAGCGACGAAACCTACGGCATGGCCGGCGGCTGGCAGCCCGCGGGCTGGCCAGAACGGGAAATCGCCTGGATCATCTGGCCCGACAGGGGCGGCAAGGGCTACGCGCTCGAAGCGACACACGCGGTGCGCGCGCATTACTATGCCAACGGCTGGGACGGGGCGGTCAGCTATATCGACCCAAAGAACCTCGACAGCATCCGGCTGGCCGAACGGCTGGGCGCGCAAAAGGACCACGACGCACAGACCATCGACGGCACCGACGCGGTCTATCGCCACCCCGCGCCCGCAGCGCTCGACGGCTCGCAACTGGCGCACGGGATCGAAATGGAAATCGGCCACTACGCCGACCCGATGTTCAAACCGAAAGGATGGGCGCTTGACTGACCTTGCCCCCCCGCCGATGCACCCGAACGGTGCACATCCGGTGCACACTCTGTGCACGGGCCGTGTACACCCGTTCTTCACCTGCGGAGCCCGCACATGACCGACGCCACGACCCGCGCCGCAGAGTTGCTGGCCGAACACCGCGACAGCATCGACAGGCTCGATGCCATCCTCGTCTATACACTGGGCGAGCGGTTCAAACACACGCAGGCCGTGGGGAAACTCAAGGCCACGCACGACCTTCCGCCCAGCGATCCGGCCCGCGAGGCCGCGCAGATCGCACGGCTCGAAGATCTGGCGCGCCGGGCCGATCTGGACCCGGAATTCGCCAAGAAGTTCCTGAACTTCATCATCGCTGAGGTCATTCAGCACCACAAGAACCACCAGAAGTAAGGCGGGGTTCACCCCGCCAAACCCCTGCCAACCAAAGGAAAATCACCATGGCAATGAAAATCAGACTGGCCCGCGGCGGCTCCAAGAAACGCCCTTTCTACCGCGTTGTGGCCGCCGACAGCCGCATGCCGCGCGACGGCCGCTACATCGAAAAACTGGGCACCTACAACCCGCTCCTGCCCAAGGACAGCGAAGAGCGCGTCAAGATGAACATGGAGCGCGTGCAGTACTGGCTGGACCAGGGCGCACAACCCACCGACCGGATCGCGCGCATGCTCGAAGCCGCCGGTGTCCTGGCCAAGAAAGAGCGCTCGAACCCCAACAAGGGCGAGCCCGGCCAGAAAGCCAAGGACCGCGCCGAAGAAAAAGCCGCCAAGGCCGCGGCAGCAGCTGAAACGCCCGCCGAAGAAGCGCCCGCCGAGGAAGCCGCAGCCGAAGAAACAACCGAGTAAAGCTCTTTCGGAACTCACACAAAACGCCCGCCCGGCCTTGCGCCGCGGCGGGCGTTTCTTATCCGGCCGACACCTTCAATCCCGCCACCCCGGCCACGCTGGCAAAGGCCGAAATAACCTTGAGCGGCGTCAGGATTTCCCCAGCATCACGTATCCCGGTGCCACCGTCTTCGGGGTTCCGACCGCCGTACAGGTCGGACAGGCCATGCTGACCGGCAGATCCCGCAGCGCCATGGTCAGACACCCGATGCCCGCGATCAGCACCAGCACAGTCACCACCGACGCGCGCGCGGTCTTTTGGCCGTCGGAGTATTTCATGCCCATGGCCAAGATCACTTTGAACACCACCCCCAACGCCAGATAGATCCACGCCATCACCGCCCTCCCGGTCCGCGTGGGGGGAGCATGCATGGCGCGCTTCATGGCGTGGAACAGGGTCATATCGGCGCAGGCCGCTACGCCCGCACCTTCACAAACGTCACCTTGTCCTCACCCGGCCCAAAGAATTCCGGGATCGTTGCGACATGGTCATAGCCGCGCCCGGTGTAGAACCGGCGCGCACGGGCCTGATCGTCGGTCTGGGTGGTGTCGATCACGATCAGGCGCGCGTCTTGCAGCGCCACCTCGACCGCAGCCAGCAACGCCGTACCGGCCCCCGCCCCGTGCAGGTCCGGCGCAACCGCAATTGCGCGCAGGTTCCAGGTGCGGTCGGTCATCGCCTCGGGCTGGGCCAAGGCAAAGCCGACGGGCACATCGTCCCGCAGCACGACGCGCCACAGGTCTTCGCCCTCGCCGCTCAGGGCGGGCGCAATCATGTCGTGCAGCAGATCGCCGGGAAACAGCGTCGCATCGGCGATGGCGGCAAGGGCGGGTATGTCGGTGCCGCGCGGTGCGCGGACTTCAAACGGGTCAGGCATGGCCATCCTCGTGTGGGGTAACATTCACTTCGTGGGTGCGGAAACCGTGGGCATGCCCCTCGTCCGCGCATTTCCGCCAGCCAGCACCGGGCGCGGGTGCCGGGTCTGCCGCCACTTCGCCCTTCTTTACGCCATCGCGCAAGGCCCGTCTGGACAAACCCGCCCCTGCCGGGGCAAATGCAGACATGTTTGGTCTTGTCCGCACCATAGTCCTGATCCTCGTCGCCTTTGTCGCCGGGCTTTTGTTCGAGCGCAATCAGGCGGCCGAGGCGTGCGCGGTTTCGGGCGGCCAGATGCAGGACGGAGTGTGCCGCGATGCCTGACGAACTGATCTGTGTCGGCGCGATCGGCGGCGCGTATGGCGTACGCGGCGAGGTGCGGATAAAATCCTTTTGCGCCGTACCGGAGGACATCGAAAGCTACAGCCCGCTGAGTTCCGAAGACGGCACGCGTCACTTCACCCTCGCCCTGATCCGCCCGATGAAGAACGGATTTGTCGCACGGCTGGCAGAGGTGGCGACGAAGGAACAGGCCGACGCACTGAAAGGCGTTCAGCTTTTTGCCAACCGCGATCAGTTGCCCGGCCTGCCGGACGACGAGTACTACTACACCGATCTGGTCGGGCTCGAGGTGTTCGACACCGGCGGCACGTCACTGGGCCGGGTGAAATCGGTGCAGAACCACGGCGCGTCCGACCTGCTGGAGGTGCATGCGCCCGGGGCCACCGCCACGGTCCTGCTGCCGTTTACCCGCGCCGCGGTGCCCACTGTCGATCTGGCGTCTGGCCGCATCGTGGCGGACCCGCCCGAAGGGCTGTTCTGATCCATGGCGCCCCGGCTGATCGTCCATGCCGGATTTCACAAGACCGGCACCACGTCGGTGCAGCGCGCCCTGAACGCGCATCACGATGTGCTGGCGGATCACCTGTTGGTTCGGATCAGGGCCGATTTCATCCCCCTGTGCGAGGCCGCGCGCGCCTGGTCCATCAGCCGCGATCCGGTAGACTTGGGCCTTGTGCAATACGAGGCCGCGCTCGCGGTCGAGGGTTGGACGGGCGACGTCCCGCTTCTGCTCAGTTCCGAGGATCTGAGCGGCCATATGCCGGGCCGCCACCGCCTGACCGGGTATGATGCGTCCCCCACGCTGGCCAAGGCGATGGTCGAGGCATGGCGCGCGGCGCATCCGGATGTAGACATCACCCTGCTCTACACCACACGCGCCGCCGCACCTTGGCTCGCCAGTTGCTATGCCCAGAACCTGTGGAGCGCGCGGATGCGCCTGACACGCGCGGAATACGTTGAAACCTATGCCACCTCGGCCCGACTGGACGATATCGCCGCCGGCGTGGCGGACGCCACGGGGGTCACTGTCCACACCCTGCCGCTGGAGGATGCACAGACCCGCCGCCTTGGCCCCGTGGACCCGGTGCTGGACCACTGTGGCGTGCCGGATGACCTGCGGGCAAGGTTCAGGCCCCTGCCCCGCGCCAACACCGCCGCGTCAAAGGCGAAACAGGCCGCGTTCCTCGACCTCAACCGCTCTGAGCTACAGGGCGATGCCTATCAAAAAGCCCGCCGCACGTTGCGGGCACAGGACTTCTGATGCCCCGCCGGATCATCCTGCACGCGGGCTTTCACAAGACCGGCACATCTACCGTACAGGCGTTCCTGCGGGCCAATCGCAAAACACTGATGCCGGTGCTGGCGATCCGGCTCAAGGGGCAGATGCAGGACCTGATGCGCACCACGCGACAACACTCCAGCCAGCGCGACCCGTTTAGCCTGGCGCAGGTGGCGCAGGCCTTTGACGCCGTGCTGGCCGACCTGCCCGCCATGCCGAAACGTACGCTGCTGTTGTCCGCCGAAGAGTTATCGGGCCATATGCCGGGCCGCCCCAGGGTCGCGCACTATGCCGCCCCCGACCTGGCCGAGGTCTATGCCGCGACGATCAGCGCCCGTTTTCCGGGGATAGACACCGCGTTCTACTTCACGACGCGTGACGCCGACACATGGCTGGAAAGCGCCTATTGGGAACATGTGAAATCGTCGTCCATGACGATGGACCTGCCCGACTTCGTCGCGGGCAATCGGCGCAGCGCGGACCTGAATCAGGTGGCGCGACAGGTGCAGGACGCCACGGGCTGCCCCGTCACATGCGCCCCACTCGACGGCGCGGACGGCATCATCGCCCCGCTGCTCGACCTGTGCGGCATCCCGACCGACCTGCAAGCCAAGCTGACCCCGGTTCCCCCCGCCAACACGCGACTGCCTCACGACGTCTTGCTTGCACTTCTGGACGCAAACCGCGCATATCCGGACCGCACGGACCGCAAGGCCGCCAAACAGGCGATCCTGTCCCAGAAAGCGACGCCATGACCACGCCCCCGAAATCGCACGGACGCAAGGCCATCCGGCCCACGCTGAAACCGTCGTCACTGATGGACGAGGCACCGGACCTCGTGGGCGTCTGGCAGGCGCGGGTGGTGACGCTGTTTCCCGACACCTTTCCCGGCGTGCTGGGCGCGTCGCTGACGGGCAAGGCGTTGCAGGACGGGAAATGGCAGTTGCACACCCACGACCTGCGCGCCCACGGCATCGGCAAGCACCGCAACGTGGACGACACCCCCGCGGGGGGTGGCGCAGGCATGGTCCTGCGGGCAGACGTGGTCAGCGCGGCATTGGCCGAGGCGCAGGGCCACGCGCGCGGGCGCTGGCCAATCCTGTACATGTCACCGCGCGGGCGGCGCTTTGATCAGGACATGGCCCGCGATCTGGCGCGTTGCGACGGGGTGACGATGCTTTGCGGCCGGTTCGAGGGCGTGGACGAACGGGTGCTGGAGCATTGGGGCGTGACCGAGGTGTCCCTTGGCGATTTCGTCATGACCGGGGGCGAGATCGCAGCGCAGGCGATGCTGGATGCTACCGTGCGGTTGCTGCCGGGCGTGCTGGGAAATGCCGAAAGCGCTGTCGAGGAAAGCCATTCGTCGGGTCTGCTCGAACACCCGCAATACACCCGCCCCGCCACATGGGAAGGGCGCGACATTCCCCCGGTCCTGATGTCCGGCAACCACGGCGAAATCGCCAAATGGCGGCAGGAACAGGCCGAAAGCCTGACGCAGAAACGGCGACCCGACCTGTGGGCCGCCTATAAGGACAAAGGGACCGCTCGAAAGGATTGAGCACGCCATCCCACGGCCACCGCACCCCTGTCGCCTTGCAGGGTGTGGGCACAGCGGGCCAGCACGTAACACGGGCCTTGATCCAGACCGCCCACCCCCCTATACACCGCGCAGTCCGACTCAGGGAAACCTGATCGGGTCCTTTGTTCTGTGGCACCTTCTTCGGTGACGCAAAGCGGAACAGGGGAAACGCACAAGGAACGATGACCTGATCTCTGGCGGGCGCGATGGCGGACCCGGTGAAGACCAAGAGCTCTGGGGGCATATCAAACCTTCGCGGACAAAACCGCGAGCAGATAGGAGAGATGGTCAATGGACCTGATCGCACAGCTGGAGGCGGAGCAAATTGCCGCCCTGGGGAAAGACATCCCCGACTTCAAAGCCGGTGACACCATCCGTGTCGGCTTTAAAGTGACCGAAGGCACCCGCACCCGGGTGCAAAACTACGAAGGCGTCTGCATCGCCCGCAACAACGGCCACGGCATCGCCGGCTCGTTCACGGTGCGCAAGATTTCCTTTGGCGAGGGCGTGGAACGTGTGTTCCCCCTCTATTCGACGAACATCGACAGCATCACCGTGGTCCGCCGCGGCCGCGTGCGTCGCGCCAAACTGTACTATCTCCGTTCGCGCCGCGGCAAATCGGCCCGGATCGCAGAGGTCACCAACTACAAACCCAAGTCCGAAGGAGCCAAGGCATGAAGGCCGATACGCATCCCGACTACCACATCATCGACGTCAAGATGACGGACGGCACCGTGGTGCAAATGAAGTCGACCTGGGGCGCCGAAGGGGACCAGCTCGCGCTTGACATTGACCCTTCCGTGCACCCCGCATGGACCGGCGGCACCTCGCGGCTGATGGACACTGGCGGCCGCGTGTCGAAGTTCAAGAACAAGTACGCTGGCCTGGGCTTTTAAAGTTCCTGCCGCGCACACAAGACCAAGGCCGTCCTTCGGGGCGGCCTTTTTGCGTTGGAAACAGGATGGATTGTTCGGCGGCACGTTTTCAGGATGACCGCCTGTTCCAAGCCCTGATCAGGCGATGGCGCGCTGCGACACAGCCTCACACACCCCCTATCAAGCGCAGGACATCAGCCGATGCGTGAACCCGCTTTGTGCAGGACCGAAGCAGCCGTTCCTGATGATGGTAGGATTGGGCGGACCTGCGAAATGGCGAACCAGATGCAACCACCGCCATGTCTTGTCGATCTTCACAACCTGTGCAGCATACATCCGCCACATGCTCAACAGGCGAGTGTCCAGACCAGAACTGGCGCGGCTCTTCCCCGAACATCCTGTTCTCCGACCTTCTTCAAACGATTCAGCAATCGACGGTTCTTGCCATCACTGCCCTCCAAAGAGCGCACCAGATCGTCGCTCACGGCAAGGGGGGTGCCCAGACGGCGCGTCATGTGCTCGAGCCTGCTGGCGATATTCACTGCATCGCCGACAACGCTGTATTCCAGCCGTCGATCGTTACCGATGTCGCCAGCAACGACCAATCCATAGTGAATACCGATCCCGACACTGACGCGGGCGATGCCCGCTGCCTGCCTTTCGGTATTCCATTTCTCCAAGGCGTCAATCATGTCGAACGCACAGTCAAGCGCATGCGCCGCGTCATCAGGTGTCGGGTCGGGGGTCCCAAAGGTCGCCATCAAACCGTCGCCGATATACTTGTCCAACGTGCCGCCATTGTCGAAAACCGACTGACCAAGGCGGTCGTGATACTCCCGAAGCAGGCCGATCACGTCCTCCGGGCTGGCGGTCTCGCACAGCTTGGTAAAGCCCACGATGTCAGCGAACAACACCGCCACCCGCTGCTGCCTGGGCATCGAAAACGGGGCATCCGACTGGCTCAGGCGATCCGCGACATTCGGGGAGAAATAGCGCGCGAGGCTCGAACGTGTGCGTTCAGCCGAGATCCGGTTTTTCGCCAGACTGCGAGAGCGCGCGACCACAACAGCCAGTCCCGCAGACACGATCACCACGACAACTATTTCGGTGGCAGCATAGCCGAGGTACAGAAAATTCAGATCCGTGCCCGCGACCAGAAACGCCTCGATGGATTGTTCTTCCAGATCGAAATTGGTGTACGCCCCCGGCACATTGATGAACCAGGTCCACATTCCCAGGCGCGCTACCACGATCCAAAAGCCGCACCATAGGACAAGCGCCGGTTGAAACCCGAAAGCTGCCTGCATGAGAAACATGAAGAAATAGAGAAAGCGCGCGGTCTCCATCATGATCGAGGGCGGCATCACGATGCCGTCGAAAGGAGAATTCGTACTGAAGATCACGGCGATCAGAAGACAGTCAATGACAACAAACACATAGCTCAAGACCCGTGGGTAGAATTGTCGCGACGCACATACATATTGCAGCGCTCCAAGCACCACGAACGCGAAAATCTCCAAGAGATTGTAATAGTAATTCAGGCCCGTTTCAGGGCTTTCCACGACCTGCCAGGCAATCACGAGCATCAGCGCGGCAATCCTGACTTTGGCAGCCAGCATCTGCCCTTGCCGTTCTTCCTCTGTGAACACGTCGGCGTTTCTTTTATCAAGTCGAGCTTGAGCGCTTTGTATCATAGCGCCCCAAAGCTACCCCCCAGAGACCAGACGACCTAGTGTCAATTGTCATCTTGTTTCAAAGACTGGCGTCTACAGTGTTCGGAAAAGACCGCCAAATCTGCCGAGCGACTGGGCCGTCTGCTTTTCAGTTCCCGGCCCAAACAGTGCGCGTCGTTCCGGAAAACCAGCCCCAACCGCCACGAACGAGTACAGCAGAAGTCCTGCGGCACGAAGGACTGGTCCGCCCCCAAGCCCTAACAAAATGCGCAAAGAACCTCTGTAGCCCATTGATTCTATGCAGCGAATCCATGTCCCACCAAGAGACACGCGATCATAGCATACGACGAACCTGCCACGGGCCTGCCGGTCCAAATGACCAGTTCCACACCGTTCAGGTGCGCCGCGCCTCGAATTCCGCCCAGGCGGCTTCCAGCTTTTCGATGTCGAAGCCGGGCGCGCGGGCGGGACCCAGGATCAGGTTCTCGTTGGCAATGACGGTGCCGATGGCATCCTCCAGATGCGGGATCACGTCCTCGGGGATGACCAGCGCGCCGTGGCGGTCGGCGTGGACCAGATCGTCTTCCTTGACCTGCATCCCCTTTACGGAAACCTCGGTGCCCAGTTCGCGGACGTGGACAAAGCCATGGCTCGGGCCGATCGACCCGGCCAGAACCGGAAAGCCGTCATCGATCACGTCAAGGTCCCGCATTACGCCATTGGTGACGGCCCCCTTCAGCCCCAGACCCTTGTGCACCGCCACGTGCACCTCGCCCCACCAGCCCGCGATACAGTTGGGATAGTCCAGATCCTCGACCACCGCGACTGTGGGGCCGGGACCACGGGCCATGGCCCGGAAGTATGCGAGCCGCCGCGCCTTGATCACCGCGTCGGGTTCCGTGGGCGGTGCCAGCCCCGCAATCCGTGCGGTGCGCGCGCGACCGACCATCGCCGGCATGCCCGGGCGACAGTGAAACATCGTGCCCCTTGTAAAGCGGTCAAAGCCGCGCCGCCCATGCACCACCTCGATGGCATTGCACACTGTGGGCGTGTCAACTGCACGCAGGCGGTCCAGCAGCGTGGGGGGGATCGTTTGAACTGTCATGGTTTCGCTTTCGCTTGGTCGGCGGCGGAAGGTCCGTGCCTACATCGGTATCCGGTTTTCGGTTTCAGGGTCGAACAGGTACAGGTGATCCGGGTCAAGGCTGATCCCGACCACGTCGTCCTGATCCTTGCGCAGGTGGCGGCCCCCGCGCGCAATCACGCGCTGCTTGCCCCACTGGACGGTCAGCAGCGTGCTCTCGCCCGTGTTCTCGAACGCATAGATGGTGACGTCGATGTCTCCCTGCCCCGGCTCATGCACCTTCATGTCATCGGCCCGCACGCCCAGGATCGCATGGGCGCGGTCCGACACGTTCAGTGGCACCAGACGGGTGCCGCCGGTGGTCACGAACATGCCCCCCTGCACCGACCCGTGGATCAGGTTCATCGCAGGCGAGCCGATGAACCCCGCCACGAACAGGTTGGCGGGATCGTTGTAGATCTCGTCGGGTGTGCCCAGTTGCTGGATCACGCCGTGCTTCATGACGGCCACACGGTCGGCCAATGTCATCGCCTCGATCTGGTCGTGGGTCACGTAGACGGTGGTGATCTGCAAGGCACGCGACAGGTGCTTGAGTTCCGCCCGCATGGTCACGCGCAGCTTGGCATCAAGGTTCGACAGCGGCTCATCCATCAGGAACACCTTGGGCGTGCGCACGATGGCGCGGGCAAGTGCCACACGCTGGCGTTGTCCGCCCGACAGCGCCTTGGGCTTGCGGTCAAGAAATTCGGTCAGTTCCACCTGTGCGGCGGCCTTTTCCACGCGCGGGCCGATGTCGCCCTTGGGCACGCCGCGCACCCGCAGCGGATAGGCGATGTTTTCAAAGATCGTCATGTGCGGGTACAAACCGTAGTTCTGGAACACCATCGCCACGTCGCGATCCTTGGGCAGGTCGTCGTTGACCTTGCGGTCACCGATCCAGATCTCGCCCTCGGTCGGTTCCTCCAGCCCGGCGATCATCCGCATCGTCGTGGTCTTGCCACAGCCCGACGGGCCCAGCAGCACGAGGAACTCACGGTCGTTGATATGCAGCGACTGGTCGTCGACCCCGACAAAATCGCCCCAGCGTTTGGTCAGGTTGTTGAGTTTGATCTCGGCCATGTTAGCGCACTGCTCCCGTCGCACAAAAGGTGCGCTTATCGTTCGATCTCATCGCACTGCCCCCATCGTCATCCCCTGCACAAAATATTTGCGGATCATCAGGGCCAGTACGAACATCGGCGCCATGATGATGATGCCCGCGGCGGAAAGCAGGTTCCACAGGTCCCCCTCTTCGCCCTTGAAAAGCGCAAGCCCGATGGGCAGCGTCACTGCGTCCTTGTTGGTCAGGATCAGCGCGAACAGGAATTCGTTCCACGCGATGATGAAACAGAAGATCGCACTGGTCAGCAGGCCGGGGGCCGCCATCGGCAGAACGATATTGCGGATCACCTGCAACCGGGATGAGCCGTCGACCATCGCCGCCTCTTCGGTGTCCATCGGGATGCCGTCGATGAACCCTTTGATCATCCAGATGGCAAATGGCATCACGATGGCGAGGTTCACCAGGATCAGCCCCACCCGCGTGTCCAGCAGACCGATATCGCGAAACATCACGAAAAACGGCAGGATGATCACCACCGCCGGCACAAACTGCGTCGCAAGGATCGTGACCAGCATCAAGGTCTCGCCCCGCAGGCTGAACCGGCTGAAGGAATAGGCCGCAAGCGTGGCGATGGGGATTGCGAACAGCACCGTGACAAAGGCCACAATGGTGGAATTGTACAGCTTCTCGCCCAGGCGGTACGGATCATCGAAGACGACGCTGAAATTCTCAAGCGTGGGGGCAAAGAACACCTTGAGCTGGTACACATCCACATGGGATTTGAACGCCGCAAGAAAGATCCAGATGATCGGCACCAGCATGACGAACATCGCGATCAGGATCAGGACCGTGTGCAAGGCCCCCCAAAGCTGCTTTCTCTGCTTTCCAGTCATCGCTCAGGCCTTCCGAAACACGAATTTGGCGTAGGCGTAGGTGAGGAAAATCATCGGAATGACCATCAGCCACGCCACGGACGCGGAGTACCCGATCTGCCCGTATTTCATGCCGTTGAAATAGATGTAGTGGCTGAGTGTCTGCGTGGCCGTGCCCGGCCCGCCATTCGTCAGCATGAACACCTGGTCGAATGTCTTGAGGCTGAAGATGGATTTGAGGATGATCACCACCGCCAGAACCGGTGCAAGCTGCGGCAGTGTCACGTCCCGGAACACGCGCCACCCGCTGGCCCCATCCACCTGCGCAGCCTCGATCGTGTCGCGTGGCACGGATGCCAGCCCACCGATCAGCACCAACGTCAGGAACGGGATCCACCCCCACACATCCGCCATCACCACCACGGCAAAAGCGAGGTTGGGATCGGCCAGCCAACTGACATCGGCAAGGGGTGGGATCATCACGCCAAAGAACGCATCGAACAAACCGAATTCGGGGTTGAACATAAAGCGGAATGACACGCCGATCAGCGCCGGGCTCATGGCAAAGGGCAGGATCAGCAGCGTCTGCGCCGAACTGCGCAGCCGCCCGCCCGGCGCCAGCAACAGCGCCAGCCCCAGCGCGCAGACCGTCGTCAGGCCCACAGTCAATAGCGTATAGACCGCCGTGACCCAGACCGAATTCCAGAATGCAGGCTCTTCGAAAAAGGCCCAGACATAGTTTTCCCAACCCAGGTACTGGTCCAGCGATCCGGGCCGGTTCAACCGCCCCACAGTGAACGACAAGCGCGCGGCTTCGATCAACGGCCAGATTGCGGTCGCGAACACGACCAGCACTGCAGGCAGCACAAGCAGGTATTTCAGGGTGTTGTCGCGCATGGGGCCGCTCCCATCCCCAGTGACTGAACGTCGCCAGTCGGAAGAAATGGGGCGCGCATCATCACGCGCCCCAAGGTTTTTTACAGGCTTTCCCGCCCTATTTCAGCACGCCCGCGCGGCGCAGCACCTTGTCGGCGCGTTCGGCCGCTTCGGTCATCAGCGTCTCGACGTCACCGCCCGATGCCGCTTCGGCAATCGCCGCCGACAGGATGTCGCCGATCTCGGGCCATTCCGCGATCTGGGGCATGATGTCGGACTGCTCGAGGCTGGCCCAGGCGGCATTCTGGATGCCGTCATTGGCCGCGTTCACGTCCGGGTCCTGAAGCGACGAGATATGCGTGACCACGTTGTTGACGATCGTCTTGCCACCGACTTCACGCTCGATCGCGTTGGCCTTGTCCATTTCGGGGTTCGACAGCCATTTCAGGAATTCCCACGCCGCGTCCTGGTTCTTGGAATAATCCGAGATCGAGAACGGCATCGAGATGGCATAGGTCTTGGTCGTGCCCTTGTAGGACGGCATGCCGGTGAACCCGACCTGATCCTTTGTCAGGGTGGAACTGTCGGGGTTGTAGAAACCGGAATAGGCCCACCACCACACGGGCATCATGGCCGAATTGCCCTGCATGAAGGACTGGCGCGCATCCTGTTCGTTGAAGGCAACGCTGTTGGGGTTGGTTACGCCATGGACGGTGTGCAACTCGACGTAATCCTTGGTGGCCTGAATGCCAGCCTCGGACGCCCATGCGGCACTGCCGTCTTCGTTGAAGATGTCGGCCCCCGCGGCCCAGAGGAAGTTGATCCAGATGAACAGGTTCTGCCGGTTGCCGTCGTTGTTGTAGTACAGCGCAAGCGGCGCGATGTCGGGGTTCGTTTCCTTCAGCTCCTTGCCGATACGGATGATGTCTTCCCAGGATTCCGGCGGCTCGGCGATCAGGTCCTTGCGGTAGAACATGAGTTGCGGGTGCGCGCGCAGCGGAAAGCCAAGCGTTTCGCCCTCGTATTGCGCCGATCGGGCAAAGGCCGCCGGATAGCGATCCATGCTGATGCCATCGCGTTCCATCAGGTCGTCAATACGCTTGAGCCAATGCGCGTTCGGCGGCCCCCAGCTGTCCAGGTAGTTGACCACGTCGAAAGTGCCGTTGGCGGCGATGCCTTCGGCGTTGATCTTTTCCTGAAGCGACCCGAACGGGATGAACGTCCATTCGGTTTCGATACCGGTCAATTCGGTGAATTCGTCGTCCCGCAGCATCAGCCCGTCGAACTGGGGCGTCACCACGCTCAGAATGTTCAGCTTGGTGCCGTCGAACGGTTTACCGGGCAAAAGGTTGTATTTCTCAAGATGTCCGTCAGCCAGTGCTGCGATCGGTGCAAATGCCACCGTTGCCGCCACAGCCGCAGTGGCCAGAAATGTCCGTTTGCGCATGTTTTCCTCCCATTATGGTATTTTATCTGACCGACCATAGACAGGTATCATTTCGCATTCAACGGGCGTGAATCCACGTGTGTTCAGGTGGTTACGTTGAAACAGGCGTTTGCCGGCACGGATGGACACCTGCAACCGGCCCCACTAGCCCGTGTGCGCCCGGATCTGCTTGAACACGGCGATCTCGTCATAAAGCGCGCACTCGCGGCGCAGGCCCCATGGCCCGAACTCTGCGTGGCTGATGCCAAACACATGGACCCGCTTGCCGCTGGGCGGACCAAACGTGCCCCACCCGTCGTGCGTGCCATCCAGTGACCAACGTATCGCCGCCCGCGGGGACAGGGTGCCGCCCTCCATCCCGATCTGGTGATGGATGGTGAAGACAGCCGACGGCAACGACGCCCGCAACCCGATCCAGAACGCCAGCGTCTGGTCCCAGCCCAGTGTGTCCTGCGCCCCGGCATAGGCCCCGATGATCGCCCGATCGTATTCCGACCGGATCACGCCAAAGTCGTGGCTCAGGATCCGGTTCAGGATATCGGCGTATTTCGCACCCCAAGCGTTGTCATTGCCGCGCCCGTGATACCCGCCGTCAATATCATGTTCCGGCCGAAAGACGGGCGACGGTTGACCCGATGCCGCGACTTCTTCGGCGACCAGGCGGGCGGCGAACTCTGCCGGCGATTTGCCCAACTGCCGTACGATGCCGCCGTAATCCCGAACCAGCCATTCGTCGTAAATGACATCGTCCCGCACCGCGCAATCGGCGATGACGCGTATCGTCCACTGTGTTCCCGATCCCGTTCCGAACTGGCCATCCCCGCTGTGGGTGGCGCGGGTGATGACCCGGTGGGATGACAGCAACCCGTGGTCCGGATCGTCGGACCAGATGACATCTTCGCCATAAAGCTGCCGGTCCGGAAACTCGTGGATGGTTGCCATGGTCGACGCGATGACGGACTGATTGCCCCGCTGGATGCCCATGGGGGACCGCAGGATCATGTCCGGCGCATAGTAGTCATGGAGCGATGCAATGCCCCGGTCTTCCCAGATCTCCCGCGTGATCCCGAGGATATAGTCAGGCAGGTCCTTCCATCGGTCCGACACACGGTGCATCACGTCTTCCTTCGGTCTGTCCTGCCTTGGTGGGCGGTGGGGCTGATCATCAGGCGCCGCGATTATCAGAAGCGAATTCGCGCGACTTGCAACCCCGCGCAGCCAGCCAGCCCCAATCGCGGACGCGTGCCATGATCATTCTGCCGGTTGGACGCGTTCCCGCACATCGCGTCAATCGGTCCGGCACCGACGGACCCGATGCAGCCCTTACCGAGACGCCTGTTCGAATTCCCGCCGCGCCGCCTTGACGGTTTTCATGTTGTCGTTTGCCCACAGGACAATGGGTTTCAGAACTGCGACCAACTGCTGTCCAAGATCCGTGAGTTCGTATGACACCGCAACAGGCGGACCCGGCGCCACCGACCGTGTCAGGTATCCGTCGCGTTGCAGGTTGCGCAGGTTTTCTGTCAGCACTCTTTGGGTCACGTCCCCGATGGTGCGTTTCAACGCGCTGAACCGCAACGGACCGTCTTCGAGTGCCAGCACGATGATGATCTGCCATTTCCCGGTGACCTTCGAAAGGACGCTCCGGATCGGGCAAAGCAGTGCTTCGGCTTCGGTTTGAACACCTATTGGGAGCATTTGGTCGGTTCCTTGGTTGTACATAGGCGGCGTTGCACACCTGCCATTCGAATTTCAAGCCGTCCCGGGTTCCACAGGTATCCCCGACCATACCAGATGTCAGAAAAGTGCCTGATTGTGACTTGGTGCAAAATTCATACCTTGTTCGCAAGCGACTCGAAAGGACACATCATGGTCCCTGCGACAGAGAACTTGCATGGCGTGCGGCAAACCCGAAGCGACTGGGTCAACACCGGACCGTGGACATGACGACCACAGCGGGCGCGGGCGCGGCCATGAAATCGACGCGGTGATTGGCGCGGACAATGGACAGGGGGAATACGATGCTGTTTGGA
>JBCBFX010000076.1:0-19678 GCA_038527345.1 Pseudomonadota bacterium | reverse complement strand
CCCGTCCACGCGCCGACACCGGCCATACGGTTTCGACCTTGCCGCCGCGCACACCGACATACCAGTCGTGGACATTGGCGGTCGGGTCGCAATGGCCCGGCACCAGCTTGAGCTTGTCATTGACCTTGAGCACCCCGCCCGGGTCCATCACCACCCCATGCTCGTCCGAGCACTTGATGTATTCCACATCGTCCCGGCCAAAGATCACCGGCAAGCCGCTGTCGACCGACTGCACCTTGAGGCCCGCATCCACGATGGCCTTGTCGGCCTTGGCGTGGCTCATGACAGAGGTGAGGATAAAGAACGCATTCTCCCATTCGCCCCGGTCGATGCGGTTGCCGTCCTTGTCGAGGATGCGGCCATAATCGGCATCCATGAAGGCGTAGGAGCCGCACTGCAATTCGTTGTAAACGCCCGAATTGCTTTCGAAATAATAGCTGCCCGTACCGCCACCACCAACGATGTCGCAGTCCAGCCCCTCGGCCTTGAGCGTGTCCACGGCGTCCTTCACCTGGGCCACGGCCACCGCGATCTTGGCCTCGCGTTCCTCATAGCTGTCGAGGTGCTGCATGGCACCCTGATAGGCCTGGATGCCAGCGAATTTCAAACCGGGGGCCGCGTCGATGGCCTTGGCGATCTCGACCACGGCGGGGGTTGTGGTGACACCGCAGCGGCCCGCGCCGCAGTCGATTTCCACCAGGCATTCGATCTGGGTGCCATGGCGCTGTGCCGCCTCGGACAGGTCGGCCACATTTTCGATATCATCGACACAGCAGATGGTGCGCGCGCCCAGCTTGGGCATCCGGGCCAGGCGGTCGATCTTGGCCGGGTCGCGCACCTGGTTCGACACCAGCACATCCTTGATCCCGCCGCGGGCGAACACCTCGGCCTCGCTCACCTTCTGGCAGCAGACGCCACAGGCCCCGCCCAGTTCGACCTGCAAATGGGCCACGTCGACGGACTTGTGCATCTTGCCATGCACCCGGTGCCGCATCCCGTGCGCCTTGGCGTAGTCGCCCATTTTCTTGATGTTGCGCTCCAGCGCATCCAGATCCAGCACCAGACAGGGGGTCTGGATCTCGGCCTCGTCCATGCCGGGCTTGGCGGGGATGTCAAAGCCAACTTCGTAATCGTCAAAATAGCTCAGGTCTTTCATCGGATCGCTCCCTCAGATGGGTTCAAGGAAAGGCGGGACATGACCGTCCTGCCGGATCGTATAGGTGCCGCGTGTTTCCTATCGGAAACTCTGCGGATTGAAAAGCGCTCAGGCAGCCATCCAGGGCAGCTTGTCCAGATCGACGTTGCCGCCGGTGACAATCACGCCCACGCGCTTGCCCCGGAATGCGTCCGGGTTCTTCAGGATGACGGCCAGCGGCACGGCACAGGACGGTTCCATCACGATGCGCAGGTATTTCCAGGTGATCTTCATCGCGTCGATGATCTCCTGTTCGGTCGCGGTGTGGATGTCGCTGACGTGGTTGGACACGAAGTGCCAGGTCAGGTCCTTCAGCGGCACCTTCAGCCCGTCGGCAATGGTCACCGGCGCGTCATCGGCGATGATGTGCCCGGCCTTGAAGCTGCGATAGGCGTCGTCGGCCTGTTCGGGTTCCGCGGCGATGATCCGCACCTCGGGGGCGAGGGTCGACAGGGTCAGGCAGGTGCCCGAGATCATGCCGCCGCCCCCGATGGGGGCCACCATCATGTCCACGCCGTCGGTCTGTTCGATGAACTCTTTGGAACAGGTGGCCTGGCCCGCAATCACGCGCGGGTCGTTGTAGGGGTGCACGAATTCGCCGCCCGATTTGGCCTGCACCTCGGCGAATGTCGCTTCGCGGCTGGTGGTGGACGGCTCGCATTCCGTGATGATGCCGCCATAGCGGCGCACCGCATCCTTTTTCGCCTGCGGGGCGGTGCGCGGCATCACTACGTTGCAGGGGATGCCCCGGCGGCCCGCGGCATAGCTCAGGCAGAGTGCATGGTTGCCGGACGAATGGGTGGCGACACCCCGCGTGGCCTGTTCATCGCTCAGGCCAAAGACGGCGTTCGACGCCCCCCGCACCTTGAACGCGCCGGGTTCCTGAAAGTTTTCGCATTTGAAAAACAGATCGGCCCCGGTCAGGTCGTTCAGATACTGCGACTGCAAGACCGGCGTGCGGTTGATATGCGGCTTGATCCGTTCGTGGGCGGCCAGCATGTCGTCATAGGTGGGGATGTACATGTCGCTCACGTCCTTCATTACGCGGCGTCCTTCTGTGCGGTGGCGGGATGGGCGCGATAGAACTCCTGCGCGGCGGCCACGCCGGACCCCAGCGTGATGTCCAGACCCAGATCGGCCATGCACATTTCGGCCGTGGCGATGCCCGACAGGGTCATGACATCCGTCAAGCTGCCCAGGTGCCCGATGCGGAACACCTTGCCCGCCACCTCGCCCAGGCCCACGCCAAAGGCGACGCCATAGGTGTCGGCGGCATGGGTCACGATGTCGGTCGCGTTGAAGCCGTCGGGCGTGCGGATGGCGCTGACCGTGTCGGAATGGAATTCGGGCGCTGTGGCACACAGGTCCATGCCCCAGGCCGAAACGGCGCGGCGCACGCCCTCGGCGATGCGGGTGTGGCGTGCAAAGACATTCTCCAACCCTTCGTCCAGCAGCATTTTGCACGCCTCGTTCAACCCGTTCATCAGGCCCACGGACGGGGTATAGGGATAGGCGGAATTGGCATAGCCCTTGTGCATGTCGTGCACGTCGAAAAAGGTGCGCGGCAGGCCCGCCGTTTCGGTGGCCGCCATCGCCCGGGCGCTAAAGCCGACAATGGCCAGACCCGCAGGCAACATGAACCCCTTTTGCGAGCCGGTCACAGCCACGTCGATGCCCCAGTCGTCAAAGCGAAAGTCCATCGACCCGATGGACGACACGCCGTCGACAAACAGCAGGGCAGGGTGATTGGCCCCATCCAGCGCGCGGCGCACCGCGGCGATGTCGGATTTGACGCCTGTGGCGGTCTCGTTGTGGGTGGCCAGCACAGCCTTGATCCGGTGGCCGGTATCGGCGGTCAGGATCTCTTCGTACCGGTCAGCGGGCAGGCCGTCGCCCCAGGGTGTTTCCACGATCTCGACGTCCAGATGGTGCCGCTGGCACATGTCGATCCAGCGGTGGCTGAACATGCCGTTGCGCGCGGCCAGCACCTTGTCTCCGGCGCTTAACGTGTTGGTCAGCGCCGTTTCCCATCCGCCCGTGCCGGAGGCGGGAAAGATGAACACCTCGGCGCTGTCGGATTTCAGAACCTTCTGGACCCCTGCGCGCGCCGGGTGCAGGATGCTGCCGAACAGCGGCGACCGGTGGTCGATGGTCGGCATATCGCACGCCTTGCGCAGGTTTTCGGGAATATTGGTCGGGCCCGGGATGAATACGGGGTTCTGAAAACTCATGGCCGTCTCCTCTTGTGTTGCACATAGGATAGGCCGATTGCCAAACGCATCCAACTTTTTTGAAAACGTTTTTCATTTTTGGGTGAATTCGTTTCATGCAGTGTTGTCAATGGCTTGTATTTTTCATATCGTGAAGACCGATTTCAGTTTGGTTCGAGGTCCGCCATGGATTCGCAGAATAATGCAGAATCATCCGCCCGCCGCGCCCGGGGTCGCCCCCGTGGATGGGACGACAAGACGGCGCAAAACACGATCAAGTCGCTGGACCGCGCGATGGAGGTGTTCGAATACCTGAGCGAAGCCCAGGGCAAGCCGCTGTCGGCGCTGGCGTCCGAGACGGGGCAATCCGCCGCCACCGTCTACCGCATTCTCGTCACGCTCGAGGGGCGGGGACTGGTCGAATTCGACCCAGAGGATCAGGTCTGGCACATCGGGCCGCGCGCATTCGTGATCGGCGCGCGGTTCCTGCGCCGCACCAGTCTGGTGGAACGTGCCCGCCCGATCCTGCGCAAGCTGATGGAGGCGACGGGCGAGACCGCCAACCTTGGCGTGGAAAAGGGCGGTATGGTCCTGTTTCTCAGCCAGGTGGAAACCCATGAAAGCATCCGCGCCTTCTTTCCTCCCGGCACGCTGTCACCGATGCACGCTTCGGGTATCGGCAAGGCGCTGCTGGCGCAGATGGACGCAGGCCGCTTTGACCGCTGGTATCGGACCCATCCGCCCGAACGCTTCACTGAACACACGCTGCTGGACCGCGACGTGCTGGCGGCCGCCCTGGCCGACATCCGGGCGCGCGGCTATTCCATCGATGGCGAGGAAAAAAATCTGGGCATGCGCTGCATCGCCGCCCCGGTGTTCGACATGAACCGCGAGGCGGTCGCGGGCATTTCCGTGTCCGGCCCGACCAGCCGGGTGGGTTCGGGGGCCATCGACCGCCTCAGCCGCGCGGTGATCGATGCGGCGGGCGACCTCAGCAAGGCCATCGGCGGCGAGGCTACGTGACGCCCGTGTGCCTGCGCAGGTTCATGTGGCGGTTCACGTCCTTGTAAAGCAGATAGCGGAACCGCCCCGGCCCGCCCGCATAGCACGCTTGCGGGCAAAACGCGCGCAGCCACATGTAGTCGCCCGCCTCGACCTCGACCCAGTCCTGGTTCAGGCGATACACCGCCTTGCCCTCCAGCACGTACAGCCCGTGTTCCATCACATGCGTCTCGGCAAAGGGGATGACGGCCCCCGGTTCGAAGGTGACGATGTTCACATGCATGTCGTGGCGCAGGTCGTCCGGATCGACAAAGCGGGTCGTGGCCCATTTGCCATCCGTGCCGGGCATGGCATTGGGGGTCACGTCCTGTTCGTTGGTGATGATGACATCCGGTTGGGCCAGCCCGTCGACCGCGTCGTACAGCTTGCGGACCCAGTGGAACCGTACCGGCGCATCGCCCCGGTTGCGCAGGGTCCAGTCCGTGCCGGGCGGCAGATAGGCGTAGCCGCCGGGTGTCAGTTCATGCGCCTTGTCGCCCACCGTCAGGTGACAGGACCCCTCGACCACGAACAGCACCCCCTCGGCCAACGGCTCGGTCTCGGGCCGGTCGGACCCGCCACCGGGCGACACCTCCATGATGTATTGCGAAAACGTCTCGGCAAAGCCGCTGAGCGGACGGGACAGCACCCATAGCCGCGTCGCGTTCCAGAACGGCAGGCAACTGGTCACGATGTCCCGCATCGTGCCGCGGGGGATCACCGCGTAGGCGTCGGTGAACACGGCCCGGTCGGTCAGCAACTGGTCCTGACCCGGATGGCCGCCATGGGGGGCGTAATAACGTGCAGACATGACTGATCCTGACATTGGAGATCCCGGCACTATGAAACGGACCGCCCCGACGGGCCAGACCGATTTGCGCGACAGCACCCTTCGGATGTTTTTGACAATGGCGCGGACGCTATGCCCGCCGCCGCGCCGGTCGCGGCTTTACCCGCGCCTCGATCATGTCATAGACCTTGCCGACGATATCCTTGCCGGTCGCATTCTCGATCCCCTCGAAGCCGGGCGACGAATTGACCTCGAGCACCTTCGGCCCCGCCTCCGACCGCAGCAGGTCCACGCCCGCCTTGCCCAGGCCAAAGGCACGCGCGGCCCGCACCGCCGCCTCGCGCTCGGCCTTGGAGATGCGGACCGACTTGGCCGATCCGCCCCGGTGCAGGTTCGACCGGAAATCGCCCTCGGCCCCGGTGCGCTTCATGCTGGCCACCACGCGGCCATCGACGACCAGACAGCGAATATCCTCGCCCGCGGCCTCCTTCACGAAATCCTGCACCAGAAAGTTGGCGCGCAGGCCGCGAAAGGCGTCGATCACCGATTCCGCCGCCTTCTTGGTCTCGGCCAGCACGACGCCCTTGCCTTGGGTGCTTTCCAGCAGCTTCACGATCACAGGGGCCGTGCCCACCAGCCCCATGATGTTGGCGGTGTCCTTGGGCGACGCGGCAAAGGCCGTGGTGGGCATCCCGATCTTTTTCGATGCAAGGATCTGATGGGCGTGCAGCTTGTCGCGACTGGCGGTGATGCCGGACGATCCGTTCACACAATAGGTGCCGGTAAACTCGAACTGGCGGATGACGGCCGTCCCATAGGCCGTGACCGACGCCCCGATGCGCGGGATCACCGCGTCGTAACGGGGCAGGCGCTTGCCGTCGTAATGCACCTCGGGGGCCATAGCGTTTATCGCCATATAACAACGGGTTGTGTCGATGACTTCAACCGTGTGGCCGCGCGATTCCCCGACCTCGACCAGGCGCCGCGTGGAATAGTTGTTCTCGCGGCTCAGCACCGCGATGCGCAAGGACCGGGCGGGCGCCACCTTGCGCATGGCGGACGAGTGATAGACGTCATAGCTCAACTCCGGCTGCAGCCGCTTTTCCGACGCGGTGATGCTGATATGATCCTGAAGCGCCTGACGGCCCAGCAACATGCGAGAGGTCATGCCGGACCGGTCGGTCAGCGTCACCTCGATCGGCCAGCTTTGGCCGCCGACCTCGAGCCTGGTTTCGATGACATAGCGCAACTCCGCCTCGCCGTTGGACGAGGTCACCTCGCGCCGGTCGAGGATGGGGGCGGAACAGGTGATCGACACGTGATCCTGGCCCCCGATGGGGTGGACGTTGAACCGGACCTTGGGGTTCTTGGCGGGGCCGAACACCTCGATATCATGGGCATGCAGGGCGGAGGTGCGTGCCCCGGTGTCGACCTTGGCCCTCAGCGCCGGCAGCCCCAGTTCAGGCAAAGCGATCCATTCTTCCCAGCCGAAATTCAACGTGTCCATGCCGCGCCTCCGTTGCGTGAGGGATTTGGGTATCATGGGGGAAGACGGGTGGCTAGTCGCCGGGCATCGGTCCGAAGGGCTGGTCGGGCACGCAGTCGGTCAGGCCAAGCGCATCAAGGCGCTCGGGCGTGGGCAGGGGAACGTCCCTGAGATCCGACCGCCAGGACGCGGTACTCCTCAGCCAGAACCGATTGCCGGACAACTGCAACCACCACCGCCACATCGAATTGAATTCCGCGGTGTCCAGTGTTTCGCTCAGCCATTGGCAGGGGTTGCCCATCCGCGCCCTGAAGTCGGCTGAAACGGTCACGGACCCATCCATGAAGACTTCGCGAAAATCGGTTTCCGCATCCCATTTCGCACCGGTCATATTGACAAACCGCAATGCGCCGTGTGCGTTCTGGGCACCGCTCAGGTCTGTACCCGTCATGCGTACGCGCCGGTCTTTCGTACCAGCCAGGTAGGACGTGTTCAGGTTCGCACCCCGCAGGTCCGTACCGAACAGGTCCACGTCCTCCATGCGCGCGCGGACAAGGTTAACGCCGCGCATATTGGCCCGGAACAGACGCGTTCCGTTCATTTCCACACTGCGCAGGCTCGCGTTTCTCATCTGGGCAGCAAACAGGTTCGCGTCGTCCATCTGTGCCGACCGCAGGTCCGCCTCCGGCATATACGCCCCGAACAGGTTTGCGCCACGCATCTGCGCGCCGCGCAAGTCCGCCCATCGCAGGTTCGCATGTACCAGCGACGCACCCGTCAGAACCACGCGCTGAAAATTGGCATCTGTTCCCAAAAACGAAACAGGTCGCTTGCTGCCTGACAGATCGGCATAATCCAGTCTTGCGCGTTCGAAATCGGCACGGGTCGCGCGCGCGCCCACAAACCGCGCGCCGGTCAGGTTCGCACCCGCAAGGAACGCATCGCGCAAATCGGCGTCGCGGAAATCCGGGGCGTGCCGCGTCAGTTTCTGCAGCGTCGCGGCAAAGGTCGCACGCGCCCCGTCGTCGGACACCTCGGGCCAGGTGGCGCGACCTTCCCGCGCGCGCAACTCGGAAAACAGCGTCTCGAAGCGCAACCGGCTCAGGGTCTCGGGCTTTTTCAGGTCGTCGACGGCGCGGTCACGGCGGATGGTCCAGTCTTCCTCCTCGAACCGGGTTTCCAACTCGTCCGACAACGCCTTGCAGTCATGGCCGTAGCGGTTGCACCACGCCTGCCGCGCTTCGGCCCGCGCGATTTGCGGGGGCAGCCAACCTTCGGGCCTTTCGGTTACCTGCTCACCGGCCAGCACCAGCCTGGCCGGGTTCTTGCCCTCGGGATGTGTCCGGTGCCATGTCTCCGACGCGACGAACAGTGACAGCGTCACCCAGACCAACCCGGTCCAAAGCGCCGCCACCTGCAACTCGCGCGGCTTGTCCGCCGGTTCGGCCCGCATCCGACGCACCAGCATGACGCCCGATCCCATAAAGAAGACAAGGGAAAGGATGATCATTGCCGCGGCAATGCCCGACATCCACGTGTCCCGCGCGGGCAGGGACTGGACCCACAGATAGCCCAGCACCAGCGGTCCCGCCGCCCAGGCGAACAGGATGTTCCAGAACACCGACGGCACCTCGAGCGCGCGCGGCTCGGCGCAATGGTCCTTGCGCCACAGACGCCGCAGGAACAGCGCGCTGTCCGCAATCAGCCAGGGCGCGATGGCCGATCCAAGCCTGCGCCCGTCGACCCGCGAGGGCGCGATGCTCAACTCGTCCCACAGCCGGATCAGGTAGAGGTGGAAATAGGCATAGATCGCCACCGTCAGCACCGGGGCTGCATAGAAGAATTGCGGCGTCGGGACGGACACCCCCACCAATGGCAGATCCGTGGCGCGGCCCACGCCGTAAAAATCAATGGGTTCGACCGACAGCAGAGTGACACCCACAAACACCAATGCCGCAAGCAGCGCGAACCATGTGTTGCGCGCGTTCTGGATCAGCGCGTTGATGCGGGCGATGTGCTCGGCGTCGGCCATGCGGGCAATCACTTGGGCTTCAATTATCCCGAGTATGAGCGACGCGTTCCCGCCCGGTCAAGCACCGGTCTGACACAGGTCCCGCCGTCTGCCGTGCCGGACCGAACGTCCACCCGTCTCTGTCCAAAAAAATCCTCGCCGAAGGCTCCCGCACGCGCCACATGCGCGCCCTCCGAACCGAGGGCCCGCACGGTGCCAGTGCTCAAGCTGATACTACCGCACGACTGCAAGCATTGATTTTTGGTCGCTGCCCGCATGTCCCATCTTGGGACGCGTCCGGGACAGCAAGGCACGAACAGGAAAAGACCCGCCGCCGATTTACGGCTGCGGGTCGGTCCGTTGGGGGCGGCTTCAGACGATCAGCGGATTGCCCAGCGCGTCGAAATAGTCGGTGCCGGTCACGCTGCCGGTGGCGTCATAGAACACCCGCTCCACATGCCACGTCTCATCGCCGGACAAGTCCGTGGTCGTCACGTCCGAGATATGGCCCGCCGGGTCGAACACCGTCTCGATCAGGTCGCCGTCATCCATGAAGTCGGTGATTTTCGTTGTCGCGCCGTCCGCGTCGAACTCCCGCGTCCGAAACTGCCATTCGAACGTGTCCGCATTGCCGTCCACCCGCGTGGTCGAGGTGCGCTGCCCGCCCGAGAACGTGTGCGACAGGCCCGAATTGTCGTCGTAGACAAAGCCGCGTGACGTCACCTCGCCGTCACCATAGGTTTCGGTCCGGGTGGTCCAGCTCCTGTCGTCGTTCACGTCCGTCTGAACCGCCGTCGCCCGCTTGCCGTTGACAAAGTCGATGGCCAGCGTGTCGCCGTTGTCATAGGTGATCAGGCGGCTGTCGCGCGCGCCGGTCGCGGCGTCGAATGTTTCCAGCCGGGTGTCCCAGTTGCGCTTGTCGCCACCATCGGTGGTCAGGCGGCTGGTCATGATGCCGGTGCCCGGATCCTTGACCGTGTCCACGATGCGCCCGCCGTCATGCACGTGCTGTGCGCCGATCTTGACCGTGCCGCTGTCGTCCCAGAACTGCGTGCGGGTGGCCCAGGAATAGGCGTCGCCGTCGTCTGTTTCGGTGCGTTCGGTCCGATTGCCGGTGACCAGGTCATAGATTTCGACGGTGCTGACACCGTCATCGTCCACCGTTGTCCGCTGGGTTTTCACACCGGCGCTGTTCCATTCCACCGTGCGGATCTGCCAGTCGCGGTCATTTGCCGCCGTGTCGGTCACCGATTGCAGGGTCAGCACGCCGCCCGTGTAGGTCTCGTGAAAGGTGGCGCCGTTGTCCATCTCGACCGTCTTGCTCAGCAGATCGCCAAGGTCGGAATGCACCTCTTCGATGCTGGTCCAGCCCTGGGTGCCGTCGACGTCCAGCGTCACGGTGGTGACATCATAGGCTTTCTTGTCCCGAACAGCGCCAAGCGCGTCATTGCCTGCAAGATAGTCGGCGGCCAGGCCGCCATTCAAATAGGAAAACATGTCGCTCGTCTCCGTACCTTATGCTCGATATCCGGCCGCTTGGTGCGCCGGGACGTATGATGTTCGGGTCGCACGATTGTTTCCGTGCTGTGATCTTTGCGTTTCATTAACCAAGACAATGGGGCAGGAATTGGCCTCAAATCGCGCCACTGTTGGGCAATTGCGGGGTAATTCGGGGGTTTGGGCGGGATTGTTTCCAGCGTGCGGGGCTTGGCATTCGCGGGCCTGCGCGGCATGAGGGCCGCATGACCCGATTTTCCTTTGATCTGCACGCCACCGACGGGCGGGCCCGCACCGGCACAGTCTCGACCCCGCGCGGCGATATCCGCACGCCGGCGTTCATGCCCGTGGGCACCGCTGCCACCGTCAAGGCGATGATGCCTGAAAGCGTGGCCGCCACCGGGGCCGACATCCTGCTGGGCAACACCTATCACCTGATGCTGCGCCCGACGGCAGAACGCATCGACCGGCTGGGGGGGCTGCACCGGTTCATGAACTGGGACCGCCCGATCCTGACCGACAGTGGCGGGTTCCAGGTGATGAGCCTGGCGGGGCTGCGCAAGCTGACCGAACAGGGTGTGACCTTCAAATCCCATATCGACGGCTCCAGGCATGAACTCAGCCCCGAACGGTCGATGGAGATCCAGCGGCTGCTGGGTTCGGACATCGTGATGTGTTTCGACGAATGCCCGGCCCTGCCTGCCGATCGGGACCGGATCGCGGAATCGATGCACCTGTCGATGCGGTGGGCGCAGCGGTCGCGTGACGCCTTTGGCGACCGGCCCGGCCATGCGCTGTTCGGCATCCAGCAGGGCGGGCTGGAACAGGACCTGCGGGCCGAAAGCGCCGAAGCCCTGCGTGCCATCGGGTTCGAAGGCTACGCCGTGGGTGGTCTTGCCGTGGGCGAGGGGCAGGCGGCGATGTTTGCCTGTCTCGACTACGCGCCGGAACAACTGCCCGTGGATCAGCCACGGTATCTGATGGGGGTGGGCAAGCCCGACGACATCGTGGGCGCCGTGGCCCGCGGCATCGACATGATGGATTGCGTGCTGCCGTCCAGGTCGGGACGCACGGGGCAGGTCTTTACCCGCCACGGTGTGGTCAACATCAAGAACGCCCGCCACGCCGACGACCCGCGCCCGCTGGACGAGGATTGCACCTGTCCGGCCTGTTCGAACTATTCCCGCGCCTACCTGCACCACGTGTTCCGGGCGCAGGAAATGATCTCGGGCATGCTGCTGACCTGGCACAACCTGCACTACTACCAGGAAATCATGCAGGGCATGCGCGACGCCATCGCCGCAGGCGCGTTCGACGCCTGGCAGGCCGCGTTTCATGCGCAGCGGGCAGAGGGCGATATCGAACCGCTGTGACACCCGTGTCATGGTCCGCGACCGGTCCGGCAGCGGCGGAACCGAAAGGGCCATGCTTTCGATCATCCGGGCGGACCGCAGACAAGAACCCGTGCAGTGCAACCGGGGAACGAAGGTCAGGAATTCCCCCATCGCAGGGAATCGCATCCGTGCTTACATTCATCCCAGTCACACGTTCTGGGGAAGGATGTCATGCAATTTACGATTTTCGCTTTCAGCTGGTTTGCGGTGTCATTGCTGGCGGTTCTGATCCTCGTTTAAGTCGGCGCAACGGCGTGTCCCCCCTGGGCGCGCCGTTGCCTGACGGCTTTCCTACCCTTCGTGGCCGGTAATTCGGTCAAGCAAGCGCACCAGCCAGGGCCGTGGCCGGATGGTGAAGCTGTAGCGCCGCCGCCTGGTGCGTGACTTCGGTCCCTGTTTTGGGGCGGGTGCGGGGGGCAGCCCGGGCGCGGGATCCGCGTCACCGGCAACCTGCGCCCCCACATCCAGAAGCGCCTGTAGATGCGGCAGGGGGATGTGCGTCGGCGGGTCCCATGCCTCTTGCGCCAGATCCTGCAAGACCGTGCCGAAATCCGGGGCATAGCCGCGGTCGGCGCAGAACGCGGCACTTCGGTCGACAAACCGGTCGACCAGCGCTGTGCGCTGTTCAGGCTCCAACAGGCTGGTGCGTGGGCCTGCGGATGGTGGGGCGGTGAAATACGTGTCCATGATGACCTGGCGCCGGGCGCGGTTGGCGACCACCGTGTTGATCAACTGCATCAATAGCACGCTGTCGCGGTCGGGCGTGGGATAGCGGGGCAGGTCCTGCTCAGGCAGGTCCCCGGGCAGGCCCGCCAGCGCGCAGAATCCGGGCCACACCCCGACGCCGCCCTTTAGCGCGTCGAAGTCGCCCAGCAACACGTCGCGCCCGCAGGCCGTTTCGAACGGGGCGAACAGCGCCGCCATGTCGGTCAGCCGGTCGCCGTGATCCACCAGCGTCTCGGCCAGGCTGCGTGCGCCGCCGGGATGGGCCGACGCGACCCATTCGGCGTGGAACGCCTCGACGTAGTCATGCGGTGCACGCAGCAGGGCGACAACATCGATGCTGGCCCAGTTGCCCAGACGGGCGAACAGCCGCGCGATCAGGTCGTCGCGCTCGGGTTCGGTGGGAAAGCCCATATTCTCGGCCGAGATGACGACGGTGCGGGCGGGACTGGCGGCGACTTCGGCGTGAAAGGCGGCCCATGTGGCGTCATCGTCCTGCCGCAGGGCCTGCACCAGCCCCTGATGGCCCGACAGCGCGCCGGGGCGGCCCGACAGGGCAGCGTCGAACCCGGTGACCGGCACCAACACGCCTTGCCGCCGCAGCGCGTCGCGGTGGTGGTTGAGGTGATGCTGGATATAGGTGCTGCCGGTCTTGTGCAGGCCGACATGCAGCACCAGCCGTTTCTGCGGATGATCCGTCGCCGCGATGGCCGGGGCGTCGGGTGCCAGCATGTCCATCAGCGCCTTGGCCCCGGCAAAGTCGCCGGTCCGCCAGGCCTTGTGCAGGGCAAAGAAATCGGTGCGCGAAATCAGGCCGCGCCGGGTCTGCATGCCGACGCGGCTGGTGGCATCGACCATCGGATCGTCAAAGATCGACTGCCCGAAGCTGTCGTCACCCAGCAGCGCGGTGATCCGCGCACCCATCTGCGCATAGGCAGGATCGCCCGCCGCCAGGGGTTCAAGCACGTCCATGTCCCAGATCAGGCGGCTGACCGTGTTGAACAGCTCGCGCTTTTCAAACCGGGCGGGCAGGGACTGCGCGCGCATGTGGGCCATGCACTTTTCCAGCAGCTGCACCTGCAACAGGTGCGTTTCGGGCGTGGTGCGGGCGGACGAGATCGAATTGGCCCGCCGCCGCCAGACCCGCGCCGCACGGCCCAGAAACGCCACCCGCTGCGCCGCCGTCACGGCGTTCAGGACAAACAGCCGATCCTCGAACTTGCGCTGTTCGGGGTCGAACCACAGGTCGTTGTCGGCCAGGAACTCGGCCCGGTACAGGCTGGACCACGACGACACGATGAACTGCGCCTCTTGCGCCGCCATCCGGCCCGCGATCACGCGACGCGCCATGTGCAGGCGCGCATCGCGGTGCAGCAGGCGGGCATGGACAGAACTTTCGGCCCCAAGAAAGCAGGCGGCGTGGGTGATGTCGGCCCCCGTCTGATGGGCATAGGCGACCTGTGCCGCCAACCCGCCGGGGGTGAAATAGTCATCGGCGTCCAGGAATCCGACCAAACCGCCATTGGCCGCAGCGATTCCGGTGTTGCGCGCCGCCGACAGGCCGCGGTTTTCCGTGTGATGCACGACGCGGGCGTCGAACCCTGCTGTCAACGCATCCATGGCGGCGCGCGAAAACTGTTCGGGATTGTCGTTGACGACGATCAGTTCGAGATCGGCCAGCCCCTGATTGCGCACGGACCGCAATGCGGTTCGCAGATACGCGGTCTCGTCGAAAAAGGTGACAATCAGGCTGAGCAAGGCGGGAACGCTCGCACGATTTTACATGCTGACGGGGTCGAGCTCTTCGTCGTCGGGATCATCGGTGCCGACATCCGTTTCCGGCACGTCGTTGTCGTCACCGTCGCCAATCGTAAACGCAGCAAGGCCAAAGATGCCTAGTAAAAGCAGCCCCAAGGAACCCACGGGCACACCCCCCAACGTGTGGAACACCCGTTATATCTAACCGTTTGGAGAGGAACCGGAAAGCGATTCCCTTTCGTTGGCGGGAAAACCCCGCGACATGCAGCGGAAAACGCGAATATGCGGCACTTTTCTGCAGACTGTTTCGCGAAGGGAAACAATGCCGGGTGTTTACGACGCCAGCCGCAAAACAGCCCAGGCCGCAAGCCCGATCTGCACCAGTTGCAGCGCCACCGACGCGCCGTGCAACTGCGCGAACCGCCTGCGGTTTTCGGCGTCGGTGGCGGCGTTGATCATGGGCATCAGCACCTGCCGGGCAAACAGCGTGCTGATCGCGATGGCGGCAAAGAGCACGGCTGACAACGTGTCTGCTGTCATGCACAGCGCCGCTGTTACGCCCGCACAGGCCACCACGAACAGGTAGTAGTGGGGAAACGTGCCGCGGATCCCGCGCCGCGCGTCCGCGGTATCGTACACCTGGAACAAGGCAGGCGCGAAGCCGAATGAAAACAACGTCATGCCGCCGAATGTCAACGCGGCCCCCAATATGGCGATAAGTTCCATGCGGTGCTCCTGTCAGGCTGGCTTTTGTAAGCTAGCTGTGGCGCGGGATTTTCAACCATTGGCGCAGCGTCATGGCAAAAAACTGGGGACAGTTTGTTCCATCCCATTGCACCCCATGCGGGCTGTCGGCATTGTGGGTTGAAACAGGTGGACCGCGAGCACACGTAATAGGTCCAAAAACCAAGGAAGCAGCACCAGATTGCCGAATGTCGGGATCAAGCTGCTTGCCACTGATAAGGAAATGAGCATGCAAGAGCCCCTCAACGCCTCTTACCCCGTGCTGCCGCTGCGCGACATCGTGGTGTTCCCCCACATGATCGTGCCGCTGTTCGTGGGGCGCGACAAATCGGTCCGCGCCCTCGAAGAGGTGATGGCCGACGACAAGCAGATCCTGCTGTCGAGCCAGATCGACCCGACCGAAGATGACCCCGAAGCCGGCGGCATCTACAAGGCGGGCGTGCTGGCATCTGTCCTGCAACTGCTGAAGCTGCCCGATGGCACCGTCAAGGTGCTGGTCGAAGGGCAGGCGCGGGTGCGGATCACCGAATACCTGGAAAACGACGACTTTTTCGAAGCCCGCGCGGAATACCTGACAGAGATGCCGGGCGACATGGCCACGACCGAAGCATTGCTGCGGTCCGTCGCCGAGGAATTCGAACGTTACGCCAAGGTGAAAAAGAACATCCCCGAAGAGGCGCTGGCCGCCGTCGGCGAGACAACCGAACCCGCAAAGCTGGCCGACCTTGTGGCCGGGCATCTGGGCATCGAGGTGGACCAGAAACAGGACCTGCTCGAAACGCTGTCGATCAGCGAACGGCTGGAAAAGGTCTATGGCCTGATGCAGGGCGAAATGTCCGTCTTGCAGGTCGAGAAAAAGATCAAGACCCGCGTGAAATCCCAGATGGAGCGGACGCAGCGCGAATACTACCTCAACGAACAGATGAAGGCGATCCAGCAAGAGCTGGGCGATGGCGAGGACGGCAAGAACGAGGTCGCCGAGCTTGAGGCGAAAATCGCTGAAACCAAGCTGTCGAAAGAGGCCCGCGAAAAGGCCGAAGCCGAGCTTAAAAAGCTCAAGAACATGTCGCCCATGTCCGCCGAGGCCACAGTGGTGCGCAACTATCTCGACTGGATGCTGTCGATTCCGTGGGGTGTCAAATCCCGCGTGAAAAAGGATTTGGGCCGGGCCGAGGATATTCTGGACGCCGATCACTATGGCCTGGAAAAGGTCAAGGAGCGGATCGTCGAATACCTGGCCGTGCAGCAGCGCAGCAAGAAGATGAAAGGCCCGATCATGTGTCTGGTCGGTCCTCCGGGTGTGGGTAAGACCTCGCTTGGGAAGTCGGTTGCCAAGGCCACGGGGCGCGAGTTTATCCGCATCTCGTTGGGCGGGGTGCGGGACGAATCCGAAATTCGCGGCCACCGTCGGACCTATATCGGGTCCATGCCGGGCAAGATCATCCAGGCGCTGAAAAAGGCCAAGACGACGAACCCGCTGATCCTGCTGGATGAGATTGACAAGATGGGACAGGATTTCCGGGGCGACCCCGCATCCGCCATGCTCGAAGTGCTGGACCCGGAACAGAACTCGACATTTGTGGACCACTATCTTGAGGTGGAATACGACCTGTCGAACGTGATGTTCCTGACCACGTCCAACAGCTACAACATGCCCGGGCCGCTGCTGGACCGGATGGAGATCATCCCGCTGGCAGGCTACACCGAGGATGAAAAACGCGAGATTGCGAAACAGCACCTGATCGAGAAGCAGATCAAGAACCATGGCCTGAAGGGCAAGGAGTTCGAGCTGACCGACGAGGCGCTGAACGACATCATCCGCTACTACACCCGCGAGGCGGGCGTGCGGAACCTCGAACGCGAGATCGCCAAGGTGGCGCGCAAATCGCTGACCAAGATCATCAAGAAAGAGGTTGAAGAAGTCGTTGTAACCTCTGAAAATCTTGATGAATTTCTTGGTGTGCGCAAGCACCGCTACGGGCTGGCCGAAATGGATGATCAGGTGGGCGTTGTGACCGGTCTGGCGTGGACCTCCGTGGGCGGCGACCTGCTGCACATCGAGGCGCTGAAGCTGCCGGGCAAGGGTCGGATGAAGACCACGGGCAAGCTGGGCGACGTGATGAAGGAATCCATCGACGCGGCATCCAGCTATGTGCGGTCCATCAGCCCCGAGATCGGGGTGAAACCGCCGAAGTTCGACAAGTTGGACATCCACGTGCACGTCCCAGACGGTGCAACCCCCAAGGACGGCCCAAGCGCAGGTCTGGCCATGGTGACGTCCATCGTGTCGGTCCTCACGGGCATTCCGGTGCGTCGCGACATCGCCATGACGGGCGAGGTGTCATTGCGCGGCAACGCGATGCCCATCGGTGGCCTCAAGGAAAAGCTGCTGGCGGCGTTGCGCGGCGGGATCAAGACCGTTCTCATTCCCGAAGAGAACGAAAAGGATCTGGCCGACATCCCCGACAACGTGAAGGAGGGGCTTGAGATCATCCCCGTCAAACACGTGACCGAGGTGTTGGAGCGCGCGCTGGTGTCGAAACCCGAAGCCATCGAATGGGACGAAGCCGCCGAAGAGGCGGCAGCGGCCGCCGCAGCCGCATCCAAGGATGCCGGGGCAGGGGCCACAGCGCACTAAAGACCCAAGACCAAAAGAAAAACGCCCCGCGCCACATGGTGCGGGGCGTTTATTTCGGGATCAGTCGACGATCCGCAGCGGCACGCCCAGCTTGCCGTAATCCACGGCCAGAAACCCGGATGCGTGCCGGACCAGCGCGTCGGGTCGGTGCAGGGCCACGTCCTGCGCCATCACCCCTTCGTACACGGTGCTGAGGCCGCGATACCGGTAGCTGTAGATCTGGATGCCATCGACGCTGCGGCCGGTTGCGGCGATATCGGTTTTCAGGCGCGCGTCACTGACCATCGCATCGGTCATCACTGACCCGGCACCGCCGCTGCTTGATCTGAGGATCATGCCCAGGACAGCGATCCCTGCCAGAACTGCAAAGGTTTCCGCCGCACCCAGCCCGCTGGACTGTTCGCCCGCGGCATGTGCAACGCGCTTGGCCGACATTTTCGGCGTGCGCAAATCCGTGTCGGCCAGTGTTGACGTCGCCATCAGTGCAGCGCCCGCAATCGCGCCTGTCAAAACATGTTTCATGCAATCGTCCCCCAGGAATATGACGTTGAGTAAGCTAGTTACACCATGGCGCATCCGTCAAGACACGCAGGGGTTGTCACAGATCCGGTCAGGGGAATTACTGGATTTTCGCGTGTGCAAACGTTAACGTCCCCTCAATCACAAACAGAGGAGGCCGCAATGGCAACCCGATCGAGCAAAACGACACCCAAGACCACCACCCGCAAGACAAGCACGTCCGCCACCAAGGCCAAGGCCACGACACCGCGCAAGACGACCACGGCAAAGTCGACGGCCAAGACCGCGCCCAAGACAGCGCCCGTGGCCGCCACCCCCACAGCACCGGCGACGCCGACACCTGTCGTCACGGCCCCGACACCCGTTGTCAGCGGCCCGACCATGCGCAAACGCGAACTGGTTGACGCCGTCGTCAAGAAATCCGGCGTCAAGAAAAAGGACGCCAAGCCTGTGGTCGAGGCCATGTTGCACGTTCTGGGCACCGCGTTGCAGGACGGGCGCGAACTGAACCTGCAACCCTTTGGCAAGGTCAAGATCAACCGCGAACGCAAGCGCCCCGAGGGCAAGGTGATCATCGCCCGCATCCGCCAGGCGCGCGATCTGCCCACCACCGAACACTCCGACCCGGAGCCCGAAGCCAAGGCCACCGCCGCAGAATAGCGATTTTTGCCGACCGGCCCCTTGCATGGCCGCGCGTCCCTTTGTAAAACGCGCGGACTTTGGGTGATTAGCTCAGTGGTAGAGCGCTTCGTTCACATCGAAGATGTCAGGAGTTCAAATCTCTTATCACCCACCATCAAAAGCGCACTGTGACCCAGTGCGCTTTTGTCGTTTCCGGGATGGGGGATAGATGCCGTTTCAACCGATCTACGTGATGCGCCACGGCGAAACCGAATGGAATGCCGAAGGCCGGTTCCAGGGCGGGCTGAATTCGCCGCTGACGGCATTGGGTCGCGCGCAGGCCGAACAGTTGGCCGCGACCCTGGCCACGCTGGATCTGGACCGCTTCGACGTCTGGGTCAGTCCACAGGGCCGCGCATTCGAAACTGCAGCCATCGCCCTGTCGCGTCAGGCCACCATGTTGCGCACGGACGACCGCCTGCGCGAGATCGGCGTGGGCGACTGGTCCGGCAAGCTGCGCTCTGAATTTGCGCCCGCCGGTCACCTGCTGACCGACTCGCCGGATGGCCCGCTGGCGCTGTATGAACACGCCCCGGGGGGCGAGGGCTTTGCCGCGCTGCGCGCCCGCTGCGAGGCGTTCCTGTCCGATCTCACGCGCCCCGCCTTGTGCGTCACCCACGGCATCACCTCGCGCATGTTGCGCACCGTGGCCATGGGCCTGTCGGTGGCGGGTTTGGGCGATCTGC
Source organism: Pseudomonadota bacterium (assembly GCA_038527345.1). Lineage (GTDB taxonomy): Bacteria > Pseudomonadota > Alphaproteobacteria > Rhodobacterales > Rhodobacteraceae > Tateyamaria. The sequence continues at coordinate 305 of JBCBFX010000076.1, read as the reverse complement.
CGGGCGGGCAGGGAATGGTTCATGTGGTCGAGGATGGCCAGCACCGCACCCTGTGAAATCAGGGCTTGCGCGCGCATGACGGCTTGGCATAGATACCCGGGCCGGGTCGTTAGCTCAGTTGGTAGAGCGCTTCGTTTACACCGAAGATGTCGGGAGTTCGAGCCTCTCACGACCCACCAAAACCCTACTATTCGCGCTTGTGAATTCGGCGTACATAGCCCAAGGCCCGACCGACGCGCGCCGCCTCGGCCCGGCACTCTGGGTCGGGCGTTCGAGCCGCTCATGTCCTCTGGCCTATGTCCCCC
>JBCBFX010000075.1:0-20266 GCA_038527345.1 Pseudomonadota bacterium | reverse complement strand
GGCTCTATCGTGAAGAACATGCCTTGCTGGAGCTCGGGCCCTGTGCCGGCGCGCGCCGGTGACGCTGCGCGTGAACACGTCCCGAACCACCCGTGTGGCCGCGCAGCGGGCCTTGTCAGAGGCCGGTATCGCAACCGAACCCAACGCGCGCGCCGAAACGGCGCTGACCGTTATCGGTGGCGCGCGCCGGATCAAGGCGTCGTCCGTCTATCTCGACGGTCTGGTCGAGTTGCAGGATGCGTCCAGCCAGGCCGCAGTGGCGCGATTGCAAGGCTCGGGCCGCGTGCTTGATTTCTGCGCAGGTGGCGGGGGCAAGTCGCTTGCTCTTGCGGCACGTGGTTGGGCCGTCACCGCCCATGATGCCAGTCCCCGGCGGATGGAGGACATGACCGGTCGGGCTAGGCGCGGCGGCCACGCGATCACGATTTGTGCGCCCGCAGATTTGCCAAGTTCCGGTACCTTCGATCTGGTGCTGTGCGACGCGCCCTGTTCCGGTTCCGGCACGTGGCGGCGCACGCCCGATGCCAAGTGGCGACTGACGCCCGGCGGGTTTCAGGATCTGACCACGCTGCAGGCCGATATCCTGGATCAGGCCCGCCGCCATGTCGCACCCGGCGGGACGCTGGCCTATGCGACATGCTCGGTCCTGACGCCCGAAAACGACGCACAGGTCGCCGCGTTCTGCGCCCGCCACGCGGGGTGGGCCGTGGCGCAATCTGAGCATTGGGCGGTCGATGAAACCGGGGACGGGTTCTTTCTTGCCCTCTTGACCAACGGTTAACCGTCGGGCTTATTCAACTTCAGGTTTATGTAAGTCCCTGCGCTGCACCCTGTGATTGGTGCAGACGTGTCAGTGATCCGGGTTGCTTAAGGCGTGATTAACCCCTCACAGCGCAAAACAGGGGAGACGAATCGACGACCCGGAGGCCACAGGTGCGAGACAGCGCTCTGACACACAGCTCACTTGTCCGTTTTGCCCAAGGGGGGGCGGAACGGGCGCGCAGCCTGCTGGCGGCCGCCGTATTGCTTGGGGTGATGGGTTTTTTGGCGCCGGAACGGATGATCCAGCTTGGGTTGGTCACGGCTGCGGTGGTGCTGATGCTGCTCGGGCTGGTGCTGGTTCTGACGGCGCGGTCGGCCCGGGCCAAGCGGGACCTCACGCTGAACCTTGTGGCGGATTTCATCGAAAAGGACAGCTCGCCCAGCTTCGTCTGCTCCGATGACGGAGAGATCATGCGCGCCAACCGCGCCGCGCGGCAGGCATTCGGAACGCTGCGCGGCGAAACGCTGGCGGGTGCCCTGCGCAACACCTTCGCCAATCCTGGCGGCATCCTCTTCCGTCTCAAGGCGCAAGCCGAACTGGACGGTGCCGCCCGTGAGGATATCGTGACCCGCAAGGGGCAAATGCGTCTGGCGGTGCACCAGATGGAAGAGGGCCGCCTGTTGTGGCGGCTCGAGGCGACGCCGGACACCGGGCAGGGGCGCGGGTCCGACGGTCCGGCCCTGCCGATGATCATGCTGGGGCGCAATCAGGCCGTGCTGTTCATGAACGAACCGGCGCGAACGCTGATCGGCAAGCGGGTCAAGTCGCTGGACGCGCTTTTTCAGTCCACGCCGCTCTACGGCGCGCTGAACCGTCTCGATACGGAATCGGGGCCGGTCGATGTCATGCTGACGCGGATTGATGCCGGGGCCGGTCGCACCGCCGTTTACATGCTGCCACCCGCGGATGCGGCCCCTGCCAGCGGCTGGGCCACTTTCGAGGATCTGCCTGTCCCGCTGGTCCGTTTTTCGCGCGACGGCAAAGTGCTTGATTTCAACCGCACCGCTGCGGACCTGATCGGCAGTGGCCTGGTCAAGGACGCGAACCTGTCGGACCTGATGGAGGGTCTGGGCCGTCCGATTGCCGATTGGCTGGAAGAGACGGTTTCGGGACGTGCCGTGCAGCAATCGGAGTTCCTGCGCCTGACCCGCTCCGACATCGAGACTTTCGTGCAGGTCGCGCTGAATTGCATGGTCCATGATGGCGAAGAGACCATTGTCGCGGTTCTGGCAGATGCCACCGAATTGAAAACGCTTGAGGCGCAGTTCGTGCAAAGTCAGAAAATGCAGGCCATCGGCCAGCTTGCCGGGGGCGTGGCCCATGATTTCAACAACTTGCTGACCGCAATTTCGGGCCACTGCGACCTGCTGCTGCTGCGCCACGATCAAGGCGATACCAACTACAGTGACCTCATGCAGATCAACCAGAACGCCAACCGCGCCGCGTCTCTGGTCGGCCAGTTGCTGGCCTTTTCCCGCAAACAGACCCTGCGTCCCGAAGAGCTGGACCTGCGCGACACGATGGCGGACCTCACGCATCTGCTGAACCGGCTGGTGGGCGTCAAGGTGCAATTGACGTTGACCCACGATCCCATGCTCAAGCCGATCCGCGCCGACAAGCGGCAGCTGGAACAGGTGGTCATGAACCTGGTGGTGAATGCGCGCGATGCCATGCCCGATGGCGGCGAAATCAAGATCGAAACCGAATGCATGACCCTGGCCCGCCCGCTGGAACGTGACCGGGTGACAGTGCCCACAGGCGAATATGTCTGCTTGCGCGTGATCGACGAAGGCGTGGGGATACCCACGGACAAGGCACAAAAGGTGTTCGAGCCGTTCTACACCACCAAACGCACCGGCGAGGGTACCGGACTGGGTCTTTCGACGGCTTACGGCATCGTCAAACAGACCGGTGGGTTCATCTTTGTCGACAGCACCGTCGGACAGGGAACGTGCTTTTCCATCATGTTCCCGATCTTCGAGGAAAGTGCACCGAAAGAGCAGGCCGCACCGCGCGAGACACCCGTATCGGCGACCGAGCGCGGCGATGGTGTCATCCTGCTGGTCGAGGACGAAGCGCCGGTGCGCGCCTTTGCCAGCCGCGCGCTGCGTTTGCGGGGCTATACCGTTCTCGAGGCGGACTGTGCCGAAACGGCATTGAAGACATTGGAAGACAACAACCTGAACGTGGACCTTTTTGTCACGGATGTTGTCATGCCGGGCAAGGACGGACCAAGCTGGGTACGTGAAGCGCTGAAGGATCGGCCTGATGTGCGGGTGATCTTTGTGTCCGGCTACGCCGAGGACAAGGTAAACGACCATCGCGACAGCATCCCGAACTCGGTCTTCCTGCCCAAGCCGTTCTCGCTTAATGATCTGGCCGAAACCGTGCACAGCCAGCTGCACTGAGCCGCGGGATCAGTCAGACGGGATAGAGTCGTACAGCTCGAATTCCTCTGCGAATTTGCGGCGGAACCGGGTTTCGACACTTTCCGACAGTTTCACATCCATCTCGGGCGACACGTTGTGGCGCGCGGTCTTGAATGTCACACCGGTGCGTTCGGTCAGAAAGGCTTGCAAGCGGCCCTGTTCCTCGTAGCGGAACAGATGCGTCACCCTGCACCCGTTCGGTTGCGCCTCGAGAAAGCGGGCCTGGCTGCCGACATCGGCAAAGGCCGGCTTTTTGCCCTTCATGTAGGCCAGCACGAAATCGTCAAAACTGATATCATGGGTGGCGTTGGGCTTGCCCTTCACAAAGGGCCGCTGCCGATACCGCCACCAACTGCCCAGCCAGCTGATCGGTTCGCGCATGACGGCCATCACGTCCAGTTCCGTATCGCACACCTTGAGAAACATCGGCCGGATGAACCGGTTATAGCGATAGACAGGCGCATGTTTCAGCATCGGCGGCTCGGATAGAACCAGATCGGCGTGGTCGCGCAACGCGGCCTCATACGCGGTGGTGCCGGTTTTCGGCACCGACAGAAACGCAAGTTTCGCCTTGTAAAACACCAACATGACTGCCGCACCGCCCCATTCATCGCCTTTTGCTCTGTATCGTAAACTACTCCTTAACCACTCATGGCGAAAGCTGGCTGCGTAGAATTTTATTGAAATGTTCCGCTTTTGTACGCATAAGGAACACAAGAGGAACATCGAAGCAGCCGCGGCACCAATTGCCGCCCCCCGCGGGGTATGACACAAAGGACCAAACAAACATGGCAACGGCAGACCTTTTGAACATGACAGACAAGAAATCGGCAGACAAACAAAAGGCGCTGGACAGTGCGCTGGCCCAGATCGAACGACAGTTCGGCAAGGGATCGATCATGAAACTGGGCGACGAGGGGGCGATCCAGGATATCAAGGCCAGTTCTACCGGCTCGCTGGGTCTCGACATCGCTTTGGGCATCGGCGGTTTGCCCATGGGCCGGATCGTCGAAATCTACGGCCCTGAATCTTCGGGCAAAACCACGCTGACCCTGCATTGCGTGGCCGAGCAGCAGAAACAGGGCGGCGTCTGTGCCTTTGTCGATGCAGAACACGCGCTGGATCCGCAATATGCCCGCAAGCTGGGCGTGAACCTGGACGAGTTGTTGATTTCGCAACCCGACACCGGCGAACAGGCGCTCGAGATCACCGACACACTGGTGCGGTCGGGTGCCGTCAACATGGTCATCGTCGATTCGGTCGCTGCGCTGACCCCGAAATCCGAACTCGAAGGCGACATGGGAGACAGCAGCGTCGGCGTACAGGCCCGCCTGATGAGCCAGGCGATGCGCAAGCTGACCGGCTCGATCAGCCGCTCGAACTGCATGGTGATCTTCATCAACCAGATCCGCATGAAGATCGGCGTGATGTTCGGCAGCCCCGAAACCACGACCGGTGGCAACGCGCTGAAATTCTATTCCTCCGTCCGCCTCGATATCCGCCGCATCGGCGCGCTCAAGGATCGCGACGAGGTGGTTGGCAACGCCACCCGTGTCAAGGTCGTCAAGAACAAGGTGGCACCGCCCTTCAAGCAGGTGGAATTCGACATCATGTATGGCGAAGGCATATCGAAGATGGGCGAATTGCTGGATCTGGGCGTCAAGGCCGGTGTGGTCGAAAAGTCGGGTGCGTGGTTCAGCTACGGCGACGAACGCATCGGGCAGGGGCGCGAGAACGCCAAGACATTCCTCAAGGAAAACAGCCACATCGCGCTGGACATCGAGGACAAGATCCGCGCGGCACACGGGCTGGACTTCGACATGCCACCGGGCGAAGCCAAAAAGGATGACGATATCCTCGAGGCGTAACGCCTGTCAGAATCCCCGTAAGGCGCACCTGTCGGTGCGCCTTTTTCGTTTGTGGACAGTGCCGCGTGCGGCGGCTATGTGAAGTCAACCTTGTCAAACACGCCGGAACACCATGCCTTCGCTGAACGACATCCGCTCGACCTTTCTGAATTACTTTGAAAAACAGGGGCATACGGTGGTGCCTTCAAGCCCGCTCGTGCCCCGCAACGACCCCACGCTGATGTTCGTGAACTCCGGGATGGTGCAGTTCAAGAACCTGTTCACCGGGATCGAGCGGCGGGCTTATACCCGCGCGACCACCGCGCAGAAATGCGTGCGCGCAGGCGGCAAGCACAACGATCTGGACAATGTTGGCTATACCGCCCGGCACCATACCTTTTTCGAGATGCTGGGCAACTTCAGCTTTGGCGACTACTTCAAATCCGACGCCATCCCCTTTGCCTGGAACCTGATCACCCACGAATTCGGCATCCCCAAGGACCGGCTCTACGTCACGATTTACCACACCGATGACGAAGCCTTTGACATCTGGAAGAAGGTCGGTGTGCCCGAGGATCGGATCATCCGCATCGCCACCTCTGACAACTTCTGGCAGATGGGTCCCACCGGCCCATGCGGTCCGTGCACCGAGATCTTCTATGACCACGGCGATCACATCTGGGGCGGCCCGCCCGGCAGCCCAGAGGAAGACGGTGACCGGTTCATCGAGATCTGGAACATCGTCTTCATGCAGAACGAACAGTTCGAAGATGGCAGCATGGTCGATCTGGACATGCAGTCCATCGACACCGGCATGGGTCTGGAACGGATTGGCGCATTGCTGCAGGGCAGCCACGACAACTACGACACCGACCTGTTCAAGACGCTGATCGAGGCGTCGGCCGATGCCACCGGGGTGGACCCCTATGGCGACCAGAACGTGCACCACCGGGTGATTGCAGACCATTTGCGCTCGACCTCGTTCCTGATTGCGGATGGGGTGATGCCCAGCAACGACGGGCGTGGCTATGTCTTGCGCCGGATCATGCGCCGGGCGATGCGCCATGCGCACCTGCTGGGGGCCAAGGACCCGGTCATGCACCGGCTGGTGCCCAGCCTCGTGCAGCAGATGGGGGCCGCCTATCCCGAACTGGGTCAGGCGCAGGCACTGATCACCGAAACGCTGGAGGCCGAGGAGACACGGTTCAAGCAGACCCTCGACCGGGGTTTGAAGCTGCTGGACGACGAAGTGGCCGGCCTGCCCGAAGGGTCCGATCTGCCCGGCGATGCGGCGTTCAAGCTGTACGACACCTACGGTTTTCCGCTGGACCTGACGCAGGATGCGTTGCGCGAAATGGGCCGTGGTGTGAACACCGACGGATTTGATGCCGCCATGGCCGAACAAAAGGCCAAGGCCCGCGCGGCGTGGTCCGGGTCGGGCGAGGCGGCGGACAGCACCGTCTGGTTCGATGTGGCCGACACGCACGAGGCCACGGATTTCCTGGGGTATGACACCGAAACAGCCGAAGGCGTCGTGCTGTCCATCGTCGCCGACGGCACGCAGATCGACACGCTGGACACCGGCGCATCCGGCTGGGTCGTCTTCAACCAGACGCCGTTTTATGCCGAATCCGGCGGGCAGGTTGGCGATCAAGGCCATGTCCGGGTGCTGGAGGGCACGCATGACGGCCCCCGGTTCATGGGCCATGTTTCGGACGTGCAGAAACGTGCCGGGGGGCTGTTCGCGCATCACATGACCGTGGATGAGGGGCAACTGAAGGTCGGAGACCCCGTCCGGCTCGAGGTGGATCACAGCCGCCGCACGGCCATTCGCGCCAACCACTCGGCCACGCACCTGCTGCACGAGGCCCTGCGCGAGGCGTTGGGTGATCACGTGGCGCAGCGTGGGTCGCTCAACGCGCCGGATCGGCTGCGGTTCGACTTTTCGCACGGCAAGGCGCTGAGTCTGGAGCAGATCGAAAAGGTCGAGGCCGACGTGAATGCCTATATCCGTCAGAACGCAACGGTCGAGACAAGGATCATGACACCCGACGACGCCCGCGCCCTGGGCGCGCAGGCGCTCTTTGGCGAAAAATACGGTGACGAGGTGCGCGTGGTGTCGATGGGTACGCAGGCGGGGTCTGGCAAGGGGACGGGTGGCGACACCTATTCGCTGGAACTGTGCGGCGGCACCCATGTGCGCCAGACCGGGGACATCGGTGCGTTCGTCACGCTGGGCGACAGCGCGTCCAGCGCCGGTGTGCGTCGGATCGAGGCGCTGACGGGACAGGCGGCCATGGACTACCTGCGCGCTCAGGACCACCTGCTGGCACAGGCCGCGATCGAGTTGAAGGCGCAGGCACAGGACGTGCCCGCCCGCGTCAAGGCGCTGCTGGACGAACGCAAGGCGCTGGCGGCCGAGGTCGCGCAACTGCGCCGCGATCTGGCCATGGCAGGTGGCGGCGGTCAGACCGCGCCCGAGCCCGAGGACGTGAACGGCACGCCGTTCCTGGCCCAGGTGCTCAGCGGTGTGACGGGCAAGGACCTGCCGTCGCTGATCGACGAACACAAGGGGCGCATGGGCACCGGTGCCATTCTGCTGATCGCGGAATCGGACGGCAAGGTCGCCGTGGCCGCCGGTGTGACCGCCGACAAGACCGGCGATGTCAGCGCCGTGGACCTGGTCAAGGCCGCCGTGGTCGAACTGGGTGGCAAGGGCGGCGGGGGCCGTCCCGACATGGCGCAGGGCGGTGCCAAGGACGCGGCCAACGCCGATGCCGCCATTGCCGCCGCCAAGAAAGCGATGGGAGGATAAGATGCCAGCACTCTGGATTGCACATGTCACCGTCACGGACGAGGTCGCCTATAAGAAGTACGCCGAGGGCGCGACCGTCGCCATCGCCGAACATGGCGGGCAGTTCATCGCCCGGGGCGGGCGTTTCGTGCAACTCGAGGGCAAGGAACGGCCCCGTAACGTGGTGGCGAAATTTCCGGACGTGGAAAGTGCCGAACGCTGCTATCATTCCGACACCTACCAGGCCGCGCTTGCCCACGCCCGTGGGGCGTCAGAACGCGAGTTGCTGATCGTCGAGACAACGGAATAAACCCGTCGCCCCCTGACGTCGTATCGGCCGGTTCCCGCTATGCGCGTTGCTCCAATTCCCGTTTCATGATAAATTGACGCTACGTCAACTTGCGCACCTGTGCCCGCGTTTCAGCGCGCGCACAGGGCACAGACGGCGTCACTTTCAATAGATCAAACCGTTCGCACATTCTGCGGTGGCAGGGTGATTGCGGCCTTGTTTCCGAAAGGATTTTCCCATGTCATTTGCCGATCTCAACGTCTGGGTCTCGGCGCTGGACGATCCGTGCAAGATCAGTCGGCGCACGTGGTATATCAATGTTTACAATTGCGATGGCACCATCCTGAACTGGTGCGGGTTCAACTATGCGGTGCTTCGGGCCCCTTGCGGACACCGGCGCATCCGCGTGCCGCCGGGCTGTTACCGGATCAACGCGGTCTGGTCATTCAGCCTGGGCAACGGGTTCTACTATGTGAACCATTTCACCGACAGTGCCGTGGTGCAGGCGTGTTGCGACAAGCATCAGTGCATCACGCTGTTCAACCCCAGCGCACACCGCTGTGGGCGCATATTCCTGGCCGCAGTTCAGGATCTGGTGGTGCAGGATGCCGTGCCGAAAGGCGCCGCACGTGCCGCGCGCGACGGCATCGGTCAACTGCTCGAGGCTATTCCGCAACCGATCCGTCCGTTTGAATTGGACAACCTGGACGAAATCGAAAGGCTGGTGAAGGCCCAGGAGGAAAAGGCCGGAGACGATAACCGGCCCGAAGGGGTCTTTCCCCCCGATCTGGACTAAGGACCGACGCCGCGGCGCTGATCCGCTTTCATCAGCCGGCCCGTGCCATCCGCTTGCGTTCATGCGGATCAAGGAACCGCTTGCGCAGCCGGATGGCATTCGGCGTGACCTCGACCAACTCGTCGTCGTCGATATAGGCAATCGCCTCTTCCAGCGACATCGTGATGGGCGTAGTCAGCCGCACCGCTTCGTCCGTACCGCTGGCGCGGACGTTGGTCAGCTTCTTGCCCTTGAGCGGATTCACCTCGAGGTCGTTTTCCCGGCTGTGTTCGCCGATGACCATGCCGGTATAGACGTCGGCCTGCGCGCCGATGAACATGCGCCCCCGTTCTTCGAGGTTCCACAGCGCAAACGCCACCGACTGACCATTTTCCATCGAGATCAGCACACCCGCGCGCCGGCCCGGGATGGGCCCCCTGTGCGGTGCCCATTCGTGGAACACGCGGTTCAGCACGCCGGTGCCGCGCGTGTCGGTCAGGAATTCGCCGTGATAACCGATCAGCCCGCGCGACGGGACGTGCGCCACGATGCGCGTCTTGCCTGCGCCCGCGGGTTTCATTTCGACCAGGGTGCCCTTGCGCGCACCGGTCAGCTTTTCGATCACGGCGCCGGAATATTCATCATCCACGTCGATGGTCGCTTCTTCGATCGGTTCGTGGCGCACGCCGTCGATTTCGCGGAACAGGACCTGCGGCCGGCTGATGCTCAGCTCGAATCCCTCGCGGCGCATGTTTTCGATCAGCACGCCCATCTGCAATTCGCCGCGGCCCGCGACTTCGAATGCGTCGCCGCCGGGTGTGTCGCTGATCTTGATCGCGACATTGCTTTCGGCCTCTTTCATCAGACGGTCGCGGATCACGCGGCTTTGGACCTTTTTTCCGTCACGGCCCGCCAGTGGCGAGTCGTTGATGCCGAAAGTCACGGTGATGGTGGGCGGGTCGATGGGTTGTGCCGGCAGCGCCTCGGTCACGGACGGGGCCACGATGCTGTCGGCTACGGTCGCCTTGGACATGCCCGCCAGCGTGACGATGTCGCCCGCTTCGGCCAGATCGATGGGCTGTTGGCCCAGCCCGCGAAAGGCAAGGATCTTGGTGCAGCGGAAACTTTCGACCTGGGTCCCGTCGCGGCTGAGCGCCTTGACGGTTTCCCCGGCTTTCAGCGTGCCGGATTCCACGCGGCCCGTCAGGATGCGCCCGATGAACGGGTCCGACCCCAGCGTGGTGGCCAGCATGCGGAACGGCTCATCCCGGGCGGCAAGCTGCGCGGGCGCGGGCACATGTTCCACGATCAGGTCGAACAGCGCCGACAGGTCCTTGCGCGGGCCGTCCAGTTCCATGTCGGCCCAGCCGGAGCGACCGCTTGCGTACATGGCCGGGAAATCCAGCTGGTCGTCATCGGCGCCAAGGTTCGCAAACAGGTCAAAGCATTCGTCCAATGCGCGGTCGGGCTCTGCGTCGGGCTTGTCGACCTTGTTCAGCACCACGATTGGGCGCAGGCCCAGGGCCAGCGCCTTGGACGTGACGAATTTGGTCTGCGGCATCGGCCCTTCGGCGGCGTCGACCAGCAGCACAACGCCGTCGACCATGCTCAGGATGCGCTCGACCTCGCCCCCGAAATCGGCGTGACCGGGGGTGTCGACGATATTGATGCGGGTGCCGTTCCATTCAACGGACGTCGCCTTGGCCAGAATGGTGATCCCGCGTTCGCGTTCCAGATCATTGCTGTCCATGGCCCGTTCGGTCGTGGCCTGGTTTTCGCGGTAGGTGCCGGATTGCTTGAGCAATTCGTCCACCAGCGTGGTCTTGCCGTGGTCGACGTGGGCGATGATGGCGATGTTGCGCAGATCCATGGGATACCCCTTGCAGGTTTGCGCGCGCCATAACGCGGCACCGCAGCAAAGGCCAGAGCCAAAAGGATCAGAACTCGGCGATCAGGTGGTCGACGACCTGCCGCAATGCGTCCTGCCGGTCGCCGCCCGCCGTGCAGGCCGCGTCAAAGACACGGCGCTGGCGCGTGGCGCTGTCCCCTTCGGCGGCGATGCGGCGGGCGTGCAGCACCTCGGTCAGGCAGCCAAGGCTTTCGGCATCGGGGCGGACGAATTCGATCAGTTCCTCGACCAGATCGGGCAGGGCGCACATCTGGCCGCGACCCAGATCAACCAAACGCCCATGTGTTCCAAACCGCTGCGCCTGCCAGCGGTTTTCCATGATCAGGGTGCGCGGGTACAGCCGCCACCGCTGGTTGCGGCATTTCAGCCGGTAAAGTGCCGCCATCAGCGACTGAAACAGGGCGGCGATGGCGGCGGCATCCTCGATCCGGCTGCAAATGTCGGTGACGCGCTGTTCGACTGTGGGGAACTTGTCGGAGGGGCGAATGTCCCACCAGATCTTGGTGCCGTCCTCGATACAGCCTGCGTCGACCAGCCGGTCGATCATGCGGCGGTATTCGGTGTGGCTGTTCATGGTGTCCGGCAAGCCGGTGCGGGGCAGGGCGTCGAACACCGTCAGGCGGTAGGACGACAGGCCGGTATCTTCCCCTTCCCAGAAGGGCGACGAACAGGACAGCGCCAACAGATGCGGCAGGAAATAGGTGACCTGGTTCATCAGGTCGATGCACAAATCCTCGTCATCGATCCCGATATGGATGTGCATCCCGCAGATCAGCAGCCGCCCGACGACGCGGCCCATGTCCCGTTCAAGCCCTTCGTAGCGTTCCTTTTCGGTCCGGTGCTGATCGCGCCAGCGGCTGAACGGATGGGTCGAGGCGGCGATGGGCGCATAGCCGAACCGCTGTGCCACGTCCCGTACCCCGTCCCGCAGGCCGCGCAATTCGCGCACCGCGTCGCCCACGGCGCGGTGGGGTCTGGTGCCCACCTCGATCTGGCATTGCAGGTATTCGCCCGTGACCTGTTCGCCCAACGCGTCGGTGCAGGCCGCGACAAAGCCCGGGTCGGGCGCCGTGACCAGTTCGCGTGTTTCCTGATCGACGACCAGATACTCTTCCTCGATCCCGATGGTGAGGGGCGGGCGATCCGTCATGCAGACATCCTTGTGTTTTCATCACGATAGGTCAGCTTGGCGGTGCCGCGCAACGGGGGCGTCAATGGGTGGCGGTGTTGGAAAACAGCTGGATCACGACGATGCCCGCGATGATCATCCCAAGTCCCAGAACCGCCGCAAGGTCCAGCACCTGCCCAAACACGGCAAAGCCGATCAGCGCGATCAGCACGATGCCAAGCCCGGACCAGATCGCATAGGCAACGCCGACGGGAATGAATTTCAGTGCGATCCCGAGGAAATAGAACGCGAGGCCATAGGCCAGCACGACCACCAGTGTCGGCCCGGCCTTGGTGAACTGGTTGCTGGCCTGCAATGCGGTGGTGCCGATGGTTTCGGCCGCGACGGCAACGATCAGATAGATGTAGTGAACCGGCATGAACTTCCTTTCAAACGGGCAGGGCGGTGGTGTCCTTGATCTCTTCCATCACGAAGCTGGCGGCCACGTCAGCGATGGGCACAAGGTGGATCAGACGTTGATAAAGCGCATCATAGCCCGCCATGTCCGACACCCGCGCCCGGATCAGGTAATCGAGGTCCCCGGTCATCCGGTACACACTCAGGATGCCGGGAATGGCGTGGGCGGCCTTGGCGAACCTGTCCTGCCAGTCGGGATCGTGGCTGTGTGTGCGGATCTGCATGAACACCATCAGGCCCAGCCCCACGGCGTCCGGGTTCACAAGCGCCACGCGCCCGCGTACCACGCCCGCATCCTCCATCGCGCGAATGCGGCGCCAGCAGGCATTGCGGCTCAGCCCGATCTTGTCGCTGAGCACGTCCAGCGATTGTGCCGCGTCCCGTTGCAATTGGGCGAGGATGCACGCGTCTGTGTGGTCTAACGTCACCATATTTTGGGAATACAGTGGAAATCATCCCGTGGATAGGGCCAATGCGTGCATGATTTGGGATATGTGCGCATCGCACCCATGTCACTGTGCGCTTGTCCAACAGGAGGCCAAACATGCTGACCCGCGTTTTTCTGCATCACCCGCGCACCGTAAACGAAAGCTATGCCGAACACGCCGTATTTGCCGCTGGCTTTGCGTTGCGCCTTTTTCTGGCGGCAGGGGCGGCGCTGGTCCATGCCTTTGTGCCGTGCCTGTTCGAGAAAACGGCCAGCCGCATGATCGCCGACATGTACGACCGCACCCACGGCCGGGGCCATTGAAACGGGCCGCTTCGAAAAGCGGCCCCTCAATCATCCGGCCAGCGCCTTGTTCAGGTTCTCGTCCAGCTTTTCAAGGAATCCCATGGTCGTCAGCCAGCCCTGATCGGGACCGACCAGCAGGGCCAGGTCCTTGGTCATGTGGCCGCTTTCGACCGTGTCTACGATCACCCGTTCCAGCGTTTCCGCAAAGGCGCGCAGGGCCACGTTTTCATCCAGCTTGGCCCGGTGTTTCAGCCCGCCGGTCCAGGCAAAGATCGACGCGATGGAGTTGGTCGAGGTCTGTTGCCCGTCCTGATGCTGGCGGTAGTGGCGGGTGACGGTGCCGTGCGCGGCCTCGGCTTCGACGATCTTGCCGTCGGGGGTCATCAACTGGCTGGTCATCATGCCCAGTGACCCGAACCCTTGCGCCACCACGTCCGACTGCACGTCGCCATCGTAGTTCTTGCAGGCCCAGACGAATTTGCCGTTCCATTTGATGGCGCAGGCCACCATGTCGTCGATCAGGCGGTGTTCGTACCAGATATCCCTGGCTTCGAACTGTTCGCGGAATTCAGCGTCATACACCTCCTGGAAAATCTCCAGGAAGCGGCCGTCATACTGTTTCAGGATCGTGTTCTTGGTCGACAGGTACACCGGCCATCCAAGGTTCAGACCATAGTTGAAGGACGCGCGCGCGAAATCGTAAATCGACTTGTCGATGTTATACATGGACATGAACACGCCCGGCCCGTCCGCCTTGTAGACCTCGTGTTCGATCACTTCGCCGCCGTCGCCCACGAATTTCATCGTCAGCGTGCCGGCGCCGGGGAATTTCATGTCGGTAGCCTTGTACTGATCGCCGAATGCGTGGCGGCCCACCACGATGGGGTCGGTCCAGCCGGGGACAAGGCGCGGCACGTTCTTGCAGATGATCGGCTGGCGAAAGATCACGCCACCGAGGATATTGCGGATGGTGCCGTTGGGGCTGCGCCACATCTTTTTCAGGCCAAACTCCTCGACCCGCGCCTCGTCCGGGGTGATGGTGGCACATTTGACGGCCACGCCGACCTCCTTGGTCTTTTCGGCGGCGTCGATGGTGATCTGGTCTTCGGTCCGGTCCCGTTCCTCGATCCCCAGGTCATAGTACAGCAGGTCGATATCCAGATAGGGCAGGATCAGCTTGTCCTTGATGAATTGCCAGATGATCCGCGTCATCTCGTCCCCGTCCATCTCGACGATGGGGTTTTCCACCTTGATCTTGGTCATGTCGACTGCCTTTCGTTACACGCGCCTGATGCCCTTTATCCCATATTTCCCAGCAGGTCGTTACCGGACGCGGGGATGCAGGGGGGCTTTTCGCCGCAGTTTGTATACGGTTGTATGCATTGACTTGGAAGGGGGGCTTGGGTAGCTGCGGGGCCGACGGCGCGGACCGCGCCCGCCATGCCCGGAATTTCAGCGCAAGAGGCCCCAAATGTCCCAGACCCCCGACATCATCTACACCAAGGTGGACGAAGCCCCGGAACTTGCCAGCGCATCGCTGCTGCCGATCATCCGCACCTTTGCAGGCGTGGCGGGGGTCGAGGTGGGGGTCAAGGATATCTCGCTGGCCGGGCGCATCATCGCGACATTTCCCGAAACGCTGACCGAAACGCAGCGCCAGTCGGACGATTTGGCCGAACTGGGCGAGCTGGTCAAAACACCCGGCGCCAACGTGATCAAGCTGCCCAACATCTCGGCCTCCGTGCCGCAGCTGGTGGCCGCCATCGAAGAGTTGCAGGCAAAGGGCTATGCGTTGCCCGATTACCCGGAAAACCCCACGACCGACGCCGAAAAAGACGTGCGCGCGCGCTACGATGCCATCAAGGGGTCGGCCGTGAACCCGGTCCTGCGCGAAGGCAACAGCGACCGCCGCGCCGCCCGCGCGGTCAAGAACTATGCCCAGAGCCACCCGCATTCCATGGGCGCATGGGACGCGGCCAGCAAAACCAAGGTGTCGTCGATGCCGGGCAACGACTTTTATGCCAACGAGGTGTCGGCCACCATCACCGCCGCACAGGCCGGTGATGCCCGCATCGAGTTCGAGGCCGAAGACGGCACCGTCACCGTGCTGAAAGATGTCTGGCCACTGGAAGAAGGCACCGTGGCCGATGCCACGTTCATGTCGGCCGCTGCGCTGTCCGCGTTCCTCAAGGACGCCATCGAAGACACCAAGGCCGACGGCACCATGTTTTCGCTGCACATGAAGGCCACGATGATGAAGGTGTCGGACCCGATCATCTTTGGTCACGCGGTCAAGGCGTGGCTTGGCCCGGTCTGGGACAGTCACGGCGCAGCCATCGCCGCTGCCGGTGGCAATCCGAACGCCGGTATGGGCGACGTGCTGGCGGCCATCGACGGCATGCCCAACGGCGATGTGATCAAGGCCGAGATTGCGGCACTGGACCGCCCCTCGATGTACATGGTCGACAGCGACAAGGGCATCACCAACCTGCACGTGCCGTCGGATGTGATCATCGACGCCTCGATGCCTGCCGTGATCCGTGCGGGCGGCAAGGGCTGGGATGAAACCGGTGCCAAGGGCGACACGAACTGCGTGATCCCCGACAACTGCTATGCGCCGGTCTATGACGAGACCATAAATTTCTTCAAAGCCAATGGCGCGCTGGACGTGACCACCGCCGGGTCGGTCGCCAATGTGGGCCTGATGGCGCAAAAAGCCGAGGAATACGGCAGCCACCCCACCACGTTTCAAGCACCCGGCAAGGGCGTCATGCGCATCGTGCTGGCGAATGGCGACACGCTGCATTCCCACGCCGTCGAAACGGGCGACATCTGGCGGTCCTGCACCGTCAAGAAGGCCCCGATCGAAAACTGGATCCAGCTGGCCATGGACCGTCAGCGCCTGACCGGGTCCGAAGCGATATTCTGGCTGGACGCGAACCGCGCCCATGATGCGCAATTGATCCAATACGTGAATCCCGCATTGGAAGCCGCTGGTGTTGCTGATAAATTCCATATAATGGCCCCGCGCGCGGCAACGCGCCAAAGCCTTGAGACGATCACGGCGGGCCGCGACAGCATCGCCGTCACAGGCAACGTGCTGCGGGATTACCTGACCGACCTGTTCCCGATCCTGGAATTGGGTACGTCGGCCAAGATGCTGTCCATCGTCAAGCTGATGCAGGGCGGTGGGCTGTTCGAAACCGGTGCCGGTGGATCGGCCCCGAAACATGTGCAGCAGTTGCACGCCGAAAACCACTTGCGGTGGGATTCGATGGGGGAATTCTGCGCCCTGGGCGAGTCGCTGAACTTCCTGGCCGATGCACAGGGCAACGCCAAAGCGGGCGTGCTGGGTGCGGCGGCCGAGGCCGCGACCCAGGGTATCCTGGATCACGACCGCAGCCCGGGCCGCAAGGTGGGCCAGCCCGACAACCGCGCCAGCCACTACTGGTTTGCCCGCTACTGGGCCGAAGCACTGGCAACACAGGACGACGACGCGGACATCGCGGCACATTTCGCACCCATCGCGACCGCGCTTGCCGACAAGGAGGCGACGATCCTGGCCGAACTCGCCTTCGGCAGCGGGGCCCCGGCGGACACGGGCGGGTATTTCCGCAACGACGACGCCAAGTGCGCCGCCGTGATGCGGCCCAGCCCCACGCTGAACGCCATTATCGGCTAAACCGTCCCCGTATCAGCACAAATAGCGGCCACCTTCGGGTGGCCGTTTCCCGTTTGGCACCCAAGGTAGGCAAATCCACCATGGCGATACGGGCGCGGATTGCGTAATCTGAAGCGGAGCCGACCCATCTGAAAGGGCAGCCATGCGCCGCACCCTCATCCTTGTCAGCGCTGTCGCATTTGCCCTGGCCATCCTAGGAGCGACCATGTCCAAAGCCGCCGACCGCTATATCTGTTCACCCATGCAAGGGGTGCTGGTCGGTGCCGATGGCGCACCTGCGGCGGGCATCACGGTCCGGCGGATGTGGAATTACAACGACCGCACCGAAAACGAAACGGTCACGACCGATGCACAGGGGAGGTTCGCATTTGACGGCGTGCCTGCCCCGCGCAAACGCTGGTTTTCGGGGCTGTCCACGCCTGTCGTCCTGCAACGCTATTACGCCGCACTGCCGGGGGGCGAGGAAGAGATCCTGTATATCAACTCCGGCAGTCTGGACCCGCTGCACGAAACCGGCGGCGCGCCGTTTTCGGTTACGTGCGATCTGCGGGAAACACCTGGCAACGGCCCCCTTGGCTGGGGATATTGCAGCCTGAACAAGTGACTATTCTTCCAAGGACGTTTCCATGAAATTCAACATGCACGGCAAAAACGCGGCCGTCCTGGCCGAAGGGGCGTACCGGGTCGCGGCGGCCAAGGCCAGCACGTCAGACAACGTGAAACGCGATGCGGACCTGTTTGCCCAACGCGCGCAGGCATTTGATGCCGATCAGGCCGAAGAGGCGGGGCTGGTCGAAGACGTCACCGTCACCCCGATGGAGGCCGTGGTCGGCCAATCCGGGGGGTTCGTCAAGGAAACGGCGGGCTTTGGTGTGCTGCTGGAACGCAATGGCGGGCAAAAGGGCGAATATATTCTGGCCATGCGCGGCACCGTCGGCCCCGAAGGCCGGTCGAAGGACTGGTTTTCCAACTATCAGATCGGCCTGACCCGTGGGCCGACCGGATCGCTGGTGCATTCGGGGTTCATGGACATTTACAGGTCCATGCAGGTGGATGTGCAGCGCATGATCAAGGAGGCCAGGCCGCAGCGCATCCATTTCATCGGCCATTCGCTGGGCGGTGCGCTCGCGACACTTGCGGCCATCGACTATGCCCGAAACGGAACGGCGACCTCGCATCTCTATACCTTTGGTGCGCCACGCGTCGGTTCGCACGGTCTGGCATCGGACGTGGAAAAGCTGATCGGAGTCGAACGGCTGAAACGCGTCTATTCGATCTCGGACCCGGTGCCGATGATCCCGCTGGTTCCGTTCTGCCATGTGGGGCCGGGGTCCATCGGCTTTGCCGACAGCAAGCCGATTTCGGGCGACGCGCACAGCATGCTGGGCAATTACATTCCGCAGATGCCCGCGACAGGCTGGCCGCCCGAAATGCGCATGTCCACCAAATCCGACCCGGGCTATTGGCTGACCCAGGCCGAAAGCCATATGGGTTTCGGATCGGGCATCGGGTATTTCCTGTTGGCCAAGGCGCTCAAGGGCATTCTGTACCTGGCCGCCAACTCGATCTCGGCGGCTTTGACGGTGGGATTTACCGTGGCCGACGCGCTGATGACGGCGATCCGCAGCGGGCTGGCCATCGCCAAGAAGATCGAGGGCTACATGCTGCGATTTGTCAAAGCGGCGCTGAAGTTCGCCGGGGTGGCGGTTGCGACAACGACGGTGACGGCAGCCGACCTGACGGTCAGCTTCCTGCGCTGGATCCTGGACATGGTGATGCGCCCGATCAGGGTTGCCGTGTCAGCCGCGATCCGGACAGTCACCTGAAAAAGGCTGCGATCCGAGCCTTGGCATAGGACCAAAGCGCCGGTGCGCCGCGTTCGATGGGCGGGCCGATGCGTGCCTCTATCTGGGTGGTGGTCACGCCGAACTCGGTCCAGCTGCCACCGCCCGCGGCCAGGTTCTGCATCGGCGGCTGGAACCGGTCGAGCGCCTTGGCGAATTGCGCCGAAGGCGACGCCGCTGCTTCGAACTCGTCCCACAGGCCGCGCATCTCGTCGCGCTGATCGTCGGGCAACAGTCCGAACAGACGGTCGGCGGCCCGTTCTTCGGCTGCGGCGGTCGCGGCGGCATCGGATTTGGCGTAGATCGGAGTGTCGCCCGCGTCGATCTCGACAATATCGTGCAGGATCAGCATCTTGATGACCCGCGTGATATCCACGTCCGGTCCCGCCTGATCGGCCAGGATCAGGGCATATAGCGTCAGATGCCAGGAGTGTTCGGCGCTGTTTTCACGGCGCGAGGCGTCCGTGAGAGTGGTGGCGCGCAGGACGGATTTGAGCTTGTCCACCTCGACCAGAAAGTCGATCTGACGGTCGAGACGGGTCACTCCTTGGTCTGGCTCGCGCGGTGGGCCTTGAGCTGTTGGGCCAGGAACCGACGGCCCGCGTCGTTGGCCATGCGCGTGCGGACGGCTGTCAGGTACGCCTCTTCCAGCGTCTGGGATGACGCGCCCAGCACATCGCCCACCTTCATGAACAACCGGTCGTCGCCCACTTCGCCCTGCACGGCCAGCGTTTCCTCGGCCAGCTTGTTGGCCATTTCGATGACAACGGGATCCGCCATGTCAGCGCGACGTCTCGGTCAGGCGCCGTTTCACGTAGTCGGTCGTGTGGTCGATCATCGTTTCCATGTGCGGCTCTTCAAAGAAGTGCCCGGCCCCTTCGACCTGGGTGTGGGTGATGGTGATGCCCTTTTGCTCATGCAGCTTGGACACCAGCGCCTCGGTGTCGGCGGGCGGGGCCACGCGGTCGGCAGTGCCGTTGATGATCAGACCCGAGGACGGGCAGGGCGCCAGGAATGAAAAATCGTACATGTTGGCGGGGGGCGAGACCGAGATGAAGCCGGTAATCTCGGGCCGCCGCATCAGCAACTGCATCCCGATCCACGCGCCGAACGAAAAGCCCGCGACCCAGCAGTGTTTCGAATTGTTGTTCATCGACTGCAGGTAATCGAGGGCCGAGGCCGCATCGGACAATTCGCCCACGCCCTGGTCGTATTCGCCCTGGCTGCGGCCCACGCCGCGGAAATTGAACCGCAGCACGGTAAATCCCATGTTGTAAAAGGCGTAGTGCAGCGCGTGCACCACCTTGTGGTTCATGGTGCCGCCAAACTGCGGGTGCGGGTGCAGAACGATGGCGATCGGGGCGTCGCGTTCTTTCTGGGGGTGATAGCGGCCTTCGAGGCGGCCTTCGGGTCCGGGAAAAATGACCTCGGGCATATGCGGTTCTGTCCTCGCGCGGCGTTCGGGTCCGATTTCTTGACGAATTTGATCGGATACCTTAGAACGGTTCTAAATATGGCGCGCGCCGGTCGGCGTGCGGTGAACAGGGATGTATGAC
>JBCBFX010000074.1:0-20329 GCA_038527345.1 Pseudomonadota bacterium | reverse complement strand
ACCAGGGTTCGATGTTCTCGAGCCAGTGGTAATAGACCTTCTCCCCGCTCTCGGGGAGGATTTTGACGTCGCCATTGCGCACAGCGTCGAGCGCGGGGCCGACGATTTTCGCGGTGTCGACAAACCATTGGTCGGTGAGCAGGGGTTCGATGACCACTTTGGAGCGGTCGCCGAAGGGCTGCATGATGGGTTTGTTTTCGACCAGCGGGACGAAGGTGGCGGTGCGCGAACCCTCCTCCGCGTCGGAGGAGGAACCGCTCACCCTACGGTCGTCGTCGGGGACCATCACGGCGTTACCTTCGGCGGTGATGTCGGCGACCACTCGCGCACGCGCCTCTTCGCGGGTGAGGCCGCGGTATTCGTCAGGCACCAGATTCATGGCGGCAATCATGGCTTCGTCGAAGTCCTGCGCTCCGTTCGCGATGGCTTGGGCGATGGCCGCCTCTTCGGCGTAGGGTTTGCCGTCGGCGCGCATGTTCGCCTTGGCGTCCATCAGGTTGTACATCGGGATGTTGCCGCGTTTGGCAACCTGATAGTCGTTGAAGTCGTGCGCGCCGGTGATCTTGACCGCGCCCGAGCCGAAGGTGGGGTCGGGGTATTCGTCGGTGATAATCGGGATCAGGCGGCGGTGCTCTTTGGGTCCGACGGGGATTTCACAGAGTTTTCCGATGATTGGCGCGTAACGTTCATCTGATGGGTGAACGGCGACGGCCCCGTCGCCCAGCATGGTTTCGGGGCGCGTGGTGGCGATTGAGATGTAGTCGCGTGTCTCCTCCAGCGTCACGTTCCCGTCTTCGTCCTTTTCGACGTAGGTGTAGGTTTCGCCGCCTGCGAGCGGGTATTTGAAGTGCCACATGTGGCCCGGCACCTCGATGTTTTCGACTTCGAGGTCCGAGATGGCGGTTTCGAAATGCGGGTCCCAATTGACCAGCCGCTTGCCGCGGTAGATCAGCGGGTTCGGATTTCCGGCAGAATCTTTGTGATTGTACATCTCGACAAAGACCTTGATGACGGCGTCGTGGAAGTTGCCCTCGTTCCCTGCGGGCGCACCCGGGGCGCCGGACATGGTGAAGGCCTCGCGCGACCAGTCGCAGGAGGCGCCGAGACGCTTCAACTGATCGCGGATGGTGCCGCCGCTCTCCGCCTTCCATTCCCAGATCTTCTGCGTGAACGCCTCGCGCCCCAACTCGCGTCGCGTGGGCTGTTGGGTTTCGGCCAGACGCCGTTCGACGACCATCTGGGTCGCGATGCCTGCATGATCGGTGCCCGGCTGCCACAGCGTGTCAAAGCCGCGCATCCGGTGCCAGCGCACCAGGATGTCCTGCAACGTGTTGTTGAAGGCATGGCCCATATGCAGCACGCCCGTGACGTTGGGCGGCGGGATCATCACGCAATAGGTGTCGCTGCGCGAGGCGTTTGCGCCCGCCTTGAAACAGCCCGCAGCCTCCCAGTCGGCATAAATGCGGGCCTCGACCTCTTTGGCGTTGAATTTTCCCAGTGCCATGGGTTCATATTCCCTTTGTCGCGTTGCGGCGTGAGATAGCGGCGGGGACCGGGGAAGGGAAGGGGCTTTTGGCGGCGGACGGGCTGCGTTAGCTTTCGCACCATGCAGGATTTTTCCAACGGACCCGCACCGGGTTTCTGGCGCATGTGGTGGAACACCGGGGGGGCCATACCGGCGGTTCTCGCACTGTTTGCCTGTGTCCTTGCTGTCTGGAGTTTTGCCAACCTGCGGGACGGGCTGGTCTTTGATAGGTTTGGTGTCGTGGTCGAGGCCGAAGTGGCGGACCGGCGGACGAAACGTGTGCGACGCAATGATCGGTGGCAAACGGATCACTACGTCACCCTGCGCTTCCGGGCAGAAGACCAGGTGATTGCCCATGAGCGGCGCGTTTCGTCCGGTTTCTACGAAGACGCCGCACCCGGCACGATGCGACAGGTACGATATGTACCGGATGCGCCGCGCAAGGTGGAATTCGTCATTGGCGAGACGTGGCGCGACGGGCAAAAGATGCGTTGGGTGTCTTTGGCTGCCGGCTTGGGGACGCTTGTCGCGATCTGGTGGACCGCGGGCAAGGCCGTCGACGGGATCCGGGCAAGGAGATTTGGCCGGGCGGGCACAGCGCGGGTGCGCACGCTTGAGCGGCGCAAGTCGAAGAATTCGACCTCGTATTTCCTGACGTTCTACGACGCCGCCGGCACACCAGGCAAAACGCTGTCTTCGTCGCGCAAGTCGCGTTACGACGCCTATCCGGCCGGCACGGAGATCGAGGTGTTTTACGGTGCCAAGGGCCGAATGTGGTGGGCCGGCGATGTCGGGCCGCGCGCTGCTGCATCCACGGTGCCGGATGTGTAGCTTGCGGTGTCGCAATGCCTCTGGACACTGCGAGGTGAGCCGCTACGTTCGCGGCAAACAGTTTCCCTTTCAGCCTCGGGAGTTCCGTCATGGAAAAATTCGGCAAATCACAACCCGCCAAGCGTCGTGAAGATGTGCGTTTTCTGACCGGTGAGGGGCGGTATGTGGATGACATCGCGCCGGCCAACGCGCTGCAGTGCTTTGTGTTCCGGTCGCCCGTTGCACATGCGGTGATCACCGAACTGGATGTGAGCGATGCGCGCGCCGCCGATGGCGTCGTGGCCGTCTATACCCTCGCCGACCTTGAAGCGGCAGGTATGAACGTCGGTATGCAGGGCGCCACAGTCAAGAACCGCGACGGCACCGATGGCGCGGCCCCGATGCGCCCCATCCTGGCCGGGGACCGGCTGCGGTTCGTGGGTGAACCCATTGCCGTGGTCGTGGCCGAAACCATGGCCCAGGCCCGCGATGCGGCCGAAATGATCATGCTGGATTACGACGACCTGCCCGCCAAGATGGATATGGAGGCAGGCGGCGAGACCGTGCACCCCGAAGCCCCCGACAACGTCGCCTATGACTGGCACATGGGTGACAAGGACGCGACCGATGCGGCTTTTGCCGCAGCCGCCCGTGTCGTCAGCCTGGACGTGGATGACAACCGTGTCATCGTGAATTCGATGGAGCCGCGCGGCTGCTATGCCGAGCCCGAAGGAGACCGGCTGCATGTGGCGATCAACGGGCAGGGGGTCTGGGGACCCAAGGACCAGTTGGCCGCGGCCCTGAATGTCGACGCCGAAACCATCCGTGTGACCAACCCCGACACCGGTGGCGGCTTTGGCATGAAGGGCATGATGTATCCCGAATATTTCGTGCTGGCCCATGCCGCCCGCGATCTGCGCCGCCCCGTCCGCTGGATGAGCGAACGGACCGAGGCGATGTTGTCGGACAATGCGGGCCGCGATCTGACGTCGCTGACAGAACTGGCCTTTGACAAGGATCACCGCATCATTGGCTACCGCGTGTATACCAAGGCCAATATGGGAGCCTACAATTCGCAATACGCACAAGCCATCCAGACCCAGCTGTTCAGCAGGGTGCTGACCGGGGTCTATGACATGCCTGCGGCCTACCTGCGGTCGGTGGGCTATTACACCAACACCACGCAGGTCGATGCCTATCGCGGGGCCGGGCGCCCCGAGGCGATCTATATCCTGGAACGTGCCATCGACCGGGCCGCGCGCGAATTGGGCGTGGATCCACTGGAGTTGCGGCGCATCAACTTCATCAAGCCCGACCAGTTCCCCTATGACACGTTGGTGGGCGAAACCTATGACGTGGGCGATTTCGACAAGGTGCTACGCCGGGCCGAGGTCGAGGCGGATATCCCCGGCTTTGCCACCCGCAAGGCGGCGGATGCCAAACGTGGCCTGATGCGGGGCATTGGCCTGTGTTACTATATCGAAAGTATTCTGGGCGATCCTGCAGAGACCACCAAGGTGGAATTCACCGATGAAGGACGCGCATTGATCTATGTGGGCACACAATCGAACGGACAGGGCCATGAAACCGTCTATGCCCAGTTCCTGAGCGATCAGACCGGGATTCCGGTGGATATGATCGACGTGGTGCAGGGCGACAGCGACCGGATCAAGCAGGGCGGCGGCACGGGTGGGTCCCGTTCGGTCACGGTGCAGAACAACGCGACGCTGGCCACGGTTGGCGCGATGATCGAGGGGTTCAGGGCGTTTCTGAGCGACGAGATGGGTGTGCCCGCCTCCGAAGTCACCTTTGATGACGAGCGGTTCCGCGCCGAGGGGTCGAACCTGACGCCCACCATGCTTGAAGTGGCCGAAATGGCCCGCGAGGCGGGACGCGACGATCTGATGGTACACGAACGTCGCGTCAAACTGGAGGCGCGCAGCTTCCCCAACGGCTGTCATGTTGCCGAGGTCGTGATCGACCCGGACACCGGCGTGACCACTGTGGACCGCTATGCCGTGGTTGATGATTTTGGGAACCTTATCAATCCGATGCTGGCCGAAGGGCAGGTGCATGGCGGCGTGGTGCAGGGCATCGGACAGGCCCTGACCGAACACGTGCAGTTCGATCAGGATGGCCAATTGCTCACGGCAACGTTCATGGACTACGCCTTGCCCCGTGCCGACGACGTTCCCATGATCGGGTTCACGTCCGAACCGGTGCCGTCCACAGCCAACGTCATGGGCATGAAGGGCTGCGGCGAGGCAGGCACCGTCGGAGCCTTGGCAGCGGTGGCCAATGCGGTGCAGGATGCGTTGTGGGAACACGGTGTGCGTCAGGCAGATATGCCATTCACACCGGTAAAGGTATGGGAATTGCTACGGGATGTCTCTATCGCGGCTGAATAGACGTATTGCCCACTGGCTGCAAAGCCGGTTTGGCAAAGGTCTGCCGGAGCATGATCCTCCGGCCCGCGGACAGACGATCCATGTGATCATCATCGACGGTACCATGTCGACAATGGAGGAAGGGTGCGAGACGAACGCGGGCCTGACCGCCAAACTGCTGCAAGAGATGGGCAGCAAGGTGTCGCTGTACTACGAACCCGGCCTGCAATGGAGCCAGTGGCGGCGCGCCGGTGACGTGGTCTTTGGCCGTGGTATCAACAGGCAGATCCGCCGCGCCTATGGCTATCTCGCGTCGCGGTATCGCCCCGGTGACCGGATTTTCCTGATGGGGTATTCGCGGGGCGCTTATGCTGTCCGTTCCCTGGCGGGGATCATGGACCGGGTCGGCCTGCTGACGGCCGAACACGCGACTGCCCGCAATGTGCGCGATATCTACCGTCATTATCAGGGCAATCCAGACAGCGATGCGGCCCATGCCTTTGCGGCAATGCATTGTCACGAGAAGATCGAGATCGAGATGATCGGGGTCTGGGATACGGTAAAATCGCTCGGTCTCAACATGCCGTTCCTGTGGCGACTGAGCGCGCCGCGCCACGATTTTCACAACCACCAGCTGGGGCAATCGGTCAAGCATGGCTACCACGCGCTGGCACGGAACGAGACGCGCGTCGCTTACGGGCCGGTGATGTGGGACACGACTGCCGATTGGGAAGGGCATCTGGTGCAGATGTGGTTTCGCGGCACCCATGGGGATATCGGCGGGCAGTTGGCCGGGCGGCATGCATCGCGACCCCTGTCGAATATTCCGCTGGCCTGGATGCTGGAACAAGCACAGCGCTGCGGTTTGCCCTTGCCCGATGGATGGATCGATCGCTTTCCCCAGGACCCGACCGCGCCGTCAATCGGGACATTTTCCGGCTATGGGCGTTGGTTCATCACCCGTCGTCCACGCCTCGTGGGCATGGACCCGTCCGAACGGGTGCACCCGTCCGTCGCGCAGGCCCCGCCGCCGCAAAGTTGGTCGGACCGGTTGGCTGGCTGGCGCAAAAGCGGGGCGGGCACCGCCTAGATGCGGATCGGCTGCGCGGTCGTGCGGATCGCTGGCAGGCGTGCGGCCGTGCGGCCACAATGGCGTACCGTGCTCAGCCCATCTTCATGATGATGCATGTGGTGGAACCGGTCGCATACAGCTTGCCATCTTCGACGCCTTTGATCTGGCCACTGGCGACACCGGTCGACCGGCCCGCGTGATCGGTTTCACCGATACAGTCGATTTCTGTGCCAAGCGGGATGGGGCGTATGATATTCACCTTGTATTCCAACGTGGTATAGACCGAGCCGCGTGGCACCCTGGTCATCACCGCACAGGCCATCGCGCTGTCCAGAAGCGTGCCGTACCAGCCGCCATGTACCGTGCCCATCGGGTTGGTCACATTGAATTCAGGCGCGCCGCGAAACACCACGCGCCCGTTTTCGACCGCATGCAGGGTATAACCCATCGTGGCGCTGATCGGCGGGCCGGGCAGGCGGCCGTCCAACATGCCCTGCATGAACTCCAGGCCCGTCATCGACAAAACCTGATCCATCGGCAACAGGTCGGCGGCGGATTGGGCAAGGTGCGTCATGGTTGCTCCGGCATGGGTGTTGCCGGGCAAGCTAAGGCGGCTGGACCGATCAGTCCAGACCTGTCACGCCACGTGGCGGATGGGCGACGGGGGCACCAACCCCAGTGCGCGGCAAACACGCAGCGTCAGTTCGGGCCGATTGAGCGTGTAGAAGTGCAGCGCATCGACCCCTTCTTCGATCAGCGTGTCGCACAAATCGGCACAATGGGTCAGCGCAAACAACTCGACCCGACCGTCACGCGTGGCGCGATCGAATTCGGTTGCCGTAACCACGGGCACGGGCGTGCCGCACCGCTCGGCAAAGCTGCGGGCGCGCGCCCAGTTGGTGATGGGCAGGATGCCGGGTGTGATGGGTGCAGTGATGCCCGCATCGGCGCACGCATCGCGAAAGCGCAGGAAACTGTCGGCTTCGAAAAAGAACTGGGTGATCGCCTCGGATGCGCCCGCGTCGATCTTGGCCTTGAGCCAGTCGATATTCTGCTGCATCGACGCTGCGTCCGGGTGGCTGTCGGGATAGGCCCCGACGCGGATGTTGAAATCGCCCGTCCGCGCCAGATCACGTACCAGTTCGACGCTGTTTGCGTGGCCGTCGGGATGGGGTTCAAAGGGTGCGCCATCGGTGCCGTCGCCCCGCAGCGCGACGATGTCGGTGATCCCGGCGGCCTTGTAGCGCTTGGCGGTCGCCCGAACCTCGTCCTTGGATTGGCCCGTGCAGGTCAGATGGGCGGCGACCCGCAAGCCGGACTGTTTGCGCAGCGTCTGCGCCGCCTCCTGCGTGAGGGCCTGCGTCGTACCGCCCGCGCCATAGGTCACCGAAACGAAACGGGGGCTGAGCGGGGCAAGCGCGTGCACCGTGTCCCACAGGTGAAACGAAGCGTCGAGCGATTTGGGCGGGAAGGTCTCGAACGACAGGGCGGGCATGGTGTACTCCTTTTGGGGTTGTGATGGGTATGCCTCAGCCGGTATCTTGAGGCAAATTCATAACTCTCAACATAAACATGAGCCATATATGCATATCGAGTTTCGCCACCTGCGCACGATCAAGGCCATTCACGAGGCTGGAGGGCTGGCGCGCGCAGCTGATCAGCTGCACATCACCCAGTCGGCGCTGAGCCATCAGGTCAAGGGACTGGAGGAACAGGCGGGGGTCGAGCTTTTTGTGCGCCGCTCGAAGCCGCTGAAGCTGTCGGCGGCGGGGATGCGGCTGCTGCGACTGGCGGAACAGGTGTTGCCGCAGGTCGAAGCGATGCAGGCGGAGTTCACGGGCCTGCGCGATGGATCATCGGGCCGGATGCACATTGCCATCGAATGCCACGCCTGTTTCGAATGGCTGTTTCCCGTGCTCGAAGTGTTCCGCAAAAGCTGGCCGGATGTGGATGTGGACATCCGCCCCGGTCTCGCCTTTGACGCGCTGCCTGCGCTGATGAAGGAGGAAGTGGACCTGGTCGTGTCGTCCGACCCCGAGGAATTGCCCGGGGTGGAGTTTGTCGAGCTCTTTGATTACGCGCCGGTTTTCGTGGCGGCCAGCACGCACCCGCTGGCCCGCAAAGACTATATCGAGGCGAGGGATTTTCGGGATCAGACGCTGATCACCTATCCGGTGGAACGCAATCGGCTGGATGTGTTCAGCCAGTTGCTGATCCCGGCCAAGGTGGAGCCTGCTTCCGTGCGTCAGGCGGAATTGACGGCCGTGATCCTGCTTCTGGTTGCGTCCAATCGCGGTGTTTCTGTCCTGCCGGACTGGGTGGTGCGCGAGGTGAAGTATTCGAGCGATTACGTGACCCGCCCGCTGACCCGAAACGGGCTGACCCGGCGGCTTTATGCGGCTGTGCGCAGCGACGACCGGGACAAGCCGTATATGGAAAAGCTGATCGAATTGGCGCGGGTCGAGGCCCGGAAGTTGCAGGCGGCCTAAGCGGTCGTCGGGCGGCACTGTTTGGCCCCTGCGGGACCAAATGCGCCCGCCCGCCGACCCATGTATGCCTCAGATCAGCTCAGATCAGTTTGACGATCTGCTTGCCGACATTCCTGCCTTGCAGCAGCCCGATGAACGCGTCTGGCGCGTTTTCCAGCCCTTGGGCGATATCCTCGACAACCTTGATTTCGCCCGACTGCACCTTTGGCGTGACCTCGGCCAGGAATTGCGGGAACCGGTCCCAGTGGTTCGAGATGATGAACCCTTGCACGCTGAGGAAATTCACCAGAATGGTCCGCCAGAGAGCCGGCACCGACAGCGGCGCATCGGCCCCGGCGCCCAGACCGCCCGCGTTGTACCATGCGATCATACCGCAGACGGGGATGCGCCCGTGCGGGTTCATGCATGGCATGACAGCCTCCAGCACCTTGCCGCCCACGTTTTCGAAATAGACGTCGACGCCGTCGGGGGCTGCGTCCCGCAACGCGGTGCGCAGGCTGCGGGCGTCATCATGTGCGCGGTGGTCGATGCAGGTGTCGAAGCCGAACGTTTCCGTGGCAATCGTGCATTTGTCGGGTCCGCCCGCGATGCCGACGGTGCGCAGGCCAAGCGATTTGGCCAACTGGCCCACCATCGAACCCACAGGCCCCGTGGCCGCCGCCACGACAAGCGTTTCGCCCGGTTTCGGGCGTCCGTATTCCATCAATCCGTGCCAACCGGTAAAACCGGGCATCCCCAGTACGCCAAGGCTGGTCGTGATGGGGGCCGCGTCGGGATCGACCTTGCGACAGGCCTTTGCGTTGGCCACGGCGTGTGTCGCCCAGCCGAACGGGCCAAAGACGATGTCGCCGGGCGCAAAGCTGTCGGCGTTCGACGTGATCACTTCGCCCACGCTGCCGCCCTCCATCGTGCCACCAAGAGGCACGGGTGCTGTGTAGGACTTTCCGTCGTCCATGCGGCCCCGCATATACGGGTCCAACGACATGTAGTGCACGCGGACGAGGATTTCGCCGGGTCCCGGCCTGGGCACCGGCGCGGTTTCCAGCTTGAAATTGGCGTGGGTCGGAGCGCCCCTGGGGCGGCTGGCCAGGGTGATGCGTTGCATGTTTCCGGTCATGGCGGGCTCCGATCAATATGTGGGTCAGCCCGGGGCGCGGGCGCAGGGGGCGGAGTGGACGTATGGTTGCGGCGCGGTGCGTCGGGACAGATCGCCCGAACAGGCATTACATCTGCCGTTACGTTCGCATGCTGGCGCATCCCGGCGCAAGCGGTCTTGGCAAGCCGGATGGGCCAGCGTATACGCGCGGCCTGATCCCAATGGAGGCCCTTATGGTCGGCAGCGCCAATCTCAACATCATGATCAAAGCCGCGCGCAAGGCGGGCCGGTCGCTGGTCAAGGATTTCCGCGAGGTCGAGAACCTGCAGGTGTCCATGAAAGGCGCTGGGGACTTCGTGTCCAAGGCCGATCTGGCGGCCGAGGAAATCCTGAAGGAAGAGTTGCGCACCGCGCGTCCCAACTATGGCTGGCTGGCCGAAGAGGGCGGCGGCGAAGATGGCGAAGACCCCACGCGCCGCTGGATCGTCGACCCGCTGGACGGCACCACGAACTTTCTGCACGGCATGCCGCACTGGGCCGTTTCCATCGCGTTGGAACACAAGGGCCAGGTGGCGGCGGGCGTGGTCTATGATCCGGCCAAGGACGAGATGTTCTTTGCCGAAAAGGGGGCCGGTGCCTGGATGAACGACAGCCGTCTGCGTGTGTCGGGGCGCCGGTCGATGATCGAATGTGTCTTTGCAACGGGCCTGCCCTTTGGCGGGCGGTCGGATCTGCCGCTGACCCTGCAGGAACTGGCGCGCCTGATGCCGGTCTGTGCCGGTGTGCGCCGCTGGGGTTCTGCCGCGCTTGATCTGGCATATGTCGCGGCTGGCCGCTATGACGGCTATTGGGAACGTCGTCTGAATGCGTGGGACCTGGCCGCAGGTCTGCTGATCGTGCGCGAGGCGGGCGGGCTGGTCGAGCCGCTGACTGCGGGTGGTGACATCCTCGAGGACGGCGAGATCATCTGTGCCAACGAGGCGATGTTCGATCCGCTGGCCAGGATCGTCCGCGCCTAGCGCCTGACCTTGGGAATGCGCGATGCGCTGTATTGCGCTTCGGGGTGGGGGGGATGCCCGTCATTGCGTTTCCAGAACGCTGTGCCGCCGCGCCTGAGCCAAAGCGGCAGGGCCAGAACGATACCCGCGACAAAGCCACCGGCATGTGCCCAATAGGCCACGCCACCCTGATCCGGGTCGGCCCCGACACCGCCGATGAATTGCAATCCGAACCACACCATCAGCATGATCCATGCCGGGATCGGGATGATGCGGAAAATGATCACGATGATGATCAGGATATCGACCTGGGCCTTTGGAAAGAGCAGCAGGTAGGCCCCCATCACCCCCGCGATGGCACCGGAGGCGCCAACCGTCGGCACGGCCGAATAGGGGGCCGAGATCACGTGCACGAGGCCCGCCAAAAGCCCTGTCGCAAGATAGAAGGCGAGGAAAGGGATGTGCCCCATCTCGTCCTCGACATTGTCGCCGAAGATGAACAGAAACAGCATGTTGCCCAGGATATGCATCCAGCCGCCATGCAGGAACATGGAGGTCAGCAGTGTGGAGAACCCATCGCCGCTGCTGATCCGGGCCGGGATGGCGGCGAAGTCGAAGAAGAACGCGTTGATCGCCCGGGGCTCGCTGAACAGGCTGACATAGCTGAGGAAAATCAGCGTGTTCAGGACGATCAGGGCCCAGGTCACATAGGGCGTGCGGCCCGACGGGTTGTGGTCGCGGATGGGAAACATGGCGGCACAGTTGATGTGTCCTGTCCGCGGGTCAAGAGGCGTGGCGGAAACCGACACGGTTTCCGGCTGTTTTCCGTGACGGAAAACGCGCCACCCTGCGCGGTGGTCCTGGAAAACGTGTCGTTTTCCAGCCGGTTTTCGCGTCGAAAACCGCCCCTTCAGCCCGCGGCGCTCAGCAGGGCGGCATTCCCGCCCGACGCGGTCGTATCCACACAGACATGACGTTCATGCAGAACATGCGCCCGGTCCGGCTGGCCGGTGATCAGCGGCACGATGGGACCCGTCCGCCGGGCCAATGTCTGCTCCGTGGTGCGTGCCGTTTCCATATCGCCCCACCAGATTACGCCACCATAGGCTGGACCTGTCTCGAGGTTCCCCGCTTCGGCGCGTACTGCCGTGCCACCGATCGCTTCGACCGCCTTGGCCTGCGCGGTCATGTCGTCGGCCGTGGGTCCGGCGCACAGGATCGGTGCGCGTGGCACGTGGCTGAGGACGTTGGATTCGCCCGTGGGGCCGGGCAGGGTTTCAGGGTCGGGTGGTGCGGCGGCACCAGGCGTATCTGCGCGGAACCGCAGCAGGTAGTCCGGTCCGCCCGCCTTGGGTCCTGTCCCGGACAGCCCCGTGCCGCCAAACGGTTGGCTGCCCACGATGGCGCCGATCTGGTTGCGGTTCACGTATATGTTCCCCGCCTGGACCCGATCCGTCACGTGCTGCACCCGGTCATCGATCCGCGTGTGCAGACCAAAGGTCAGTCCGTAGCCGGTTTCGTTCACGGCATCGATAACCGCATCAAGGTCCCGCGCCGCAAAGGTCGCGACATGCAGAACCGGGCCAAAGATTTCGCGTTCGAGGTCGGCAATACCGTCGACGCGGATCAGCGCGGGGGCGACAAACGTGCCGTCCGCCGGTGCCTTGAGTTGGTGCAGCACCCGACCCTCGGTCCGGGCGGCGTCGATATGCGCTTGGATATCGCGGCGCGCTGTCTCGTTGATCACCGGACCGACATCGGTGGCCAGCGGCCATGTCCGGCCGATGACCAGCGCGTCCATGGCACCCGTCAGCATGTCAAGGAACGCGGGCGCGATATCTTCTTGCACGTACAGGCACCGCAAGGCGGAACAGCGCTGTCCCGCCGACTGGAACGCGCTTTCGATCACGCTGCGCACGGCCTGTTCGGGCAGGGCGGTGCTGTCCACGACCATCGCGTTCAACCCGCCTGTTTCAGCGATCAGCGG
Source organism: Pseudomonadota bacterium (assembly GCA_038527345.1). Classification (GTDB taxonomy): domain Bacteria; phylum Pseudomonadota; class Alphaproteobacteria; order Rhodobacterales; family Rhodobacteraceae; genus Tateyamaria. The sequence continues at coordinate 7,965 of JBCBFX010000074.1, read as the reverse complement.
TGTGCCGGGGGTGGCATGTTCGGCCAGGCTGGTGCGGATGCGCAGCGCCGTGGTCGTGGATCCGGTAAAGGCCACACCGTCGGGTGCGGCAGCAGTCAGGGCAGCCCCCAGAGCACCATTGCCGGGCAGCAGTTGCAGGGCCGCGTGCGGCACGCCCGCCTCATGCAGCAGCGACACGGCGCGGTGGGCGATCAGTGGTGTCTGTTCCGCGGGTTTGGCCAGAACCGCGTTGCCTGCGGCCAGCGCGGCCGCGATCTGCCCAGTGAAAATCGCCAGCGGGAAGTTCCATGGCGAAATGCACAGGACGGTGCCCAGCGGCGCGTCCTCCGTGGCTTGGGCTGCGTAGTAGCGCAGAAAATCCACCGCTTCACGCAGCTCGGACACGGCATCGGGCAGGGTCTTGCCCGCCTCGCGCGCGAGCAGGGCAAAAATCTCGCCGAAATGCGCCTCGTACAGGTCGGCTGCGGCATTCAGAACCCGCACACGCGTTGCGGCATCAGCGTGCCACGGCTCGGCATCGGCGCGGGCTTGCACCGCAGCCGCCGCCGTGGCCGCAACGACGCTGCCGACGGTGTCCGTGGGGTCAGCGGGGTTCACGACGGCCTGCTGCGTCCCATGCGCCGGGCTGACCGTCAGCGGGGCGGCGTGCCATGTTTGCTTGGCAAAGGGCGCGCGCGCCGCTTCGATCTGCTCCAGCGTCGGCAGATGCGTCAGGTCGAAGCCTTTTGAGTTCTGTCGCCGGGGCGCAAACAGCGCCGGACCATCTGGAATCGTGATCGGTATGTCCGACAGCGCGTCGAACGGGTCAGCGGCCACCTGGGATGCGGGCACGGTGTCATCGACGATCTGGTTGACGAAGCTCGAATTCGCCCCGTTTTCCAAAAGGCGCCGCACGAGATAGGCCAGCAGATCCCGGTGCGCCCCCACCGGCGCATAGATACGGCAGCGTGTGCCGTGATCGCGCAGCACATTCTTGTGCAGTGCCTCGCCCATCCCGTGCAGCCGCTGGAATTCAAAGGGCTGGGCGTCTGCCATGTGCAGAATGGACGCCACCGTATGGGCGTTGTGGGTGGCGAACTGGGGATAGATCCGGTCGGTCAGGCCCAGCAGTTTGCGGGCGTTTGCGATATAGCTGACATCCGTCGCGGCCTTGCGGGTAAAGACGGGAAAGCCCGCGACCCCGTCGACCTGTGCGCGTTTGATTTCGGTGTCCCAATAGGCACCCTTGACCAGCCGCACCATGATGCGTCGGTCGTGGCGTTCGGCCATGTCGTGCACCGCGTCGATGGCCCTGCCGGCGCGGGGGCTGTAGGCCTGGATCACGATCCCGAAGCCATCCCAGCCGACCAGCGCGGGTTCGCCCAGCACGGCGTCGATGACCTGTAGCGACAGCGAAAGGCGGTCCGCTTCCTCTGCGTCGATGTTCAGTCCCATGTTGGCCGAGGCGGCCAGCATGGCCAGCGACCGCACGCGCGGAACCAGGTCCCGCATCACGCTGTCCTCCTGCGCGCGCTCATAGCGCGGATGCAGGGCCGACAGCTTCACGGATATGCCGGGATTGTCGCGGATGTCGGGTTGGACGCAGCCCCGCGCAATGGCTGAGATGGCGCGCGAATAGCTCAGGTGATAGCGTCGCGCGTCGGCCTCGGTCAGCGCGGCTTCGCCCAGCATGTCGTAGGAATAGGTGAAACCCTGCGCCTCCATGCCCGCAGCGCGATCCATGGCGGCGTCTATATCTTCTCCCAGCACGAACTGGCGCCCCATCTCCTTCATTGCGCGGCCAACGGCGGTGCGGATCACCGGCTCACCCAACCGCTTGATGGCGTGGCGCAAGTGGCCAATGGGGCCGGGCTGGTCGTCGTCCAGCACGCGGCCCGTCAACATCAGCGCCCAGGTCGACGCGTTTACAAGGGATGACGTCGAATGCCCCAGATGCCGTCCCCAGTTCGACGGTGCGATCTTGTCCTCGATCAGTGCATCGATCGTGTCGGCGTCGGGCACCCGCAAAAGCGCTTCGGCCAGGCACATCAGCGCCACGCCTTCGTCTGTGGACAGGCCGTATTCGGCCAGAAACACCTCCATCAGGCCCGGCGCGGACTGGGTGCGCAACGCTTCGACCATGCGGGTGGCATGTGCGTGAATTGCGGCGCGGTCTTCATCGGTCAGCCGGGCCTGAACGATCAGGTCCGCAAGTACCGCGTCGGCATCGGCATATTTGCCTTCGTCCAGAAGGTGGCCAAGGGATGGAGCGGTGTCTCGGGCCATGGTGTGTTCCTTTTCCATTTGTTCCAGTATATCAAAGGGCGGACGGTCAAAGGCGCCGAAAACAGCAAAAGGTAAGGTGAAATGGCTGATTTTGGCGCAACTGGCGGTTCAAAAGACGTTTCATCCCTGGACCGGCTTGATCGGGCGATTCTGGATGTGCTGGCGCAGGATGCGCGCGTCAGCATCACGGAACTTGCGTCCCGCATCGGTCTGTCAAAGTCGCCCACACAGGCGCGGCTGCGACGGCTGGAAGCATCTGGCATCATCAAGGGATACCGCGCCTTGCTGGACCCCATCGCGCTGGGGCTGGATCACGTCGCCTTTGTCGAGGTACGCCTGAACGACACGCGTGAGCCATCGCTGGCGGCATTCAACGCAGCGGTGCGCAAGGTGGCGGAAGTCGAACAAGCCCATATGATCGCGGGCAATTTCGACTACCTGCTCAAGGTGCGCACCCGCAACATGGCTGCCTATCGGGCGTGTCTTGGGGATGTGATTTCGAACCTGCCGCATGTTGCGTCCACGTCGACTTTTGTGGCGATGCAGGCGGTCAAGGAGGTGGTGGCCCCCGGCGCCGATGATCCCGCAGCACCTTGAACCGCGGCGCATCTGCACCAATTCTGATGCCATGAAACATCTTGTCTTGATCCTGTCACTGGCCGCACCGGCCGCATGGGCCGAAACCTGTCCCGACGCCCCTGATCATCAGGCGGAGGCCGAGGCGATATTTGACCAGATCCGCACGGCCCCCGATGAGCGCGCCGCACAACCACTGTCGCAGGAATTGTGGACACTGTGGCTGGATGCCCCGGACGAAGCAGCCCAGGACATACTTGACCGTGGCATGCGGCAGCGCGCCAGCTACGATTTTGTCGGAGCCTACGACAGCTTCGATGCGCTGGTCGCCTATTGCCCGAATTATGCCGAAGGGTACAATCAGCGCGCATTCATCAGCTTTCTGCGCGAAGATTATCCAGCCGCTCTGGTCGATCTGGAGGTTGCCTTGCGTCTGTCGCCCGACCATGTGGGCGCGCAGTCGGGGCGGGCGCTGACACTGATGAACATGGGCCAACTGGCCGATGCCCGTCAGCAGATGCTGGAGGCGCTGGACAACAATCCGTGGCTGTCGGAACGCGCGTTGGTGGCCAAGGGCGCGCCGCTGGGGCCGGTGGGCGAAGATATCTGAGCAAACGCTTGAGAAGCGCACCGCCATTGCATAACAAGACGGTGCGCGGGCGTGATGGAATGGTAGACATATCGGACTTAAAATCCGAAGGGGGAAACCCCGTGTGGGTTCGAGTCCCACCGCCCGTACCACCGCAGAAAACCCGGATCAGCCACCGCTGATGGCCTTGGCCACGATGCCGATGACGGTTTCGGGGCTGCTGGGTTTGTTGCAGAAATGCGAAGCGGGAAAATCTTCGGTCAGGTCCAATTCCGCGTGGCCCGAATGGAAGATCACGGGAATGCCGCGGTCCAGCAGGTCGCGGGCAAACCCGTGGCAGGTGCCGTCCCGAAGCAGCACGTCAAGTATGACCGCGTCATGGTCATGGTTCTGAACCAGCGCACGCGCAGATTTCAGTGTTGGAACGCAATCGACCTGCGCGGCCCCGGCGGCGGTCAGGTAATCCTGCATGGCCATGGCGATGACCATCTCATCCTCAACCACCAGAACGGACGCCCCCTGAAGCGTCGGGTTCATCCGTCGGTGCCTTCGGCCAGTTGCAGGTTCAGTGAACAGACGATACCGCCGTCCTTCAGTTCGCGGGTGTAGTCACCGCCAAGCTGCATGGCACCGGTATTGATCAGCCGCGATCCGAAGCCGTCGGCAGATGGATCAATCTTGAGGTCCGGCACCGTTTCCACCCAACGGATGGGCACCATGCCGTCCGCCGCGATAGACCAGGTGACCTGCAGTTCGCCGATTTCGTGCGACAACGCTCCGTATTTGACGGCGTTGGTGGTCAGTTCGTGCAGGATCAGCGACAGCGTGTTCAGACTGTGGTCGCTGACCCGGACAAGGGGCCCCTTGATTTCGAGCGTCTGTCCGGTCAGGTGCGGCGCCACCAGCTTTTCGATCAGGTCGTTCAGCTTGACGCCCGACAGGTTCTTGTTTTTGCGGGCCAGATCATAGGCGTCTCCCAGCGATACGATGCGCTTCATCAGATCGTCGGCAAAGACGCGGGTGCCGTCATCTTGCTTGGGCATCAGTTCGACCAATGCCCCGATCACGGCAAACAGGTTCTTGATCCGGTGGCTCATCTCGCGCAGCAACGTTTCCTGCCGTTCGATGGCGTTTTCGTCCGTGATGTCGAGGGTGGGACCCACCACCTTGAGCCGGCCGTCGCGCGCGGCGTAAGGAATGCCACGCGTGCGGATCCAGCGTTCGGGCTTGTTCGGGGGCTTGATAACGAAGTCGACCTCGTACTCTTCCTTGTTGTCGCCCATCGCCTGTTCCAGCGCGGCCTTGATACGTTCGACATCGTATTCGGGGATGTGCCGGGTGAGGTAATCGAAATCGACAATGCCCGGACCGCCCAGTCCGAACTGTTCGGCCAGCACGGCATCAATCGTGATCTGGCCGCTGTCCACGTCCAGTTCGGCCAGCCCCATGCGCCCGGCCTTCATCGCGACCTTCAGGCGGCGGGATTCCAGGTCCAGCGAGTTGCGCAACCGCGTTTCCTCACTGATGTCGACCATGGTGATGGTGACGCCTTCGATGGTGTTGTCGTTGAAGAAATAGGGCATCACCCGGATGAAATAGGCACCGCCCTGGGCGTCGACCTCGGTGGTTTTTGACACGGCCTTGCCGGATTCAAGAACACGGGGAATGGCCCGAAGCAGATCGAAGCCCTTGAAGTCAATATTGAATTCCGACATCAGGCGGCCCTTGTCGGAGTTGACCAGCGGGATCGCCTTGCGGGCGGCATCGGTGACGTGGCGGATGCGCATGGCACGGTCCAGCACGACCATGGCGATGTCCGAGCTTTGGACAAAATTGTCGAGATCGGCGTTGGCCAGCATCAATTCGTCGATCTTGTTCTTGAGCTCTTCGTTTGCGGTGGTCAGTTCCTCGTTCGCCGATTGCAGCTCTTCGTTCATCGACATCATTTCTTCGTTCGATGACTTCAGCTCTTCGTTTGCGGTTTCGACCTCTTCGACCTTGGATTTCAACAGCAGCCGCGCGGCGTTCAGATCGTCCTGAAGATCGGCGATACGGCGGTCCCGGGTGTGCGGGGCAACGGCATATTCATCAACGACCGGGGTCAGGCGGTCCTTGACCAGAAAGACAACCGCCACCGTGTCGTCCTTGAGCGGATGGGCAATTATATCGGCCATCTGCACGCCAAAGGGCGAATGCACTTCCACGTCCTTGATTGCGCGTCGCCGGTCCTCTGCCACGGCGTCCGAGATCAGAGGCATCACCACATCGCGCACGCTGTCGCGGGCGAGGGTCTGCAAATTGCGGTCATCGCCGGGGCGTGACGCCAGAAACAGGCTCAGGTCGCCGGAACTGTCGATGATGCGCCCGTCCGCGGACAGGCGCAGGAACGGGGGCGCGTATTGTTCGTAAATCGTTGCGTTGGTGGAATCGAGACTGCGGTGCCGCGGAAAGTCCAGTTCCTGCGCCATCTTGGACGACTTGCGCGACGCGCTTTCGCTTTGACCGGACCCAAGCGGCAGGTTGATGTGCATCCGCTTGGCGGTGTCCTGCCGTCTGAAGATGCGGGACCGCTGGTCGACGGCTGCGAACAACTCGCCCTTGCGGGTGACGTTTTCCGACGTGCCCAAAAACAGATGCCCGCCCGGACGCAGCGAAAAGTGCATCAGCGGCAGCACTTCGTTTTGCAACTGTTCCCCAAGGTAGATCAGAAGGTTGCGGCACGAAATCAGGTCGATCTTCGAAAAGGGCGGATCCTGCACGATGTTGTGGCTGGAAAACCGGACCATGTCGCGGATGCGCTTCACCAGTTCGAATTTGCCGTCAAGGCCAAGGGTGTAAACGTCCTGATAGGGGCCCGGCAGTTCCGAAAACACCGAGACGGGATAGACCGCGCGGCGGGCTTGCGCGATCATGGCTTCGTCGATGTCGGTTGCAAAGATCTGGACGAGCGGTCGGCGCTTGTACAGTTCGCACGCCTCATCGACCATCATCGCGATGGAATACGCCTCTTGGCCGCTGGAACAGCCCGGCACCCAGATGCGCAACTCGTCCGATCCGTCGGATCCCAGTATCATCGGTTCGATCACTTGCGTCCGCAGGGCTTCGAACTGTTCGCGGTCGCGGAAGAATGCGGTCACGTTGATCAAGAAATCCTGAAGCAGCGTTTCCTGTTCGGCGATGGATTGGGTCAGCTTTTCCAGATACTTGTTCGCATCCGGGATTTCCAGAACCTGCATGCGCCGGTCCAGCCGCCGGATCAGGGTCGACCGTTTGTAACCGGAAAAATCATGACCGAAACTGGAGCGCAACAATTCAAAGATGTTCTGAAGAACACGGTCGGTGTCCTTTGAGAAATGCGGCCGGAAGGTGCCATCGAAATACAGTTTGAGGCGTGGAATGATGTCGCTGGCGGGCAGGGTAAAGTCGACCAGCTTGGTCGACAGTGCCGAAAAGGGCATGCCATCGTATCGTGCCTCGTCCGGGGATTGCACCGCACAAACGCCATCCATCTCCTTGATGACCCGCAGACCGGCAGAGCCGTCCCCACCGGTGCCCGACAACACCACGCAGGCGGATTTGTGCAACTGGGTTTCGGCGAGCGACGTAAAGAACACGTCGATCGGGCGCCGCAATCCGCGGGGTTCCGCAAAGGCTTCGAGTTTGAAATGCCCATCCTCGATGCTCAGGCTGGATCCGGGCGGGATCACGTGCAGGCAGTCCACCTCGATCTTGTCGCCGTCCACGATCTGGCGCACATCGATATGGGTCTTGCGTGACAGCAGTTCCGCCATCAGGCTTTCGTGGTTCGGATCAAGGTGCAGCACCAGCACAAAGGCCATGCCGGTTCCGACCTCGATCTTGTGGAACATGCTTGTTACCGCTTCGAGCCCGCCGGCGGACGCGCCGATCCCGACAATCGGAAAGCTCATCTGTGGTTCGGCCCGAAACTCGATATCCTTGAAATCGCTGTCCATCGCTTACCCCATCCGGACTGATTACGGCAGGATACAACTATAACTGGAAACGATCCAGTCTTGTGTTTTGCCAATAAATTACGCGCGTAAAGTGGCGGAAATGCGCGATTATGCTCCGTAATATCATGTCGTTACACCCTTGGCTCTGACTGTTTTCGTGTCATTGATCAAGGGTGTTCTTGTCGCGCGGACAAAGGCGGGGTGACGAATCCACTTGCAACTTTGGGGCGACCCGCGCGCTGTACGGGCGGGCAGATGCGATTGTGAAATCGCTTGTGGTTTCATACCTATACCCCATGTCCGATCCTTCCTACCCACCCGAAGCCCGTGTCACGCCCGCACTGTGGTGGCGCGTTCTGCGCCACGTCCTGCACCTGATGGATGAAAAGAACCTTGGCCTGATCTCGGCCGGGGTGGCGTTTTATTCGATCCTTGCCGTCTTTCCCGGGCTGGCGGCAACCATTGCGCTTTGGGGTGTCATCGGGGATCCCGCACTCGCGCTGGCACAACTCGAGGAGTTCCGCGCGCTGCTCCCCAATGATGTCTATGCGTTGATCGCGG
>JBCBFX010000073.1:0-20624 GCA_038527345.1 Pseudomonadota bacterium | reverse complement strand
CCGTGCCAAGTGGCTGGGGCTGCCGTCAGAAGAAAAGTTCAAGGGGTTCGGGGTCAGCGCCTGCGCCACATGCGACGGCTTCTTCTATCGGGGACAGGAAATCGTGGTGATCGGCGGCGGCAACACGGCCGTCGAAGAGGCGCTGTTCCTGACCAACTTCGCCAGCAAGGTCACGCTGATCCACCGCCGGGACGAGTTGCGCGCCGAAAAGATCCTGCAGGACCGCCTGTTCAAGAACCCCAAGATCGAAGCGCTGTGGTTCCACCAATTGGAGGAGGTCTATGGCACCGAAAGCCCCCTGGGCGTCGAAGGGGTCAAGGTTCGGCACGTCGATACGGGTGCCATCACCGACATCCCCTGCAAGGGCGTCTTTGTTGCCATCGGCCACGCCCCTGCCAACGAACTGGTCAAGGACGTGCTGGACACCCACATGGGCGGTTATGTCGTGACGAAACCCGACAGCACCGAAACGTCGATCCCCGGCGTGTTCGCCGCAGGTGACTTGACCGACCACAAATACCGCCAGGCCGTCACGTCCGCGGGCATGGGCTGCATGGCCGCGCTCGAGGCCGAGCGTTTCCTGGCCGAAGCCGAAGACGCCGATCAGCCCGCCACCGTCGAAACAGCCGCTGAATAGGCGGCCCGTCCCTGCCTAGCGAAAGACGCCGACCATGTAGCGCGGCGTGATGGTCGTGCGCACCCGCTGGTCAAAGGTGGTCGGCACGCGCGCAGATCGCGTCACGTAGGGCGCCGTCTCTTCCGGCGCAGCGACAGGTTCGGTCGGTGCGGCAACGGTCGCCGGCATCGATGCCACATCCGGCTGGTCCGATATCTGCCCGTAAATGGTCAACGCGCATTGCACTGTGGTCCCGGCTTCGGTGTAGATCAGCGACCAGGCGTTGTCCTGCGTCAGCAGGTTGGGCGCATAGACACACCCGTTGGTCAGGGCGATCCGGTCCGTATCGGACGCCACGGGCACGGTATCGGTTTGTGCAAAAGCGGGTTGCGCGGCCAGAAAAAGGCCCGCGGTGAACATCAGTGTACGCATGTCACGCACTCCCATCCCAGTCTCATGTCCCCCGCTGGCGCTGATCAGTGTCAACGAAACATGGGCAAAAGGCGGCGGAAATATGGCAGGAATGTGGCAGAGCCCATACCGCGACATACCGGCCACAGAACCCGCCCTTGACCGTTCCCGCCCCCCTGTCCACTCTCGGCCCACGAAAACGGGGACACGGGGACCATCATGACAAGCGTTCTGTGGCGCGGCGGTTGGACGGCCCGGGTGCGGATCGTGTCGGGGCTGATCCTCATGCTCTATGTCACGTTGCACTTTCTGAACATCGCGGCGGTTCTGGTGTCGGTCCCGTTTGCGGATGCATTTCAGGCCGCGCGGCTGGCCGTGACCCGCAGCACAGGTGGCGAGATCGTACTGTTTGCGGCCCTGCTGGCGCATCTGGTTCTGGCGCTGAAAAAGCTGTTGCAGCGCCGATCGTTGCGCATGCCCATGGTGGACTGGGTTCAGATCGGCGCGGGGCTGGCCATTCCGATCCTGCTGTCGAGTCACATCATATACACCCACATTGCGTTCGAGACGCTGAACGTGGACACCCGGCTGGGCTATCTGACGGCGCTGATCTGGGACACCGGTGACGGGTGGTGGCAGGCGCTGTTGCTGCTGCTGGTGTGGGGGCACGGCGTGATCGGGTTGCACATGTGGTTGCGGATGACGCGCTGGTGGCGGCGCTGGCAGTCAATGCTGGTGTCGGTGGCCGTATTGATCCCGGCACTGGCGCTGGTTGGGTTTGCCGTTTCGGGACGGGCGATGGACAGGGTGATGGCGGACCCCGAGGCGCGGGCCCAGGCCTTTGCCCTGTGGGGGTGGCCGGATCGGACAGGTTTTGCCCAACTTGCCGGCATCGACACGGTCACGGATCAGGTGATCTGGGCGCTGATGGCGGCGCTGGCGCTGGTGCTGGTGATCCGACTGGGCGTGGCGGCGGTGCGCCGCCCCATTCGCATCACCTATATCGACGGCACGACCGTGCGCGCGCCACGGGGACAAACGATCCTAGATACGTCGCTGGCGTCCGGTGTGGACCACACCGCACTGTGCGGTGGGCGCGGGCGGTGCACAACCTGCCGGGTGATTGTGGAGGACGGGGCCGACAACCTGCCCCCCCCGTCGTCGGCCGAGGCCAAAACGCTGGCCGCCGTGGGCGCACCACCCAATGCCCGTCTCGCCTGTCAGGTCAGGCCCACCGGGCCGGTCACCGTGTTCCGCGTCTTTCGCAAGGATGGCAAGCGTGGTCGCGCCCATGCCAGCCAGGGAAAAGAAGCGAAGCTGGCAATCCTGTTTCTGGACATGCGCGGGTTCACCGCGCGCACCAACGGTCAATTGCCCTATGACGTGGTGTTCCTGCTGAACCGCTTCTTTGACGAGATCGTGCCACCTATCCAGGCCGCGGGCGGCACGGTGGACAAGTACCTCGGCGACGGATTGCTGGCCGTGTTCGAACAGACCAGCCCCGCCGCTTCGGCCCGCGCGGCCCTGGCGGCGGTCGAGGGCGTGGGGACGGCGCTGAACCGGTTCAACGACCGCCTTGCCGATGAAGGCAGCCCGCCCGTGGCCATCGGCATGGGTGTCCATCTTGGCAATGTCGTGCTTGGCGAAATCGGGGCAGCCGGGGCCGCGCCGCGCACGCTGATCGGCGATGCGGTCAACACGGCGTCGCGGCTGGAAGGGCAGACAAAGACGTTGCGGGTGCAAGCGCTCTTGTCCATCGACGTGCTGCACGCCGCCGAGTTCACGGTGCCACAGGACGACCTGCAGGACCTGTCGCTGCGCGGGCGCGACGGCGTATTGCCCGCCCTGCCCGTACCGGACGCGGCGCGCCTGTCCGAGCGGTTGCGGGTGCTGGACAGTACATCCCAGGCCGAATAGCCCCGCGGAATTGACCGTTACGCATTTGCAACGGTCGTCAAAAACGCCTCGGATTCGAAGTTTGTTCTTTTGTGAACAAACAATCCGTGGCATGCGTTCACGCGTGAACAAACCCGAGCGTCAAACGATGACAACCGCATCCAAACTCAGCGCCGAGGGCGAAGACCAGCTGTTTCGGCTGCTGCGCCAGCTCGACCAGGCGCCGGGAGCCACGCAACGCACGATGGCATCGGCCGTCGGCGTGTCGCTGGGGCGACTCAACACGCTGTTGCGCATGGCCACCGACGCAGGATTTGTTCAGATCAACGACGTGGACGGCCCGGACAGGCGGCAACGCTATTCCTATGCCCTCACCACCCGCGGAGGCGGTGAAAAGAACCGGCTCACCGACCAATTCCTTGCCCGGAAATTCGCCGAATACGACGCGCTTTATGCCGAACTGACAGGCACCACCTCCGGCCTAAACCCCCTGAAGAACAGGAACAAACTGATGGAAAACAACCTTGCTCCGATCCCTGAGCTGTATGTGTCATATGACAGCGCGCAAAAGCTCAAGATGGATGCCGCCGACCTGACCAGCTGGGACCTGACCCCACGCCAGATCTGCGATCTGGAACTGCTGATGAATGGCGGCTTCAACCCGCTCAAGGGGTTCCTGTCCGAGGCCGATTACAACAGTGTCGTCGACACCATGCGCACCACCGACGGCGCGCTGTGGCCGATGCCCATCACGCTGGACGTGTCTGAAAAATTCGCCGACACGCTGGAGATCGGGCAGGACATTGCATTGCGCGATCAGGAGGGTGTGATCCTGGGCACCATGACGGTTACCGACCGCTGGACGCCCAACAAGGCGCACGAGGCCAAGATGGTGTTTGGTGCCGACGACAGCGCCCACCCGGCCGTCAACTATCTGCACAATCAGGCCGGCAATGTGTATCTGGGCGGTCCCGTCACAGGCATCCAGCAGCCTGTGCACTATGATTTTCGTGGCCGCCGCGACACGCCCAACGAGTTGCGCGCCTATTTCCGCAAGCTGGGCTGGCGCAAGGTCGTGGCGTTCCAGACCCGCAACCCGCTGCACCGCGCCCACCAGGAACTGACCTTCCGCGCCGCGCGCGAGGCTCAGGCCAACCTGCTGATCCATCCGGTTGTCGGCATGACCAAACCCGGTGACGTCGACCACTTCACCCGCGTGCGCTGCTACGAGGCAGTGCTGGACAAATACCCGGCCTCGACCACAGCAATGTCGCTGCTGAACCTGGCGATGCGCATGGCCGGCCCGCGCGAGGCGGTCTGGCACGGTCTGATCCGCAAGAACCACGGTTGCACACACTTCATCGTGGGCCGTGACCATGCGGGCCCGGGCAAGAATTCGGCCGGTGACGATTTCTATGGTCCCTACGATGCGCAGGACCTGTTCCGCGAGCACCAGGAGGAGATGGGCATCGAAATGGTCGACTTCAAACACATGGTCTATGTGCAGGAGCGGGCCCAGTACGAACCCGCCGACGAGATCAAGGACAAGGATGACGTGACCATCCTGAACATTTCGGGCACCGAACTGCGCCGCCGTCTGGCCGAGGGGCTGGAAATCCCCGAATGGTTCTCGTTCCCCGAGGTGGTTAAGGAACTGCGCCGGACCAAGCCGCCGCGGTCACAACAGGGCTTTACCGTGTTCTTCACCGGCTTTTCCGGGTCCGGCAAGTCGACCATCGCCAACGCGCTGATGGTCAAGCTGATGGAGATGGGCGGCCGCCCCGTGACACTGCTGGATGGGGACATCGTGCGGAAAAACCTGTCGTCGGAACTGGGGTTCTCGAAAGAGCACCGTGACCTGAACATCCGCCGTATCGGTTATGTTGCATCGGAAATCACAAAGAACGGCGGCATCGCCATCTGCGCGCCGATCGCTCCTTACGCCACGACCCGCCGCGCGGTGCGCGAAGACATCGAGGAATTCGGTGCCTTTGTCGAAGTGCACGTCGCCACCACGATCGAGGAATGCGAGCGTCGCGACCGCAAGGGTCTGTACAAGCTGGCGCGCGAGGGCAAGATCAAGGAATTCACAGGAATTTCAGACCCCTATGATGTGCCCGAGAACCCGGAGTTGAGCGTCGAGACCGAGAATGTCGATGTCGACAACTGCGCCCACCAGGTGCTTTTGAAGCTGGAAAGCATGGGCCTGATCGCGGCCCAGTGACCTGCACCGCGGGGCGCACGACACGTGCGCCTTAAGGGGGATTTGATCCTTCCCGACGGCCCGGCGGCGACCCGGCCCTTCGGGGAGGATTATTTTGGGACAGAGACGGGATCAGCGCAGGATGCTGGCCAGAAACCTGCGGGTACGGTCGCGCTGCGGGTTTGTGAAGATCTGTTCGGGCGGGCCCGCCTCGGCAATCACGCCGCCGTCCATGAACACCACCCGGTCGGCCAGTTCGCGGGCAAAGCCCATTTCGTGCGTGGCCAGCACCATCGTCATACCGTCATCGCGCAAGCTGCGCAGCACATCCAGCACCTCACCCACCAGTTCGGGATCGAGGGCGGATGTGATTTCGTCAAACAGCATCGTCATGGGCTGCATCGCCAGCGCCCGGATGACCGCGACGCGCTGTTGCTGCCCGCCGCTGAGTTGGTCCGGGTATTTTTGCATGTGATCGGTCAGGTTGAAGCGGGCAAACAGCGCTTCGATCTTGGCGCGCGCATCCACGCGCAGCACCCGGCGCGGGGCAAGCGCCACGTTGTCATAGGCCGTCATGTGCGGAAACAGGTTGAAGCTTTGGAACACGATTCCGATGCGTTGCCGTATGGGTCCCAGGTCGAAGCCCGGTTCGGCAATGTCGACGCCGTCCAGCAGGACCTGTCCGTCATCCACAGGTTCAAGCCCGTTCATGCACCGCAGCAGCGTGGATTTGCCCGACCCCGACGCTCCGATCAGGCACACCATTTCCCCCACGCCCACGTCCATGTCGATGCCGCGCAGCACCTCGTTCGGACCGAACGACTTGCGCACGCCCCGAAGTGACAACCTAGGACCGGGCATTGCGATCCCGGTTCAGCAGGTAGTCGGCATAGCGTGTCGCGGGCACCGTGACGCACAGAAAGATCACCGCTGCCACTACGTAGGGTGTGAAATTGGCCAGCAGGCTTTTGAAGATTCCCGCCTGGCGCAGGATTTCGACCGGACCGATGAAGCTGAGCAACGCCACGTCCTTTTGCAATGCCACCAGCATGTTCATGTTGGCCGGCACGACGCGGCGGATCGCCTGTGGCAGGATCACGTAGCGCATGGAATCGCGGTCCGACAGACCCAGACATATGGCCGCGTTGCGCTGGCTTTCGTGGATGCTTTCGATGCCGGATCGCAGCACCTCGGCCACGTAGGCCGAATAGGTCAGCACCAGCGCCACGGTGCCCCAGATATAGGGTGAATTCCACGGGCGCGGCAGGCCAAGCCCCGGAATGCCGAAGCCCACCAGATAGACCAGCAGCACCACCGGGATGCCGCGAAACAGGTCCACGTAGACCGCGCCGAAGATACGCAGCGGGAACAGGGCCGCTGCCCGCGCACCGCGCGCCAGTGCTATGGCGAGGCCCAGGGCAAAGATCAGCGGCACCGACCAGGCAAAGATTGCCACGTCCAGCAGGAACGCGCGCAGCAGCGTCGGGAAGGTGCGGACGAATGTTTCGCCGTCGAAAAACGACCGTTTGACCGCCTCCCACCCCGGGGCGAGCGGCACCAGAACCATGACGAGGCCCACCACGGCGACCGTGCTGAACCCCGCGATGATGTTGGCCCGGCGGCGTTGCCGGGCCTCGTACGCGGCGCGTCGTGTCACCTTACTGGATCAGCGGCACACCGGTGGCGTCCTGCAGCCACTGGGCTTCGATCTCGGCCAGCTTGCCGCTGTCGGACATTGCGGCCAGAGCTTCGTCAACGCAGGCCTTCAGCGCCGAACCTTCGGGCATCAGCATGCCGAACTGGTCGGGGTTTTCAGCCGCACCCGGGTCGAACTGGCCAAGGATCGCGCCATTGTCCATCAGCACGGCCGAGGTAAACAGCGCCGAGGGCAGATCGAACAGGGCGGCGTCGATCTGGCCCGCCTTCATCGCCTCGACCACATTGGCCGTATCGTCATAGACCAGCGGCGACTGGCTCGGCTGGATCCGGTCCATCACCACCGGCAGCGCCGTGGTCGAGGCGACCACCCCCCATTTCAGACCCTTCAGGCTGTCCATCGTGGCCGTCGCCCCGCCGTCGATCACGGCCTGGGTTGTCAGCACGGCCTGCGGTGCCGTGTAATAGGGGGCCGAGAAATCGACCACCTTGTCGCGTTCCGGCGTGATGGAGTATTGCTGCATGTTCAGGTCGAAATTCTTGGCCCCGGGCTGGATCGCCTCGTCAAACGAGGTGCGTACCCATGTCACGGCATCGTCGGCAAATCCCATCTCGTTGGCCAGGGCATAGGCCACGGCAGCCTCGAACCCCTGCCCGCTTTCCGGAGCGTCGTCGATGACCCACGGATAATACGCCGGGTTGCCGGTGGCGATGGTCAGCGTGCCTTCGGTCAGCGTCTTTCCGGCAGCACAGTGCCCATCGGCCCAGACGGCCCCGGCCATCAGCGTCATGGTGACTGCGGCGATTGCGGTTTTCATCGGTGAACTCCCCACTGTATTTTGCGCAATCATCCGCAAAGGGACATGAGGTGTCCAGAGCGCAGATCAAACCGCCCCGCATGCCGCGTCCCAAAAATTCCGGCCATGCGCAGAATTGCGCCGAAAACGGCCATTGCCCGACCCGCACCAGAACCGACGGTGTCGCAATTCCGTCGCACACGCTATGCTAGACGAAGGTGGCCACGAAAACGAATGGCTACTGCAAACTGGGAGCAATCACATGAAAGACCAAGTAGATCACGGCCTGAGCATGGACGATTGGGACGAGGTGAACAATCCGCGCCCCGAAACATCGGATTTCGACCGCGTGGTGGACGACGCGCTGTCCCGCCGCGGATTCCTCAGCGGTGCCGTCGCCTTTGGATCGGGTGCCGCCGTCATGGGAACCGGCACGCTGTTGTCCACGACCTCGGCCAAGGCGCAGGCGGCCAGCCGCTTTGCCTTTACCCCCATCGGCATCGCCACAGACGCCACCATCCACGTGCCCGAAGGCTACAGCTGGTCGGTCGTCGCCCGCTGGGGGGACGCACTGACCTCGGATGCCGAAGCCTTTGACCCGGCCACCGGCCACAGCGCGGCAAACGCGTCCAAGGTGTTCGGCGAAAACACTGACGGCATGTGGTTGTTCAATATCGACGGGCACGAGGTGATGGCCGTCAACAACGAATATGCCAACCGCAAGACCAATCTGCCCGCGACCGAGGGCGTGCCGCAGAACCTTGAAGACGTGCAACTGCTGCAAGGCATCCAGGGCGTGACCGTATTCGAAGTCGCGGCCAAGGACGACGGCAGCTATGGCATTGTGGTGGATTCGCCCTTCAACCGGCGCATCGATCATAACACGCCGATGGAGATCACCGGCCCTGCCGCCGGCCACGACCTGATGAAGACCACCGACGACCCCACCGGAACGCAGTCGCTGGGTACGCTGAACAATTGCGGTTCGGGGCCGACCCCGTGGGGCACCTACCTGACCTGCGAGGAAAACTTCAACGGCTACTTCGGTTCGACCGACCCTGACGTGGAACTGACCGCTGGGCACCAGCGCTATGGCGTGGGCGTCGACGGCTGGGGATACGACTATCACAAGCACGACGCACGCTTTGATATCTCCAAGAACCCGAACGAACCGAACCGCGCCGGCTGGGTGGTCGAGATCGATCCATCCGATCCATCCTCGACCCCGAAAAAGCGCACCGGGCTGGGCCGGATCAAGCACGAGAACGCGGCGATCACCATCGCGCCGTCGGGCCACGTGGTGGTCTACATGGGCGATGATGAACGGGGCGAGTACCTGTACAAATACGTGTCCAACGGGCTGTATGCGCCGGGGGCCGACACCGACAACCTGTTGAATGACGGCACGCTTTATGCCGCCAAGTTCCACGCCGATGGCACCGGGGACTGGCTGCCGCTGACGCCGGACACCACGGGCATGGATGCGGTTGAAATCCTCGTGCACATGCGTATGGCGGCGTCGGCCGTGGGCGCGACCACCATGGACCGTCCCGAATGGGTGCAGGTCAATCCGCTGGCCGCCGAAGGCTACGTGGCGCTGACCAACAACAAGAACCGCGGCGTCAAACCCAACGCGGGCGGCGACGATACCTCCGTCAATGGCCCCAACCCGCGTCAGGCCAACAACTTTGGCCAGATCGCGCGCTGGTTCCCGGCCAATGACGACCACGCCACCGAAGCCTTCCGCTGGGATCTGTTCGTCATGGCGGGCAACCCGGTCGTGGGCGAAGGCGCCTACAAGGGGTCGTCCAACGTCAACCCGGGCAACATGTTCAACTCGCCCGACGGGATGATGTTCGACAGCGCGGGCCTGCTCTGGATCCAGACCGACGGCGATGACGACAACGAGGGCGAGTTCGAAGGTCAGGGCAACAACCAGATGCTGGTGGGCGACCCGGTCTCGGGCGAAATCCACCGCTTCCTGACGGGTCCCAACGGGTCCGAAGTGACGGGCCTGTGCTGGTCCACGGACCGCAAGACCATGTTCGTCGGCATCCAGCACCCGGGCGGAAGCTTCCCCGACGGCGCGGGCCTGCCCCGCTCATCCATCGTGGCGGTATGGCGCGACGACGGCGCACTGGTCGGGTAACCGGTTAGCCAGCCAAGTTGCCGAGGCTTCGCGAAGCCTCGGCATTTTCACACGCAAGCGTTTGTTTTGCCCAACAGTCCAGATTGTGCGGACGAAATCGCCGTTCGCGAAGTCACCGAACCGCGCATCGACGGGCCGTGGTGCGGCGATCCAACCAACCCGCTCAAGCGCTTTGTGGCGGCCAAACACATCTTCGCAGAGAGCTGGACGCATACGCCGGCCAAATCGTCGTGCCGAGGGATGGCCCGTCGATGCGCGGCGGCCTTTGGCCTTGATTCCGCGCGGGCGATGAGGAGGC
This sequence comes from Pseudomonadota bacterium, assembly GCA_038527345.1. GTDB lineage: Bacteria > Pseudomonadota > Alphaproteobacteria > Rhodobacterales > Rhodobacteraceae > Tateyamaria. The sequence goes on along the minus strand of JBCBFX010000073.1, from coordinate 10,598 downwards.
TAAGCGGACTTTGCCGTCATTCGATTTAGGGGCTTCGCTGAAGCAGCATAACTTGCGCGGTCGCAACACGTTGGGTGTTGCGGCGTAGCGGACGTCGTCAATCCGGTCATTCGCGGGTGTTAGTTTCGTCTGGCCCGAGACCACCCTTTCGCTGCAATCGAGTCCGACCAACCTGACGCGGGCCGAACCGGGCATCGCATTTTGAATGCTTCGCCATAGCAGCACGCAATTGCTATCGCCGCGCCTCGTTTGTTGCGAAGTAGGACGTGTTATTAAAGCAGTCGTTTATTGTGGCCGATCTGGCCACAATAAACGACTTATCCCAACCATGTCTGGACGCTCGGTAAGGAAAACGACAACCTCAGCAAGGACCGGAGCTAAAAGATGTTCATGGTTGTGGACGAGCACATACGGCAGGCCTTAACAGTTCAGTTTCACATCGAGATGGGTGCAAAAGACGTTTTGGAGGTTTTGATCCGTTACTTTTCTTCTCGCGGAATCATCCACATTATTTGCAACACACGGTCCGAAGCGACTCCTTGTTTCGGGCAGATACCCGGGCCAGATTAGGGAGCCTTAGGGATGCCTTTAAGCATAGCAGGCCTTAGGTGATACATGTGCCTTCGAAGTTCCGGAGAAAAAACGCAACTCAACTTATTACACTAAACCTGTCTCAATGCAGGAGGAATCCAGTTTACTGAGTGCCGTAAATGGTAGAACCTGAAGTTGCCTGACGACGCCCACGACTACAGCCGCATTCCACCTCCTCAACCGCCAGCGGAAAACGGACCGTGGCTTGGGATGGCAGTGTTGCCCGCACAATCCCCATTGCGGCGCGGGTTTGATCTGAGCGGGCTGTCGCAGGATTTCAAAGACCTTTTATTTCGCGATCATGCGGAGGCCAACCTGTCCGATCACCCCAAAGACTCGCGACCAACACGGTTATTCGCGATTTTGGATGGGGCATTGATCATGGGCCTGCCTGAGATATTGGAAACCTCCGGACTGGAAAATGACTGTCTTTTTTCAGGCGAAACAGCAGAACAGATTGGCGACAATTCTCCCTGGATTGTGCAGCTTACGCCGGAGGCACCTCTTGTCCGCCAGCTTTTTACGTCAGAAGAATTTGCCAGCGGTTATTTTGAAACGGAGCCGGGGATCTTTTTTCGCAGCAAGGCGACTTTGGCGGAAATGCGGGCACATTTCAGGAAATTCACGCGCCTGCGCGACGCCAACGGCAAATGGGTGTTTTTCGCTTTTGGACGAGGCTTGTGGCCGCTGATTTGGTTCAGCGTGGCAATCTGGATGCCGTAGACGCCTTTTTGCGTCCGTTTTTTCCGGAAGAGACGCACAAGCTAATGTTGATTTGCGCCACTCCGAAAAGCACGGTGGTCTCCTGGCGGTTACCTGGAATGACAGGTGAAAAGCGCGTGCCAGTCATCACTCAAGAAGTTAAGGCCCATATGCGCCATATCCGGCGCGTTGACGCCTATGAAGCTGTCATTGATGCAACCCTGAAACACGTCGAACCTGAAGATGATGCGCAGGCTGAGGCGCTTGCCCATCATCTGCGGAACAAGCGGGACTGGTTTTACACAATCGGGTTTTGGCAGATGGATCATTTGGCGAAACTGAGTGTGTGGGAGGCGATGTTGGGCCCGGATTTCCTGGAACGCTATGACAACGGTGAAATTTACCGTATCTTGGGCACATCTAGCGACGCATGGATCGCAATTGAGCGTATCCGCCGCCACCTAGAGGGCGAACCACAGCCAGGTGCCGTGCATTCTGCGGAGGAGATATGATGCGCTGGCTTTTGGCGATCCTGGTTGTGGGTTTGGCAGTGGCAGGAAGCATGATGTGGTCGAAACCGGTCAGGCCCAACACTCTGAGCACAGAAATTCAGGCGCATCCCGCTTATCCGGCGACAAAGCGCTACGAGGTGAACGGCAGCCTATTGTCGGAACGGTCGCTGCAAGGGTCCAGCGACACCGGCGGGGTTGATTACGTCAACGGAGATCAGTTGGCGATCAAGGCGGCCTGGCTCGATATCGACAGCAAACAGGCGTGGCAGGTTGAGCTGGAGCTTGATGTCACGACCCTGTCTACATATGGCGGCCAGGGTGAGCATGCCGAGTACAAGGTTGTCCTGGGGCCCGGTGCAGATGTGACCATCACGACACCGCATCCCGAGTGGCTGCGTCATGTGGGCAACGATCAGATGCATCGCATTACACCGGAACAGGAAATCCCCATCACGTTGGTGGAACTTTGCGGAGAGCCATTGGCCGCGGATGATCCGTTGGTGGCGGATCTGGCCCTGGGCATCGAGGATTGGGCCGTGACGCGTGTGCAACGCAACAAGGACGCTTATTTGCGCGAAAATGCTGCCCCCACAGCGCGGTGCGGGAGCAGTTGAGCATGTCGGAGACCCCTGATCCGAATGCGAGCCTGACCGAAGGCCAACGCGCAAATGCCGTGGCCGCCGCCGCGGCGAGCGATGTCGGGAGTGGCTCTGCCGATACAAGAGCCGCAAGTTGCGAGATGGTGCGCATCGGCGTCTTTTTTGACGGCACCAACAACTTTCGCAACCGGGCAAGCGATCCAAACCGGTCCTGGCATTCCAACCCGGACCTGCTGGAAGAAATCTACGAAGAAACAAACGGCGCCGCGGTTTGGGCCGAGGTTCAAGGCGTGCAGCGGCTGGTGCATTTCCGCAAGGAATACATGCGGGGCATTGGCGTCAAACGGGATGGGGCGGCGAGACGGACGGAACATGGTGGGTCGACCTGACCACGCCCGGCCGGGCAGATTACATCTATCACATCACGGCCGAGGACGAGCTACGCCAGAACTTTCCCCTGACCCGCGCTGCTGGTGGTCGAAACAAACCCATGGTCGGCGTGCATGGTGATATCGGGGGCGGGTATCATCCGCCGCGCAACTCGGGCCGGTTTGAATACGAGGCGCGCCCCTACACGGGTTTGACGGCTCGTCTGGAGCAGGATTGGGGCGTTACGGTGAATGGTCCAGCCGGCCCGGGAGGCGAAACTCTGCGCAGTGAGATACGCACGTATTACCCACCTGCCATGGGAATGATACCACCGCCGCCCATTGACGTCACTTGGCACATTTTTGAGTGGCAGGCCACGCAGGGTCTGCAATTCGTGGCCCTCAAACTGATGCACAACAAAGCAGTCGAAAAAGCCGTCCCTTTTCCGGAAACACTGCCCACAAGCATCGCAGGCAAATCTGTTGCGATGGATGCGACCCTTGAGAGCTATTACGGGGCGCTACAATCCGGAGCTGACATTGACGACAGCACCAAGTCGATGATCCGGCAAACCTATAGCAACTTTTCGTCCAATAATGAGACCGTAGGGGGCTATTCTCCGTTCTTGCCAGAGCGGGACGGTCGGCGCCGAAGCGAAACTCTTTAACGCCTGCGCGGCGCGGGTGGTCGGTCGAGGGACACATGAGACAGAGCGTTGCAGAACCGGCGTACGTAGCCATATGCCGCCCTTGAAACCCGCGCGAGTTTGACGTGCCGGACCATTGGTGTCATGAAAAATATAGGCAAACCACGAGGGTTCTGGTCAATTTTTATCAGACGAATAAGCAACGCGGCGGACAGCACTAATGCAGCAACTTCGTCGCCGTGCGTGCGCGCAGCGCGAATTTCCGATGACCGGGTTGGGCTCAGACCTGACCTTCGCTCCAGCTCGAACCTGCTCCGATCAGCTGCATGCAATCACGCATACACGTGTGACTGCCACCGACAGAAATCCTTGGCGCGTCGCCCCCTACTCGGCCGCGTACATCCCGTCATAGATGGGCGACAGCGTCTCGGCCTCGAACAGGGACGACACCGACGTGCCGTTCCAGATGTTCATGATCGCCTGCGCAAAGATCGGGGCCGTGGGCACGATCCGAATATTGGGCGCGCCCTTCACCGAGTCCGTGGGCTGGATCGAATCCGTGATGACCAGCGATTTCATCACCGACTTGGTCACGCGTTCCACTGCCGGGCCGGACATCACGCCGTGCGAGATGTAGGAATGGACCTCTTTGGCCCCATTTTCCATCAGCACTTCGGCGGCCTTGCACAATGTGCCAGCGGTATCGACCATGTCATCGATGATCAGGCACACCTTGTCGGTCACATCCCCGATCACGGTCATCTCGGCCACTTCACCGGGCTTTTCGCGGCGCTTGTCCACGATGGACAGGGGCGCGTTCAGACGTTTGGCCAACTCGCGGGCACGGGCCACCCCGCCCACATCCGGCGACACGATCATCAACTCGTCCATGCGGCCCGCGAACTGTGTCTTGATGTCCAGCGCAAAGATGGGCGAAGCATAGAGGTTGTCCACGGGAATATCGAAAAAGCCCTGGATCTGCGCGGCGTGCAGGTCCATGGTCAGAACCCGTTCGATGCCTGCCCCCACCAGCATGTTGGCCACCAGCTTGGATGAAATGGGCGTGCGCGCCTTGGTCCGGCGGTCCTGCCGGGCATAGCCGAAATAGGGGATCACGGCGGTAATGCGGGCGGCCGACGACCGGCGCAACGCATCACACATGATAAGCAGTTCCATCAGGTTGTCATTGGCCGGGTTCGACGTGGGCTGGATGATGAACATGTCCTCGCCCCGGACATTCTCGAACACCTCGACAAAAATCTCGCCGTCATTGAACCGTTCGACCCGGGCATCGACCAACCCGGTGTGCACACCGCGATGCAGCGACATGCGCCGTGCGATGGCCTGTGCCAAAGGCAGGTTGGCATTGCCCGAAATCAGCTTCGGTTCCTGGATGTTCGGCATGTCGTGACCCCCGCGCAGCACGATATGTGACAGATTCGTGATGTTGACACCGCTTAGCACGGCCTTACCGTCCCGCGAAGCCCAAGACCCCGGACCCGGAGAGCAAAATGCCCCATATCGACTATTATTTCGCGACGCTGTCGCCCTACACCTACCTGGCCGGGAACCGGTTCGAGGAGGTGGCGCAAAAACACGGGGCCAGCGTGACCTACAAGCCGCTTGACGTAATCGCGCTCTTTGGCCGAACGGGGGGCACGCCACCAAAGGACCGGCACCCGAACCGGATCGAATACCGGGCACAGGAACTGGTGCGGCAGGCGAAAAAGCACGGCCTGCCCTTCAACCTGACACCCGCGCATTGGCCCACGAACGCGGCCCCGTCGTCCTATGCCATCATCGCGGCGCAAAACGCAGGCGGCGGCGACCTGGGCAAACTGGTGCACGCCGTCCTGCGTGCCGTATGGGCCGAGGACAGGGACATCTCCCAGGACGACGTGGTCAAGGCGTGCCTGTCCGAGGCGGGCTTTGACCCGTCTTTGGCCGACAGTGGCCTGCTGTCCGGTGCCGAAACCTATGCCGCCAACCTTGAACAGGCGGTGAAAGCCGGCGTCTTCGGCGCGCCCTTCTACATCGTGGACGGGGATCAGCGGTTCTGGGGGCAGGACAAGATCAAAGATCTGGACCTGCATCTTTCCGGCACGCTGTGATCCCGCACATTCACCGGCGCAGTTTTGGCAGCGGACCAAGGCCAGCGCTGGCCATCCATTGTTCGCTGGCCCATTCGGGGGCATGGCGGGCCATGGGCGCGGCAGTGGGCGACTGCGTGACGCTGCACGCCTTTGACCTGCCCTGCCATGGCAAGTCCGGCGATTGGGACCGCACCGGCATCATGCACGACACCGCCACCGACATGGCGCGCGCGGTGCTGGACGACATGGGCGAGGGCCCCATCGACGTGATCGGCCACAGTTTCGGCGCCACCGTCGCGCTGCGGCTTGCGATCGAGGACCCGCAGCGCATCCGCAGCCTGACCATGTTCGAACCGGTCTATTTCGCACCCGCCATGGCGGATGATCCGGAGTTTGCCGCCAGTCATGCCGCGACCATGGCCCCCTATGACGCAGCCATGGCACGCGGCGACCGGATCGGGGCCGCCCGCGCCTTTAACCGGGCGTGGGGGGACACCACCGGGTGGGACACGATCCCCGAAGGCACACGTGCCTACATGGCTGAACGCATACAATTCGTCGCCGACAGCGCGCCGATGCTGATCGACGATTCCGCAGGGTTGCTTGAACCGGGGCGCTTTGCCCGCGCGACCATGCCGGCCCTGCTGATGCGGGGGGCGCATTCCGGCTGGATGCGGGACGTGAACACCGCCATCGCCCGCCGCCTTCCGGACGCGCGCGACACCGTCTTGCCCGGGGTCGGCCACATGGGGCCGATCACGCATCCCGAAACGGTGGCCAAAGCGTGGTTGACGTTTCTCGCGGAGCATCAGGCACGGCAACGCGCAACGGGCTGAGCACGCGCCACAATCAGTTCAGGTTGGCTCGTCGATGATGTGTTCTTCCCAATCCTCGTCGGCCACGTCAAACTCGCTGACCGTCCGATGCTGCATCGACACGCCCGCATCGTGGACGGTCTGCGGATCGCCGGACACCAGGGGATGCCAGTCAAACAGCGGCCGCCCCTCGTGCAGCAGGCGATAGGCACAGGTTTGCGGCAGCCAGTACATATGCTCATCGATGTTTTCGGGGCGCAGCACGATGCAGTCCGGCACAAACTGATGCCGGTTTTCATAGTGACAGCAGCGGCACGTGGAATCGTCCAGCAAACGGCAGGCGACACGGGTCAGGGCCACCTGCCCGCTGTCCTCGTCCTCCAGCTTGTTCAGGCAGCACTTCCCACAACCGTCACACAGCGCTTCCCACTCGGGGCGCGTCATCTGGGCCAGCGACTTCCTTTCCCAGAACCGGGGGGACAGCTTCGGCGCGTTCACAATGCTGCCAAAATCTCGCGCGCCCGCGCGCTGTCGGCATCCATCTGCGCGATCAGGGCGTCGAGGCTGTCGAACTTTTCCTCGCCCCGCAGGTACTCGACCAGTCCAACGGACAGCGGCGTGCCATAGAGATCGCCCGAAAAATCAAAGACAAAGGTTTCAAGGTTGGGGGTATTCACTCCGAACATCGGGCGGACCCCCATCGATGCCACACCGTGATAGCTGCCCATGTGCGGCCCTTCCAGCACATCGACGAGTACCGCATAAACGCCAAAGGCCGGAGGATGCAGCCCATCGATGGACATGTTGGCGGTGGGATAGCCCAGTTTGCGGCCCCTCTGCTCGCCGCCGATCACCGGTCCCTCGATCCGGTGCCAGTGGCCCAGCATCGCCGCGGCATCGCGCGGCCGCCCTTCGGTCAGCGCCACCCGGATCGCGGTGGACGACACGGTGGCCTCCGACCGCGCCAACAGGGGCGCCACGGTGACACCGAACCCCATGTCCCTGCCATAGGCGACAAGATCGTCTGCCGTCCCGGCCCGCCCCTTGCCAAAACAGAAATCGGACCCGATCACCACATGGCGCACGCCCAGCCCCTCACACAGCACCTCGCGGGCAAATGCCTTGGGCGTCAGCCCCGCCAGTTCCGCATTGAATGGCAACTCATACAGGCGTTCGATCCCCAATTTTTCCAGCCGGTGGCCCCGCGCGGCCGGGTTCATCAAGCGAAAGGGCGGCGCATCCGGCGCAAAGAAGTCACGCGGGTGCGGCTCGAATGTCAGCACGCCCAAGGGGGCATCCGGGGCCGCCTGCCGGGCCAGGTCGATCACGGACTGATGGCCGATATGCACACCATCGAAATTCCCGATGGCAACACTCGCCCCCCGGTCGGCATCGTCAACGAACTGATAATCCCGGATGATCCTCATGGCCCCTGCCTAGCCCCGGCCCGAGACAAGAGCAAGACACCGCTTCTTCTGACTGGAAATACCACGGGGGAGTCGCGCAAGCGACGGGGGCAGAGCCCCCCAAAACATGTCGTCGCGCGGCAGCGCGGCTGTTGGATCAGGTGGATCAGTCGAACTTGCGCGACGGGGCCAGAACCGTGGCCTCGCCCACCAGCACCTTCTTGCCATCCACGGTACAGGCGCAATCCATCCGCACCCGCCGCTTGGAAAAGTCGATGTCGGTCACGGTCACCCTCGCCTCGACCATGTCGCCGGGGCGCACAGGGGCCAGGAACTTCAGCGACTGGCCCAGGTACACCGTGCCATGGCCCGGCAGTTGTTCCCCGATCACCGCCGACACAAGGCCCGCCGTCAGCATCCCGTGGGCGATCCGCCCCTCGAAGATCGTGTCGCGGGCGTAATCGTCGTCCAGGTGCACCGGGTTCCGGTCAGTCGAGACTTGCGCGAACATCTCGATATCCTCGTCCGTGACCACCTTCCGCAGATGGCGGGACATCCCCATTTCGATGTCTTCGATGCAGATCGTACCGCGGGGCATATTGTCCAACATGGCGAGGCTCCGGTAATTTTCTGGCGCTAGATGTGCGCTCTACGCAATCTAATTACTTTGCGCGCGCAGAAAATCAAGTGAAAAGTGGCCTAGCGCAAATGTCCAATCGCATAGGTCGGACTGCTCATTTCCTTTTCAAGATAATCACTTAGCGCATCGGGATCGGGCTGCTGCGACGTTTTTGTCTCGGCCGCGGCCAATCCACCCGAGATGAACAGGGAATCGATATCCTCGCCCATGGCCCCCGCGATATCGGTCAAAACCCCATCGCCGATGGCCAGAATGCCCGCATCGGGCACATCCGCGCCCAGTTCCGCCAACCGCCGCCGCGCCAAGTCATAGATCGGGGGGTGCGGTTTGCCGAAATACAGGCTCTCGCCCCCCATCTCGGTATACAGCTTCGCCAGGGCACCGGCGCACCACTCTCGCACCTCGCCCCGGTCCACCACGATATCGGGGTTCGCACACAGCAGCTTCAGCCCCAGTTGCTTGGCCATCAGAAACTCCGGGCGCATCACGTCCGGGTCGGCCAACGGATCACGCGGCCCGGTGCAGACGATCCCCTCGGCCTTCTCCAGCGGTACCAATTCGATATCGACGGGATCCGTGATTACGCCGATCGGCTGAAAAAACTTCTCTTCGCCCGGGTATCCGATGAAATAGACCTTGTTGCCCACAACACCGCGAAACATCGCCGCCCGTGCACTGTCTCCGGACGTGGCGATGGTATCCCAGCTGTCGTCCGGCACGCCAAAATGGGCCAACTGCTTCTGCACCCCTGCCCGCGGACGGGGCGAATTGGTGACCAGCACGACCTTGCCCCCATCGGCACGGTACGCCTGCAACGCCGCCACTGCCTCGGGCAGCGCATGTACCCCGTTGTGCACACAGCCCCACAGGTCCACGAACAGCGCGTCATAGCGGTCCGAAATCTCGGACAGGGCATTGATGATCTGGGTCATGTCGTCTCCGGCGTTGGTGTTTGGACCGGGGTGTGCCACAGCGCGGGCGGAGCGGAAAGGGGGGCTAATCCGCGCGGCGATCCGGATCGTTCAGCGGATGGTCCCGGGTCCAGTCATACAGCCCGTCATCCCGCTCTTGCACCGCCTGCTTCCAGCCCACCGCCTCGGACCGCGCCTTGAAATTCAATCCCTCGGGCGAATGGCGCGTGATGCCGTCGAACACGGTGGCAAGGCGCTGGGTCTGGGTGATCGTGGCCTCGAGCGCCTGGTTGATGACCATCTTGTTCATGGCAAGCTGATTGATGGGAACGGACGCCATGCGCGCGGCCAGCGCATCGACCTCTGCATCCAGCCTGTCGCTCGGAACGGCCTTTAGCACCAGCCCCATTTCGGCTGCCTCGACCCCCGTGATCTTGTCGCCCGTCAGCAGCATCCGCTTGGCCCGCTCGGGCCCAAGGCGATAGACCCACATCGCTGTCGTCGGGCACCCCCAGACACGGGCAGGCATGTAACCGATCTGTGCCGTATCCTCCATCACCACCATGTCACAGCACAGCGCGATGTCCGATCCACCGGCCAGGGCAAACCCGTGTACCTTGGCGATCACCGGCTTCATCGCGCGAAACAGCGACATGAAGCGTTGCGTGTTGGCCCACATGAATTGGTAGTCCTGCATCGGGTCCCACGGCATGCCTTGGGTCATCGTGTTGTCAGGATCCTGCGCATAGTGCGCCAGATCGTAGCCCGCGCAAAAGGCGCGCCCGGCCCCCGACAGAACCATCACGTGCACGCCCCGGTCCGCATCGAACGCATCGACCGCCGCCTGCAATTCGCGCGGCAGGTCATCGTCGATGGCGTTCATCACCTCGGGGCGGTTCAGGATGATGCGGCCGATCCGGCCATCCTTTTCGGTTTTTAGGGTTCGCATGACGTCCTCCCGCCTGCGACGGTGGCACAAAAGCGAAAGGCGGACCACTGGCCCGCCGAACATGCGCATCCCAGACCTGTAAGGCGCAGGTGTCCTGCGCCCGGGCTGCTGCCTCAGACCTTGAGGTTGGGGATGATCTGCTTTTTCCGGCTCATGATGCCCGGCAGCACAACCGTGTCGCCGGTTACCGTCGCATCAAAACTCTTCTCCGCAACACCCTTCACCCGGTCATTGGGGATCAGCATCGTGGCTTCCTCGTTCAGGATGTCCACGACAAACAGCAGCACCTCGTCCGCACCATCCTCTTTCGCCACGTCGGCCATGGACGCCATCAGGCTGTCCTTGCGGTCCAGCACCAGCTTGGG
>JBCBFX010000072.1:0-20877 GCA_038527345.1 Pseudomonadota bacterium | reverse complement strand
GGCATCGCGCCCGTCGACCGCGACGGGCTTCTGGCCCAACTGCGCGCCATCGCGCCGCAGGTGCTGGAATACGCCGCCCCCGTGTGGAAGGTGATGAACGAGGCGCGCAAGGCCGGCAAACGCATCCTGTTCGAGGGCGCGCAGGGCGCCTTGCTCGACATCGATTTCGGCACCTATCCCTTTGTCACCTCGTCCAACGTGATTGCGGGCCAGGCCGCCACGGGCGTGGGCATGGGCCCAGGCAGCGTCGATTTCGTGCTTGGCATCGTCAAGGCCTATACCACCCGCGTGGGCGAGGGGCCGTTTCCGACGGAACTGGACGACGCCGACGGCCAGCGCCTAGGCGATCGGGGTCGCGAGTTCGGCACCGTCACCGGGCGCAAACGCCGCTGCGGCTGGTTCGACGCCTGCCTTGTGCGTCAGACCTGTGCGACCAGCGGCGTGAACGGGATATCGTTCACCAAACTCGACGTTCTGGACGGGTTCGAGACGCTGAAAATCTGCGTGGCCTACGACCTGGACGGTGTGCGCCTTGACTACCTGCCCACCGCGTCCGAGGCGCAGGCCCGCTGCGTGCCCGTCTACGAAGAGATGCCGGGCTGGTCGGAATCGACCGAAGGTGCGCGCAGCTGGGCCGACCTGCCTGCCAATGCCATCAAGTACGTGCGCCGGGTCGAGGAGTTGATCGAGTGCCCCGTCGCCCTACTTTCCACCTCGCCCGAGCGCGAGGACACGATCCTGGTGCGCGATCCCTTTGCCGACTGAGGAGCCGTCATGGCGCTGCGCTACAAGACCCGGAAACGTCTGGCCCTGCTGATCCTGATCGTCGGCCTGCCGTTGTATATCGTGACGGCCGTGACGCTTGTGTCGCTGTTTGAGCGCCCACCGATCTGGGTGGAGTTCCTGATCTATGTCGGTCTGGGCGTGATCTGGGCGATCCCGCTCAAGGCGGTGTTCAAGGGGATTGGCCAGGCGGACCCGGACGAGGCGGGGCAGTAGCCCCCTATCACGGCCGGTTCCGGCAGTTTCGCACATTCACCACCGCAGGCTGGTCCGCGCGGGATAAGTCCCGCGGGTTTTCCGCGGGCGTGCGGGTGGATTGTGCAGATGCAGCAATTTTGCTATGTGAGCGCTATCATACAGCACCACACGGGCCGTCACTTCAGGACAACACCATGAAAGAATTCACATTGAACGAATCGCAAGTACGCGAAGCTGCCTATCTGCTCTGGCTGGACGAGGGCCGGCCCGAAGGGCGCGATCAGGAGCATTGGCTGCGGGCCGTCGATGCGCTGACATCGGTACAGCCCAAGCGGAAACCGGCACGCAAGGCGGCAAGCTCAAAGCCGAAAGCTGCGAAACCGGCCAAGGCGGCAGCGAAATCCAAAACGGCGCGCAAACCGCGCGCGACGAAGGCGGCGACCGACAAGGTCTGAACACACGATCCGAAGAAAACGCAAAAGGCGCCCTGTGATGGGGCGCCTTTTTGTTTTTGGTGCAACCGGTGGTCAGCCCGCTGCGCGGTGGTCCGGGCGATAGCCGATGTCGTCAGTAACGACAAACCGTCCACCCTTGCGCTTTTCGATCTTGCCGGCGCGCAGCAACTGTCCCAGCGACCGCATGCCATCCTCGCGGCTGAAGTTGTCGGCCTCGACCTGACGGACCTTGGTCATCAGCTGCGGGCGCGAGAACTGGTCGCGGCCCTCGACGAAGCTGAGGTAACTGGCCGCCGCTTCGAGCAGGTCCGGCAGATTGTGGGCACCCATCTCGGCGGCGTAATCGGCAAATGAGCCGTCCTGCGTCTCGGCCTCGGGGGCATCGTCCGGCGCGGCCACGCGACGCGGGCGCACCGGTGCGGCATCGGCCGTGTCGATGTCCACCCGTTGCTCGGCCACCAGCTTGAGCGGGGCGGGGCGGGGGGCTTCGGGCCGTTCGCCGCGTTCACCGCGGGCCGCGGGGCGGCGCGGCACCACGACCGATGCCAGATCGGAGCGGAACGCGCCCTCGTCTTCGGAACCTTCCTTGCCGATGCCGGCATCCGCCTTCTTGGCCATAACGGCCGCCTTGAGGTGGGCAAAGGCGCTGCGGCGGCGCGAGCCTTCGGGCTCTTCCATCTGGTTGTCGGCTTCGGCCATCAGGCGGTTCACGTCGTCATCGGCGACCGCTGCGGCCTCTTCGAAGTCGGTGTCGTCCTCATCGTCCGCTGTCGGCAGCTCCGCTTCGACTTCGGCCAGATCGGCCATCAGTTCAGCCTCTTCCTCGTCCGACAGGCTGGAGGCGTGCTCGGTCTCAGCGTCATCTTCGTCCACGGCTTCCAATTGGCCGCTGGCAAGGGCCGCGTCGATGTCGGCGCGCTTGACCTTGATCACACGGGCACGGCGCGGCGCGTCGTCGTCCTCGGCGTCCTCGTCTTGGGCGCTGTCTTCGGCAAACGCCGCTTCGGCTTCGTCAAACAGGTTTTCGTCGTTCTCGTCCGTGTCCACATCGCTGTCGAGCAGGGCGGCGATGCTGTCGTCGCCGATGTCTTCGCCGGTCTGGACGTCGACCGCTTCGGCGGCATCTTCGACTGGGCCGTCGTCACCGTCCTGGAACGCGATGTCTTCGGGCACGTGCATGGCAGTGTCCTGTTCGAAGCGCGACAGGATACCGGCAACGTCGTCATCCGCGTCTTCGTGATCGTCTGCGGCGATCTCTGCCGCGTCATCCTGATTCAGTGCGTGCGCGATGTCCTCGGCGGCATGGGCCATGACATCCTCGGGGGTTTCGTCCTCGTCCGTGTCGACCGATGCGTTCTGCGCCATCAGGTCGTCCAACTCGGATGTGGGCGCGAGGTCCTCGGCGTGCTCGTCCTCGAACATCTCGTCCTCGGCAGCCTCTTCCTGGCTTTGGCTGACGACGGCGCGTATGCGCTGCAGCTTGGCTGCGATGCTTTCTGGGCCAGGCTCTGCCGCGTCCTCGTCCGGCGCTTCGGCTTCGGCCATGTCCTCGGCTTCGTCTTCAAAGCTGTCCCCGGTGCTTTCCGATTCGGCAAAGAATGCTTCTGCCTCGTCTTCGACCTCGGCATCGGGAAGGACGGGGGCGGCTTCGGCGACCTCGGGCATTTCGTCGGGCGCGACGGTGTCTTCGACCATCTCGACCTCGGGGGTATCGTCGGACGGCTCTGCCATCTCGTGTTCCGAGCCGGTGTCGTCGGCCATTTCAGCCTCGGGTGCGTCGTCGGTCACTTCGGGTACGTCTTCGATGTGCTCTTCGGTGGCTGTTTCTTCGGACGACTCCTCGACCACGGCCGCGATATCGGCAACCGACACCTCTTCGGTCTTGGCTTCGGGTGTCGCAGCGGCATCCACGTCCGGTACAAGCGCCACGGACACGCGGGGCTCGGGTGTGGGCTCGGAGGCCTTTGCTGCGGGTTCCGGCGTTTCGACCTGCGCTTCGGTCTGTGCGGCGCTCAGCACGATCTGGCCCTGATGTTCGCGGGCCTCGACCCGGCGGGAAATTTCGCGTTCGGCAATGCGTGCCAGCATCTCGGCATCCGGGACGGGCGGTTCGGCCCCGAAATAGCGGTCATCGGCAGCCAGATCGCGGAAATATTCCGCAATCGCCTTCATGGTGCCGAAACTGTCGTCAAAACCTTCCAACGTGCACGAGAACGTGCCGTAGGACACTGTCAAAATCTTGTTATTGGTCATCATCGGTTTGCTCGTCCTCTGCCGATTTGCGGAGGTTTGGTTAAGACGCGATGCCGGACCAAAGCGGCCCGAATCTGTGCCGGTCACGGTATCATTTCGCGGCGACATTGTGATCTGTTTCCGAAAATTGCATTAAATCCAGATGAACACATGCATTGTTGATAGATCGGAACCGGTCACGGTTTTGGGCGGTGGGGCGGCGGATGTGGGTGACGTGGCCGAAGCGCTGGCGCTGGCGCCCACCTGTGTCGCCGCAGATGGCGGATTGACCCTGGCGCTGGCGGCTGGGGTCGAGCCTGTGGCCGTCATCGGTGATTTCGACAGCGTGCGGGCCCGGGATCTGGCCCGGATCCCTGCCGTCAACCAGCACCGGATCGCCGAACAGGACAGCACCGATTTCGACAAGGCCCTGCGCCATATCAACGCCCCGGTTGTGCTGGGGGTGGGGTTCACGGGTGCGCGGATCGACCATCAACTTGCCGCCTTCAACGTGCTGGTGCGGCACCCGGACCGGCCCTGCATCCTGTTGGGCGCGGATGAGATCGTTTTTCTCTGTCCGCCGCGCCTGGAGGTGCCGACGCAGGTGGGCGAGGTCGTATCGCTGTTTCCGATGCGCCCGGTCACGGGCCGGTCGACCGGTTTGCGGTGGCCCATCGACGGTCTGGATTTCGCACCGGGTGGTATGACCGGCACGTCGAACGCCGCCCTGGGTCGGGTCAGTTTGCAGATGGATGGGCCGGGGATGCTGGCGATCCTGCCGCGCCGGCATCTGGCCGACGTCACGCAGGCGCTGGCGACACTTTCAGGCGCGCAGTCCTGGCCGCAATCGCCCGTTCCCGCAGCACGATATACAGGCCCGCCGCAATCGTGACGCAGATCCCGGCCAGCGCCAGCCCGTTGGGGAAGTCGCCGAACACCAGCAGCCCGATGATCGTGGCCACCGGAATTTCGAGGTATTGCATCGGTGCCAGCGTGGCCGAGGCCGCATAGCGCAACGACCACGTCATCAGCAGGTGTGCCAGCGTGCCAAGCGCGCCGATCGACAGCAGCAGTCCCCATTCAAAGGTGCTGGGGGTGACGACGGTCAGCACGTCCAGTCCCAGTGACCCGCCCCACAGCAGCGCCGGCCCCATGATTACCACCGCCATCACACCGCTGACGGCCTGAAGCCCAATGGGGTCGGTTTCCTTGGCGATTTGCCGTGTGACCAGCATGAAAACCGAAAAGTTGATCGCCACGAACAGCGGCAACAGCGCGGGCCAGCCCACTTCGGCAAAGCTGGGCTGTACCACCATCAGCGTGCCGACAAAGCCGACAAGACACGCCCACAGCCTGCGTGCACCGACCTCTTCGCCCAGCACCGTGTGGCCCAAGAGCAGCATGAGGAACGGCATGATAAAGGCGATGGCCACCGCATCGGCCAGCGGCAGGTATTGCAGGGCCGTGAACATGGCCCCGATGCCCAGGATGTGCAGCCCGGTCCGCAGGATCGTCAAGTGCAGCACGCGCCCCGACATCCGCCACTTGCGACGGGTCAGTATGACCAGCGGGATCAGCAGAACGGCCTGTACCGCGAAGCGTACAAACAGCAATTGGCCCAGCGGAAGCGATTCACCGATCAGTTTGGCCACTGCGTCGCCCATCGGGGCGACGATGCAAAAACCGAGCATCAGCATGATGCCCAAAAGGGGTCTGTCCTGTGTCATGGCGCAAAGGTTAACAGGACGCAGGCGCGCAAAACAATGCAGGACTTGGTACCGTACTGACGCTGTACGGCGTCAGTCGCGGATCACGCCGACCGGATGGGCGCAAGCGCTCAGCAGTTTGGCACATTCACGGCCAGACCGCCCAAGGATGTCTCCTTGTACTTCTCGCTCATGTCGGCCCCGGTCTGGCGCATCGTCTCGATACACACGTCCAGCGGAACCAGGTGGGTGCCGTCGCCGCGCAGGGACAGGCTGGCGGCATTCACCGCCTTGATCGCGCCCAACCCGTTGCGTTCGATGCAGGGCACCTGCACCAGACCGCGCACCGGGTCGCAGGTCATGCCAAGGTGGTGTTCCAGCGCAATCTCGGCGGCATTCTCGATCTGTTCGGGGCTGCCGCCCATTACGGCGCACAGGCCCGCGGCAGCCATGGCGGCGGCGCTGCCGACCTCGGCCTGGCACCCGGCCTCGGCCCCCGAGATCGAGGCGTTGAACTTGACCAGTCCGCCGATGGCCGCTGCGGTCAGCAGAAAATCCTCGATATGGGCTTCGGAGGCGCCGGGCACATGGTCGAGATAATAGCGCAAGGTGGCAGGCAGGACGCCGGCGGCCCCGTTGGTGGGGGCGGTGACGACCTGGCCACCGGCGGCGTTTTCTTCGTTCACCGCCATGGCATAGACGCTCATCCAGTCATTGATGGTGTGCGGGGCCGTCAGGTTCATGCCGCGTTCTTCCAGCAGCTTGTCGTGGATCCCCTTGGCCCGGCGTTTGACCTGCAACCCGCCGGGCAGGGTGCCGTCGGTGGTCAGGCCGCGTTCGATACAGTCGTTCATCACCTGCCACAGCCGTTTGGTGCCTGCGCGCAGATGCACCTCGCCGTTGCGGGACACCTCGTTGGCGCGTTTCATCTGGGCGATGGTCTTGCCGCTGTTTTTTGCCATCTCCAGCATTTCGGCCGCGGACTTGAACGGGTAGGGCACGGGCGCGCCCTCGTCCGTGGCCTTGCCTGCGGCCAGTTCCTCTTCGGTCATGACGAAACCGCCACCGATGGAATAGAAAACCTGCCGCAGGGTCACGTCGCCCTGTGCGTCGGTGGCCATCAGGATCATGCCGTTGGCGTGGCCATCGAGCACTGTGTCGTAGTCAAAGACCAGGTCGGCCCTGGGATCGAAGCGCAGCGGCGGCAAGTCGTCCGGCGTCAGCACAGCGGTGGCCAGGTTTTCGGCCAGCACTGCCTCGGCCCGGTCATGGTCATAGGTGTCGGGGACAAAGCCTGCCAGACCCAGGATCGTGGCCCGGTCCGTCGCGTGCCCGACCCCGGTAAAGGCCAGTGAGCCATGCAACGACGCCCGCACCCCGGCAAACTGAAAGGGCGCGGCGCGCATCATGTCCAGAAACCGCGCCGCCGCCACCATCGGCCCCATCGTGTGGGACGATGACGGGCCGATCCCCACCTTGAACATCTCGAATACGGACAGGAACATCAGGTGGCACTCCCTTCGGGCGGGGTCGGGTGGCGTGGGGCGGTGAACGGGCTGGGTCCCAGCCCTTCGGCGGTTTGGGCGCTGTGTACGGCGGGGCGGGCTTCCAGCCTTGCGGCCAGGGTGGACAAGGCGGGATATGCGCCCGGATCGAACCAGCCGCTGCGCCCCTTGGGGTAGATCGCGCACCAGCGCAACAGGCAAACGATGTAGCAGTCCAGTACCGTGGGCGCGGTCATGTCACCGGTGCGTGCGGCGTACCAGCGGTCAAGCAGGGCCAGCGCTTTGGGCACCGTCATCCCGGTCGCGCCAGCCCCCTGCAAGGTGATGCGCAGCTGGTCCTGCGCCGCTGGGTCATCGCCCACATACTGATCGGGGTAAAAGGTCATCCGCATCTGCGCGTGCAGCGTGTTGGACGTGAAAAACAGGTGCTTGAGAAAGTCGGCACGGGCGGGGGTGTCCGGAGCGGGGGCCATGCCCCCGTGCCGGTCGGCCAGCCACAGGATGATGGCCGCCGTTTCGAACATGACGCCATCCGGTGTTTGCAGCGCCGGGATCAATCCCGCCGGGTTCACGTCGCGGTAGCCGTCGCTGTGCTGCTGGCGCGCCCCGCGATCCACCAGACGGGCGGCATAGGGCAGCCCCAGCTCTTCCAGCACCAGCCGCACGATAAGCGAGGCGTTGTCGGGCGCGTAATACAGCACGTAATCCATGACCGCGTATGTAGCGTGGCCCGGCCACGGCCCAAGGTCTCAAAACGACCAATCGCGCCGCAATCCGGGCGCGGTTAACGGCGGCTTAACCAACTGGGTGCAGTCTGGACCCGCGGTGGGACGGAGGAGACCATGCGCATGATACTTGTTCTGATGTCACTTTTGATCTGCATGATGCCCTGGCGCGCGCCATGGGCGGACGATGGCGCGGCCGAAGCTGTCCGGGTCGTGATCCGTTAGGCGGTTGCCAGCCACGCCTCGGCGGCAACGCGCTGATCCGGTTCGAAGCTTTTGATCGTGAGGCCGGGAAACAGCTTGCCCTCGATCTCGGCCGCCTTGCGCACCCAGCCAGCATCGCTGAGCACCGCACAGCGGCTGAACCGGCCCAGCAGGCCGAACAGCTTGGGCAGTTGCCCGAATTCAACGGCAATGGCCCCGGCGGTCGGCACCTGGATATCCTTGATCTCGTAAAACATCTGGCCGTCCTTCATGCCGTCCGAAGCCGCAAAAAGCTGATCCAGCCCATCGCGCATCTGGTCGGCGTCGATCTTGCCTTCGATATGCAGGTCCACGCGGTTGGGGCTTGGGGTGTCGATCCTGAACATGGGGTCCTCCATCGCTGTGTCATTGATTGACATGGGCATGCCCCGTCGCGGCATCAAGGCGGCGGAACCGGGGCATGGTGCCACGGCATTGTCTCTATTTCGGAGTCGCGCGATCCCGGGGGCACGGTTATAACGCCACGAAACACAGGCAACGGAGACGTCCCCATGCCCGGAGAGCTGTCACCCATCGACAAGGCCAAGTTCGTGGCCGCCAAACGTGCTGCCGACTATGTCGAGGACGGGATGCGCGTCGGGCTGGGCACCGGATCGACTGCCGCGTGGCTGGTGCGCTGTCTGGGCGAACAGGTCCGTGATGGCGGATTGCGTTTCAAGGGGGTGCCCACATCGACCCGTACCGCAGATCTGGCGCGCGAGGTCGGGATCGAGGTGATTTCCCTGGACGAGGCCAAATGGCTGGACCTGACCATTGACGGGGCCGACGAATTCGACGGTGATCTGAACCTGATCAAGGGCGGTGGCGGGGCGCTGTTGCAGGAAAAGATCGTGGCGACGGCCAGCGACCAGATGATCGTGATCGCAGATGTCGGCAAGGAGGTTGAGCATCTGGGCGCCTTCCCCCTGCCGATCGAGGTGATCCCCTTTGGCTGGCAGACCACGCAGGCGCTGGTCGAGGAAACGCTGATTTCCATGGATGTGCTGGGCCGCCAGTCGACGCTGCGCATGAACGGCGACCGCCCCTTTGTCACGGACGAGGGCAATCACATCCTGGACCTGCACCTGCAACGCATCGGCAACCCGCGGCAACTCAGTCTTGTGCTGAACCAGATGCCCGGCGTCGTGGAAAACGGGCTGTTCATCGACATCTGCGATGTGGTGGTGATCGGCTATGGCGATGGCCGGGTCGAGCTGCGTGACATCAACGAGGGCACGATCGAGGAAGACCGCCTCGATTTCCTTGAGACCGACAACCTGTTCAGCGATCTGGCCGACTGATGCCACAGGCGGTGCGGGCGCCGTCGCGCGTCATCATCTCGTGACTTTTCCGCGTCTGGTTTTCCGCCCGCGCCTGTGAAATACCCGGGACGACGCGAAACCGGAGCTGGCCATGGACTACGACTACGACCTCTTTGTGATCGGCGGCGGATCGGGCGGCGTGCGCGCGGCACGCGTGGCCGCTGGGGATACCGGCGCCAAGGTCGGACTGGCCGAGAACAGCCGCTATGGCGGCACCTGCGTGATCCGGGGCTGCGTGCCGAAAAAGCTGATGGTGTTTGCCAGCGAATTCCGCGACGTACCGGACCTGGCCAAGGGGTATGGCTGGGACATGACCCCAGGCACCTTCAACTGGCGGGCCTTTTGCGAACACATGAACGGCGAACTGGACCGGCTGGAAGAGGTCTATAAATCGCTGCTCGACAACGCCGGGGTCGACCGCTTTGACGCGCGCGCGACGATCAAGGACGCCCACACCGTCGCGCTGTCGACCGGAGAGACGAAAACCGCCAGGACCATCCTGCTGGCCAATGGCGGCCACCCCGTGCGCCCCGATCTGCCCAACGCACAGCTTGGCATCGTGTCGGACGATATCTTTCACCTCGAAAGCCTGCCCAAGTCGCTGCTGATCATCGGCGGCGGCTATATCGCCTGCGAATTTGCCTGCATCATGCACGGGCTGGGGGTCGAGGTGACACAATATTATCGCGGTGCCCAGATCCTGCGCGGCTTCGACGACGAGGCACGCGGCCTGATCGCCGAGGCGATGAAGGACCGCGGCATCGACCTGCATACCGGCACCGACATCGTCGAAATGAAACCTGCGGACGAGGCCGATGGCGGCCCGCAACCCACGGCGTCAGACGCCACGATGGGCGCATCGGTTCAGCAATCCGAAGCGTTGCAGGGCGACACCAAGGCAGCCGCTGATCCGTCCCGTGGCGGTCCGATCTGGGTCAAGGCCACGAACGGGCGCGAACGGGTGTTCGACATGGTGATGTTCGCCACCGGGCGCGTGCCAAACACCGCCGACATGGGGCTGGAGGACGTGGGGGTGAAGCTGGGCCGCAAGGGCGAGGTGCGGGTGAATGAATACTCCCAGACGGATGTCGACAGCATCTATGCCGTGGGTGACGTGACTGACCGCGTGAACCTGACGCCCGTGGCCATCCGCGAGGGCATGGCCTTTGTCGAGACGGTGTTCAAGGACACCCCAACCGCGCCCGATCACGAATTGATCCCGTCGGCGGTGTTCACCCAGCCCGAATACGGTGCCGTGGGCATGACCGAAGAACAGGCGCGCGATCTCGAACCGATCGAGGTCTACTGCACCTCGTTCCGTCCCATGCGCACGGCCTTTGCCGGAAAACCCGACCGCGTGCTGATGAAACTGATCGTCAGCGTGGAAAGCCGCAAGGTGCTGGGCTGTCACATCGTCGCACCGAATGCAGGCGAAATGATCCAGCTTGCGGGTGTGGCCATCAAAATGGGCGCAACAAAGGAAGACTTTGACCGGACCGTGGCCGTACACCCCACGATGTCCGAGGAAATCGTGACCATGAAGACGCCGATGCGCACCGCTTGAATTCCGCCCGAAAACCTACAGTTTAAGGGCAACCGTGCAGCAGGTGCTGCACAGCAACAGGAGAATGACAGAATATGGCTGGCAACACAGGCGGCCCCTGGGGGGGTGGCGGAAAATCCGGCGGCAACGGCGGGCGTGACAATGGTTCGCGCGGGCCGGGCCGTGGTGGACCGGGCGGCGGTGGACGCGGACCCGGTGAAGACGGTCCGCAGATCCCCGAAATCGATGAGTTGGTGAAAAAGGGCCAGGAGCAGCTTCGCGTGCTCATGGGTGGTCGTGGTGGTGGCGGCGCCAATGGCCGCGGTCCCGGCGGCGGCGGGTCCGGCCCGTTCCTGACCCGCGGCACCGTTTTTGTCGGCGCTCTGATCGGTCTGGTTCTGTGGGGGCTCGCCAGCTTCTACACGGTCCGGCCCGAAGAGCAGTCGGTCGAATTGTTCCTGGGCGAATTTTCGGCCGTGGGCAATCCGGGTCTGAACTTTGCCCCCTGGCCTGTTGTCACGGCCGAGGTGATCCCGGTCACCCGCGAACAGACTGAAGAGATCGGTGTGGGCGGACGCGGTGGCGACGCCGGCCTGATGCTGACGGGCGACGAGAACATCGTGGATATCGACTTCCAGGTGGTCTGGAACATCAACGATCCGGCGCAATTCCTGTTCAACCTGCGCGACCCGCGCCCGACCATCCGTGCCGTGTCTGAATCGGCCATGCGCGAAATCATCGCGCAATCAGACCTGGCGCCGATCCTGAACCGGGACCGGGGGGCCATTGCAGGCCGTTTGCAGGACCTGATCCAGGCCACGCTCGACAGCTACGACAGTGGCGTCAACATTATCCGCGTGAACTTTGACAAGGCCGACCCGCCGCAATCGGTGATCGACGCCTTCCGCGACGTGCAGGCCGCCGAACAGGAACGCGACCGGTTGCAAAACGTGGCTGACGCCTATGCCAACCGTGTGCTGGCCGAAGCCCGTGGTCAGGCGGCCCAGCTTCTGGAAGAGGCCGAAGGGTATCGCGCCCAGCAGGTCAACCAGGCCGAAGGTGAGGCAAGCCGCTTTGTCGCCGTTCTGGAAGAGTACCTGAAGGCCCCCGAGGTCACGCGCCAGCGTCTCTATCTCGAGACGATGGAACAGGTCCTGGGGGATGTCGACAAGATCATCCTGGATGAAGCCAACAACGGCGGCAGCCAAGGCGTCGTGCCCTACCTGCCGCTCAATGAACTGCGCCGTGGCGCCACAGGAGGGTCCAACTGATGCGTAGATCCGCTTATCTGATCCCGATCCTGGTCGTTCTGGCCGCTGTCGGGCTGTCGTCGATCTTTATCGTGGATGAACGCGAAAAGGCGCTGGTGCTGCAATTCGGCCGCGTGGTCGCGGTCAAGGAAGACCCCGGTCTGGCCTTCAAGATCCCCGTGATCCAGGAGGTCGTGCGCTATGACGACCGGATCCTCAGCCGCGATGTGGACCCGCTGGAAATCACACCTCTGGATGACCGCCGTCTCGTGGTTGACGCCTTTGCCCGTTACCGCATCGTCGACGTGAACCAGTTCCGTCAGGCCGTGGGTGCCGGTGGTATTGCCACGGCCGAAAACCGGCTGGATTCGATCCTGCGGGCGGAAACACGCGAAGTGCTGGGTTCGGTGTCATCCAACGATATCCTGTCGTCGGACCGCGCAGCGCTGATGCTGCGTATCCGGAACGCGGCCATCGCCGAAGCCCGCGCGCTGGGCATCGAGGTGATCGACGTGCGTCTTAAACGCACCGACCTGCCGGAAGAGAACCTGGACGCGACCTTCCAGCGGATGCGGGCCGAACGTGAACGCGAAGCGACAGACGAACGCGCCCGCGGCAACGAGGCGGCACAGCGCGTGCGGGCCCAGGCCGACCGGACCGTGGTCGAACTGACATCCGACGCCGAACGCCAGGCCGAGATCATCCGCGGTGAAGCGGATGCCCGCCGCAACGCCATCTTTGCCGAGGCCTTTGGGCAGGACCCCGAGTTCTTTGACTTCTACCGCTCGCTGACGGCTTATCAGCGGTCGTTGCAGGGGTCGAATTCAACCATGGTCCTGTCACCGGACAGCGAATTCTTCAACTACCTGAAGTCGCCCACCGGGGTGAAAACGTCGGGGCAGTGATGGCCTGGCTGCTTCTGGCCATCGGACTTGTACTGATCGTGGAGGGGCTGGCCTATGTGCTGGCCCCTTCGCTTGTCGAACGGGTGCTTGAAGTGCTGCGCACATTGCCCGAAGGGACGCTGCGCCTGATGGGGGGCCTGGCCATGGTATCGGGGCTGATCCTGGTGTGGTGCGCCTTTTTCATCGGGCTCTAGCGTTCACGACGGCTCACGCAGCAGTCACGGCTTGTTGAAACTCTGCGCGGTAACACCATCTTTGATGTTGCAAGGGTATCACCCTACATGCACGCTGTGCGCGGATGCGCACGTACAGTGCAAAAAATGACCAGTAAGGTCAGACTGAAGATGCAGGAGACTTCGCGAATGCAGTCCAAGGCAATTGCCGCCACCAGGCAGAATTCCAACACCACGATGCTGCGCGCATTCTGGCTGAGCGTTCTGGCGCTTGCCTTTGTGCTGGTGCAGGCGCTGGCCGCGCAGGCCCGGCCCGAAAGCCTGGCACCGCTGGCCGAACAGATCAGCCCGTCGGTGGTAAACATCACGACCTCGACCGTGATCGAGGGGCGCACCGGCCCGCAGGGCATCGTGCCCGAGGGCTCGCCCTTTGAAGATTTCTTTCGCGAATTCCAGGACCGCAACAACAACGGGCAGGGCAACCGCCCGCGCCGGTCGTCCGCGCTGGGCTCGGGCTTCGTGATTTCCGAAGACGGATATATCGTCACCAACAACCACGTGATCGAAGGCGCTGACGAGATCAACATCGAGTTCTTCAATGGGGACGAACTGGTGGCCGAACTGGTCGGCACCGATCCCAACACCGACATCGCGCTCTTGAAGGTGACAGCTGACGGGCCTTTGCCGCACGTGCCCTTTGGCGATAGCGACACGGCCCGCGTGGGCGACTGGGTGATTGCCATGGGCAACCCGCTGGGCCAGGGCTTTTCCGTGTCGGCCGGGATCGTGTCGGCACGCAACCGGGCGCTGTCGGGCAGCTATGACGACTACATCCAGACCGACGCCGCCATCAACCGCGGCAATTCGGGTGGGCCGCTGTTCAACATGGACGGCGAGGTGATCGGCGTGAATACCGCGATCCTGTCGCCCAACGGCGGCTCCATCGGCATCGGCTTTTCCATGGCGTCGAATGTCGTGACCAAGGTCGTGGACCAGTTGCAGGAGTTTGGCGAAACCCGCCGCGGCTGGCTGGGCGTGCGCATTCAGGATGTGACCGATGACATCGCCGAGGCGATCGGGTTGGAAACAACCGCGGGTGCGCTGGTGACGTCCGTGCCCGATGGCCCGGCCAAGGACGGTGGCATGCAGGACGGCGACGTGATCCTCAGCTTTGCGGGTGTCGACGTCGAAGACACCCGGGGCCTTGTGCGCCAGGTCGGCAACAGTCCGGTGGGCGAAACCGTGCGCGTGGTCGTGTTCCGCGATGGCGAGACGGTGACCCTGCGGATCACCCTGGGTCGCCGGGAAGAGGCCGAAGGTGCCGTGCCTGCCGCCGCCCCCTCGCCCGAGGAAGAGGACACGCCCCAGACCAAGGACGTACTTGGCCTGACCCTCAGCACCCTGACGGACGAGTTGCGCGAACAGTTGGGCGTGGGCGAGGACCAGGTGGGCCTGGCCGTGACGGACGTGGACGAGACGTCGGAAGCGTTTGAAAAGGGATTGCGCGCCGGTGACGTGATCACCGAAGCGGGGCAGCAGAAAGTTGCCAGCATCGCCGATTTCGAGACCCGTCTCGAAGAGGTAAAGGAAGCTGGCCGCAAGTCGCTTCTGCTGCTGGTGCGCCGTGCCGGTGATCCGCGCTTTGTCGCGCTGAGCCTCGGGGAATAGACGCACGTTTCATATGCGAAGGGCAGGGCGCACCAACAGGTGCGCCTTGCTTACTTGGCGCTTCGCCCATGTCGCGCAGCAAGCTGCGCCTTACGCGTCTGGGCATGAGTTCGACCGTAAGGCGCACCTGTCGGTGCGCCCTCCGCGCTTAGCCGTCGGTGCGCGCCACGGCGATCAGGCCCAGTTGCCGCGCGGCAGCCAGCGTCAGGGTCGGGTTGTCGAACCCTTCGGCCTTCTGGAACCGGCGCACCGCGGCGCTGGTACGGGCATCCATCTCGCCGGTGACCGGCCCCCGGTAAAGCCCGCGCGCCTCGAGTGCCCGTTGCAGGGACGCGATGAAGTCGGGGGTCATCAGGCCCGCACAGGGCACTTCGAACCAGTTCTCGCGCCGGGGACGGGTGACCACTTGCTGGGCCTCGGTCTTGTAGATGGGCGGGGCCTGCACGCGTCCGTCGCTGCTGATCTGGGCGGGCTGCAAAAGCACCTTGCGGTTTTCGGTTTCCACCACGGCAGGGGTCACCGTCTTGTCCCAGCAGGTGTCAGGGGCCGCACCCGGCGGCGCTGTTGCCAGCGACACAGGGTCGATGTTCGACCGGGTTGTGGTGGCCAGGTCGGTGCAGGCCGACAGGGCCAACACCGCGGCAAGGGCGGGGATCAGGGGATGTGTCATGCTCGATGCCTCTTTGGGGCGATTGGCGACAGGATAGCGTTTTGCACGCCATCTGCATAGGGGCCCGTAAGGCGGAGGTGTCCTCCGCCCGCCGCCTGCCGCCCGACGCTGTGCTGCGCACCGTTACCCGCTCTTGCGGCTGTCCCAGGTGTCGGTGCGGGCCTCGGCCCCCATCTGGCGGCCGGTATCTTCGGCCAGAAGCTGGTCGAGCAGGGGCGATATATCCTCGATCTCTTCGGCCAGCACGTGGGTGACGTTGTGCGCCCGCTGCATCCGGCCCGTGACCCGCAACATCCGCCCGGCGATCACCGCGCGGCGGAAGCGTTCGTAAATGTGCCGCCAGACGATGATGTTGACCACCCCGGTCTCGTCCTCGAGCGTCAGGAATATCACCCCCTTGGCCGTGCCGGGGCGCTGGCGCAGGATCACCAGCCCCGCCACGGCCACCCGTGCATTGACCGGCGGCAGGTCCAGTTCCGACGCCCGCAGGCAGGACGGCGGCCGGGGCCAGGGCGCATCGCCGGCACGGGCCGGTGCGGGGGAATGGGCAGGGAACACGTGCATGAGAACGAATATAGAACATCCACCCCGCAAGACAAAGCCCGAAACGGGCCATCGCAAAAGGGGCTGGCGCGGCCTATATGACGCCGATAGAACCATCCGGAATGATGACCAAGGGGGCATGAATGGCCAAGATCACCTATATCGAACATGGCGGAACCGAGCACGTGGTGGATGTTGCCAACGGGCTGACCGTGATGGAAGGCGCGCGCGACAACAACATCCCCGGCATCGAGGCCGATTGCGGCGGCGCCTGCGCCTGTTCGACCTGCCATGTCTATGTCCACCCCGACTGGGTCGAAAAGCTGCCTGCCAAGGATCCGATGGAAACCGACATGCTCGATTTTGCATATGAGCCGGACGAGACCCGGTCGCGCCTGACCTGTCAACTCAAGGTGACGGATGCGCTGGACGGTCTGGTCGTGCAGATGCCGGAAAAGCAGATCTGATCCCGATGCAGGCGCCGCGTCATCTGTTGCGCCCTTGGCCCGGTTCCGCCCGCGGCGGGCTGCTGGCGTTGTGCCTGTGGCTGGCCGGAACAAGCGGTACGGCGCAGGCAGGCGGCGTGGTTTCGGCGGAATATGCCGACCCGACCGACCGGTATGCGCATGGCATTCTGGGCGACGCCATCGAATGGGGCACTCTGATTGCCATTGACGGTGCCGGAGCGCCCGTGCGCTTTACCCTGCCGCAAGACCACGTTTTCGAGGACGTGGCGCCGCGTTTGACAGATGTGGATGGCGACGGCGATATGGAGGTTATCGTGGTCGAGACCGATGTGACCGCAGGCGGGGCGCTGGCCGTCTATGACACCACCGGCAAGGTGACCGAGACGCCCCACATCGGCACCCGCAACCGCTGGTTGGCCCCTGTGGGCGCTGCCGATCTGGATGGCGATGGCACCGTCGAGATCGCCTATGTCGATCGCCCGCATCTGGCCAAGACACTGCGCATCTGGCGGTTCGCGAACGGCACACTGACCGAAGTCGCCGCATTGCCCGGCCTGACCAACCACCGCATCGGTGAACGCGATATTGCAGGTGGCATCCGAACCTGCGGCAACGGCCCCGAAATGATCCTTGCCACCGGAAACTGGGCCGAACTGGTGGCCGTCAGCTGGGGCGGCGGTGGCTTTGGCTGGACCAGCCTCGGCACCGACACGACCCGCCCGGCCTTTGGCGCCGCGATGGCCTGCGAATGATCCGCGCCGCCCTTATCCTGCTGGCGACTGCGCTGCCCGCCGCATCCCAGGACCAGCTGGCACCGGATATCTTTCTGGATCAACTGGCTGGCAAGACGGCCACCTTCAATGTCTATGGCAGCGGTGATCTGGTGGGGGTCGAGCAGTTCCTGCGCCGCGACCGCACCGTCTGGGCCCGGTCCGACGGCACCTGCGCCTATGGCACCGTCACGGTGGACGGCCCGTTGGTCTGCTTTTCCTATGACGACGAACCGACAACGGTGCGGCACTGCTGGATCCCGTTCGTACAGGACGGCGCGTTGCTGGTGCTGGATGACGACGGCAGCGAAGTGCAGGAGGTCACGCGCCTGACCGAAGACGCCGTGTCCTGCACGCCGCCGCC
Source organism: Pseudomonadota bacterium (assembly GCA_038527345.1). GTDB lineage: Bacteria > Pseudomonadota > Alphaproteobacteria > Rhodobacterales > Rhodobacteraceae > Tateyamaria. The sequence goes on along the minus strand of JBCBFX010000072.1, from coordinate 3,355 downwards.
GATTTCCTGACCCTTAGTCCCCGCGCGTCAACTGCCGCCAGCCGATATCGCTGCGGTAGAATCCGCCGGGAAAGTCGATCTGTTCGATCATGCCATAGGCCCGCCGGGCTGCTTGTGCCAGGCTGTCGCCGCGCGCCGTGACGTTCAGCACCCGGCCGCCAGAGGCTGCGATCTGCCCCCCCTTGGCGGTCGTGCCTGCGTGAAACACCATGTGGTCCGTATCGCCCGGCATGTCGTCCAGCCCGCCGATCACGGCCCCCTTGGCATAGCTGCCGGGATAACCGTCTGCCGCCATCACCACGGTCATGGCGTGGTCCTGTGCCCAGTTCACCTGTGCCTGCGCCAGACGCCCCTCGGCGGTGGCGTGCATCAGGTCCAGCGCCTGCGCGCCCAACCGCAACATAAGCACCTGGCATTCCGGGTCGCCAAAGCGCACGTTGTATTCCACAAGACGCGGCGCGCCGTTTTCGATCATCAGACCGGCGTACAGAACCCCCTGATACGGTATGCCCCGGCGCGCCATCTCGGCCACGGTGGGGCGGATGATCTCGTTCAGGGCGCGCTCTGCCACGGCATCCGTCAGGACCGGGGCAGGGGAGTAGGCCCCCATGCCGCCCGTATTGGGGCCAGTGTCACCTTCTCCCACGCGCTTGTGGTCCTGCGCCGTGCCGATGGGCAACACGTCGGTGCCGTCACACAGCACAAAGAACGATGCCTCTTCACCGGTCATGAACTCTTCGATCACGACCTCGGCCCCCGCACCGCCAAAGGCCCCGCCGAACATGTCGTCGATGGCCGCTTCGGCCTCGGCCACGGTTTCGGCGATGATCACGCCCTTGCCCGCGGCCAACCCGTCGGCCTTGACGACGATGGGCGCGCCCTGCGCCCGGACATGGGCCTTGGCGGCAACCGCATCGGTGAAATGGCCATAAGCCGCCGTCGGCGCACCCGCCGCGTCGCACACGGCCTTGGTGAATGCCTTGGAGGCTTCCAGCTGTGCCGCCGCCTGGCTGGGACCAAAAACCAGTATGCCCGCCTCGCGCAAGCGGTCCGCCACGCCTGCCGCCAGCGGGGCCTCCGGGCCGATGATGACGAAATCTATGCTCTCGGCCTCGACAAACTCCAGCACAGCGCTGCGGTCGCAAATGTCAAAGGACGCGCAATCGGCAATGGCCGCGATGCCCGCATTGCCCGGGGCCACCACCAGCCGGTCGCATTTCGGGTTCTGCAACACGGCCCAGGCCAGGCTGTGTTCACGGCCGCCTCCGCCCAGGATCAGGATATTCATCTGCACTGCCCTTCTTGGCCTTCTCTGCGCCGCGTTCTAAGCTGCGCAGCGGGCAGGCACAAGGAAAGCACATGGACTTGATCGACGATCCGACCGAAGGGCTGAATGCCCCCGAATTCAGCGTCTCGGAAATCTCCGGCGCGGTCAAACGGCTGATCGAGGGCGAGTTTTCCCATGTCCGGATCAAGGGTGAGGTGGGGCGCGTCAGCCGCCCGCGTTCGGGCCACGTGTATCTGGACCTCAAGGATGACCGGTCGGTGATCTCGGGCGTGATGTGGAAAGGGGTGGCCAGCCGCCTCCAGACCCAGCCCGAAGAAGGGATGGAGGTCGTGGCCACGGGGCGCCTGACCACCTTCCCCGGTCAGTCCAAGTACCAGATCGTGATCGAGGATCTGAAGCCCGCCGGCATGGGCGCGCTGATGGCGCTGCTGGAAAAGCGCAAGGCGCAGTTGCAGGCCGAGGGGCTGTTCGCGGCAGAGCGCAAGAAACCGCTGCCGTACCTGCCTGATGTGATCGGGGTGGTGACCTCGCCCTCGGGCGCGGTGATCCGGGACATCCTGCACCGGTTGCGGGATCGGTTCCCGCGCAAGGTACTGATCTGGCCCGTCGCCGTTCAGGGGGCCAACTGCGCCGCCGAAGTCGCGCGGGCCATCGACGGCTTCAACCGGCTGACGCCGGGCGGCTCCATGCCCCGGCCCGACCTGCTGATCGTGGCGCGTGGTGGCGGGTCGGTCGAGGATCTGTGGGGCTTCAACGAGGACATCGTGGCACGCGCGGCGGCCGCGTCCGACATCCCGCTGATCTCGGCGGTGGGGCACGAAACCGATACGACGCTGATCGACTTCGTCTCGGACCGGCGGGCACCCACGCCCACCGCAGCGGCGGAGATGGCCGTGCCGGTGCGGCACGAGCTGATGGCATGGCTGGATCAGGCCAGCGCACGCATGAGCGGCGCACTCAGCGGTGGACTGCAACGCAGGGACCAACGGATGCGCGATCTGGCGCGGGCCCTGCCCAGACCCGAAGCACTGGTGGAAGGGCCCCGGCAACGGCTCGATGTGCTGGGCAACCGACTGGAACCTGCACTGATCGGCGGCGTGCAGAAACGCAAGGTGCACCTTGCGGACGTGGCGGGCAGCTTGCGCCCATCCGTGCTGCGGCGGCAGGTGACGACCGAACGGCAACGGCTCGCGGCGCTGTCTGCGCGACTGGCCCCCGCACTGGCCCGGGCCGCGCAAACGCGACGCGACCGGTTCGCCACGCAAGCCGCCCGATTCACCCCCCGCATGATGGCGCGCGAACAGGCGCAGGCGCAGGACCGCTTCACCAACATGGTACAACGGCTGCACAGCACCGCGCGCGGCAAGATCGACACGCTGCGCCAACGGCTCGACGCCATGGACCGTCTGCGCGAAACGCTGGGCTACAAGGCGACGCTGGCGCGCGGCTATGCCGTGGTCCGGGGCGGGGGACAGATCGTCACGACCAAGGCCGCGGCCGCCAACGCCACCGGGCTCGAGATCGAATTCAATGACGGCCGGTTGCAGGTCGGCGGGGGCAAGACGCCGGCCCGGAAACAGAAACCGGACACCCCGGATCAGGGCTCACTCTTCTAGCCTTCTTCTGGCCAAAAATATCCTCGGGGGAGTTCGAGGGGGCAGACAGCCCCCTCGTAATAAAAACGAATCGCGTGCGCGTCAGCGCGCCTTTGCATCACACCCCGATCTTGGGGCCGAAACAGATCATCTCCTCGCCGATATCCTGCGCTTCGTACAGGTCGGCACTCCCGGGATTGTTCTCGAACCGGGCCACAAGGCCGCTGCCGCTTTTCTCGAATGTCCAGCATTGCGGATCGATGCGGTCTTCGTAGATGAAACAGATCGCCCCGGCCTCTTCGTACCAATAGCCCTCCTTGCATTCGCCATCCAGAAAGGACCAGGTCACGCGCCGGTCTTCGTGGTAAATCTCGGCGCCATAGGCCTGGCCGGAGCGGCCGTAATACAGCGTCTTTCCCGTGACATAAGCCTCAAATTCGGCGGCGGTCATCGGCTCGGCGCGGGCCGACGC
>JBCBFX010000071.1:0-21243 GCA_038527345.1 Pseudomonadota bacterium | reverse complement strand
ATCGCCGTCGAAGACGTCAACGTGATGAAGGGCTAAAGACTTATGGAAACCATCATCCTCTTTGCCCCGCTGGTTGGCGCGCTGCTGTGCGGGTTTGGCTGGCGCATGTTTGGCGAGGTCGCGGCCTGCTGGATCTCCACCGGCCTGCTGTTCCTGAGCGCCATCCTGTCCTGGGTCGTGTTCCTGACCTTTGATGGCACGACCGAACAGATCCAGATCCTGCGCTTTATCGAAAGCGGCAGCCTCAGCACCGATTGGTCCATCCGGCTGGACCGTCTGACCGCGATCATGCTGATCGTGATCACCACGGTGTCGTCGCTGGTCCACCTCTATTCCTTTGGCTACATGGATCACGATCCGCAGTGGCGCGAGGGCGAAAGCTACAAACCGCGGTTCTTTGCCTACCTGTCGTTCTTCACCTTCGCGATGCTGATGCTGGTGACGGCGGACAACCTTGTTCAGATGTTCTTTGGCTGGGAGGGCGTGGGCGTCGCATCCTACCTGCTGATCGGCTTCTACTACCGCAAGCCGTCGGCGAATGCCGCCGCGATCAAGGCGTTTGTGGTCAACCGGGTCGGTGATTTCGGCTTTGCCTTGGGCATCTTCGCGCTGTTCTTCCTGACGGATTCCATCCGGTTCGATGACATCTTTGCCGCCGCACCCGACCTGGCGCAGACGCAACTGACCTTCCTGTGGACCGACTGGAATGCAGCCAACCTCGTGGCGTTCCTGCTGTTCATCGGGGCGATGGGGAAATCGGCGCAATTGTTCCTGCACACCTGGCTGCCCGACGCGATGGAAGGGCCGACGCCTGTGTCGGCGCTGATCCACGCCGCCACCATGGTGACGGCAGGTGTGTTCCTGGTCTGCCGCATGTCGCCGCTGATGGAGTTCGCGCCCGAGGCGATGGCCTTTGTCACGTTCCTGGGTGCGGCCACCGCGTTCTTTGCCGCGACCGTGGGTCTGGTGCAGACCGACATCAAGCGCGTGATCGCTTATTCGACCTGTTCGCAGCTTGGCTACATGTTCGTGGCGGCAGGCGTGGGCGTCTATTCGGTCGCGATGTTCCACCTGTTCACGCACGCTTTCTTCAAGGCGATGCTGTTCCTTGGGGCCGGGTCGGTCATTCACGCCATGCACCACGAGCAGGACATGATGAACTATGGCGGGCTGCGGAAAAAGATCCCCTATACGTTCTGGGCGATGATGATCGGCACGCTGGCCATCACCGGCGTGGGCATTCCGCTGACCGGTTGGATCGGGTTCGCCGGGTTCGCGTCCAAGGATGCGGTGATCGAAAGCGCCTTTGCCGCAGGCAACGGCTTTGCCTTCTGGGCGCTGGTGATCGCGGCCCTGTTCACGTCGTTCTATTCGTGGCGGCTGATGTTCCTGACCTTCTATGGCACTCCGCGCGGTGACAAGCACACGCATGAGCACGCCCATGAAAGCCCGATGACCATGCTGCTGCCCCTGGGCGTGTTGGCCCTGGGCGCGGTGTTCGCCGGGGCCATCTGGTATGCGTCCTTCTTCGGCAAGACGAACGAGGTCATCAAGTTCTTTGGCGGTCAGTACGAGACCCCCGCCGAGGAGTTGAAAAAGGCCGTCGCCGAACGCAGCCCCAAAGCATCCGAGCTGAAATACGTGATGGCGGATGCGCCGGGCGAGGCGGGGATCTACATGGCCCCCGAAAACACCGTGCTGCACGAGGCGCATTACGTCCCGACCTGGGTCAAGCTGTCGCCCTTTGTTGCGATGCTGATCGGGTTTGTCGTGGCCTTCTGGTTTTACATCAGAAACCCCGCGCTGCCCGGCCGGCTGGCGGAAAACCAGCGCCCGCTGTACCTGTTCCTCAAGAACAAGTGGTACTTTGACGAGCTCTACAATTTCGTCTTTGTCGGCCCCGCCATGTGGATCGGCAAGCAGTTGTGGAAGAAGGGCGACGGCAACGTCATCGACGGCACGATCAACGGGGTCAGCATGGGCTTTGTCCCGTTCGTGACACGCCTCGCGGGGCGCGTTCAGTCCGGTTACATCTTTACCTATGCCTTCGCCATGGTGATCGGCATTGCCGTGCTGATCACCTGGATGACACTTTCCGGAGGGGCCAACTGATGGACAACCTTCTTTCCATCGTCACCTTCATCCCCGCACTGGCCGCCGTGATCCTGGCCCTGTTCCTGCGGGGCGAGGACGAGGCCGCGCAGCGCAACGCCAAATGGGTGGCGCTGTTTGCCACGTCGGCCACGTTCCTGGTGTCGCTGTTCATCCTGTTCGAATTCGATCGCAACAACACCGGCTTCCAGTTCGTGGAAGAAGGGTCGTGGATCATGGGCCTGTCCTACAAGATGGGTGTGGACGGGATCAGCGTGCTGTTCGTGATGCTGACCACCTTCATGATGCCGCTGGTTATCGCGGCAAGCTGGGATGTGCAGACCCGGGTCAAGGAATACATGATCGCCTTCCTGATGCTGGAAACGCTGATGCTGGGCGTGTTCATGGCGCTGGACCTGGTGCTGTTCTACCTGTTCTTCGAGGCCGGGCTGATCCCGATGTTCCTGATCATTGGCATCTGGGGCGGCAAGAACCGGATCTATGCCAGCTTCAAATTCTTCCTCTACACCTTTCTCGGGTCGGTGTTGATGCTGGTGGCGATGGTGGGCATGTATGTCGATGCGGGCACCACCGATATCGAACAGCTTCTGGTCCACAATTTCGGGTCCGAGACATTCAGCCTGCTGGGCATCCAGATCGTGGGCGGCTTGCAAACGCTGCTGTTCCTGGCGTTCTTTGCCAGTTTTGCGGTAAAGATGCCGATGTGGCCGGTGCACACATGGTTGCCCGATGCGCACGTGCAGGCACCCACAGCCGGGTCGGTCGTGCTGGCGGCGATCCTGCTGAAAATGGGCGGCTACGGTTTCCTGCGCTTTTCCATCCCGATGTTCCCCGTGGGGTCCGAAGTGCTGACACCGCTGGTGCTGTGGATGTCGGCCATCGCCATTGTCTACACCAGCCTCGTCGCACTGGTGCAGGAGGATATGAAGAAGCTGATCGCCTATTCCTCGGTCGCGCACATGGGCTTTGTCACCATGGGCATCTTTGCGGCCAACCAGCAGGGGATCGACGGGGCCATCTTCCAGATGCTGAGCCACGGCTTCATCTCGGGCGCGCTGTTCCTTTGTGTGGGCGTGATCTATGACCGGATGCACACGCGCGAGATCGACGCGTACGGGGGCCTCGTGAACCGGATGCCGGCCTACGCGCTGATCTTCATGCTGTTCACCATGGCCAATGTGGGCCTGCCGGGCACATCCGGTTTCGTGGGCGAATTCCTGACGCTGATGGCGGTGTTCCAGGTCAACACATGGGTGGCGCTGGTGGCGACGTCAGGCGTGATCTTTTCGGCGGCCTATGCGCTGTGGCTTTATCGCCGCGTGGTATTTGGCGATCTGATCAAGGAAAGCCTGAAATCCATCACCGACATGACCCGGCGGGAAAAGGCGATCTTTGCTCCGCTGGTGGCCATGACCCTGCTTCTGGGCGTCTATCCCGCGCTGGCGCTTGACATCATCGGGCCGTCGGTGGCCGCCCTTGTGACACAATACGACACGGCGCTGGCCGCGGCCGAGGCCGCGACGCAGTTGGCGTCGAACTGAGGAATCCGAAGTTATGTCCGCAGACCTTACCATCATCCTGCCGGAAATCCTGCTGAGCTGTTTTGCCATGCTGGGCCTGATCGGCGCGGTCTATACATCCAAGGACGGGTTGGCCTCGCCGCTGCTGTGGGCCACGTCGGCGGTGTTCATCGCCGTGGCCGTCTGGATCGGCTTTAGCGGGGCAGGGACCAACGTCGCCTTTGGCGGTATGTTCGTCGACGACGGGTTCAGCCGCTTTGCCAAGGTTACGATCCTGCTGTCCGCCGCCGCCGTCCTGCTGATGAGCGAAGGGTACATGAGCGCCAAGGGTCTCTTGCGCTTTGAATACCCGATGCTGGTGGTGCTGGCGGTGGTCGGCATGATGATGATGGTGTCGGCGGGCGATCTGATGGCGCTTTACATGGGCCTCGAACTGCAATCGCTGGCGCTGTATGTCGTGGCCAGCCTGCGCCGCGACAGCGTGAAATCGACCGAGGCCGGGCTGAAGTACTTCGTGCTGGGTGCGCTGTCCTCGGGCCTGCTGCTTTATGGTGCGTCGCTGGTCTATGGATATGCGGGCACCACGCTGTTTTCCGGCATCGTGCAGGTCGCGCAAGACGGCGTGTCGCTGGGCCTGCTGTTTGGCCTTGTGTTCCTGATGGCGGGCTTTGCGTTCAAGGTATCCGCCGTGCCGTTCCACATGTGGACGCCGGACGTCTACGAAGGTTCGCCCACGCCCGTCACCGCATTCTTTGCCACCGCGCCCAAGGTCGCGGCCATGGCGCTGTTTGCCCGTGTGATGCACGACGCGTTCGGCGGGGCGGTGGCCGACTGGCAGCAGATCATGGCGCTGTTGTCGGTGCTGTCGATGTTCCTGGGGGCCTTTGCCGCGATCGGCCAGACCAATATCAAGCGGCTGATGGCGTTTTCGTCCATTGCCCATATGGGCTATGCCCTGATGGGGCTGGCCGCCGGCACCGCGCTGGGGGTCGAGGCGATGCTGGTCTACATGGCGATCTACGTCACCATGAACATCGGCACCTTTGCCTTTATCCTGATGATGGAAAAGGACGGCCAGCCGGTGGTCGAGATCGACTCGCTGAAAATGTATGCCAAGCGAGAGCCGGGCAAGGCCGCGGCGATGCTGGTGTTGCTGTTTTCGCTGGCCGGTGTGCCGCCGATGCTGGGCTTCTTCGGTAAATTCTATGTGCTGCGCGCCGCCTATGAGGGTGGATTGGCCTGGCTTGCCATTGCAGGCGTGATCGCCAGCGTCATCGGTGCCTACTATTACCTGCGCATCGTCTTTTACATGTATTTTGGCGAAACGCAGGAAGAGGGTCTGAACGGTGGCAAGTCGCCCGTGCTTTGGGCCATGCTGATGGGGTCGGCCGCCGCGATGGTGCTGGGGCTTGTGAACATGTTCGGTGTCGATGGCGCGGCGGCGGCCGCTGCGGCGACATTGGTGAACTAGGCACTTCATGGCAGATCGGCCCTTCGGGGAGGATTTTTTCGGGACAGAGACGGGTGGACCCGCGTGGCCGGATGGCTTTGGGCGGCGCGTGTTGCGTTCCGTTGATTCCACGTTGAGCGAGGCGGCGCGGGCGGCACCCGGGCTTGCTGGCCCGGAATGGATTCTTGCGCTGGAACAGACTGCCGCGCGTGGTCGCCGTGGCCGGGCCTGGGCCATGCCGCCGGGCAATTTCGCCGCCACGCTGGTGATGCCACTGGCCCATCCGCCGGAGCAGGCGGCCTTGCGGTCCTTTGTGGCGGCGCTTGCCCTGCATGACGCCTGTGTCGCGGCGACGGGGCGGGCCGATGCCTTTGCGCTGAAATGGCCCAACGACGTGCTGCTGCGCGGGGGTAAGGTGGCGGGCATCCTGCTGGAGACCGTCAACGCGTCGGGCACCGCCACGCATTTGGCCATCGGGATCGGCGTGAACCTGGCTGCCGCGCCTGACGTGGCGGAGGTGGAGCAGGGCGCGCTGACGCCTGTCGCCCTGAAACAGACGCTTGGCATCGACATCGCGCCCGAGGATTTTCTGAACCTTCTGGCCGCCGCCTATGCCCGGTACGACCAGCAGTTCACCACCTATGGCTTTGCCCCGATCCGCACCGCGTGGCTGGCACGGGCGGCGAAGCTGGGCGCGGTCATCACCGCCCGCACCGCCCGCGACACCCATGTCGGCACCTTCGCGGACGTGGACGAAGATGGCCAACTTGTTCTAGAGACGGCAAAAGGCCGGATCACGATCCCGGCCGGAGACGTCTATTTCTGAGGGGCCAACACATGCTTCTGACCATTGACTGCGGCAATACCAACACCGTCTTTGCCATCTGGAACGGGACCGAATTCGTGGCCAACTGGCGCGCTTCGACCGAATGGCAGCGCACGGCGGACCAGTATTACGTCTGGCTGTCGACGCTGATGGAATTCCAGAAGCTGGATGTTGAGATCACGGATGTGATCATTTCCAGCACCGTGCCGCGTGTCGTCTTTAACCTGCGGGTCCTGTGTGACCGCTATTTCAACTGTCGCCCGTATGTCGTGGGCAAGCCCGATTGCCTTTTGCCTGCCTCGCCACGCGTGGACGAGGGCACGCAAATTGGCCCTGACCGGCTGGTGAACACCGCTGGCGCCTATGACCGCTATGGTGGCGACCTGATCGTGGTGGATTTCGGCACGGCGACCACGTTCGACGTCGTGGACCACGACGGTGCCTATGTGGGCGGGGTTATCGCGCCGGGCGTGAACCTGAGCCTTGAGGCCCTGCACAGTGCGGCCGCGGCCTTGCCCCATGTCGATATCTCGAAACCGCAGGCAGTCGTGGGCACAAACACCGTGGCCTGCATGCAATCGGGTGTCTTTTGGGGTTACGTGGGCCTCGTGCGTGAGATATGTGCCCGGATCAAGGCGGAGCGCGCCCGCGATATGCGCGTCATCTCGACGGGGGGCCTCGCGCCCCTATTTCAACAGTCCGAGGCCCTGTTCGACGCATTTCAGGATGACCTGACCATGCATGGGCTGACGGTCATCTACCGATACAACAAGGAACACAACTGACAACATGAGCAGTGAACGACTGATCTACCTGCCCCTTGGTGGGGCGGGCGAAATTGGCATGAACGCCTATGTCTACGGCTATGGAGTCCCCGATCAGGAACGCCTGATCGTGGTGGACCTGGGCGTCACATTTCCCGATATGGATGGCACGCCGGGCGTGGACCTGATCCTGCCCGACATCGCGTGGCTGGCGGAACGCCGCGACCGGATCGACGGGATATTCATCACCCACGCCCACGAAGACCACGTGGGCGCGGTGGCCCACACCTATGAACAGCTGGGCGCGCCGATCTATGCCCGGGCGTTTACCGCCAATATCGCGCGGCGCAAGATGGATGAACATGGCCATCCCGAAGACGCCGTGCGCGTCGTGTCGGCCTGGCCCGACCAGGTGCAGGCCGGGCCGTTTTCCGTGGGCTTTCTGCCCATGTCCCATTCCATCCCTGAAAGTGCCGCGCTGATCATCGACAGCCCCGAGGGCCGCGTGATCCATTCCGGCGACTTCAAGCTGGACCCGACACCGGTGGTGGGCGAACCGTTTGATCCCGACCTGTGGGCCGAGGTCAGCAAGGACGGCGTGCGCGCGCTGATCTGCGACAGCACCAACGTGTTTTCGCCGCATCCCGGCCGGTCCGAACAGTCCGTAGGCCCCGAGATCGAAAAGCTGGTGCGCGGCCATACCGACGGCATGGTTGTCGCCACGACCTTTGCCTCCAACGTGGCGCGGGTCAAAACCCTGGCCGAGGCGGGGGCGGCCGCGGGGCGGTCCATCGTCCTGCTGGGCCGCGCCATGCGCCGGATGATCGAGGCATCGGTGGAAACCGGCGTGCTGCACGATTTCCCGAAAACCGTCAGCCCCGAGGATGCGCAGAACATCCCGCGCGAGAACCTGATGCTGCTGGTGACGGGATCACAGGGCGAACGCCGCGCGGCCTCGGCCCAGTTGGCCAATGGCAAATACATGGGGCTGGAACTGCGCGAGGGGGACCTGTTCCTGTTCTCGTCCAAGACCATTCCCGGCAATGAACGCGGCGTGATCCGCATCATGAACCAGCTGTCGGAAAAGGGTGTGGATGTGGTCGATGACTCGTCGGGGCTGTATCACGTGTCCGGCCACGCCAACCGCCCCGACCTTGAGCAGTTGCAGAACATCGTGAACCCGCAGATCGTGGTGCCGATGCATGGCGAACACCGGCATTTGCGCGAGCATGTGAAGCTGACCGAAGCCGCGGGTCGTACCGGTGTGCTGGCGGTGAACGGGATGATGATCGACCTTTCCGGCAATGCGCCGACAGTGGCCGAATATGTCGAGACGGGGCGCACCTATCTGGACGGTTCGGTGCAGATCGGCGCGTTGGACGGCGTGGTCCGCAACCGCATCCGCATGGCCCTGAACGGCCATGTGACGGTGACGCTGATCCTGGACGAACAGGACGAACCGCTGGGCGAGCCGTGGTGCGAGATCCTCGGGCTGGCCGAAACGGGGCGCAGCAAGGCCGCACTGGTCGAGGTGCTGGAGGAAGACCTGGGCCAGTTCCTGGGCCGGGCCGACGCCAAGACGCTGCGCGACGACGACACCCTGACCGACGCCCTGCGCCGGATCGTGCGCAAGTCGGCGCAGGACGAGATCGGGAAGAAGCCGGAAGTGACGGTCGTGATCAGCCGGATGCACTAAGCATCCGGTACGATTGCACATCGGTGATCTTTACACCGAACCAGTTCGCCCGCGCTTGCACGCGCAACGCCGCAGGTTGCGGTTGGTCCAGCATGTCGCTGCGAAATCCGCGCGGCAGCACGTCAAGTATGACCGGGCGGACAAAAACCGTGTCCGTCATGCCGCGCACGGTGAAAGTCGGATGGCGTTTCAGTTCGATGTTGTGTTCCCAACAGCCCCTGTGGGTCCGGCACGGCTTGGTCCGTTCAATGCTGCGGATCATCACATCGACTTCAACCGGGGTCGAGAACAGGCTGAGCGACAGCGCCGGTATCGTCTGAAAGAAAAAGAACGCGGAAAAGACAGCGGCGCAACCAAAAGCCGGAACACCCATCAGCAAGGCGGTCTGCGCCGTTTCCCAGCGGGCTTGCGGATGACCTGTTGCAATCGCGTAGCTGCACGCCAGCCATCCCGCCAGCACAGCGCACCCCAGGCTGAGCGCAAGCAACAGATGGGACAGCGCGCCGTAACCTTCCTGATACGTGGTCAGACCTGCGGGGCGAAAGAACAGCCCGAAAACGCCAAGCGCACAGGGCACCGCAAGCAGGATCAGCAACCACAGCTTTGGTCGGGCGCGATCCACGTCGACCCTGTGCCAGCCCCAACAGCGCAACAGCCGCTGGGTGTTGCGCACACGAATGTGCAGGGGGCGATGGGTGAATGAAAACTCGAACATGCGCGGTAACCGGAAAAGTGCGGGTTACCTTGTGCCCCTGATCCCGGGCGAGAAAAGGGCGGTATTCCGGCAACTTCAGGAAAACCGCCGCTTGTCTGCATGTCAATTGGAGCGGGTGTAGCGGCGTCTATCAGCTGACCATCCGCTGCTCGAAGCTCAGTTCGATAAAGCTGGGGGTGTGTTCGCCCAGACCCACGACCTTGTTGCCACCACGATCATCGCGGGACGACCGGCTGCGGCTGGACGACGACCGGCTGCGGGACTTCGAGGATGTCTCGCGCGGGGGCTCTGTCCTGGTCTCTTCGGGGGCGTCGGCGGCCACTTCGGCCTTGGCCTCGGACGGTTTCGACCGGGACCGGCTGCGCGTCGGTTTGGGCTTGTCCGTGGCAGCCTCAGCCTCGGGCGCGCTGTCCTCGGACTTGCCGGATTTCAGCGGGTTGTCGAGGCGCGTGATCTCTTTCTGGATCAGCTTTTCGACGGCATCCAACTGCTTTTCATCGCGGGGGATGCAGATCGAAATCGCCTTGCCCTCGCGGCCCGCGCGGCCCGTTCGACCGATGCGGTGCACGTAGTCTTCGGGGTGGCCGGGGACGTCGAAATTGAACACGTGGCTGACCGATGGCACGTCCAGCCCGCGGGCCGCCACGTCAGAGGCCACGAGGATGCGCAAATCGCCGTTGCGGAACCCGTCCAACGTGCGTGTGCGCTGTGACTGATCCAGATCGCCGTGGATGGGCGCGGCATCATATTTGTATTTTTTCAATGACTTGGCGACGATATCCACATCCGTCTTGCGGTTGCAGAAGATGATCGCGTTTGTCAGTTTCTCGCCTTCGGCGTCGATCAGCATCCGCAGAACCTTGCGCTTTTCCGATGCTTCGCGGTCGCGGCGCGAACCCTTGAACATCACCACACCCTGTTCGATCGTTTCGGACGCGGTGGCCTGGCGGGCCACCTCGACCCGTGCGGGGTTCGACAGGAAAGTGTTGGTGATCCGCTCGATCTCGGGGGCCATGGTGGCCGAGAAGAACAGCGTCTGGCGGGTGAAGGGCGTCAGGCCGAAGATGCGTTCGATATCGGGGATGAACCCCATGTCCAGCATCCGGTCGGCTTCGTCCACGACCATGACCTTGACGTCGTTCAGGATCAGCTTGCCGCGTTCGAAATGATCGAGCAGGCGGCCGGGTGTGGCGATCAGCACGTCGACGCCCTTGTCGATCAGCAGGTCCTGTTCCTTGAAGCTGACGCCGCCAATCAGCAGCGCCTTGGTCAGCTTCACATGCTTGGCGTAGGTGTCGAAGTTTTCCGCAACCTGTGCGGCCAGTTCCCGCGTCGGGCACAGCACCAAGCTGCGCGGCATGCGCGCGCGGGCGCGCCCCCGGGCCAGCAGGGTGATGAGCGGCAGAACGAAGCTGGCCGTCTTGCCGGTGCCGGTCTGGGCGATGCCCAACACGTCGCGCCCTTCAAGCGCGGATGGAATCGCACCGGCCTGGATGGGGGTCGGGGTTTCATACCCGGCTTCGTCGATGGCTTTGAGGACCTTGGGATTCAGGTTCAGATCAGAGAATTTTGTCATGTATGTCCGTGGGTTGCGGACACTGACTTGGCCCGCTGCGTCTGATGATGCCGGCCCGCGTGGCCCAAGCGGGGGCGCGTGGCCCCGACATGCTGCGCGTCAATAGCAAAGGTCCCGCGCGCCGTCAAACGGACACGTCCGGGAAGTGCCGCGCGAGACAGCCGTCAAGGTCCAGATCGACCAGCCGCAGCAGCCCCTGCGCCTCGAGCCGGGCGCGCAGGTCGGCGCTGTCACCGATCACTTCGTCATAGAAGGCACGCAACCCGGCTTCGCCCGCGTCCGCTTCGATCATGCGAAACAGGTCGTGCAGGTTCATGCCGCCCTTGTGTGCCTTGATCGCCGGTTGCAGCTCGGCCCGATAGGACCCCCTTTCCAGCCGATAGCGGTAGCTGGCCAACCACGCCCCCCACGACGTCGCGTGGCAGTGCGCCAGATCCACCTGCACCAGTTCGGTCGCGCGCGGCAGTTGTTCGCCGGCCTGAAATGCATTGTGGATCTGGATCGAAACGTCGGGCAGGCCGGTGCGCACGAACACCTTGCCCGCCACATGGCTGACAAACCCGCCCTTCAGATACAGCCCGAAGGTGGGATAGATCTTCTGAACCGTGTCCAGACGGGCGGGGCCGTTGGGGATGAACCCCTTGAACGCGGTCTGCCCGCCGCCCAGCAACTCGATGGGCCGGGACCGGGCGGACAATGTGGTGTCGGGCAGGCGGCCCAGCACTGTGCCGATATCCCCCTGGGGCACCAGGAATTCGTCCACGTCCATGTGGATCAGCCAATTCACCTCGACCCGCCGGTGATAGGCGTGGGTGGCGTTGGTGCCCTGCCGCACCTGGTGCTTGTCGGGCCGCTTGCCGCCATGCCGTTTCCAGTAGGCCGTGTCGCAGGTCTGCACCCGGATCTTTGGATGCGCCTTGAGCGGGGCAAAGGCCTCGGGCGTGTCGTCGTCCAGATAGATGTACAGCCGGTGCGCGCCCTGTTCGAGGTGATAGGCCGCAAAGCGCAAGATATCGCGCGCAGGCGCAAGGATCGTGGCGGACAGGCCCCAGGTCGTCATGTCTGGTCGTCCTTGAGCGCTTGCAGACGGCCAAAGATGCTGCGCCTGTCGGTCATCGCGATCCGCAACATCCGCATCGCCAGCGGGCGGATGGTGCCGTCGCGTTCGGCCAGTTGCCACAGGCGTGCCAGCATCACCTTGTCCACGTCCCCGTTGACGAAGGCATAGGGGGCCATGCCGAACCCCAGCGGCGGGCGCTTGGGGCGGCGCACGAACTGCCCCGGAGTGTCGCCCGCCAACCCCATGCTGCGCCGTTCGCTGTCGTGCAGCTTGACCAGGTCGAACAGCGTCGACAACCCCATGCCAAGCGCGCGCTGGTCCGCCGTGCGTCCGCAATCGGCAAAGGTGGTCGCGGTGGATATCAACCAGCGCACCGTCAGGGCCTGGGCCATCAGCGCCCCGTGTTCGTCCCAGATGCGAAAGAACAACGGCATCGCGTCGCCGGGCGGGTCATTGCGCCGCGACATGGCGATCAGCATCGCGTGCAGGTGCAGCAGTTGCGGCTGTCCTTCGAATTCCTTTTGCAACTCCAGCCACTTGCGCCGTGCGTTGTAGCGGGGGATGTCGTCGTACTTCTCGGTCGGCGCGGGCACGGAGGTGGTGTGCAGCGCCAGCAGGTCCACATCGCGCGGCGGCAACACGTCGGCCGCGTCGTGAAAGGGGCGCTGCCGCCGTTCGAGGAACTTCATCAGCTTGGCAAAGCCGCCGGGATAGATCGTATCCTCGGGGTCGACCATGGATCAGACCATCATTTCCTTGGTCGCGGTCAGCGTGATGTCGGGATAATCGCGCGCCACGCGGTCGATATCCCATTGCAGGCGGGTCAGGTACACGATGTCGCCGTCATGGTCGTGTGCGATGTGCTGCTTGTTGGCATTGGCAAAGGCGTCCACTGCATCCTTTTCGCCGCTGACCCAGCGGGCCGAGGTGAATTGCGACGCTTCAAAGCGGACGGGCAGGCCGTATTCCAGCTCGATCCGGCTGGCCAGCACCTCGAACTGCAACGCGCCCACGACGCCCACAACGAAACCCGACCCGATGGACGGTTTGAAGACCTTTGCGGCCCCTTCTTCGGCGAATTGCATCAGCGCCTTTTCCAGGTGCTTGGCCTTGAGCGGATCGCCCGCGCGCACACCCTGCAACAGTTCGGGCGCAAAGGACGGGATGCCGGTGACGCGCAGCGCCTCGCCCTCGGTCAACGTGTCGCCGATGCGCAGTTGCCCGTGGTTCGGGATGCCGATGATATCCCCGGCCCAGGCCTCTTCGGCCAATTCGCGGTCGCTGGCCAGAAACATGACCGGATTCGAAATCGCCATCGGTTTCTTGGACCGCACATGGGTCAGCTTCATGCCGCGCTTGAAATGGCCCGATGCCATACGCAGAAACGCCACGCGGTCGCGGTGTTTTGGGTCCATGTTGGCCTGCACCTTGAAGACAAAGCCGGACACCTTTGATTCCTCTGGTGAAATCTGGCGTGGCTCGGCGGATTGCACCTGTGGTTCGGGGCCGAAAGCGGCGATGCCCTCCATCAGTTCCTTGACGCCGAAACTGTTGATGGCGCTGCCGAACCAGATCGGGGTCAGGGTGCCTTGCAACATCGCCTCGGTATCCAGCGGAGGCAGCAATTCGCGCGCCATTTCAAGCTCTTCGCGCAGCGTGTTCAACTGGTCGGCGGGCACGTGCTCGGCCAGTTTCGGATCGTCCAGCCCGTTGATCTCGATACTGTCGGCCACCTTGTTGCGGTCGGCGCGGTCCATCAGTTCCAGCCGGTCGCGCAGGATGTCGTAGCAGCCGATGAAATCGCGGCCCATGCCGATGGGCCAACTGGCCGGGGTCACGTCGATCGCCAGGTTTTCCTGGATCTCGTCGATGATCTCGAACGTGTCGCGGCTTTCGCGGTCCATCTTGTTGCAAAAGGTCAGGATGGGCAGGTCGCGCAAGCGGCAGACCTCGAACAGTTTCTGGGTCTGGCTTTCCACGCCCTTGGCCCCGTCGATGACCATGATGGCCGCGTCCACGGCCGTGAGGGTGCGATAGGTGTCCTCGGAAAAATCGGAGTGGCCGGGCGTGTCGACCAGGTTGAAGCGGAATGTTTTGGCCTGGCTGGTGAAATCGAACGACATGGCCGAGGCCGAGACCGAAATCCCCCGGTCCTTTTCCATCGCCATGAAATCGGACCGCGTGCGCCGCGCCTCGCCCTTGGCCCGGACTTGCCCGGCCATCTGTATCGCCCCGCCGAACAGCAGGAATTTCTCCGTTAGGGTCGTTTTGCCCGCGTCGGGGTGCGAGATGATCGCAAAGGTCCGGCGGCGGGCGATTTCTGGCGGCAGTTCAGGGCGATTTGCGGTGCTGTCCAACATGCAGCGCATATAGCCGTGGTCTGGCGGCGCGGCAAGCAGTGGCCTGCTGACAGAAACTGTCTTGAACCCCGGATAGCGTGCAGAGGTCAACACAGAAGAAGGAACGTGACCCATGTCACTGAATGATATCGCCACCAAGCTTGTCGCAGGGTGCCGTGATGGCACAGCCCACGCGAACCTGTCGCGCCTTTATGCCGCCGATGCCGTTTCGGTCGAACCTGTCGATCACGGCATGGGGCGCGAAGCCCACGGGTTGGAGGCCATCAAGGGCAAGCATGACTGGTGGGATGCAAATTTCGAAATGCTGGGCGGAGATATTTCCGACCCGTTCCCGCATGGCGACGACCGTTTTGCCGTGATTTTCGAGATCAAGGTCAAGAACAAGCAGAATGGCGAGGTCAGTGACATGAAGGAGGTCGCCGTTTATCACGTCGCCGATGACCGGATCGTGCGGGAAGAATTTTTTTACGCCGAGTAGGTGTCACACCGAACGGCGTTGCCCGACCGTTCGGCAAGGACATGCGGACGCTGCGCCTACTTTTTGCGCGGCGTCCGTTTTCCGACACGGAAAACGGGCCGGAAACCGTGTCGGTTTCCGCCGCCCGGCTCAGGGCCGCGCGATCAGGATGTCACAGGGCGGATCCCGCATCAGATCGATCGACAGCGACCCCAGCAGCGCCGGGGCGGCACCCACGCGCCCGTGTGCGCCCACCGCGATCAGGTCGATCTCGCCCGCATCAGCCATCGCCTTGAGCCGGATGTAGGGGGATGCGATCTCGATCTCCGTGTCGCCGGCACCGGCCGGCACGGTGTCGTCGGCGCGCCACCGCGCGTCCTGTTCCCGCGCTTCCTTGAAGAACGCCTGTTCGATATCCGTCAAACGGCCGCCTGTATGGCTCAGCATCCCGCTGTAAGGCACATGCAGGGCGTGCAGAACGCGTATCCCGGCGTCCGGGCAAAGCGCATGGGCCAGCCGCAGGCTGGCGGTGCTGGCCGGCGAGAAATCCGTGGCCGCGATGATCCTGGAATAGGGGGCATCGGGCCGTTGGCACACCAGCAGAACGGGATTGCCCGCCCGCCGCACCAGCCGCGTCATCGTGGTTTCGCGCATGGCATCCAGAAAGGGCCGCGGCCGGTGGATGCCCATAACGACCAGCGCATCCGGGTCGGCCATGCCAATCGCGAGCAATTCAGCGGTTGGATCGCCCACCCGCACCACGATCTCGCTGCGGACCCCGTTGCCTTCGGCTTCGGCCAATCGGTTGAGTTCCGCCCGCGCCTTGTCGCGCAAGGGGCCGGTCAGATCCCCCGGCATCGCGTCATCCAGCACGCTGACAACTGTCACCGGCAGGTCATGGGTGCGCCCCAATTCGAAGGCGCGGCGCACCGCGCGGTCGGACCGCGCGGACATATCCGTAAAGGCGAGGATCTTTGCAGGCAACGACATGATCAAGGCTCCGACTGTGTCGACCGATACCCTGCTGCGCGAGCCGGGTTTCCGCATTGATCTGCGTCAAGGCCGCCGGGTCGAGGCCCGACGCAGAAGCTCCGCCGCATCAGGGCGGTCCAGCAGGTTTTCGGTGACATCCAGCCCGGACAGCCCGTGCTGGTCGTGCGGGCTCAGAAGGGCCTGCACCTCCCGGGGAACGGCGGGTTGGGTGCGTGGGTCGATCAGCATGGATTCCGCCGCAATCCCTTCGGCGTATATGATCTGGTGCGAGTCGAAGAGCAGTTCGAAATAGTCCACGAACCCGCCGTCCTGCACCACAACGGTTTCGCCGTTCACAAGGTGCCGGGCCTTGACCAGAAGTTCGGACCGGCCCGCCCCCAGCTGGTCGCTGCGCTGATAGATGAACAGCCGATGATCCGGCGACACGACAAGGTCATGCAGGTTGTTCAGCGTGCCCGCGGTGATGCGAATGGGCGCGAAATCGCCCACGGCCCGCACCGTGGACTGGCCAATCCAGCGCACGTCTTGCACGCCGTCATTGCGCGTCAGCACACGGTCACCGACATTCAGATGTTCGATCGGGATCTGTGCGCCCGATGCCATGGTGATATGGGTGCCGCGGGTGAACCGGGCGCAGGCCATCTGCGCCAGCCTTTCGCGCGCCCCCTTGCGGTCAATGCCCACAAGGGCATAGGGCGTGCGCGGACCCAGCGGCGCCATCGGCAACAGATAGATTGCGGCAATGGCGCCGTCGTCATCCACTTCGACCAACACGATTGCATCGACCACCTCGCCATCGGTCGGCATCAGCGTGATGGCGCAGTCCAGGTGAATGGTGGCCCCGCGCACACCAATGGCGCTGCCTTCGGCGACGGTCATGTGCGCCTGGTCCGTCACATGCAGGCTCAGGCGAAAGGGTTCGGCCCCGGACGCGAGCGTATAGATATCGTCCAGCAGCAACTCGTCCCCGCAGGACAGCACGTCGCCGATATTTGCCCCATCCGTGACGCGCACGTCCTCGGCCCGCAGAACGGGCAGATTGTGGGCGGCATGGGGCGCGTCGTGTGACATGCGGGATGTGGATGCTCGGTTTGTTTTCCGAACGGATAGCGTAGAATTGTGGCACGGTTCGGTCAACGCTTCGGCCTTTTGCTGGCGTTGGTCGCGCCACCGCGCTAGGCCTTGGGAAACAACCGGGTTTTGGGGGATGGATCATGGATTTGGGAATTGCGGGCAAACGGGCGCTGGTCTGCGCATCGTCCAAGGGGTTGGGGCTGGGCTGTGCCGAAGCCCTGGCAGAGGCCGGAGTGAACCTGGTGATGAATGCGCGCGGGACCGAGGCGCTGGAGGCGGCAGCCGAGGCCATTCGCGCGGCGCACGGGGTCGACGTGACCGCCGTGGCCTGCGATGTGACGTCGGCGCAGGGGCAGGCGCAGCTGCTGGAAGCTGCGGGCGATGTCGATATCCTGATCAACAACGCAGGTGGCCCGCCGCCAGGCATGTGGCACGACTGGGACCGGGAAGACTTCATTGCCGCCCTTGACGCCAACATGCTGACGCCCATCACCCTGATGAAGGCATCGCTGCCCGGCATGATGGAGCGCGGCTGGGGCCGGGTGGTCAACATCACCTCGCAATCGGTCAAGGCGCCAATCCCGCAACTGGGCCTGTCCAATGCCGCGCGCACCGGCTTGACCGGGTATGTCGCGGGCACTGCGCGTCAGGTCGCGGCCAAGGGCGTCACCATCAACAACCTGCTGCCCGGCATCCATGCCACCGACCGTGCCAACGCGCTGGACGGCCCCGTGGCCGAGCGCGAAGGCATCACCGTCGAAGAGGCCCGCGCGCGCCGTTCCGCCACCATCCCGGCGGGACGTTACGGCACGCGGCAAGAATTCGGGGCCGCCTGTGCGTTCCTGTGTTCCCAGCACGCGGGCTTTATCGTGGGGCAAAACATCCTGCTGGACGGCGGTGCCACGAACGCGACCATCTGATGGCCAAGGCGCAGCCGACATTTTCGTTGAAGGATCAGCTGTTTAACGCGGACAGCTTAGGTGATCTTGCGGATCAGTATTCTGCCGCTGTGCCGGGTTTCGACCGCGACGGATTTCACCGTGATGCGCTGTCCGGCGTGGCCGAACGGTCATTGCTGGAGTGTCTTGACTGGTTCGCGGACTGCCTGGAGCCATATCTGGCCCCGGATTTTCCGACCATGGCCGCACAGATCGAGGCCGCGATGCCGCCGCCGCTGGACCCCGGTCTGCGCGATGACGACTTTGGCCGCTTTATCCACGCCGTGCCCGGGGTGCTGGCCGTGCGCCACGGGCTGGAAGCGGACTGCGACCGGGCGCTTGACCTGCTGCATGCCGCCACGCAACGGTTTTCGATGGAGTTCTACATCCGCCCCTTCCTGAACCGCTGGCCGACGCAGACGCTGGCGCGGTTGGAGAGCTGGGTGGCGGATCCGCACTATCATGTACGTCGCCTGGTGAGCGAAGGGACGCGCCCCAAGCTGCCATGGGCGCGCAAGATCGATCTGGACCCGGCCCGCGCCTTGCCGCTGCTGGACCGGTTGCAGGCGGACCCGACGCGGTTTGTCACGCGTTCGGTCGCCAATCACCTGAACGATGTGGCCAAGATTGCCCCTGACATGGTGCTGGACCGGCTGGAAGCATGGGAAAAGGGCGGCCAGCAGGCGAAAAGAGAGCGGGACTGGATGCGCCGCCATGCTTTGCGCACGCTGGTCAAGCAGGGCCATGCCGGAGCCATGGCGATGCTGGGCTATCGTCGCGATGCGGACGTGTCCGTGGGCGTTTCCGTGATGCCGGACCCCGTGCGGTTGGGGGAGGCGATCGAGATCACGGTGACGTTGGCTGCGCCCAAGACGGCACCTGTGCTGGTCGACTACCGCATCCGTTTTGCCCGCCCGGGCGGGCGATCAGGTGAAAAGGTGTTCAAGCTGAAGGTGGCAAAGGTGCTTGCGGGCAGACCGCTGGTTCTTAAAAAGCGCCACGTGCTCAAGGCCAATGCGACCACGTTCGAACTGCATCCCGGTGTGCATGGCCTGACGGTGCAGGTGAACGGTATGGACCGGGCGGAAACGTCATTCGAGATCGTGTAGGGCCGGGGGCGGCTCTGTTTGCGCTGCCGCGCAAAGACGCCCGTCCGCCGACCCGTGCGCCGTCCTATTCCGCGGCCTTGGGTTCCATCTGGACACCGATGCCGATGTTGTTGGCCCCGTAGGACCATTTGTCCTGTGCCGCGACGATCGAGGCCGTGACGAGGCCCACCACCAGACCAGCCGGGGACGCGCCGCCCACGGCCGTACCATTCAATTGGGGCCCGATGTTGCGGTTGCCTGCCAGTTCGGGCGTGGCGCACGCCATGCGCAGTGTCGTGGGCTGCCGTTTGAAGATCGGCATGCGCACGATGGCCGGCGTCACCAGATCGCCCGAGATTTCGGCAGAATCGAAGGTGCACCGAGCGCCGATGATTTCGCTTTGATTGCCATCCTTGCGGACATAGGCCCGGATGACCGGTTCCGTGAAGCCCAGGATGCGTTCGGACGGGACGGTGGACTTTATCGAGACTTCCACCGGTGGCTGTGTGACCTCGGCGGCCTCGCAACCCGCCAATACGACAACGGCCGCGAGTGCGGCATGGAACTTGTTCATGGATGTGTACCCTGATTGATTTCCCCACGCCGTGTCTGACGGTGCCGGTTGTCATGCACAACCGCCGTCAGCGGTCCCACGGCCCAAGATGCGCGGTTGATGCGCATCCGCAACAGGCGCTGCCGCTTGCGGGTCGGCGGCGGGCCTGATACGTCCCCGACTGTTTTGATCGGGAATGGAACGCGTGACCGCACCGCGACTGGATATCCGCAACATCGTGCGCCGGTACGAGGGCCGTACCGTGGTGGACGGTGTCAGCCTTCAGATCGAGGCGGGGCAGGTGACGTGTCTGCTGGGCCCGTCCGGCTGCGGCAAGTCGACCACCTTGCGCATCATCGCGGGCGTCGACATGCAGGACAGCGGCGAGATCCGGGTCGACGGGCAGATGATTTGTGACACGGTCACGCGGGTCCCGCCCGAAAGGCGCGAGATCGGCTTGATGTTTCAGGACTTTGCGCTGTTTCCGCATCTTTCGGTGGCCGACAACGTGGCCTATGGCCTGCGCGGATCACGTGCGGACAAGCGGGCGCGGGTCGAAGAGATGCTGGCGCGCGTACACATGGCGCGTTTCATCGACATGTACCCGCACCAGTTGTCGGGGGGCGAGCAGCAGCGGGTGGCCCTGGCCCGTGCCCTGGCTCCGCGGCCCCGCATCATGCTGATGGACGAGCCGTTTTCCGGCCTCGACAACCGGTTGCGCGACGGTATCCGGGACGAGACCCTTGCCATTCTCAAGGAAGAGGACACGGCTGTGCTGCTGGTCACGCACGAGCCGGAAGAGGCCATGCGCATGGCCGATGAGATCGCGCTGATGCGCGACGGGCGCATCGTGCAAAAGGGCGCGCCCTACAACGTGTATACCCGCCCTGCCGACCGCGAATCCGTTGCCTTTTTCAGCGACGCAAACCGGTTGCGCGCGCGGGTCGAGGGAGCGTTGGCCATGACGCCGTTCGGCCGGTTCCTTGCACCCGGCGTGCCGGACGGAACGGATGTGGATATCGTGTTTCGCCCACAGCACGTGAAGATCGACTTTGACCGCGCGGGCGTTGGTCCGGCCCCCACCCCCGCCGAAGGCACGGCGGCGCGCGCGGCGGTCATGCGGGCGCGTTTCATGGGCAACGAAAGCCTGGTGGAATTTCGTCTGGACCATGACGACACCGTGATGAAGGTCACGGTGCCCGGTGTATTCCTGCCGCAACCGGACACCGTGATGTGGCTGCGCATCAGGCGCGACAAGTGCTTTGTCTTTCCGGTAGAGGAGGGCGCGCCATGAGCGGTCCGATGATCGTCGAATTCGGGCTGGGCACGTCCCTGCGCCGGGGCAGCTATACCGAGGCCGCGGCCCGTGCGGTGCGGGCCGCGTTGTGGCGCAACTCCATCAACCTGGCCGAGTATATGGGCGTGGAGAAAGAGGCGATGCGGATCGAGGTTCATATCGGCTGCGCGCGGCCTGATCTGGTCGACACGTCCGTGCTGGCCGAGGTGTTCCCCTATGGCGAGACATCTTTCGTCGTGGCGCAGGGCGGTCTGGACGTGCCACGCCCCGAGGGCATCGGCAACCCGACGGTCATGGCACAGGCGGCTCTGATCGTGTCGGTGGCGGCATGAACGAGCAGCGTCTGATCATCGAAATGGCGCAGGGCGTGGATCTGCACGGCCGGGACATGACCAAGGCCGCGCGCCGGGCTGTGGAACAGGCGCTGCAGGGCGTGTCCTTGCCGATCTTCGGCACGCTGGGACTGGATCGTGACATCATGCGCGTGGTCGTTCATGTGGCCGTACCGCGGCCCGAAGCCGTTGATGTGGACGCCATTGCAGCGCTGCTGCCCTATGGCACCGTCGAGGTCAGGCCCGCACGCGGCGGAATGGAGGTGCCTGTTGCCGGCGACATGGCGCTGATGGCGGTCGCGGCGCTAGAGGTGTTCCTGCCCGTGCGCTGAGTGGCGCAGATTCAGATTTATGAAAAATCTGACGTAGGGCGGGGGCGATTTTTCGCTGAAAAATCGGGGCGGGTGCAGGCGGTTTGCCAAAGGGTGCGGC
>JBCBFX010000070.1:0-21528 GCA_038527345.1 Pseudomonadota bacterium | reverse complement strand
CCGAATTGGGCTGCACATTGGCAAAGCCGCAGCCAAAAAGCTGCTTGGCCCGGTCGATGGCCAGATTTTCGGCCACGTCCACGTACTGGCAGCCGCCATAGTACCGACGGCCCGGATAACCTTCGGCATATTTGTTCGTCATCACGCTGCCCTGCGCTTCCATCACGGCAGCCGACACGATGTTTTCCGACGCGATCAGCTCGATCTCGTCCCGCTGGCGGCCAAGCTCGTCCCGGATCGAACCGAACAGCTCGGGATCGCGGTCGGCAAGGCTTTGGGTAAAGAAACCATCGGTACGGTGGGGGGCGTTCATGACACTCTCCTGATCAGACTGAGTCGGTTGACGGATGCGCGTTTCGTATCGGAAACGGCTGCGTTGGCAAACCATGTAATCCGACTTTCTGTGTACGGCCAGCGGCAAACGGGCCGGAACGCTGGTAAGGTTTGAAAAGTTATGGTTCTTTTGGCGACAGACGTCGGCCATAGGAAACCGCATGCCCCTCAAGATCGCTTTTGTCGCCAGCCGCGCGCCCGTGGCCCAGACCGCGCGGGCGGCCCTGATCGGGCGTTACGGCGATGCCGACATGGATATGGCGGACGTGATCGTGGCGCTGGGTGGGGACGGGTTCATGCTGCAGACCCTGCACGGCACCCAGCATCTGGACGCCCCGGTTTATGGCATGAACCGGGGCACCATCGGGTTCCTGATGAACGAATACAGCGAAACCGATCTGGCAGCACGGCTGGAAGCCGCCGAACTGGCCGAGATCAACCCGCTGCGCATGTTGGCCTGGGACACCGCAGGTGCCAGCCACGATGCGCTGGCCATCAACGAGGTGTCGCTGCTGCGCACCGGCGCACAAGCCGCCAAGCTGCGGATCAGCGTGGATGGCCGGTTGCGGCTGGACGAACTGGTCTGTGACGGCGCGCTGGTGGCGACGCCTGCGGGTTCCACCGCCTACAACTACTCGGCCCATGGGCCCGTGCTGCCCATCGGGTCGGACGTTCTGGCGCTGACGGCGGTTGCGGCCTTTCGCCCCCGGCGTTGGCGCGGGGCGCTGTTGCCGAAATCGGCCAAGGTCCGCATCGACGTTCTCGAGGTTGAAAAACGCCCCGTCATGGCCGAGGCGGACTCGCGCTCCTTCGGCAACATCACGGCGGTCGAGATCCAGTCCGAACCCTCGGTCGTGCACCGCATTCTCTTCGACCCCGGCCACGGGCTCGAGGAGCGGCTGATCTCGGAACAGTTCAATTGAGCCTGCGCGACCCGGTCCCGCGTTCCTTGTGCACCGATTGCGGCGTGTCGCGGATGGCTGATCCGTCGGCCTGCGGCGCGGCCTGCCAGTTCATCAAGCCGGACTACTCCGCGATGGAACAGGCGGTGCATGGCCGCGCGCGCGGGCAGGGGGACGAGCTGTTCTTTGGCCCCGTGCAGGCGATGCACCGGGCGCGGATGGCAAACCCCGCGGACGGTGCGCAATGGTCCGGCATCACCACTGCGCTTGCGGCGGATCTGCTGGCCAGCGGCAAGGTTGATGCGGTCCTGACCGTCGTGCCGGACGCAGCGGATCGCTGGAAACCGCAACCCGCCCTGATCACCGAACCGGCCGACATGGCCCGCGCACGGGGGATGCGCATGGGATACGCCCCGCTGCTGGCCCTGCTGGAACAGGCACGGGAACGCGGGCTGACCCGTCTCGCGGTGATCGGCATCCCCTGCCAGATCTACGCCCTGCGGCGGCTCGAGGCATCGCTCGGCCTCGATCGGCTTTATGTCATCGGCACCCCCTGTTCCGACAACACCACGACTGAAAACTTCCACGACTTCCTGGCACTTCTGGACAAGGACCCGAACAGCATCACCTATCTCGAATTCCGCACCGACTTCCGGGTCGAACTGCGCTATGCCGATGGGCGGCAACGGCTGATCCCGTTCCTGCAACTGCCGATCTCGGACCTTGCCCCGGATTTTTTCCCGCTGACCTGCCGGACCTGCGTGGACTACACCAACGTTCTGGCCGACATCACCGTGGGGTATATGGGCGGCAACGGGGACCAATGGGTGCTGGTGCGCAATGCGCGCGGGGCCGAGATGCTCGATGGGCTGGGCGACCGGATCACGCTGCTGCCCGTGGGCAGCCGTGGCAAACGGCACGGCGCGGTAAAGGGCTTCATCGCCAATACGGCACGCGCGGCGGGCGGTTTGCCCCTGCGCCGGATGCCGAACTGGGTGCGGCCCATCGTCAGCTGGCTGCAACCGCGCACCGGGCCGCGCGGTCTGGAATTCGCCCGCGCCCGGGTCGAGATGAAGGCGGCCGAAACCATCCTGCATCTGCGCCACGCGCTGCCAGCCAAGATGAAGAACATGGTGCCCGATCACGTCTGGCAGATCGCGGCACCTTACGGCCTGAACCCCGAAACCAATGAAATACCTGTTTCTTCTGGCCGGAAATATCCCGGGGGTCCGGGGGCAGCGCCCCCGAAGGCGGAGGACACCTCCGCCTTACCGTAAGGCGCACCTGTGGTGCGCCCTAGCTGTCAGAAACCAGGTAACCGCGCGCAATCCCGGCGGCCTGATCCACATCCAGCACGGGCGGCAACAGGGTCAGCAACGCGCCTTCCGCATCCAGCAGATGAACGAAACTGCCATGGGCATAGACCCAGCCGTGTTCCGGATCCTGAAACAGGGGCGTGACCTCGACCTTGAACGCGTCATAGGCCTGTTGCAACGCCGACTGATCACCGGTCAGCCCCACGAAATCAGGATGGATCGCGGCCAGCGGGGGGCCCATCGTCCCGACCCGGTCCTGCTCGGGCGCGACGGTGATCATCACCGGCACCACCTCCAGCCCGTCTTTGGCCAGTTCGTCCACCACCTGCGCCATCAACGGCAAGGCCGCGGAGCAGATGTTCAGGCAATTGGCGTAGCCAAAAAACAGAAGCTGGGCCCGGCCATCGGGATCAACATGTGTTCGCGTCTGGCCGTGCTGATCTGTCAGGCTGTAGGCACCGCCGATGTCGACGGGAAACGGCGACTGCCCCACTGCCGGAACCGCGGTCAGGCACAGCCCCACGGCAAGGGCGCGCCACACGTCAGAAATTCTCGGCAATGTACGCGGCATCCGCATCCAGTCCCAGGCCCAGATACCCCTCTTCCGCAATGATGTCCTTGATCCGGGGATCGCGGCGGAACCACGGACCCTTGCCCTTGGCCTCCGGGTTGGCCTTGGCCCAGTCCTTGGTCCACCTGTTGGCCTTGATCTTGTCCCCGCCACCCGGCGGGACGATGGTCTGGACCAGGTAGACGTTTTGCGCCCCCAGATCCGGATCATCGATCAGCAACCCGTCCACGGTGATGGTCTGGTTGCAATAGGGCTGCAATTCCACAGCCGCCCCGGTGAATGCGGGCTGGCTGTTCTTCATCGCCAGCACCAGCACATCGTCGGCGGTACGGAGCAGCCCCAACTGCCGCTTGCCCGCGCCGCAATCGTCCGGGCAGTCGCCCGTGAACTCGCAAACCAGATCGACGACCCGCGCCTCGAACCTGGCGGGCTTTTCGGCATACAGGTTCCAGCTGCGCGCCTCTGATCCTTCGGAAAAATCCTGTGCCGCCAACGGGCTGGCCATCAGGGTCGCAGCCATAAGATACTTGAACATGGGCCGCCTCACTTGTTCGGATCCGGGATCGAAAACGGCGGCACGTTGCCGTAATCGTTGTGGTTCTGGTTGGTGATATCAAGGTCCGACACCACGTCCGACACCACGATGTATTTCAGCCCGTCCCGCTCATAGAGCATCCCGTCAGCCTCGACAGTATGCGCTGCCAGCCGCAACAGCGTGTCGCCGCCCGCCGCTTGCGCGTCGTCTCCCACCTTGAGCACCATGTAGACCGTGCCATCCTCGGCCAGCAGTCCCACCGGAATGCCACCCGCACTGCACCACAACGCGCAGGTGTGGTGGGCCGAACCCACGACCGCATCCGGGCTGCCCATGACGCCTGAGTAATAACACCATGTGTCGATGATCTCGCCCGTGACCTGAATGCGCGTGCCCTCGGACGCGGCCGAGGCCCCGACGGGCAGGGCCAGGGCGGCCAGTACTGAAAGCAGTCGTTTGAACATGAAAAATCCTTTGGTCGGGCCCGCAATATCCAAACCGTAACGAACCCGGGGCACAGCACAAATCACAATTGCGCAAGGCACGCCGCCATGGCGCGTCTTGGCGACAATCTGCCAGCGTGATATCGTTGCGCCAGAACAAGGGTCAAAGGCCCGACCGACAGGCATGACAGCACTGAACAAATACGAGCGGCTCGAAGCGACGGGCCTGTGGCGTGCCACGCCTGACGGGCAGCGGCGCGAGGTAGTCGTGTCGATCGGCGACGCCACCCTGGTGATCTCTGATCTCAATGACACCGCGCTTGCGCATTGGTCCCTTGCCGCGATCGAACGCAAGTCGGACAGCCGGGCGGGGGCCGTCTTTCACCCCGATGGCGATCCGGACGAGACGCTGGAATTGCAGGCCGAGGATGCCGAGATGATCGACGCCATCGAAACCCTGCGCCGCGCCGTGGCCCGCGCGCGTCCGCGTCCAGGGCGGTTGCGCTGGCTCGGGGCAGCGATATCGGCGGCCTCGGTCGTGGCGCTGGCGGTGTTCTGGTTGCCGGGTGCATTGGTCGATCACGCGCTGCGCGTCGTTCCGGACGTGAAGGAAGCCGAGATCGGCGACGCGCTGCTGGCCCGGATCGAACGGGTCTCGGGACCGCCCTGCCGCAGCGCCGATGCGCGCCCGGGGCTGACCGCTCTTGCTGGCCGGGTGGGCGCGGCCCGCGTCGTGATCCTGCCCGGTGGGGTGCGCGATGCGCTGCTGCTGCCCGGGGGCACCGTATTGCTCAACCGCGCGCTGGTCGAGGATTACGAGGAACCGGATGTCGCCGCGGGCTACGTGCTGGCCGAGCTTGCGCGTGCACAAGAACCGTCCCCCTTGCGCTTGCTGCTCGAGGGTGCGGGCACCGGTGCCACGGCCACCTTGCTGACCACCGGCGCACTGCCCGCCGCAGCGCTTGATGCCCATGCCGAGGCACAACTGGCCAACCCGCCGAGACCGACCGCCAGCGACAGGTTGCTTCCCGCCTTCGCCAAGGCGGGGCTGCGCAGCACACCCTATGCGCGGGCGCGCGATATCTCGGGCGAGGAAACCCTGCCCCTGATCGAGGCTGATCCGATGGCCGGCAAGGGGGCCGCCCCGATCATGCCGGATCGGGATTGGCTGCCACTTCAGGCGATTTGCGACAGCTAACGCGTTTTCGACATCGGCTGCACGCAGGCGCGGGTCTCAGCGCACGAAGGCGTCACCAAAGCCAAGGGACCGTGCAGTCTTCAGCCCCTGTGACAGGGTCTGGGACGAAGTGAAGGGCCCCGCCATCACGATCTGGTACTGCTTGCTGCCCCGTTGCATCGCACCGATGCGCACTGGCAGCCCCGCCTGCTGCAACCGTCGCGCGGTGGCCTGGGCGTTGGACGGCACACCAAAGGTTCCGACCTGGACAAAGCGTCCGCTTGGGCCGGGCGCGGGCGCGGTCGGCTGTTGCGGTTGCGGCTGTGCCTTGGGCTGTGCGCGGACGACGCGCGCCGCCTTGGGGGCCGGTGCCGAACGGGTGGACACCGTCGGCGTCCGCGCCTTGGCCCGATTGCGCACGATCCGCTTCATCAGTTGCCCGTCCCGACGCACCAGCGTCACGGTTCCCAGATCGCGCTGTTGCGTGGCCACGTCCGTGTAGGGATAGACCAAAGGCACCTTTGCCGTGACGTCGTTGCCGGTCTGGCGGTCGATCAGACGGCGCGGCACGGTGTTGCTCCAGATCAGCCGCGTGCGTGCGATACCTTCCAGGCTCTGTTCGGCGCGGCGCGGGTTCAGGCGGTCATCTTCCCATGCCGGGCGAAAGCCCGCGGGCACACGGTCCGCACCGATTTCCTGCACCCGGTTGTCAAAGACCTGCGCGGGCATGACCCGCGTCTGTTGCGACACCGCAGCACTGCGCGCAGGCACCCGTCGCACTGTCGTCGGAACAGTGGCCGTTTGCGTCGTGCCGCGCCGCACGGTGACCGCGGAGGCCTGTCGGGTCGTCGTCTCATACCCACCGATCGACGGCGAACTGGACTGGGGCCCGCAGCGCACCGGGTATTGTGCGTTTGTGTTGCCGTTGATGTATTTCTGGCTCACCGTGTTGCCGCCACGACAGACGGGTGCCGCAGGCGCGGCCGGTGCAACGCGTGCCTGCTGCACGGGTGGTGCCGGCGTCGGCTTGGGCGCTGCAGGTGGCGCGGTGCGCACGATGACCCGCCGTGTGGGGGCCGCTGCCGCTGCGGGCTTGGGCGCGGGTTTGGTTTCGGCCGTCACGGTTGGCTTCGGTTTCGGCTTCGGCTTCGGCGCAGCCACCGGTTTTGCTGTGGGCCTGGGCGCGGGCTTCGGCGTGGGCGTTGTTGCAGCCAACGGTGCATCCACCGTGATCTGCACCGGCGGCTTGGCCTGTTTCGGCGTGGCGGCCTGTGCCGCAGCCACCTGCGTTCCGCTCAAACTCGGGGTCTGACCACAGATCAGCCGACGTTGCCGGTTCACCCGCGGCACCCAGGTGACGTTGCCGTCGATGCCCGCCCGAATAAAGACGCAGCCACGGCTGTCCACATATTGCGTGCTTTTGTAGGACGCCGGCGGAAACTCGGCCGGGGTCTGGTTGTTCCGAAGGTTCTGTGCCTGCGCGCCCGCCAGCGCCGCAGAGGCGGCAATGACCGCAATGGCGATAACTCTTGTAACTTTCATCATATCCCCCACAAGATATGGTGAAACGATGCCTCAAGCCCGCGCCCGAGTAAAGCGGCGATGGCCCTTATTTGGTGCCAAACATGCGATCGCCCGCATCGCCAAGGCCCGGAACGATGTAACCGACCTCGTTCAGGCGCTCATCGACGGCCGCCGTCACGATCGGCACGTCCGGGTGGGCGTCCCTCATGCGTTCGATTCCCTCGGGCGCCGCCAGCAGGCAGAGAAAGCGGATGTCGGTGGCCCCGGCCTCCTTCAACAGGTCGATGGCCGCAACGGACGAGTTGCCGGTGGCCAGCATCGGGTCCACGGCGACCACGATCCGGTCCTCCAGCCCGTCGGGCACCTTGAAGTAATACTGCACCGGTTTCAGGGTCTCTTCGTCCCGGTAAAGCCCGACAAAGCCGACCCGCGCCGACGGGATCAATTCCAACACCCCATCCAGCAAGCCGTTGCCTGCCCGCAGGATGGAAATCAGCGCCAGTTTCTTGCCGGCCAGGGTGGGGGCGTCCATCTCCGCCATGGGGGTGCGGATGGTCTTGGTGGTCATCTCCAGCCCGCGCGTCACCTCGTACGCCAGCAATTGGCTGATCTCGCGCAACAGCTGGCGGAACACGGCCGTGGGCGTGGCCTCATCCCGCATGATGGTCAGCTTGTGCTGCACAAGGGGGTGATCAACAACGGTCACATGCTCGGTCATGACGGTCTCCTTCGTCTCCCTTCTGCCCAACCCCGCAGTCGCACACAACCATCCATGTTTCTTCTGGCTGAAAATATCCCGGGGGAGTCGCGCAAGCGACGGGGGCAGAGCCCCCTGAAAAATGTCGTGCGCCGTCAGGCGCTCATTCAAGTCGCGCCCCAAGGTGGCGGGCCACAAGGTCCGCCACGTCGACAAACCCGATCAACCCCAAGGGCGGCCCGTCATGGCCGGCACACAGCACCGGCACCCGCTCGCGTGTGTGGTCGGTGCCAACCCAGGTGGGGTCGTTGCCGTGATCCGCGGTCAGGACCAGCAGGTCCCCGTCCCGCAAGCGGGGCAGCAGCGTACCGATGCGCGCATCGAACCACTCCAGATGCCGGGCATAGCCCGACACATCCCGGCGATGACCGTACAGACTGTCGAACTCGACAAAGTTGGCAAATGTCAGCGATCCGTCCTCGGCCGCGTCGATCAGGCGGCCAAGATCCTCCATCAGCTGCGCATCCGTCCCCTTGGTCACGTCGTCAAAGCCCTGCATGGAAAAGATGTCGCCAACCTTCCCCACACCGTGCACGCGACCACCCGCGGACTGCACCCAGTCGGTCAGGATCGGAGCGGGCGGAGTGATGGCGAAATCCCGGCGGTTGCCGGTGCGCTCGAACGCGCCCTCGGTCCGGACAAAGGGTCGGGCGATGACCCGGCCGACCTTCATCGCGTGCAGGACCGGGGCCACGGACCGGCATAGATCCAGCAGTCGATCAAGGCCGAATGCATCCTCGTGCGCCGCGATCTGGAACACGCTGTCGGCAGAGGTGTAGCAGATGGGCATTCCGGTCCGGACATGCTCGGCCCCAAGGCGGGCGATGATCTCTGTCCCTGATGCATGGCAATTGCCCAGAATGCCCTGGGTGCCCGCAGCGTCGCACACAGCACGCACCACCTCATCGGGAAAGGCCGGCTCCGTGTCGGGAAAATAGTGCCAGTCCCACGGCACCGGCAGGCCCGCCAGTTCCCAATGGCCCGACGGCGTGTCCTTGCCCCGTGACACCTCGGTCGCCGCGCCATATGGGCCTTCATCCGCCGCACGCCCGTTGGCCAGGGCCTCGGCCCTGAACAGGCCCAGTGCCTCCAGATGCGGCACGGCCAGCGGCCCGCTGCGTCCCTGCTCGGCGCGCCCCTCTCGGCAGGCCTGCGCGATATGGCCCAATGTGTTGGCCCCGGTATCGGGCACGTCGCCGTTGAAATACTCTGCCGCATCCGGCGCCCCGCCGATCCCGACGGAATCCATCACGATCAGAAAGGCGCGGGCCATCAGCCCACCCGCTCGGAAATCAGGTCAGGCACGTCGACAGGGGCCGCACCGATGGTGATGCTGGCGCGCAGCGCCGCCTCTGCCCGGTCCGCATCTATGGGTCGTGCCGCGTGGATCACGGCAAGCGGCGTGCCACGGTCCACTTGCGTGCCCAGTCGGATCACACCCGACACGCCCACCGCAGGGTTGATCATGTCGGTCTCTACCGCACGCCCGCCGCCAAGGGCCACTACGGCCAGACCCAGCGCCTCGCCGTTGATGGCAGTCACATATCCCGGACCATGCGCCGATACTTCGCGGATCACCGTCGCCTCCGGCAGGAACCGGCCCCAGTTCTCGACGAAGTGCACCGGCCCTCCCATGGCCGCCACCATGGTGCCGAAGCGTTCCGCGGCGCGACCATCGGCGATGGCTGCCACGATGGCATCGGCGCCGCCCTGAACATCTTCGGCCAATCCGCCGTTGACCAAAAGCACGCCGCCCAGGATCGCGGCAACCTCGACCAATGGGCCCTTGGCGGTGCCGGTCAGCACCCGCATCACCTCCGCCACCTCGACCGCATTGCCGACGGACCGGGCCAAGGGTTGGCTCATGTCGGAAACCAGCGCCGTGGTCTTGCACCCGGCTGCGTTGGCGGTCCTGACCAGCGCTTCGGCCAGTTCCCGCGCGGCGTCAGCGTCCTTCATGAAAGCGCCCGAGCCGACTTTGACGTCCAGCACAAGCGCATCCAGACCGGCGGCCAGCTTTTTCGACAGGATGGACGCGGTGATCAGGTCCAGGCTTTCCACCGTCGACGTCACATCGCGCACCGCATACAGCCGTTTGTCCGCAGGCGCGATGTCGGACGTGGCCCCGACGATGGCGCAGCCCGCGCGGCCAACCACATCCCGGAACTGCCGTTCGTCCAGTTGGGTCGTCAGGCCGGGAATGGCGTCCAGCTTGTCCAGTGTCCCGCCAGTATGACCTAGGCCACGGCCCGATATCATCGGCACCACCGCACCACAGGCGGCCAGTGCAGGGGCCAGCACAAGGCTGACGCAATCGCCCACCCCGCCCGTGGAATGCTTGTCCAGCACCGGCGCCTCTCCACCCCAGTCCAGCGTCCGACCGCTGTCGCGCATGGCAATGGTCAGCGCCACCCGGCCCACATCGCCCAAGCCGTTCAGGCACACCGCCATGGCAAAGGCCCCGGCCTGCGCGTCGGTGACGGACCCGTCGGCCAGGCCTTGGGCAAACCACTGCAATTCGTCGCGCGCAGGCGTCTGCCGATTGCGCAACTTGCCGATGATGCTGCGGGCGTCGCTCATGTCGCAACGTCCAGGTGATCCATGCCAAACGCACCGGGCAAAAGCTCGGCCATGGTCATCACCTGCTCGACCCCGCCGGTGGTGGCCATGGTCACGCGCACATCGCCGCCCGCGAACTCCGCCAGCTTCTGGCGGCAGCCACCGCAGGGCGTCACGGGCATGGGGCTGCCCGCCACCACATAGACCTCCGCAATCTCGCGCTCACCTGCCGCCACCATGGCGGCGATGGCTCCGGCCTCGGCACAGGTGCCTTGGGGATAGGCCACATTTTCCACATTGCAGCCGGAATATACGGTGCCATCGACAGTGCGCAGCGCCGCCCCCACCTGAAAATTCGAATAGGGCGCGTGGGCATTCTCACGCACGGCCAGCGCGGCCGACTTCAAGGCACTCATTTCAAATCCTCACCTGTCGATGTCCCGGGTCTCGAACCGCCCGGGCAGCGACACTTCCAACAGTTCCAGATCATCCGATGGGTCTGCATAGCGCGTCGCCTGACCCGGAGGAATAACAAAGGCGTCCCCGGCCTCAAGGGCAAAGGGATCGCGCGCCTCCGCCTCCAGTGTCATGGTGCCGCTCAGGACAAAGGTGAAATGGATGTCACTGTCATGCGCAGCCCAACCCGGCTTGCCCGTGCTGCGGCGGGCGACCTGCACGCCTGCCACGCCCTGTGTTCCATCGGCAATCCCGGTGTCGCTGGCCTCGAACCCCGCCAGCCGAAACGGGGTCCACGTGGCCTCGTCCAGCTTGTGATGCACAAAGCGTTGGCCCTGAAAGCGGCGCGCGGGGTCGGCAGGGCCGTTGGGCAGCTCCATCTCGTGATCGATGGTCGTGACGTGTTCAGCCGGCACACCGATCTCGATCACCTCGATATTGTCGCTGGCATAAAGCACCCGGTGCCGGATTTCCGGCGGTTGGATCACGCAGCACCCCTGTTCCAGGCGAAACGGCGCGCCCTGATCCTCGTAAACAAGGTCCACCCACCCCTTGTAGCAATAGATCAACTGAAACCCGACGGTGTGATAATGCACCATGTCGGGCACCGGGCCGCCATCGGGAATCCGGATATGACTGGCAATGATCGACCCGCCCAGACGGTCGGGGATCAGGTCGCGGTAATGCATTCCCGCCCGGCCAATGACCCAAGGGGCCTGATCGCGCAAACGGCGGACGACAAAGCCGTGTACGGTGTCGGGCATCACCAGCGGCGGGTGCAATTCATCGATATCGATCTGCGTGCCGCCGGGGGCGGTCAGATGGCGCGCCCCGCCCGCAAACCCGTCCGGAGCATCAGTCAGAATGCGCAGCATGCCGGGCACGGCCCCGGCTCCCGCATCCAGCCGCACCCGCAACCCATGGCCCGAAAACACCGCCACGGCCGGATCATCCGCCGGATAGATCATGTCCATCCGCATCCCCAAAACCTTGGCGAAAAACGGAATATCCTCGCGCAGCGACGTGGTCGGCAACAGCACCTCGGCCCGTGTTTCAGCCATGATCATTCCCCCTTCATCTCGCCAAATAAACTCCGGGGGAGGCGCGGATGCAATCCGCGACGGGGGCAGAGCCCCCCAAAAACATGGCGTGCGCGGCAGCGCGCCTTTGGATCAAACACCCCTGTGACCATACGTCAATTGGATCAGAGGGAAATTTAGTTTAACGCTAAACCAAATTGCCTTCAGGGAGGCCGCCATGACCGATCAGCCCAACCTGCGCCAGGCCGCGCTGGACTACCACGAACATCCCAAACCCGGAAAACTCGAAATCCGCGCGACCAAGCCCATGGCAAACGGCCGCGATCTGGCGCGGGCCTATTCCCCCGGCGTGGCCGAGGCCTGTCTTGAAATCAAGGACGACCCCGCCAACGCGGCCCGCTTCACTGCACGGGGCAATCTGGTGGCGGTGGTGTCCAACGGCTCTGCCGTGCTGGGGCTGGGCAATATCGGTGCGCTGGCCTCCAAACCGGTGATGGAAGGCAAGGCCGTGCTCTTCAAGAAATTCGCCAGCATCGACTGTTTCGACATCGAGGTGGATGAAAGCGATCCCGAAAAGCTGGCCGACATCGTCTGCGCGCTCGAACCCTCGTTCGGGGCCATCAACCTCGAAGACATCAAGGCGCCCGACTGTTTCACCGTCGAACGCATTTGCCGCGAACGGATGAACATACCCGTCTTTCACGATGACCAGCACGGCACCGCCATCGTGGTGGGAGCGGCAGCCACGAACGCGCTGCACGTGGCCGGCAAGCGGTTCGAAGACATCAAGATCGTGTCCACAGGCGGCGGCGCCGCAGGCATTGCCTGCCTCAACATGCTGCTGAAACTGGGGGTCAAACGGGAAAACGTCTGGCTTTGCGACATCCACGGGCTGGTCCACGAGGGGCGCGAGGTCGACATGAACCCGGCCAAGGCCGCCTTTGCCCAGGCCACGGACAAGCGCACGCTGGACGACGTGATCGACGGCGCGGACCTGTTCCTTGGCCTCAGCGGTCCCGGCGTGCTGTCCGCCGACCACGTCGCCAGGATGGCCAAACGCCCCATCATCTTTGCACTGGCCAACCCCACACCGGAAATCCTGCCCCAGCTTGCGCGCGAGGTGGCCCCCGATGCCATCATCGCCACGGGCCGCAGTGATTTTCCCAACCAGGTCAACAACGTGCTGTGCTTTCCCTTCATCTTCCGGGGCGCGCTGGATGTGGGGGCCACAACCATCAATGACGAGATGCAACTGGCCTGCATCGACGGCATCGCGGCCCTTGCCCGCGCCACCACCAGCGCCGAAGCCGCCGCCGCCTACAAGGGCGAACAGCTGACCTTTGGCGCCGATTACCTGATCCCAAAACCTTTCGATCCCCGCCTTGTCGGCGTTGTCAGTTCGGCCGTCGCACAAGCGGCGATGGACACGGGCGTGGCCATGCGTCCCATTCCCGACCTCGAAGCCTACAAACGCAAGCTCGACGGGTCGGTCTTCAAATCCGCGCTGCTGATGCGCCCCGTGTTCGAGGCCGCCAAGGCCGAAAGCCGCCGCATCGTCTTTGCCGAGGGCGAGGACGAGCGCGTGCTGCGCGCCGCCCAGGCGATGGTCGAGGAAACCACCGAACGCCCCATCCTGATCGGGCGACCCGAGGTGATCGAGGCGCGCATCGAACGCGCGGGCCTGACGATCAGGCTGGGCGACACGGTCGATCTGGTGAACCCGGAAAACGACCCCCGCTACCGGGACTATTGGGGCACCTATCACGACCTGATGTGCCGCCGCGGCGTCACGCCCGATCTTGCACGGGCCATTATGCGCACCAACACCACCGCCATCGGCGCGGTGATGGTCCAGCGGAAAGAGGCCGACAGCCTGATCTGCGGCACCTTCGGCGAATTCCGCTGGCACCTGAATTACGTCACGCAGGTATTGGGTCGGGGCGGGCTGCACCCGGTGGGCGCGCTGTCCATGATGATCCTCGAAGACGGGCCGCTGTTCATTGCCGACACCCACGTCCACACCGCCCCGGAACCCGACGAACTGGCCGAAATCGTGATCGGGGCTGCCCGCCACGTGCGCCGCTTCGGCATCACGCCCAACATCGCCCTGTGTTCGCAATCGCAATTCGGCAACCAGGACTATGGGTCCGGCCAGCGTCTGCGCGGCGCGATGAAGGTTCTGGACGCCCAGAACCTCGACTTCTGTTACGAGGGCGAGATGAACGTGGACACCGCACTCGACCCCGCGCTGCGCGACCGCCTGTTCCCCGGCAACCGGATGGAGGGGCCCGCAAACGTGCTGGTCTTTGCCCATGCCGATGCCGCGTCGGGCGTGCGCAACATCCTCAAGATGAAAGGCGGCGGGCTCGAGGTGGGGCCGATCCTGATGGGCATGGGCAACCGCGCCCACATCGTCAGCCCGTCCATCACCGCGCGGGGTTTGCTGAACATGTCCGCCGTCGCGGGCACGCCGGTCAAGCATTACGGCTAGGGGTCCAGCGGCGACAACCGCCCGTTCAGCACGCCGCTGCGATTTCCGGATGTCTCCCAGGCCACGGTGATCGCGTTGCCTGAAAGCGTCGTGGCGGCGCAGTCGAAATCATCGTCCGCATAGGCCGCACAAAGCAGCCCGTCGGCCACCTCCCACCGCAGTGGGGTCACGTCAACGGCCCGACCGTCTTGCAACAGGTGCAAATTCCCGGTCCCGTCGTCACGCAGGTCTATCCACACAGCGCGCGCCTTGGACGGCTCGGCAAAGGTGATGCGTTGATCGCTCAACCGCTCGGGCATTGCGTCGTCGGTCAGGCTCTCATTTGCGGCTGGAACATCGCAGGCAACAGCGGCCAACAGGGCAAGAACGGACAGTATCAATCTGAACAGGGGCAAGGCGCGCAATCCCGTTACAAGGTTCCGGGCACCGTAGTGACTTTGCGCGCAATGCCAAGCGGTGCCCATGGGACCGAAGTCCGGGCCACGCCGCACGTCCGCGTGGCTGGAAACAAGAAACCGCAACGCCGTTTAGCAAGAAC
Organism: Pseudomonadota bacterium; assembly: GCA_038527345.1. GTDB lineage: Bacteria > Pseudomonadota > Alphaproteobacteria > Rhodobacterales > Rhodobacteraceae > Tateyamaria. The sequence continues at coordinate 6,886 of JBCBFX010000070.1, read as the reverse complement.
GCTGCCGGTCACGTGCACCCGCGCTGCCGTGCAATTGGGCGCCCGGGCCTCTATACTGTGACTTAGCCTGCATATTTATGAGGTGATCACATGATTCGATTATTATCCGTACTTTCTCTTTTGACACTTGCCGCCTGCACCGAAACGGTGACCGAAACCGAAGGCACATTTGTTGACGGCAACGACACGTATCGCAGCGCCACACGCACATTCCAAAGATCCGATGGCAGCACCTATCAGCGTCGCACGATCTATGTCGGAAACGGGCGGGTCAGTTGCAGTGCCACCGATGATCTTGATTGTCGCGGCGCCCTGTTGGAGCATTTGTTGCGCGATCCGTTCTTTTAGGGCCCGGCAATTGGCGTAACTTTGCAAACCGGACCAGGATTTCCCATTTTCTGCGTAATTCGTGGGGCTTTGCAAATATTTGCAAGGGGTGCGGTGCGGATTTTGCAAATAATCCGCGCCATTCTGCCACTGTTGGCGCTCTCGGCTCTTGCCGCCTTGCCCCGACGCCGCGTAACCCTGTGTCCCAGAACCGGGACGGAGGAAAACCATGGGCTATCGCGCGGAATATGACAGCTGGAAAGCCGACCCCGAGGGGTGGTGGATGAAGGCGGCGCAAGCCATCGACTGGGATGTGGCCCCCAGCCGGGCGCTGTTCGACCGGGGCGACCACATCTATGAATGGTTTTCCGACGCGCAGGTCAACACCTGTTGGAACGCGGTCGACCGCCATGTGGAAAACGGGCGCGGCGACCAGGTGGCCATCATCTATGACAGCCCGATCACAGGGGCCAAGTCCAAGACGACCTATGCTGAATTGCAGACCCAGGTCGCATCGCTGGCCGGGGCGCTGGCGGCGCGCGGCGTCGGCATGGGCGACCGGGTAATCATCTACATGCCCATGGTGGCCGAGGCGCTGGTCGCGATGCTGGCCTGCGCCCGTCTGGGGGTCATCCATTCGGTCGTCTTTGGCGGTTTCGCGGCCAACGAATTGGCGGTCCGCATCGACGACTGCACCCCCAAGGCAATCATCGCCGCGTCCTGCGGGCTCGAACCGGGGCGGGTGGTGGAATACAAGCCGCTGCTGGATGGGGCCATTGACCTCGCCGATCATGCCCCTGATTTCTGCGTGATCCTGCAGCGCGACCAGGGGCCATGTGATCTGGGCGCACGGGACGTGGACTGGCACGATTGCCAACAGGGCGTCACCCCGGCGGATTGCGTGCCCGTACCCGGCACCCACCCGGCCTATATCCTCTATACTTCCGGCACCACCGGCGCACCCAAGGGCGTCGTGCGCCCCACGGCGGGCCACCTGGTGGCGCTGAACTGGACGATGAAGAACATCTACAACGTCGATCCGGGCGAGGTGTTCTGGGCCGCATCCGACGTGGGCTGGGTCGTGGGCCACAGCTATATCTGCTATGCCCCCCTGATCCACGGCAACACCACCATCGTTTTCGAGGGCAAACCCATCGGCACGCCCGATGCGGGCACCTTCTGGCGGGTGATCGCGGAACATGACGTCAAAACCTTCTTTACCGCGCCCACCGCCATCCGCGCGGTCAAGCGCGAGGATCCCAAGGGCACGGAGCGGGCCAAATACGACCTGAGCGGGCTGCGGGCGCTGTACCTGGCCGGTGAACGGGCCGACCCAGACACCATCGAATGGGCACAGGACATCCTGAACGTGCCGGTCTATGACCACTGGTGGCAGACCGAAACCGGCTGGACCATTGCGGGCAACCCCGCAGGGCTCGAAGCGCTGCCCGTCAAAATCGGCTCGCCCACCGTGCCGATGCCGGGCTACGACGTGCAGATCCTGGACGATGCGGGCCACCCCGTGGCACCGGGCGAACTGGGGGCCATCGCCGTCAAACTGCCCTTGCCCCCCGGCACCCTGCCCACACTCTGGCACGCCGAGGATCGGTTCAAGTCAAGCTACCTCAACGCCTTTCCAGGGTATTACGAGACGGGCGATGCGGGCATGGTCGACGAGGACGGATACCTCTACATCATGGCGCGCACCGATGATGTGATCAACGTCGCGGGTCACCGCTTGTCCACCGGCGCGATGGAAGAGGTGCTCGCCGGACACCCCGACGTGGCCGAATGCGCCGTCGTCGGTGTCAGCGACCAGCTCAAGGGGCAGGCGCCGCTTGGTCTGCTGTGCCTGACCACTGGCGTGAACCGCCCCCATGACGAAATCGTGGGCGAATGCGTCAAGCGCGTGCGCGACAAGATCGGCCCTGTGGCCGCGTTCAAGAAGGCCGTCGTAGTGGACCGGTTGCCCAAGACGCGGTCGGGCAAGATCCTGCGCGGCACAGTGGTCAAGATCGCGGACAATCAGGACTTCAAAATGCCCGCCACGATCGACGATCCGGTGATCCTGGACGAAATCCGGGACGCGCTGCAAACGATCGGCTACGCCAAGGGGTAGGGCGGGCACACTGCCCGCCGATCCTTGTGCCGGACCGTAACGCCGTGCCTACTTCGGCAGCATAAAGAACTCTTCGCGCACGATCCTGTCGCCCGCGACCGTGTAGATCGCCACCTCGCGCAGCGTCATCTTGCGGCCCGTGGCTTTTTGCGTCACCTCGGCCGCGTAGCGCACCGCAAAGCGGTTGGGCGGATGCACATACGGGCCATCGGCGCCCAGCGTGTGAATCTCGTGGCCCGCCACCCAATCCTCGCGCTTGGCCTTGATGGCCCCGCGGCCCTTGGCGATGCGCACATCGCGCCCGGGCGGCACAACCGCTTCCACCGATTCCGCGTTCTCGGCATATATCTCGTCTACATGCGCGATCCCGCGCCTGTCCCGCATCGCCTGAACGAATGTGTTTCCCAGTTCGACCAGATCTTCCATGAATGCACCTCCTGTCTGGCAACATGGTGGCACGAACCGGACCGGCCGGCCATGACAGGGATCAAGTGGCAGGCAAGGGATGGACGTTGGCCGCCCCACGCCCGGTATCGGGTTTTCGTTTGCTGCGACGGCACATAACCGCCGCAAGCAGGCGCGCAAGACAACGGATCACGCACGGGAAATCCTGCTGAATGCGCCCTAGCCCCGGCCCGAAACACTGTTCTGGTAGCGGTCGAGTTCCCTGATCAATGCTTGGCCATTCGGAACATCCCCGCGCTTGGAAAACTCGTCCCAAATTGCGCCATAGGGCAGGTCCTTCAGTTCTTCGGTGACGGCGAGGCGTGTTGTGAAGTCAAGCGCGCGTTCCGCGGATTTGAGCGATTCCAGAGGGGTCAACAGCGCGCGCAGCAATGCCTTTTGCATGTTGCGCGTACCGATCACCCACGCCGCCGTCCGGCTGATCGTGGCGTCGAAAAAGTCGAGACCGATCCGTGTGCGGCCCAGCAGATCGGCGCTTACAAGCTCATGTGCCATCTGCAGGATGTCGTCATTCAGCAGGATCACATGATCACTGTCCCAACGCATCGGGCGCGAAACGTGAAGCAGTATTTCATCAAGCGACAGGGCAACGGCGCTCAGCTTGTCGGCGATGTTTTCGGTGGGATGGAAGTGCCCCATATCAAGGCACAAGAGTGTCCCCTTGCGGATCGCGTAGCCCAGATAGAATTCGTGACTGCCCACGGTGCACGCTTCGACCCCGATCCCGAACAGCTTGCTTTCGACAGCATCCAGCATGTGTGCCTTTTTGTGCCGATGCGCCAGCATGGCATCCAGGGACGCGTCGAGACGCGCGCGGGCCGACATGCGATCGACAGGCGTGTCCTTGTACCCGTCAGGCACCCAGATGTTGTTCACGCACGGCGAACGCAAAGCCGCGCCCATTTGCGCGGCAATCTCACGGGACCGCTTTCCGTGTTCGATCCAGAAGTCGCGAATGCCCGGATCCGGATGGCTGAGGGTCAGGTTGTCGTCTGCCATGGCGTGCGCAAAGAAGGTCGGGTTGAAATCCAGACCGATGCCTTGCGCCCCGGCCCAGTCGACCCAGGGCACGAAATGCTCGAATTCGATTTCGTCCCGGTCGGGTTTGGCGTCGGTATCCAGATACATGGCATGCAGATTCAGCCGGTGTTTGCCAGGGATCATCGCATAGGCGAATTCCAGATCGGCGCGCAGCTCGTCCGGCGTTCGGGCGCGGCCGGGATGGTTTCCCGTCGCCTGAATGCCACCGCCGGAAGAGCCGGATTTCTGCTCGAACCCCACAACGTCATCGCCCTGCCAGCAATGCATTGAAATCGGGATGGTCTTGAGCCTGTCCAGGGCCGTTTCTGTATCCACGCCCCAGTCGGCAAAAGCGGCTTTCGCGGTATCGTAGCGCATGACGGCCTCCTATCGCGTGAAGGCCTGGACGTTGCCGGCATCCACGTTGATGATGTTGCCGGTCGACTTGGCCGAGACGTCGGCGGCAAAGAAATAACAGGCTTCGGCGATGTCCTGCGGCAAAACCGAGCGCTTGAGCATGGATCGCTGGCGATACATTTCCTCCAATCCGTCCTTGTCGGTGCCATAGGTGCCGGCACGCTGTTCCAGCCAATCCCCTTCCCAGATCTTCGATCCGCGCAGGACGGCATCCGGATTGACCACGTTGACGCGAATGCCAGCCTCGGCACCTTCCAGCGCCAAGCAACGTGCAAGATGAATCTCGGAGGCTTTGGCCGTGCAGTAGGCCGCCGCATTGGGCGAGGCGGCAAGCCCGTTCTTGGACGCGACAAAGACAACCGCGCCGCCCATGTCCTGCACCCGCATCAGCCTGAACGCTTCGCGGCTGACCAGAAAGTAGCCGGTGGACAGGATGTCCATGTTCCTGTTCCACAATTCCAGCGATGTGTCCTCGACCGGGGCAGAGGATGCAATTCCTGCGTTGGACACGAGGATGTCGACACCACCGAATTCGACAGCGGCATCGGCAAAGGCCGCTGCGACCGCGTCTTCGCTGGTCACGTTCATGACGACACTGCGCACGACGTCCGTGCCGAAACGGCTGGCCAGCGTGTCATGGGTCGACGCCAACGCGTCCTCGTTGATGTCGGCCAGCACCACACAGGCCCCTTCGGTCAGGTAGCGTTCCGCGGTGGCGGCCCCGATGCCGCCGGCACCGCCCGTGACCAGCGCCACCCGACCGGCAAGCGATTTGGGTTTTGGCATGCGCTGCAGCTTTGCCTCTTCCAGAAGCCAGTATTCGATATCGAACGCCTCTTGCTCGGGCAGGCCCTGATATTCACTGACGGAGGAGGCACCACGCATCACGTTGATCGCGTTGACGTAGAATTCGCCGGAAATGCGGGCTGTCGCCTTGTCCTTGGCAAAGGTGATCATGCCGACGCCGGGTACGAGGTAGACCACCGCGTTCGGATCGCGTAGCGCCGGGCTGTCCGCGTGTTTGCAACGGTCGTAATAGGCCGCGTAGTCCTTCCGGTAGGCTGCAATCTGATCGGGCAGGCCGGTCAGAACGGCTTTGATGTTGCGTGTCCTGGGATCGAACGGCACCACCAGCGGGCGGATTTTCGTGCGCAGGAAATGGTCAGGGCAGGACGTGCCCAAGGCGGCCAACGGCGCCATGTTCCTTGCGTTGACGAATTCAAGGACCGCGTCGCTGTCGTTGAAATGACCCACCATGTGCTGATTGCCCGACACGAACCCCCGGATCGCCGGCATCAGCTGTGCGGCCATCGCCCGGCGTTCGCCGGCGGGCAGGCTGTCGTGGATCGGACCACCGAATGCAGCAACGCCGTCGCTGCGTTCTGCCAGCCACCTTGTTGCAACGTTGATCACATCGATGGTCTGGTCGTAGCATGCTTTGGCGGTGTCGCCCCACGTGAACAAGCCGTGGCTTTCCAGCACAACACCGTCCGCGTCCGGGTTTTCGAGGCAGAATTGTTCCAGCCACAGGCCCAATTCATATCCCGGCCTCTTCCAGGGCAACCAGCCGATGCGGTCACCGAAAATCTCTTGTGTCAGCGCCTTGGAATTCTTTGATGCTGCAATGGCGATGATCGCGTCCGCATGAACGTGATCCACATGCTTGCGCGGCACATAGGCGTGCAGGGGGGTGTCGATGGACGCTGCGCGCGGGTTCAGCTTGAACGTGCAGTGCGGCAGGTAGCCAACCATTTCATCCTCGAACGCGACACCGCGGTACAGCGCCTTCAGCGCCTGCAGCTTGTCCATGTAAAGCGTGGCAAAGCCGTCCATCCTGATCGAGCCGATATCGCCGCCCGATCCCTTGACCCACAGCACCTCGACCTGTTCGGCAGTCAGGGGGTCGGTTTCCATGACCTTGGCCGACGTGTTGCCGCCGCCATAGTTGGTCACGCGCTTGTCCGACCCAAGGATGTTCGAGCGGTAAAGCAAAAGCTCCGATTCGGTCATCCCTTGCACCGCGGTGTCATCCCAACGGCTATCGAGAAGCTGGGTTTCCAATGATTTCAACATGTTTCCTCCCGGTCGGCATCGCACGCGTGACAATCGCATTCATCACAAGGCTGGGCTTGATGCGATGATTTGTCAATCATTATTGATCAAATGCAGTCATGCTGCACTGCAATATGATTGATTATGACTGTTTGTGATTGACAGATGGCCCGAATCCCTACAGCCTGCGGGTTCAGGGAGGACAGCAAATGCACGAAAAGGAGCGCCACACGATCATCCTGTCAGCCGTCGAAGAACGACCCATCGTCACCGTGGTCGAGCTTTGCAACTTGACCGGCGCATCCGAGGCGACGATCCGGCGTGACATCGCAACCCTCGACGAAAAGAAGGTGTTGCGCCGTGTGCGCGGTGGCGCAGAGGCGCTGAGTCCGCCGCAGTTCGTCGGCCTTGCGGCGGCTGGCCAACGGATGCACCATCTGAAAGGTGGTCGTGCCGCCGTTGATGATGATCGCATCGCCGTCTTCG
>JBCBFX010000069.1:0-21559 GCA_038527345.1 Pseudomonadota bacterium | reverse complement strand
ATGTGCCGCCGTTCCGACGCGCCATCCCTGGACGTCACGAGTGCGGCGTAATCATCGAAACCCGGCAACTGTAACGCGCGCAACCGATGCCGCAGGCGGGACTGAACCATCAGCCGTTTTTCCGGCACCAGGTTGATCCCGCTTTCTTCATAGGCCAGGTCCGCGATGCGTGCGAACAGCGCTGGATCAAGCGTTTGGTTCGAGGCCGCATCGTGCATCAGGCGGCGTCACTCTGCATCGTGGCGACAAGTTCCGACAGATCCAGAACACGGATCATGCGATCATCGATCAGGGTCAGGGCCTTGATCACGTTCACATTGCCCGCGCTTGCGCTGTCCGGGGGGCTTTGCAAATCGTCCTGGGTCAGCGCCACGATGTCGGAAACCGCATCGACCAGCAGGCCGGTCATCGAATCCTCGTGATTGACGACAATGATCACGTTCCGGTCCGATTGCTGTTGCCCGGGCAGACCAAGCCGTTGCGCCAGGTCCATCACAGGCAGCACCGTACCGCGCAGATTGATGACACCTTTCACGTAGGATGGCGCATGGGGCAACGGCGTGGCACGCGTCCAACCGCGGATTTCGCGCACGCACATGATGTCGAGCGAGTATTCCTGGTCACTGAGCCGAAAGGTCAGCAATTCAAGCGACGAAGCGGTTTCTGGCGCGCCCATGTCAGGCCTCCATTCTGGGGTTGGTCATGGTGGACGGAAGCGCACTGGCGGCTTGCGCGACGATATCGGACGGGTCGAGGATAAGTGCGATCTGACCATCGCCAAGGATCGTGGCCGCCGCGATTCCGGGGGCGCTGTAGAAGGCTTCGTCGAGCCCCTTGATCACGACCTGGCGCTGGTCTTCGATTTCGTCAACGACAAGGGCGGACCGATTCCCATCCTCCTGCTGGATCAAAAGGGCAACTGCGTCGACATAGCTTTCCTGACGCGCGCGATACCCGAGGACGCAACCGAGATCGTGCAGGGGCACGAACCCCCCGCGCACACGCACGGCATCGACGCCCGGTTGTATCTGATCGAGGTTTTCGGCGCTGAGCGTGATTGTTTCGGCGACCATGTTCAACGGCACGACCAGCGTTTCGTCGGCGACGCCAATGACCATGCCGTCCAGAACTGCCAGCGTCAGGGGCAGCGAGATTGAAATTGTCGTGCCTTCGCCCGGTGTCGACTGGATGGTGATTCGTCCACCCAGTGCCTGGATGGAAGTGCGCACCACATCCATTCCGACACCCCGGCCCGACAGGTCGGATACAGTGCCGGCGGTCGAAAAGCCCGGCAAGAACAACAGATTGTCGATTTCCGTGTCCGACAGGTTTGACTCGGCCGGTATCAATCCCTTTTCGATGGCGATCTGCAGAACCCGGGGGCGGTTGATCCCGGCACCATCATCGGACACTTCGATAACGACGCGCCCGGACCGATGCGCCGCGCTCAGCCGCACGACGCCTTGCGGGGGTTTGCCTGCGGCGATCCGGTCGTCGGACTTTTCGAGGCCATGATCGACGCAATTGCGGATCATGTGTGTCAGCGGGTCGGCGAGGCGTTCAATGACGGTCTTGTCGACTTCGGTGTTTTCGCCTTCTGTCACCAGGCGCACGTCCTTGCCCACGGCGCCGGACGCTTCTCGGACGATCCGGCTCATCCGTTGAAACAGCGATTTGACCGGTTGTGCGCGGATCATCATCACACTGTCCTGAATATCGCGGGTCAGGCGCTGGAACTCTTCGAGGCCGTGCATCGCTTCGGAATGAGGAGAAAGCCCCGCGGTTTCGAGGCTTTGGGCAAGCATCGCCTGGTTGATCACCAATTCGCCCACCAGGTTGACCAGGCGTTCGATGCGGTCAAGGTCGACCCTGACGACGGATTTGACTGCACCTGCTGGCGCCCCACGTCCGGATTTCGCCTGGCTTTCCTGCGGTTTGCTGGAATCCGGTTCGGGTTCTTGCGCAGCTTGCGGCGCGGGTTCAGGCGTTTCCGGCAATTGCTCGGGGAGTGGCTCCGGCAGTGGTTCCGGAATTTCCATGTCGACGAGTGGCGGCAGATCGGGTGCGTCTGCGGCGTCGACTTCGATCGCATAGTGGCACAAGCCGTCGACGAAATCGAAAGTGGACCGGATTTCGGCCTCGGCCACGTCGGTGGTCAGCACGATCGTCCATGACAGGTACGCTTTGGCAGGATCCAATCCGGACAGGGACGGCACCTGACTTGTGTCGCAGGTCACATCCGCTTCGCCCATGTCGCACAGTGCGCGCAGGATCGGGGCGACCTCGTTGCCGTTTTCGTACATTTCCGCGTGCGGCGCGAACGTGATGCGGTATGTCGGCGTCGCCGGAGCCGCGTCCAGCGGTGGAAGATCAAGGCCAAGGTCGAGCGACAGGCCCAGCGGCTGAAAATCGATCTCTTCCTCTTCTTCCTCCAGATCTGCGGTGCTGTCATAGGCAGCCAATTGCGCAAGAACCGCGTCGCTTTCGGCCTCGGGGATGGGATCATCGTCGCGGCAAACCCGCACAAGGTCCGACAGGTGATCGCCAGCGCGGAAGAACAGCTTGATCAGGTCCGGTTCGGGCGCAAGCGTCCCGCCGCGCAGCAAATCCAGCACTGTTTCGAAGCGGTGGGCGAAGCGGACCATCGCATCAAGGCCGAAGGCGCCCGCGCCCCCCTTGATCGAATGGACCGCGCGGAACACGATATTGATCGTCTCGGCGTCGCGGTCACCGTCATCAAGCGCTTGCAGGCCGTCATGCATCGCTTCCAGCAATTCCTCGCATTCGACAAAGAACGAGGCGCGGATTTCGGCCATGGGATCGGGCGTTGTCATTACGTGAACCTATCCTGCAACCATGCGCAATGCCTTGACCAGCTTGGCCGGATCAAAGGGTTTGACGATCCATCCGGTGGCACCGGCCTGCCGCGCGCGGTTTTTCAACTCGCCTGCGGATTCGGTGGTCAGCACAAGGATCGGGGTGGACCGGTGACTGTCCTGGGCGCGGACTTCGTCGATGAAACCGAAACCGTCCATGCGCGGCATGTTGATATCGGTAATGATCACGTCCGGGTTGATGTCGGCCAACACCTCGGTGCCATGTACGCCATCATCGGCCGTATGCACGACAAACCCTTCGGTCTCGAGTGCGAGACGGATCATGTTGCGCATTGTGCGGCTGTCATCCACCGCGAGCACCTCAAGCGTCATGGTGCGCCCTCCGTGAGTTGCGCAGCTGTCAGGCCCATCACGGCCAACTGGTCCGTTGCGCGTTCGCCAAGCGCCACAAGCTCCAGCCGTCCGCCTGCGGCGCAGAACGTGCGGGCGGCGGCAATCAGGACCTGAACGCAAAGCGCGCCCAGATGCGTCACGGCGCTTCCGTCGATCCGCACGGTACTGTCGGGGGACAGTGCTGAAAGGGCTGCAGCCAGTTCGGGGGCAGCAAAAGCGTCCAACCGGGGGTCCAATACGAGCGGCTCAGACATGGCACCCTCGACATCGAACTGAAATACGACCAGCCATGAGCAGCCTCCGCGTTACCTAGACAAGGTCGAGGTGTAACGGACGGTCCGTTAAGGCAGTGTTACTGAAATCCGGTTGCCAGAAAAATTCCCCCGGCTCAGCCCGCGCGCCGCCGCCGACCGCCCGTGCGTCCGGCGCGCCCGCGACCCTCATGACCGGCCTTGGGAGCCGTGCGGTTGAACTGTATCCATGCGGCGCCGCCATCATCGTTGTCGGTCAGGAAATTGGCGGCCCGGATCGCCTCCATTTCCTTGCCGGCGCGTGGTTTTGTCGACCCCAGGCCAAACAGGGTGACAAAGGTTTCGTCGTCCATGCCGTCAGGCAGAATGATCCCTGCGGCTTCGACTTCGGCCCGCTTTTCGGCGATCTTGGCGGGGCCGACGGGCAGGGCGACGGGGTTCATGATGGCGGACGTCATGCCGGCCCCCATGGCCATGGGCAGGAACGCGTTGTTGATGCCGTGGCGGTTGGGTAGCCCGAAGCTGATGTTGGAGGCCCCGCACGTGGTGTTCACGCCCAGTTCCTCGCGCAGGCGGCGCACGAGGGTAAAGACCTGAAGGCCCGCAGTCGACATGGCCCCGATGGGCATGACCAGCGGGTCCACCACGATGTCATGGGCGGGTATGCCGAAATCGGCGGCCCGTTCCACGATCTTTCTCGCAACGGCGAAACGCACATCGGGGTCTTCGGAAATGCCGGTGTCGTCGTTTGAAATCGCGACCACGGGCACATTGTATTTCTTGACCAGCGGCAGGACCAGTTCCAGGCGCTCTTCCTCGCCCGTGACCGAATTCAGCAGCGGGCGGCCTTCGGCGGCAGCCAGGCCGTTTTCAAGCGCGCCGGGCACCGAGCTGTCGATGCAGAGCGGGCAATCGGTCACGGCCTGCACCCGTTCGACCAGTTCCTTCATCAGCGTGGGCTCGACAAAGTTGTTGTCGGCATAGCGCGGGTCCTCGGCCATCCTGTTCGAAAACACGGCGCCCGAGTTGATATCCAGCACGTTGGCCCCGGCGGCGACCTGTGCCACGGCATCCGCCTCGACCCGGCTGAAATCGCCGCGCTCCAACTCTTCGTTCAGCACCTTGCGGCCCGTGGGGTTGATGCGTTCGCCGATCACGCAAAATGGCTGGTCAAAGCCGATGAGCGCGGTCTTGGTCTTGGATTCGATGACGGTGGTAACCATGGGGCAGGGGTCCTTCAGGAGGCGTTGGCAGGCACGGCGGACGCCCCGCCATGTTCGATCGCCCAATGGGCGTTTGTCTTGATGCCGCCCAGCGGGAAGAAGTGGACGTTGGTGACGTTGAAGTCGGGGTGCGCGGCCTTGTGGGCGGCCAGGTCCGACAGAACCTCTGTCGGTTCAAAGGGCAGCAGCAGCTTGGTCACATCCTTGGCGCGGCGTTGCAGTACCCGCAGGGACGGGCCGACACCGCAGGCGATGGCGAACTTGATCATGGTCTGCAGCTTGGCCGGACCCGCAATGCCGATATGGATGGGCAGGGTGATGCCCGCCTCGCGCAGCGCGTCAGCCCAGGCGATGATCGGTCCGGCCTCGAACGCGAATTGGGTGGCGATGGCCATATCAGCGTCAGTGGTTTCCGAAAACTTCTGTTTCCAGACAAGCGCTTCTTCGACGTTCTTCATGCTGCCATCGGGGTCGATGTCGCGGTTGCCCTCGGGGTGGCCCGCCACGTGCAGGCGCTTGAAGCCCGCGCGATCGAAGGCGCCGCTTTCCAGCAGTTGCATCGAACTGTGGTAATCGCCATGGGGCTTGTCGACGCCACCGGCCAGCAAAAGCGCCTGATCGACGCCTGCTTCGCCCTGATAACGGGCGATCCAGTCCTCGAGCGTGGCCTGATCCTTGATGATGCGGGCCGGGAAATGCGGCATGACCGGGTAGCCCTCGGCGGCCAGCCGCTTGGCGGTGGCGACCATGTCGGCGATGGGCGTGCCTTCGATATGGGCGATGTAGACGCGGGTGCCTGCCGGCAGGATGTCGGCGAAGTTGTCGACCTTTTCGGCGGTGCGGGGCATCACCTCGATGGAATAGCCCTGAAGCAGCGCCTCCACCTCGGGGCTGAGCGTGCCAGCCTGGGGGCTTGTGTCTTTCTTGAAGTTCAGCAATGCCATCTCAGCACCTCCGCCAAACGGGCCTCAGGCCCAACCGTCGTTGTCAATCAGCGCCTTGAGGCGCGGCTGGTCGTATTCTGTCTCAAGCCGGGCCGCCTCGGCCTCGGCCACCTCTGCGGGATCGCCGTCCACCGCATAGGGGGCGGCCTTGCGCCATTCGGCCAGATAGGCATCGGCGTCCTTGGCGTTCACCTTCATCGCGGCGCGGTCGATGGCCTGCTCGAAGCGTTCTTCGAGCGGGCGCTTTGCACCACGGCGGCCCTTGCCCACGATGACCTGGGCGGGGATGTCACGCCAATAGACGATGGTGACGTCCGGCATCTGATTCCCTTTCGTTTCAGTTGGCCCTGAATACGGCAGCCCCCACCGATGTAGCGGCCCATTTTCGACACGGCACACGGCGTCTGCGACGCGGGCGCAAAAGGTGAGTCGCCCATGCAACAGCCGGACGAAATCCTGTGCCTGCACGCTTGGCCGAAAAGCGCGTTCCGGTAAACTGCAAACAATTCATAAAAAATATCAGGCAGGCAGCAGATGGTTATTCGGGTGGACGCCCACAAGATCGCCTATATGGCGGTCCCCAAGGCAGCGTGTTCGTCGGTCAAGGCGGCGATGGGGGCCCTGGATCCGACAAACGACATTTCCGACCCCAGCGCGTTCGCGCAAAAGCAGGTGCATGGGATGTACCCCACGCAGCGCTTTCGGATGCACAGATGGGAACGGGTCGAGGATTTCTTTCGCTTCACCGTGGTGCGTGATCCGCTGAAACGCCTGTTCGGCGTCTACACCAACCGCGTGGTGGCCAAAAAGGAACTGTTCGGCAATCGCAAGATCAAGCGCGGCCGCGTGGACTTGCCGCCCGATCCCGATCCGGACTTCTTTTTCCAGAACCTCAGCCCCTACATCGCCATCGCGTCGGTCATCAAGCATCACGCCCTGCCGACGGTCTGTTTTACGGGCAAGGCATTCGACCGCTACACCGGGGTCTATCGCACCTCGGACCTGTCGAACCTGGCCACGGACCTGTCCGATCAGGTGGGCCGCGAAGTGGTCATACCGCATTTCAACTCAAGCGACATGACGCTGACACTGGATGACCTCAAGCCCGAAACCCACAAGGCTCTGGCCGCGCGGCTTGAAGAGGAATACGCGCACCTGGCGGATTTTTTCGACAACCCGTTCGCGCGCCGTATGCACCCGCTCGCGGCCTGACCGGGGACCTGAACCAGACGGTTCAAGCCCCTTGCGCGAATGCATCGCAGGTCATATCGTCCCGTTAACCCGATATGAAAGGCGCAAAAGATGGCGCCAAAGCGTCCCCATGGTGCGGGCGCGCTCGAAACGAGGGGCCCCAGGCGGGGGCCCGAGCCCGTGCCGCGTGCTCCAGGATCGCCCGAGCTTTATGCCGCGCTTGATCTGGGCACCAACAGTTGTCGTATGCTGATCGCCGAGCCGCGAGGCGCGGGTTTCGCGGTTGTCGACAGCTTCTCGAAATCGGTGCAGCTTGGGATCGGGCTGGAAAAATCCGGGCGGTTGTCACGCGGGTCCATGTCGCGCACCGTGCAGGCGCTGCGCATCTGTCAACAAAAGCTGAAACGCAACAAGGTGCGGCGCATGCGGCTGGTCGCGACCGAGGCTTGTCGCCGTGCCCTGAACGCGGGCGAATTCATCACCCGCGTGCAACGCGAAACCGGCCTGGAACTCGACATCATCGAACCCGAGGAAGAGGCGCGGCTGGCCGTGATTTCCTGCGCGCCGCTGGTCAGCCCCAAGACCGAAAACCTGCTGGTGGTCGACATTGGCGGGGGCTCGACCGAACTGGTGTGGATCGATCTGGCCGGCGTGCCGAAACATGACCGCCCGCAAGCCATCATGCGGATGCAAACGGGGTTCAAACAGGTTGAAAACGGCCGGGCCGAGGCCAAGGTGGTGGACTGGATCAGCGTGCCGCTGGGTGTGGCCACCTTGCGTGAACAGTTCAACGACGTGGATGACGATGCCGCGCGCTTTGCCCTGATGAGCTGGTTTTTCGAGGAAAACCTGGCCGATTTCTCGCCCTACCACGCGACCGAACCCACGGAACGGTTCCAAATCGTCGGCACCTCGGGCACGGTCACGACCGTCGCGGCCTCGCATCTGGGGCTGAAACGCTATGACCGGACCAAGGTGGACGGGCTGCGCATGTCGTCCGACCAGATCGACGCGGTGATCCGCAACTACCTGGCGCTGGGTCCCGGCGGACGGCGGGATGATCCGCGCATCGGCTCGGACCGGCACGCGCTGATCATGTCGGGGGCGGCGATCCTTCAGGCGCTGATGCGCTGCTGGCCCACGGACCGGCTGTCGGTGGCCGACCGGGGCCTGCGCGAGGGGTTGCTTTATGACCAGATGAGCGCCGATGGCGTTCTGGACACCACCGCGCTCTAGCCCTTGCCGCGCACCGCCGCGACCAGGATCCAGGACAGCGTAGCCAGCAGAACCAGCGTGAACCACGTGTCATCCATGTCGTTGCGCGGCGTCGACGCGATCATGGCGACGGCCAGCGGTGCCATGATCCCGTTCAGCCAGCGATTGGCCCGCACCGTCAGGAACAGCGGCAGGAACACCATAGCCACCAGAACGGTCGTGCCGATCCCACCGGCAAGGATCACACCTTCGGTGATGGGGTTGCCGTTGAACGTGCCGGCCTGCACCTCTTCGATGAATCCGGCGCGGAAAACATCGTGGATGTCCTTGAAATAGATGTTGAGTACCAAAAAGCCCCACGCGATGGAAAAGCGGGCGGGCAGGGTGGGTGTGCCGTGAGTGGCGTGTGTTGCGGTCGTCATGTCCTGTATCCTTGGTTCGGGTTCGGGCAGGCATCTATGCCGGTTCCATCCGCGCGCCCATTGCCGAAACAGGCAGATGAGCCATGCGGTTTTGCATGGACCTTGAACGGTGCGGCCCCAGCCGCTACATCGGCGACCTCAGTCATCAAAGGCGAAGCCCGTGGCCAAGACCCCGACAGGCAAGAACACATCCGGCCGCGGCCAACGCGACCTGAAGGTCAAGGTCAAGTCCGCGCGCGGGCGCAAACTGTCCTCGACCCGGTGGTTGCAGCGTCAACTGAATGATCCCTATGTCAAGCGCGCGCAGGCCGAGGGTTATCGCGGGCGCGCGGCCTTCAAGATCATGGAACTGGATGACAAGTACCGCTTTCTGGTGCCGGGTGCGCGCGTGGTCGACCTGGGTGCAGCCCCCGGCGGCTGGTGCCAGGTGGCGGTCAAGCGCGTGAACGCGTTGGGCGAAAGGTCGGGCAAGGCGGTGGGTACGATCCTGGGCATCGACCTTCAGGACATGGAGCCGATCGCGGGGTGCGAGTTGCATCAGCTGGACTTCATGGACGAAGGCGCCGACGACCAGGTCAAGGACTGGCTGGGCGGCAAGGCGGATGTGGTGATGTCGGACATGGCGGCGTCATCTTCGGGACACAAGCAGACCGACCATTTGCGCATCATCTCGCTGTGCGAGGCGGCGGCCTATTTCGCCTTTGACGTTCTGGATGATGGTGGAACATTCGTGGCCAAGGTTCTTGCCGGCGGGGCCGAAGGTGAGTTGCAAAAGCTGCTGAAGCAGCGATTTGCCAAGGTCGCCAACGTCAAGCCGCCGGCGTCGCGCGCCGACAGTTCCGAGAAATTCGTGGTTGCGACCGGGTTCCGCGGCAGCGACGCATAACGTTGCCGTAACGATTTCATGCCTAGGCTGTGCAGGCTCCGATCCGAACGGGGCCCACAGGAAAGGTACTAAAATGAAGCGATACACAATTGCACTTGCGACGGTCGCCTTGGCGGCGGGCCAGGCACTGTCGGCCGGACCGACCGATGACATGGCGGCTTTCGTCCAGTCTCAGGACTGGGTGACTTCCCCGGCGATCATTCAAGCACTCCGCGTGCAGAACGCCGAAACGGCGGGACTGACGCAGGCCGACATTGACGCGCTGGATCAGGACTGGCGTGCGCAGGTCGGGCAGGTCGATCAGCCGCTGATCACGGCCGTTACGTCGCGCGACGCATCTTTGCACCTGCGCCAGAACGTGGATGCCGCCCAAGGCAGGATCACCGAAGTGTTCGTGATGGACGCACGCGGGCTGAACGTGGCGACCAGCGCCGTGACATCGGACTACTGGCAAGGGGACGAGGCGAAGTTCACCCAGACCTATCCGATGGGTGCCGGCGCAATGCACGTATCCGAGGTGGAATATGACGAAAGCACGCAAACCTACCAGGCGCAGGTGTCGCTGAGTATTGCCGACCCGCAATCGGGCGAGGTCATCGGTGCCGTCACCTTTGGCGTCAATGCGCAGGCGTTCTTTTAAACGTCGCGGTCCGGCCGGAACGCCATAACAATCAGGTGCAAGGCATCCCGGAATGTCAGGACAGATCCTGACATGTTGTCAAAATCGGCGTCTTCGTTGTCCGGCGCATAGTGTTCCCGGGCATCGATGGCGCGGACATGACTGGGCAGATGATTGGTCGGCAGCGGCATGGTTCCCGATATACGGGTAGTCGCCCCCGGGTTTCGACAGGAAAATCGCCAATTGCCTGTCGTGTTTTGTGTCAGACGGACAGGCGGGCGGAATGGGTGCCGCGTTCACGGTACGGGGTCGTATCGTAATGCGCGCGGTAGCATTTCGAGAAATGCGAGGGCGAGGCAAAGCCGCAGGCCAGCGCGACGTTGATCACGCTCATGTCCGTCTGCATCAACAGGTTGCGCGCCTTTTGCAGGCGCAATTCCATGTAGTACCGCTTGGGGGAACGGTTCAGGTAACGCCGGAACAGCCGTTCCAGCTGGCGCGTGGACATGCCCACATCCTTGGCCAGGATCGACGGGCTGATGGGTTCCTCGATGTTCTGTTCCATGATCTGGATGACCTGGCTCAGCTTCGGGTGGCGCACGCCAATGCGGGTGGGCACGGACAGGCGTTGCGTGTCCTGATCGGTGCGGATCGCGGAATAGATCAACTGGTCCGCCACCGCATTTGCCAGTTCCTCGCCATGATCGTCGGCGATGATCTTGAGCATCAGGTCGATCGACGACGTGCCACCGGCCGTGGTCAGCCGCTTTTCGTCGATGACAAAGACGGACTTCGTCAGTTCGACCTCCTGGAATTCCTCGGCAAAGCTGTCCTGGTTTTCCCAGTGGATCGTCGCCTTTTTCCCGTCCAGCAAACCGGCCTTGGCCAGCGAAAAGGCGGCGGTGCACAGCCCCGCCATGGTCACGCCCTTGCGCGCCTCGCGGCGCAGCCAGCTCAGCAGGCGCTTGGTCGTGGCGGCCTGCACGTCGATGCCGCCGCAGATCATCACCACGTCATCGCGGGTCAATTCGTCCAGATCACCATCCAGCTTGAACCCTGTCCCGGCCGAGCAGTGGGCGACATCGCCGCCTTCGCCCACGATGCGCCAGCTATACAGGTCCTGCCCCGCCATGCGGTTGGCGATGCGCAGGCTTTCCAGCGCCGCCGAAAAGCAAAGCAACGTGAAATTGTCGAGCAGGACAAACACGAAGCGCTTCGGTTGTCCGACCTCTTGACGGGTCATTGTGCCCGGGCGCGCCATCGACATAGCGGCATGTATCCTGTGCGTGGACGCGGGTCCTTTGGCCGGCGTCGGGTGAAGTGTCGAAAAGCATGACCACGGGCCAGAAGCGGCGTCAAGTGCCGCAATTGATCTATGGTGTACTCTGGTCTGGTTTTGTATAGAGAGCCGCGATCCTGAGATCGCTAACACAAGTGCGGAGAGAAACGATGAGCGAATGGAACAAATCCGACTGGCGGGCCAAGCCACGGATCCAGATGCCCGACTACATGGACCAGGCAGCCCTGAATGGGGTCGAGGCCCAGCTGTCCAAGTACCCGCCGCTGGTGTTCGCAGGCGAAGCGCGCCGTCTCAAGACGCATCTGGCCGACGCCTCGCGCGGCGATGCGTTCCTGTTGCAGGGCGGCGATTGCGCCGAAGCCTTTGACCAGTTCAGCGCCGACAGCATCCGCGACACGTTCAAGGTAATGCTGCAGATGGCGATGGTCCTGACCTATGGTGCCAAGGTGCCCGTGATCAAGCTGGGCCGCATGGCCGGTCAGTTCGCCAAGCCCCGGTCGGCCCCGACCGAAACTGTGGATGGCGTGGAATTGCCCAGCTACCGCGGGGACATCATCAACGAACTGGACTTCACCCCCGAAGCCCGCATTCCGGACCCGCACAAGATGTTGCAGGCCTATACCCAGGCGGCCGCCACGCTGAACCTGCTGCGTGCCTTTTCGACGGGCGGTTTTGCCGACATGCACCGTGTGCATTCGTGGACCCTGGGATTTGCCGAAGGCAAGGGTGCCGAAAAGTACCAGGAAATCGCGAGCCGCATCCAGGACACCATCGACTTCATGTCGGCTGCCGGCATCGGCAACGAGACCACGCATGAATTCAGCACCGTCGAATTCTACACCAGCCACGAATCCCTGCTGCTGGAATACGAAGAGGCGCTGACCCGCATCGACAGCACCACCGGCAAGTGGCTGGCCGGTTCGGGCCATATGATCTGGATCGGGGACCGCACCCGTCAGCCTGACGGCGCGCATGTGGAATTTGCGCGCGGCGTGCAGAACCCCATCGGCCTGAAATGCGGCCCGTCGATGACGGCGGACGACCTGAAGCTGCTGATGGACAAGTTGAACCCCGAAAACGAAGAGGGGCGCCTGACCCTGATCGCGCGCTTCGGTGCAGGCTCCGTGGGCGAGCATCTGCCGCGCCTGATCGACACCGTCCGCAAGGAAGGGGCGAATGTGGTCTGGGTCTGTGACGCGATGCACGGCAACACCATAAAGTCGTCGACCGGGTACAAGACGCGGCCCTTTGACAGCGTACTGCGCGAGGTGCGCGAGTTCTTTGCCGTGCATCAGGCCGAAGGGACCGTGCCCGGCGGCGTGCATTTCGAGATGACGGGCCAGGACGTGACCGAATGCACCGGCGGCGTGCGCGCAGTGACCGAAGAGGACCTGAGCGACCGTTACCACACCGCGTGCGATCCGCGCCTGAACGCGTCGCAATCGCTTGAGCTTGCGTTTCTCGTGGCCGAAGAGCTGTCGAACCTGCGCGCTGCCCGCAACGGCGCACGCGTCGCCAGTTGAACGCAAAAACGCGCGGGTGGAGGACCCGCGCGTTTTGATGTTTCGCCTGCGATCTCAGTCGTCGCTTTTGACCAGCCGCAGATAGGGTGCGCCCGGCTTGACCGGTCGCGCCTCGAACGGGGCGGGCGGTTCCGCCATGCCCGGTGCCGGAGCCGGGGCAGGGGTGTCCGCCGTTTCGGGCTGTTCCGGGGTCGGTGCCTGTAGTGCAGGGGCTGAAATCGGACGGATCTTTGCACCGACCACGTCGAAACGGCGCGGGCTCAGACCGATGTCCCCCTGTGCCACCAGGCACCCGAGAATACGGCTGACATCGCCAAGGTCACTTTTCAGCGGCAGCAGGATCAGGCGCGCATCCATGTGCGGCTTGCCGACGCCCTGTTCCGTCACCAGCCGCAATTCGCAAACGGCGGGACGCTGGAACACCTCTTCCAGCGCGTCCGAGATCTGGCGGCGGCAGGGCGGCGTGATCAGCGACGTCAGCGGCATCCCGCGCACTTCCATCCCCATCAGGTCGCTCAGGTGGCTGCCCGCGATGCGGATCCGCGCCATGCCGGGTGCGATACGTTCCAGCACAAAGGTGTATTCCAGCGCACTTTCGATCCCGCGTGGATCGATGTCTGACCGTTTCGGCATGATCCGCATACCCCGCAGGCCTTCCCAATAGGCTTCAACCTGGGAAATCGCGGAATAGCCAACCTCGGCACGAAACTCGGTCATGGTGACAACATTGTGGGCTTCCGTTTCGGTTTTGTCCATCTTTTGCTCATCTCGCTCGCCGTGTGGCTCGGTGGCGCCCCATATCCCATCTACCCGTGTCAGTTATTAACAAATTTTCCGTGTCTTGGGGCCGAAATCCTAATGAATGGTTAACTGATCTGCGCGTCGGCAATGACTTGCCCCCCTGTGCGCTTGGGCCTAAAGCAAGGGCATGACCACTGCTTCTCCTGCCGCATTGCGCTCCATGACCGGCTTTGCCGCCGGCACCGGCGCGCACGCTCCGTTCCGCTGGTCGTGGGACATCCGCAGCGTCAACGGCAAGGGGCTGGACCTGCGCCTGCGCGTGCCCGACTGGATCGAAGGGTTGGAGGCCGCGCTGCGCCCGCTGATCACCGCACGTACCAAGCGGGGCAATGTCACGCTGTCGCTGCGCATATCGCGCGACGATGCGGTTGTGACCTCTGCCATCAACGAGGCACAGATGAAGGCCAGCGTGGCCGCGCTGTTGCAGATCGAGGCCGAGGCGATGCAGCAGGGCCTGTCGCTGGCCCCTGCGCGCCCCAGTGACATCGCCGCGATGCGCGGGGTGATGGAACAAAGCGCGGGACAGGATGATCCCGCCCCGCTGCGCGCGGCGTTGTTGGGGGATTTTCCGGCCCTTCTGGACGCCTTTGACGACATGCGCATGGCCGAAGGCACCGCGCTGGCGGCTGTTCTGCGCGACCAGTTGATCGAAGTCGCACGGCTGACCGAGGAATCCGCGACACTGGCCGCCGCCCGCAAGGACGAGATGGCCGCGACGCTGAAACGCAACCTGGCCCGCGTCATGGACAACACCGACGGGGCCGACCCCGACCGCGTGGCACAGGAACTGGCCCTGCTCGCCGTCAAGGCCGACGTGACCGAGGAAATCGACCGCCTGCACGCCCATGTCGCCGCCGCCCGCGCGCTGCTGGACGACGGCGGCGCCGTGGGCCGCAAGCTCGATTTCCTGATGCAGGAGTTCAACCGCGAGGCCAACACACTGTGTTCCAAGGCCCAGAACAGCGATCTGACCCGCGTGGGCCTGGCGCTGAAGGCGCTGATCGACCAGATGCGTGAACAAGTCCAGAACGTGGAATAAGACGATGAAGACCCAGCGCCGTGGCCTTTTGATCATCCTGTCCTCGCCCTCGGGTGCGGGCAAAAGCACGCTGGCAGGCCGGCTGCGCAAATGGGATTCGGACCTGAGTTTCTCGGTCTCGGCCACCACCCGCGACCCGCGCCCGGGCGAGGTGGATGGAGAGCATTACCGCTTTATCTCGGAATCCGAATTCAAGAGCCATGTGGCCGATGGCGAGATGCTGGAACATGCCCACGTGTTCGGCAACTTCTACGGCTCACCAAAGGGGCCGGTCGAGCAGGCGATCGAGGCGGGGCGCGACGTGCTGTTCGACATCGACTGGCAGGGCGCGCAGCAGATCACCAACTCCGCATTGGGCCAGCATACGCTGTCGATCTTCCTGTTGCCGCCCTCCATCGCCGAATTGCGCCGCAGGCTGGAAAGCCGCGCGCAGGACGATGCCGAAACCATCGCCCGCCGAATGCAGAAAAGCTGGGACGAGATCAGCCATTGGGGCGGCTATGATTACGTGCTGGTCAATGACGATCTGGACACGACCGAGGCCCAGCTGAAAACGATCATCGAGGCCACGCGCCTGCGCCGACTGCAACAGCCGCACCTGACGCAGCACGTGCGCACCCTGCAAAACGAGTTCGAGGAGCAGCCATGACCCTGTACGCCTTGGGCGACGCCCGCCCGCAGATCGCCGAAGACACCTGGGTGGCGCCCGATGCCAACGTGATCGGCAACGTGGTGCTCGTGGCCGGGGCCAGCGTCTGGTTCTGCGCCACGCTGCGCGGCGACAACGAAGTGATCCATGTCGGTGCCGGGACCAACGTGCAGGAAAACACCGTCATGCACACCGACATGGGCTTTCCCCTGATCATCGGTGCGGGCTGCACCATCGGCCACAAGGTCATGCTGCACGGCTGCACCATCGGCGACAACAGCCTGATCGGGATGGGAGCCACGGTGCTGAACGGCGCGAAGATCGGCAAGAACTGCCTGATCGGGGCCGGTGCCCTGATCACCGAGGGCAAGGAGATCCCCGACAATTCGCTGGTGATGGGCGCACCGGGCAAGGTGGTGCGCGAACTGAATGAACAGGCGGTGATGGGCTTGCGCGCCTCGGCCGTGCATTACGAGGAAAACATGCGCCGCTTTCGCAATGATCTGGTCAGGGTCATGGACTGATGCCGCATCTTGAGCTGAGCTATTCCAGCGACCTCGAGATCGATGCAGGTGCCATGCTGGCCGAGGTCGAGGCGATCATCCTGCGCCGTGACGCAAGCGCCGGGGACACCAAGGGGCGCGCCTATCCCGCGCCCGTCTTTCACCACACGCACCTCAAGGCCACCGTGGCGCTGCTGGCCAAGCCGCACCGCGGCGCGGCCTTTGTCGCCGCCTTGCAGGCCGATATCGTTGCGGCCCTGTCCGCCCATCTGCCGCGCCCCTGCTGGCTCAGCGTGGACGTGGTGTTCAGCGGCCCCGGCTATCACACGGAGTTCCTGGAATGACTGCAAACGACAAGGGGTCGCTGATGCGCCCCGACCCGCTGCCGGAAAGCGCGTCGCGCCCGGTGGTCACACCGCTGTCGCCGTCCGTGGTCTATGCGTCAGACACGCCCGACATGCTGGATGCGCAATATGACGGGGATCTGTTCGGCTATACCTACAGCCGCGAGGGGCACCCCAATGCAGACGTGGTTGCCAGGGCCATCGACCGGATGGAGGGTGCACCGCATCTGGGTGTGCTGACCTCGTCCGGCATGGGCGCTGTGTCGGCGGTGCTGCTGGGCCTGACGAAAACGGGCGATCACGTGATCGGCGGCAACCAGCTATATGGCCGCAGCCTGCGGATGATGACCGAGGACCTGCCGCGTCTGGGTATCGGGACATCCTTGGTGGATCCCGGCGACGTTGCGGCCGTGCGCGCGGCAATCCGACCCGAAACAAAACTGATCCTGGTCGAGGTCGTATCGAACCCGACCCTGCGCGTGGCCGATATCGCCGGGCTTGCGGCCCTTGCGAAAGAGACGGGCATTCTGCTGGTCGTCGACAACACCTTTACCACGCCGCGTTCCTTCAAGGCGTTCGCACATGGTGCGGATATCGTCATCCATTCCATCACCAAGCTGCTGGCGGGGCATTCCGACGTGATGCTGGGCTATGTCGCCGCGCGGGACGCAAAGATCAATGACCGCTTGCGCGTGTTCACCGTGACCGCCGGCATGACACCCAGCCCGTTCGATTGTTGGCTGGCGGAACGTGGCATGCTCAGCTTTGATCTGCGCTTTGACCGGGCGCAGACCACCGCCGGCCTGCTGGCCGATCACCTGGCAGGTTTGCCGGGGGTGAAGCGGGTGATCTATCCGGCCCGCGACGATCACCCGGATCAGGCGCGGGCGGCGTTGCTGTTGCAGGGCCGGTTCTGCAACATGGTCAGCTTTGAACTGGACGGGGGGCGGGATGCGGCCAACGCGTTCGCCCGTGCGGCACGTGGTCTCAGCTTTGCCCCGACGCTGGGCGACGTGGGAACGACATTGTCGCACCCCGCCTCGTCCTCGCATCGGGCGCTGAGCCCGGAGAAACGGGCCGAACTGGGCATGTCCGAGGGGTTCTTTCGTGTCTCGGTCGGTCTTGAGGATCCGGATACGCTGCTGGCGGCCATCGCCGACGCCGTGCAGGCGGCGACCCGGGGGTAGGGGCACCCCATGGCCGATGACACGATCAATGCGTTTCTGGCCGCCATCCCCTTGCCTGCGCTGGCCATCGACGGATCAGAGCGGATCGTGGCCGCGAATGCCGATGCGCTGACGCTGGTCGGTCAACAGGCGCTGGACATGAACTATGTCGCCATGCTGCGCCAGCCGATGTTGCTGGATGTGGTCGAGGCGACGCTGGGCGACGGGCAGCCGCGCGAGGCGCGATACCTGGGCAATGACGGCGTGCAGGACACGACCTATCGTGTCAGTTGCCGTGCCGTGCCGGAGGTCGGGCAGCGCGGCACCGGGGTGGCCGTTCTGGTGTTCGAAGACATCTCGCACGTGCAACAGGCCAGCCAGATGCGCCGTGATTTCGTCGCCAATGTCAGCCACGAACTGCGCACACCGCTGACGGCGGTCATGGGCTTTATCGAAACACTGCGCGGGCCGGCCCGCGACGATCCCGAGGCGTCGAACCGGTTTCTGGACATCATGCAGACCGAGGCCGAGCGCATGAACCGCCTTGTGGGTGATCTGATGTCCCTGAACCGGGTCGAAAGCAACGAACGGGTGCGGCCCACCGAAACGGTCGTGCTGAATGATGTGCTGGACAGCACGATGCGCACCCTGCGGCATCTCGCGGACGAGGCATCGGTCACCATCGGCGCCGACCTTGTGGATGCGCCGGTGGAAATGCCGGGGGACGCGGACCAGTTGAAACAGGTGTTCACCAACCTGATCGAGAACGCGATCAAATATGGCGGATCGGGCGGCAAGGTCACCGTGCGTCTGACGCGCAGCGATCGTGAGCCCGCGTTGCGCGCGCCAGGCGCACGGGTGCAGGTGATCGACTATGGCCCGGGCATCGACCCCGTCCACCTGCCGCGGCTGACGGAACGGTTCTATCGCGGCGACGACCACCGCAGCCGGGCGCTGGGGGGAACGGGACTGGGCCTTGCCATCGTCAAGCACATCGTGAACCGGCATCGCGGCCGGTTGCGGGTGGAAAGCGACCTGGGCAAGGGCACGACCTTTACCGTGATCCTGCCGGTGCATCGCAACGCGTGACAGTTTCAGAACGTCGGACCAAAAGAATCGTGTCCGCCACATGACCGCGCACGGGCACTGGCCTGCGCAGATGTGTCATTTTCGGCAGGCTTGTTCGGGCGGATTGCCCACACCGGGGCCGGGGCACGTTTGATTTCCGCCTATTTGGAAAGTGGCAGCAGATCAAAATATCAATAAAACAACAGCTTAAGGCAGGCTTCGCAAATCACCGAAGAAATTCCCGCATTCTGCTGCCTTGTCATGAAACCGTTACACAACTGTCACAAAAGCATAGCCGACCGTCACTAGACGACAGGCAAGGTCCTCATGGGGGGGATCATGTACAGAATGACCAGACAGGAGACTTTCATGTCCTTTGTGAAACTCACCACATCGGCACTGGCGCTTTCCGCCATGGCTGCAACGGCAGCCGTCGCGCGCGACCAGATCAGCATTGCGGGTTCGTCCACCGTGCTGCCCTATGCGTCGATCGTGGCCGAAGCCTTTGGCGAAAACAGCGACTTCCCGACACCGATCGTGGAATCGGGCGGCTCGTCGGCTGGCCTCAAGCGGTTCTGCGAGGGCGTGGGTGCCAACACCATCGACATCGCCAACGCGTCGCGCAAGATCAAGGACAAGGAAGTCGTGGCCTGCGCCGAAGCGGGCGTGACCGACATCATCGAAGTGCGCATCGGCTATGACGGCATCGTCTTTGCCAGCCAGATCGACGGCCCGGCCTACAATGCCTTTGTACCCGCCGACATCTTCAACGCCCTGGGCGCGCAGGTGCTGGTGGACGGCGCGATTGTCGACAACCCCCACACCCAGTGGGCGGATTTCAATGGCGATCTTCCCGCCGCTGAAATCGCCGCATTCATTCCCGGGACCAAGCACGGCACCCGCGAAGTGTTCGAGGACAAGGTGATGCTGGCGGGCTGCGAAGCGACCGGCGCAATGGCCGCAATGATTGACGCCGGCATGTCCGAAGACGACGCCGAGGACGCCTGCATCGCAGTGCGCACCGATGGCCGTTCGGTGGACATTGACGGTGACTACACTGAAACCCTGGCTTCCATCGACGCCAATCCCAACGGCATCGGCATCTTCGGTCTGGCGTTCTACGAAAACAACACCGACAAGCTGAAGGTCGCGACCATGGGCGGTGTCGAGCCCAAGACCGAAACCATCGCATCGGGTGAGTATCCGGTGTCGCGTCCGCTGTTCTTCTACGTGAAAAAAGCCCACATCGGCGTGATCCCCGGCCTGAAGGAATTTGCACAGTTCTTCGTCGCGGATGAAGTCGCAGGACCCGACGGCCCGCTGGCTGCCTATGGCCTCGTGTCGGACCCCGAACTGTCCGAAACCCAGAACGCCGTGGCCGACGAAGCCACGCTGGGCGGCAACTCGTAAGCGATTGCTTTGCAAAACATGACGGAATGGGCCCGGACCGGGCCCGTTCCTTTCTTACCCTGACCGGGCGGCACCATGTCCATCTCCTATCTTCTGCTCGTGATCCTCGCCCTGTCTGCGGTGGGGTTTTTCCTTGGCCGCGCGCGCGCCCTGCAATCGGCCGGCGGCGACAAGCGCAGCCTGCATTCGCAACCTCAGCACTACGGCTGGCATGTGGCGATCCTGGCCAGCGCACCCGCGCTTCTGGTGCTGGTGGCGTGGTTGCTGGTACAGTTCATCGCCGTGCCCAACGCCGTACTACAAGCCATTCCGCAATCCGAGATTGACGCGGTCGGTTCGCGCGATCTGGTGATGACCCAGATACAGGACGTGGCAAACGGCATCGACCAGGCAGTGGCCCAAGGGGTCATGTCGCCGGACCAGGCCGAAAACATCCGTACCGAATTCACCAACGTCCGGGATCGGCTGGCCGAAATCGGTGTCGCGCTTGGATCTGATGTCACGCCCGTGGTGCTTGAGGGTGCGCAGGAATTTCGCTTGAAGATGAACGCCTGGTCCTTTTGGCGCGGCATCGTCGTGCTGCTGATCGCCGTGGCCGGCTTTGCCCTTGCCCTGGCGCGCACGCACAAGGATTTCCGGTCCCGGAACGTGGTTGAAAATGCCATCCTTGTGGTGCTGGTGGCCGCGGCTTCCATCGCGATTTTCACGACCATCGGCATCGTGCTGTCGATGCTGTTCGAGACCATGCGCTTTTTTGACAGCTATTCGCCCGCGCGTTTCTTTTTTGGCACCGAATGGGCACCGAACTTTCGCGGCAACTCTGACTTGGGCTTTTTGCCGCTGCTGTGGGGCACGCTGTATATTTCGGTTGTGGCGCTGATGGTTGCAGTGCCCATCGGGCTCTTTGCCGCGATCTACCTGTCGGAATATGCATCCAACGGCCTGCGCAGCGTGGCCAAGCCGCTGCTTGAGATCCTCGCCGGTATTCCGACCATCGTGTATGGTCTCTTTGCCCTGACCACGTTCGGTCCGCTGCTGCTGGGCCTGTTTGGGCAGGGCGGGGCGCTGGGGGTGCAGTGGATGGCCGACGGTCGGTCGGTGATCACCGCCGGTATCGTGATGGGCATCATGCTGATCCCCTTTGTCAGTTCGCTGTCCGACGACATCATCAACGCCGTGCCGCAGGCGATGCGCGACGGGTCCTATGGTCTGGGCGCCACGCAGTCCGAGACGGTGAAACAGGTGATCCTGCCCGCCGCCTTGCCCGGCATCGTGGGTGCAATCCTGCTGGCGGCGTCCCGCGCCATCGGCGAAACGATGATCGTGGTGATGGGGGCAGGGGCCACGGCGGCCGTTTTCTATGAAAGCCCGGACCGTTATCTGAACCCGTTCGAGATCATGACGACGATCACCACCCGCGTGGTGGCGCAGCTTACGGGCGACGGGCAGTTCAACTCGCCCGAAACGCTGGTGGCCTTTGCGCTGGGGCTGACGCTGTTTTGCCTGACGCTGCTGCTGAATGTCTACGCGCTCTACATCGTGCGCAAATACCAGGAGCAATACGTATGACCGACGCCACTGTTCCTGCCGCGCGCCCGTCACTTCTGGGCGATGATGCGCGCACCAAACGCCGCCAGGCTTCGGAAAAGCGGTTCCAGGCCTATGGGCTGGTGGCGATCTGCATCGGTCTGGCGATGCTGATCTTTCTGGTCTGGACCATCGTCGGTTCGGGTTGGAACGCCTTTTTTCAGACCCGGCTGAACGTGTCGGTTCCG
>JBCBFX010000068.1:0-22072 GCA_038527345.1 Pseudomonadota bacterium | reverse complement strand
GAACGCGTGAACCGGGCCTTGATCGCGCCCCAGCGGATAGAGAAATCACGATCTTGGGCCGGCAGCGTCCAGACGCAATGGAGATGGTCCGGCAGAACAACCCATGCGTCGATGTGGAAAGGGCGTTCTGTATGCGTTTTGCGCACTGCTGCCCGGAAGCGGTCGATTTCATCGACAAGCAGGGTGCTGCCCCGTTGCGCAAGGGCCACCGTGAAGAAAATCGTGGCTCCGGTGACATTCGGACGGCGGTAGTTTGGCATGGTCGATCTTGGGCACATCTCGGTTAATGGCGCGTGAAAGTACGCGCCCCACCCATCTTGGGCCCACGTCCGTGAGGTGTGCGCTGGCACGCGCCGACGCAACATCGGTCATGCGAGTGTGAACCCTACGGCACCCCGCGCACCGCCTCCGGGTGCGCCGTCACGTACCCCCGCAGCACCGCGAACAGCCGCTTCGCCTCGGCCACGTCGTCGGCGTGCAGTGCGGACCGGATGTCGTCGCACAACATCTGCTGCACCTGCTGCGGGCCGCCGTGGGCGTGCATCAGCCGTTCGACCTCGGCCACGGCGGCGCTTTCGGTGATGTGCTCGTGATCGGCCACCGCAAGGATCTCGGTGCGCGTCAGGCTGCACATGTCTTCCATGTCGTCGAGGTTGATCATGCTCGGCCCTCCCTGGCACGGGAACAACGCTAACAGAGCGTGCGTTCCCGCGATTGATGCGGATCAATCGGGGCGGTGCGGGGCCCCCCCTTGACCCATATCAAGGCCTGCAGGCGCGCGCCGGTCCATCCTCCTGTTAAACCAATCGGAGACCGCACATGGACGCTGCAACCGCCAAGACCATCCTTGAAAAACGTCGGGCCGAACTCGACACCGAATTGCATCAGATCGACGATGCCCTGGACGCCCCCCAGCCCAAGGATTGGGAGGATCGCGCCGCCGAACGGCAGGGGGACGAAGTGCTGGAGGCCAAAGGCCATTCGGATTTGAACGAGCTTCGACGCATCGACGCTGCGTTGGCCCGCATCGCGGACGGGTCCTATGGCATCTGCGCCAAGTGCGGCAACGACATCAGCGATGCGCGATTGCAACTGCTGCCCGACACGCCGCTGTGCAAGAACTGCGCGGTTTAGCTGTGCCGTACATGCGCAGGCGTATCGTTGATGTTTCCATCGATCACGACGTTCTGCACCGTTGATCTGCTGCAGATACGACACCGGTTCTGACCCACGCAAGCATTGGTTCTGGCTGGGCTTTTCTGATTTGCCCCCAACTTCTCCACAACAGATATGCATATGAAATCAACAGGTTATCCCCAAGAAATTTTGCGTGATCGTCATTTTTTCGTTGCGCGACTCAAGCGTTCGGACGCAACGTATTCATACCGGCGCAGGGTTCTACGAATGATGCGGTGGACGCAAAGACCCCGGTGGCAACGGGAGGTTCAGGACGGATCGCAAGATGCAGCTTGGACTTCAAAGGGCAACCGGACGCAGGTCGGATCGCGTGGTTCCGAAAGGGGCGTGGCGAAAGGGCGGTGTCAGCAGGGCTGATGCGGGGAACGGTTCGACTTCGGTCAAGCAGTTCCGGCGACGGGTGGCAACGCCCGAAGCAAGCTGGGCCAAATGTCGCCCTCTGGGGGGAGATGAGGTTCAACGAGGCGTCAGGATGTGTCTTCGGGCACGGCATGGGTTTCGATCCACGCCCCTGGCGCCTTTCGCATTTTCAGAACACCACCCCGGCAACAAGCCCTACGTTTGCGTAGGGTGTCGCTTCGCCCGTGCGAATTATAGCGACGGCTTGTGTGCTGCGTGCCTTGAACGCATCGTGGGTCATCGTTTCGCAAGTCACGCGTGCATCGATCTGTGCCCCGATGTCTGTCGCCTCTTGCGCGCGAATGGCGGATTCGACGCATATCTCGGTCAGGACGGCGTCCAACACATCAAGCATGCCCGGCACGCCCAGCGTCACCGCCAGATCGATGCAGGGCACACCGGGCGGCACAGGCAGGCCCGCATCGCCGATCACCAGCAGGTCGCCATGCCCAAGGGCCGCGATGACGGCGCTGAGTTCTGTGTTCAGTATCCCGGCTTTCTTCATGTGCTTGTCCTGGACCCAACGGGGCGCGTGGCGGATGCCGCCGCGCCCTGTGGGCCGTGATACCGCGGTGGCTTACTTGTACCCAAAGGCCGCGTTCGGCATCCAGTCGGGCGCACCTTTGCCCGCCCGCATGTGCAGGCACGCGGTTCCGACCCTCTGGAAGTAGGTGATGTCGACCGGGTACCACCCGGCTTGCGGCACCTCGACCTGCACCGGGCGGGTTTCAAAGCATTTCTGCCGCCCGTCGAAGTACCCTACCGTCTGGCCCCCGACCCTGGCATCCAGCCCGTCGTTGGTCAGAAAGTCGATGGTATAGGTGCCTGCGCTGTCGAACTTCACATAGCCAGAAATGCCCGCCACCACATGGTGCGCCTGTTTGGCTGTCAGGGTCTTGTCCCCGTCGGATGTGTCGCGATAGTCCAGTCCTTTCAGTGGTGTACCGGCCTTGGCCCGTTTCAGGGCGCGCGACGCCTGGTTCAGGGATTTGACGTCGGGTGGATAGGCGTATTTGACCGCCAGTCCTTCTTTCAGACCCTTGGGTTGCGGATCGGCTGGTTTGAGCTTGAGTGGTGCGGCAAAGCTGGCCGTGGCCAGCACAGCGGCCAGCGCGGCTGCGGCAGCCGTCTTGAAGATCGTCATTCTGTCCCTCCCGGTATTGGAGCGGTGGACCCGCCCAGAATCGACCTTAGCGTAGAGGGACAGCGCCCCGTATGACAACTGTCAGTCGGCAATCGTGATGTTGACCTTAGGGCGCGCGGTAAAACAGATACCGTTCGGGGTCGACCGTGTCGGGTCCGCTGATTTGTTCAAGGCCGACCAGGGGTTGTTGCGACAGGACCAGCCCGCCGGGCGCCATGACAGCGGCGATCAAGGGGCTGAGGGCGGCCCCTTCGGCCACGTCCTTTTCCTTGACCCCGTAACCGAAATCATAGTGCGCCAGCGCGATCCTGTGTTCTTGGTCGGCCAGACGGCGCAGCATGTCATCGGCCTCGCCCCGAAGGAAATCATCGTCCGGGGGGACGCAGCTTGGGTGGCATTTCAGGATGCGGTCGATCACCCAGATGCGGCGGTCGGGGATTTCCTGCCGCAGGTGATCATAGGTGCGCCCGTTGCCCAGCCCCATTTCCAGCACGTCGCCGGGAATGTCGCTGATCCTGCGGGCCGCCCAGTTGATCCCGTCGATCTGTGCCGTCAGGCGGCGGCGCATGGACTCAAGTCTGCTCATCATCATTCTCCATCGCCCACGGGACGGCTCCGCCCATTTGCATTTCGGTTAGGAAGGCCCGTGCAAAGGACCAGATCGCCGAGGTGTGCACCAGATGATGCGTCAGCAGGCCGTAAGGTTCATCTGCGTCGGCCTGTCCCTGTGCACGGGCACCCAGTTCGGCGGCGCATTGCGCGACAAGCACGTCAGGGTCCGTCAAATCCCGCGTTCCCTTCCACCAGATCGGATCGACGTGGGTGTTGATCTGGCGCAGCCCCGGTGCAGCGTTCGTGTGGGCGCGCGGGCCAAAGGTGGACAGAACACGGTAGCCCCGGCCCGGAAGGCCCTTGATCACCGTATCGTTGATCCGGTTCCAGGGCGGCACAAACATCGGCGCGAGGGCCGTGCCGAACAGTGTCCGCATCCGCCACATCGCTTGCGCTGTTTCATCAACGCCATCGACCCTGGGTGTCTGAAATTCGTTCTTTTTCTCTGCCGCAGTGCTGTGATCCGCGTGCGCCCAGCCGTGCACGACCGGGATCATGGGGGCGGTGGCGCAATAGCTCGCAAGGGCTTCTGTCGCACCTTGGGGAATGATCGCCAAATGCACCTGCATCTGCATCTCTGCAGCCAAAGCGGCCAGTTTGTCCAATCCGGGCGTGGGCGCAGTCGCATCGTCGTCACGCCACCACACCCGCGTCGTGATCCCGGCAGCCCGACAGGCCGACAGGGCGCTGCGCAGCGGGGTCCAGTCGATAGCGGTCATTCCCTTGCCTCCAGCATTTGTTCCACGATCCGGACCGTCTGGTGCGCGCCATCCATGCCATCGGTTCGGGGTGGACGGGGCGCGGCAGTGCGCACGTCGGACAGCGCGCGCAGCAGGTGGTCTGCCGTCATGTCGGCCTGTGCTACCACCGCCACGCCCGGCAACCGCGCCAAGGCGGCGGCCCGCAATCCCTGCTCCACCTCGTTCCCGTCGTCAAAAGGCACCAGAACCGCAGGCACACCGCTTTGCAGCACATCGAGCGCGGTGTTGTACCCGCACATGGAGATCGAAACAGCGGCAGTCGTCATCAGCTCGCGGAAGTCGGGCCGCGGCCCTTCGATCCGGGTGTTCGGCGGGGCATTGGCCCGCAATGCGTCGCGCCGATCTTCGCCTCCACCGACCAGTAGGTGCCAGTCGAGCGTGGGGGTTTGTCTTGCCGCGTGCAAAGCCGTTTCGAATATGACATTGCCCACCGTCCCACCGCCCGCGCTGACAAGGATCGTGTCGCCGCGTGCGCCCACGCGCGTGGGCGGCATAGGGGCCACGAAACCGGTATAGCGCAGCTTGGTCCGTAGCATTGGTGACACCGGCCAGCTTTGATCCAGCGTCACCACATGCCTATCCGCGTGAACCAGCACGCCATCATATGACGTCTGAATGATCTCATCCGCCATGACGGCCTTGGCCGGTTTGCTGGGCGGCGCGAGGATATCGCGCACCGACGACAGGATCAGCCGACCCGGTACCTGTGCCGCAGCCAGCAGCGTGGTGAATTCATCGCGCAGGATGCGGCGACCAAAGGGGAACAGTTCGGTGATCAGAACATCCGGCTGCATCTGGTTCAGGGTGTCCAGCAGCATCGCCTGCCGCATGGCGAAAAGGCTGTCGGGCGCAAGCGCCCCGGTATCGTCCAGCAGCCGCATGAAATCGGTGCCGTCCGACCGCAGCGGGGGCAGTTGGACAAGGTGCAGGCCCCGGAGATCGAAATGCGGGACGGGCATGCCGCCGCTTGCCACCGTGACCTGATGCCCTTGGGTCGCAAAGGCTTGGCCCAGCGTCAGCGCCCGCGCAAGATGGCCGGTGCCCAGCAGGTGCGTCACCACGATCATCACGCGCATGGGCTACGGACCTCCAGCCGTTCCGGGCCTGATGTGGTCCATCCCCCGCCGTCGATGTGCAGCGCAAAGATCCGGTTGCGCTTGATCCGGAACGGGGCGGGGCCCGCAAAGTTCCAGCCGGTGGCGACGGCCAAAAGCACCCGCATGATGCCGATATGGCATATGGCGATGGTGTCGCGTTTCAGTCCGTTGACCCATGGCACGAGGCGTGTGCGCACATCGTCCGGGCTTTCGCCGCCCGGTGGGCGGTAGGACCAGCCCCAATCCTCGATATCGCGGAACCCGCTGGTGGGGTCGGCCCGCAGGATGGTGCCTTGCGCTCCTTCCCACTTGCCCCAGTCCATTTCGACCAGGTCCGAAACATGGGATGGCGCGCGCCCGGTCAGCAGTTGTGCCGTTTCGCTGGCCCGTGCCAGCGGGCTGGAAACGACATCGGCCTGTGCCCAGCTTTCGGGCAGCCGCAGCGTTGCCAGTTGCGCGCGTGCGTCGTCGTCGAGCGGCATGTCGGTGCGCCCCTGGATGCGCCCTGCGCGGTTCCACGCGGTATGCCCGTGGCGGATCAGGCCGAGCCGGATCATGCGAATAACCCTTCGATCACGTGCCGCAGGGTGGCTGCTGCGTGGGGCAGCAGGTGCGATTGCGCAATCCCGGTCCGTGCTGCGGTGCTGGCGGCGTGGCGTGCGTTGCTGTCCGTCAGCAGGACATGCAGGCGCTGGGCCAGTGCCTCTGGTCCCGCCTCGGGCGCGGGGCACGGACCGGTCACGACGTCGCGCACGCCGGGCCGGTCCTGTGCGACCACGGGCAGCCCCGCGGCCTGCGCTTCGAGATAGACCATGCCGAACGCCTCGTTCACGCCGGGCCAGAGGAACAGGCTGGCCTGTCTGTAAAGGTCTGACAGCGGCATCGCATCAAGTGCGCCGTGGAACCGGATGCGGTCGCCGAACGGGGCGAGCAGCCTGCGTACGTCCGCCGCCGCCTCGCCATCGCCGACAACATCCAGCGACCAGTCCAGCGTGCCCGGCAGGGCCGCAAGGGTCTGCGCGATCAGCGTGTAGGAGGCCAGCTTGTCCCCCTTCCGCATCATCCCGACGCTCAGCATACGGCCTGTCAGGGGGCTGGGTTCGGGCAACGTGGCGCGCGGCAGGAACGGCGGCAGGTGGACCAGCGCCTGCCCCTCGGGCGCATCGCGGCGCAGGGTCAGCGCGTCGTGCTGGGTGAAATACAGGATCGTGTGCGCGGCATCGCTGGCGTGCTCGGCCGCTTGGGCAAAGCGTGCCCATGCGCCTTGCAGCCGCTTGGACGCGCGGGTGCTTTCGATCTGCAGGTAGGGGATGTTGAGGGCCGCCGCCACGGCGGGGCCGATCAGGTCGGGGGCCTTGTAGTAGTTGTGGTAGGTGATCCAGGCCTGCCATGCCGGTGCCGCAGGCAGGGCACGCAGGCGGTCCACCTCGGACCGCGCCGCATCCATCAGGCGGTCCTGTGTGCCTGCGTCCCCGTTGCCATCATACAGCCGCAGGTCCGAGGCCATCGTGACGTCGCACCCGGCAGCCTGCAGCGCGGCCATCAGCGCACGCCCCATGGACCGGTCGCCCGAGGGGACCGGGTGCGTGGGGGCCTTGAGCGGGGCGTAAAAGGCGACGTTCATGCGCCCATGATCCCGCGCAGGCGTCGGGCCAGATGATCGATGCCGGGCTGCATGCGGAATTCCGACTGAAGACGCGCCAGCGCCGCCTCGGCCAGTCTTGGCCCCAGTGCGGGATCATCGGCAAAGCGGGTGATCTGCGCGGTCAGCGTTTCGGGCGCGTCGTCGCAAAGCAGGCCGTGCACGCCGTCGGTGATGAATTCGGGGATGGCTGACACGGGCGTGGACAGGATGGGCAACCGCTGGCTTGCCGCCTCCATCAGCACGTTGGGCAGGCCGTCGCGGTCGCCGTCGGCGGCGATCCGGCTGGGCAGCACGAACAGGTCGGCGGCGCGCATGGCCGCAATCACCTCGGGCTGGTCGCAGGCCCCGCGCCACGTGATGCGATCCGACAGGCCCAGATGGTTCGCATGGGCGCGCATCTGTGTGTTCAGCGCGCCGCCACCAATATGGGTCCAGTGCCAATCGACGCTGGGCGGCAAAAGCGCCAGCGCCTCCAACAATCGGTCAAACCCCTTCTTTTCGACCAACCGTCCCACGGACAACAGGTGCAGCGGCGCATCGGCTGCGCGTGCGGCGCGGTCCGGGGCCGGGGGAAAGCGGTCGAGGTCCAGACCGTGATACACCAGATCCACTTCCGTATCCCGCGCCAGGTCATTCAGGTGTCGGGCCCCCAGGGCGGTGCAGGTCGCGCCAAAGGCCGCACCAGCCGTCCGCGCGTCCAGCTTTTCCCGCAATTCCCAGTCGGGCGAGGTCCAGATATCCTTGGCATGGGCCGAGAACGCCCACGGGATCCCGCGCAGCATGGCAGTGTAGCGCGCGACCGAGGATGGCGTATGCAGGAAATGGGCATAAATGGCCTGCGCGCCGGGTGCCATCTCGCGCGCCATGACGCAGGCCTGCCCAAACCGACGCACCCGGTTGCGGGTCGGGTCGCGGCGCAGATCGCGCAGGAACTGGAACAGGGCGGTCCGGAATCCGCCACGTGCCATGCCGGACAACACACTGCGCAACACCCGCAGGGGTTCCTGATGCAGGTACTCGGGCAGGTACATCACCCGTGCCGTCACACTGTCATGCAGGGGATGGGTCTTGGTATCCGTCGGGTGACGCAACGACCAGATGTCGAACCGTAGCCCGGCCCGTTCAAGCGCCAGGATTTCCTGCGCGATGAAGGTTTCGGACAGGCGCGGCCACCCTTTGACCGCGATGGCAAGCGGCGCGGGTGTCTGTTGGGTCATTCCGCTGCGCTTTGTGCCTGCAGACCCATCAGGGCGCTTGCCCGCTGGATGACAACGTCCAGCCCGTCCAACAGTCCGTCGGCCCCGGCCTCGGACGGGCGGCGCTGTTGCGGCAGGCCGCGGATGGCGGCGATCATGCTTTCGGGGGTCAGCCCGTCGCGGAACTGATCCAGATTGCGGACAAGGCCCAACTCTTCGGCGCGGTTGGCGCGGATCCACTGTTCCAGTCGGGGGCGGGTGCGGGGCACGATGATGGCGCGTTTGTCAAAGGACAGCAATTCACAGAACGTGTTGTAGCCGCCCATGGACACCACGCCGTCTGCCCCGGCAAACAGCGCTTCGATCTTGCTGTCGAACCCGGTGGCTGTGACCCGGTCGCCCATGGCCGCCACGCGCGCCTCGAACGCGTCGCGGGTGTCACCGGACAGGAAAGGGCCATAGACCAGCACCGCTGGCGGGCCAAGGTCCGGATCGGTTTCATAGGCCCGCAGCACCAGGTCCACCATGGCAGCACCGTCGCCGCCGCCGCCGGGCGTGATCAGGATATAGGGGCTGTCGGGCACGTCGGCCGGATCGGTGATCGCGCGGCGCAGATAACCTGTCCAGTGGGTCCGGTTGCGCACGGCATCCGACAGGGGCAATCCGGCCGTCGGATCATAGACCGAGCGCACGCCATAGACCCAGATTTCATCATAGAACCGCTCGGTCGCGTCCACGGCGTTCTTGCGGTCCCATTCGGCGGCCAGCACGTCGGGTTCATCCAGCACATCGCGCAGGCCCAGCACCATGCGGGTGCGCCCTTCGGTTTGCAGCTTTTCAAGGGTGGGCAGCAATTCGCCGCGAAAACCGGTCGGTTCCTTGTCGACGATCAGCAGGTCGGGATCATATTCCGCGATGGTCGAGGCGATCAGCCCTGCGCGCAGGGCCGTGGTGCCGTCGATGTCCAGACCAGCCTTCTGGCTGATATAGGATCCGTCGGCCAGTTTCTTGACCCCCGGCAGGCGCACGTGGTCGACCGCTTCGGGAAAGGTAAAGCGCCCGGCCACCGGGCTGCCGGTCAGGATGATGGCGGAACTGACCGCACCGGATTCCGTCAGAGCCGAGGCCAGCGCGCGGCTGCGTCGCAGATGCCCCAGTCCAAACGTGTCATGGCTGTACAGAACGACGCGTCGCGGGCGCATCCCGTGCAAAGCGGGCGCAGTGAGGCTTGCGTGGCGCATGGTCTTGGTCATTTTCCCACCCGACAGATCGTGTGGCGGGGTTGCACCGCACGAAGAATCGCTTTTTGCCGTATATCACAGCATGTCGCTATCACCAGACGCCGCCCGCAGCTTTGATTTTTCTCAGTGATGCGGAAAAACCGCGTCCCGTTTTGACATCGGTTGTGCCAAAGGATTGCGCAAGTCAGCGACAGGCAAAGTCGCGCAGTGGTGAAATCACGTGTGGAAAACCGACATGCGCGCAATTGTCTTGCCCCCGTACGTGTCGTAGCGTTTCCCGCCAACAGGGACGGGGGCGCAAGCCATGGCGAGCACATCATTTTTTCCACGCGCCGCGCTTTTGGCCATCGTGCTGGCGCTGGTCACGCTGATGTCCGTGACCGGTGTGACGGCGCAGGGCCTGGGGTCGCTTTTGCCTTCGGCCACGGCCGATACGGACAGCGACATATCCGAGATCATGCGATCGGCCGCCGAAAACGGCGTGGGCGTTGTGGTCATCGACACCGACGGTCGCATCCTGTCCACAACCGGGGACCGGGCCACAGCGCCCGCTGCGATTGGCGAAGACATGTCCCTGATGAGCTTGCAAGACGATGCCGTGGCCTTTCGAACGGTGTTGTTCGAACGCCTGCTGAACCTGCCCGCGGCCTTCAACGAGGTGCTGTTCATCCTGCGCGCCAGCAGTCCGGACGGCACAATAATGGCCTATGTGATCGCGCTGATCACCAGCCTGGGCCTGTTTGCCGTGGGCATGGTGTTCGAGGCGCAGATTTTCGGCAAACGCATCGCCAAGGGCTTTGTCGTGTCGCGTATCCGGACAAACCCGCAGGGCTATTCCGAAAAGATGCCCTTTCTTGTCTTTCGGTTCTTTGCGGGCGTGGTCGGTATCCTGGTGTCGATGGCGGTGGCCTATGTGCTGGGCTTCATCATCTTTGGCCCGCTCGAGGACACGGCGATGCAATTCACCGTATCGCTGATCAACCTGGGCTATTTCCTGGCCCGTATCGTATCCAGCCTGTGGCGCATGATCCTGTCGCCATTCCTGACCCAGTACCGCATCCCCAACTTCTCGGACCGCGATGCAAGGCGCCTGTTTTACTGGCTGACAGCTGTTGCCGCCTTCAGCTTTTTTGCCAACCTTTTCGGGGTCTGGATCGAACAGCTTGGGCTGAATTACGAGGTTTACGTGTTCCTCTTTTCGCTGCTCAGTTTTGTGGTGATGGGACTGAGCATCGCGCTTTTGGCGTTCAACGGGGCCGCGATCACGTCGGCCATACTGAACGGTCGGAACCCTGCCGACGCCACGTGGGTTTTGCGGGTCCTGTCGCGGTTGTGGTGGCCGTTGGCAACGGCCTATTTCCTGTTCGCCTGGGGCAACCAGACCTATCACCTGATTATCGGCGAACCCCTTGGCGTGCCGCTCTTGTCTGCGGGCTGGGCGATCCTGTGCACGATCCTCGTTGTCTACGGGGTCATCAACTATTTCATCGAACGCAGCTTTGAACGGGCGCGGCGGGTTCGGGTGCAGAACGCGGCGGCGGCGGATGTGGGCAATGCGCCCACGGTCGAAATGGTGCAGGGTCCGCGCCTGACCACCTTTGAAGGATTGGCGCAGCGTGTGGCCGGTATTCTGGCCTTTGTTGCTGGCACGTATGCCTTTGTCGCGGTCTGGAGCCCGGACACCCGCATGATGAACGACAGCTGGACCGACCGGTTGCTGGATATCATGGTGATCCTGTTTATCGGCTATATCGCCTACAATGCGTTCCGCATCTGGATCGATGCCAAGATCCGCGAGGAACAGGGCGACGACGAGGAGGCCGAACTGGGCGACGAGGGCGGCGGGTCATCCGCATCGCGTTTGGCCACGCTTTTGCCGCTGTTCCGCAATTTCGTGCTGATCGTGATCGTGGTGACGATCCTGCTGATTTCGCTGATGCAACTGGGCATCAATGTCGGTCCGCTGTTTGCCGGCGCGGGCATCGTCGGTGTCGCGGTGGGCTTTGGCAGTCAGAGCCTTGTGCGCGATATCTTTTCCGGGGCCTTCTTTCTGTTCGACGATGCCTTTCGCAAGGGCGAATACATCGACGTGGGCGGGGTCAAGGGCACCGTCGAAAGCATTTCCGTCCGCAGCTTTCAACTGCGCCACCATCTGGGTGCGCTGCACACCATTCCTTTTGGCGAAATCCAGGTTCTGACCAATTATTCGCGGGATTGGGTCATCATGAAGCTGCCCCTGCGCGTGACCTACGACACCGACGTCGAACATGTGCGCAAGCTGATCAAGAAGCTGGGTGTGGCGCTGCTGGATGATCCGGTGATCGGCGAAAACTTTATCCAGCCGCTCAAGTCGCAGGGCGTGATCGAGATGCAGGACAGCGCCATGATCATCCGCGTCAAGTTCATGACCAAGCCCGGCGACCAGTGGCTGGTCCGCAAGAAGGTCTACGAGGAAATCCGCGAGCTGTTCGAACGCGAAGGCATCAAGTTCGCCCATCGCGAGGTGACAGTCCGGCTGGCCGATGGGCAAAAGGCCGACGAACTGACAGATGACGAGCGCAGGGCCATCACCTCGGCCGCGCAAGCATCGATCGAGGAAGAACTGCTGGAAGATGCCACAGACGGCGGCGACGACCGGTAATCCCCCTCGACATCTCCGGCCAAAGGGCATAGGCGCGCAGGCTTGGTGCGCCCGCACCGCCCCTTGTCTGGACAGATACCTTGATCACGCCCCTTCAGACCGCGCTGACCGCACGCGGCTATACCGACCTGACCCCCGTGCAAACCGCCGTGACCGACCCCGCGCTGGCGGGGGCCGACCTGCTGGTGTCGGCGCAGACCGGGTCGGGCAAGACGGTGGGCTTTGGTCTGGCGCTGGGGCCGACGCTACTGGGGGACGAGCCGCTGTTCGACATGGCCGCCGCCCCGCTGGCACTGGTCATTGCGCCCACGCGCGAACTGGCGATGCAGGTGAAACGCGAACTGGGCTGGCTATATGGCGAAACCGGTGTGGTCATGGCGTCCTGCGTGGGTGGCATGGACATGCGCGACGAACGCCGGGCGCTGGGCCGTGGCGCCCATATCGTGGTGGCCACGCCGGGCCGCCTGCGCGACCACATCATGCGCGGGTCCATTGACCTGACCGCCATCCGCGCCGTCGTTCTGGACGAGGCGGACGAGATGCTGGACCTTGGCTTTCGCGAGGATCTGGAATTCATCCTGAACGAATGCCCCGACAGCCGTCGCACCCTGATGTTTTCCGCCACCGTGCCTGCCGCCATCGCGCGGCTGGCGCAGACGTATCAAAAGGACGCGGTGCGCATCGCCACCACCACGGGCGAACAGCAGCACGCCGACATCACCTATCAGGCGATGATGGTCGCCAACCACGACGGCGAGGGCGCAATCATCAACGTGCTGCGCTATCACGAAGCGCCCAATGCCATCGTGTTCTGCAACACCCGCGCCATGGTCAACCGCATCACCACGCGCCTGTCGAACCGGGGCTTTCCGGTGGTGGCGCTGTCGGGCGAACTGACGCAATCGGAACGCTCGAACGCGCTGCAGGCCATGCGCGACGGGCGCGCGCGGGTCTGTGTGGCGACGGATGCGGCCGCGCGGGGGATTGATTTGCCGAACCTCGATCTGGTGATACACGCCGAACTGCCGTCGAACCATGAAACCCTGCTGCACCGGTCGGGCCGCACGGGGCGCGCGGGCCGCAAGGGCACCAGCGTGCTGATCGTCACGCCCAAGGTCCGGTCCAAGGCCACGCGCATCCTGCGCGGTGCCAAGCTGGAGGCCGACTGGGTCGATGCGCCGTCCGCCGACGCGGTGCGCGCCGCTGATGCCGCGCGCCTGTTCTCCGATCCGATGTGGACCGACCCGGTGTCCGACAGCGAGGCCGAGATGGTCGGCAAGCTGGCCGACGGCTTCACCCCGGAACAATTGGCCGCCGCCGTCTTGCGGATGCAGGGCGCGCGCCATTCCGCGCCCGAACACCTGTCGCCCGTCACTGGCGAAAAGACCCCCAGGGGGCGGGCCGCGTTCGGCCCGTCGGTCTGGTTCTCGGTCACGGGCGGTCGCGCGCAGGGGGTTGAGGTCCGCCGCCTGCTGCCCACGCTATGCAACGCTGGCGACATCACCAAGGACGACATCGGCGCGATCCGCATTCAGGACGACATGTCCTATGTCGAAATCCTGGCCACCAGTGCGGATGGGTTTGCCAAGGCGCTGGGTGACATGAAGATCGAAGGCGGCGCGACTGTCGCCCGGCTGGACGGCGTGCCCGATGCGGCCAGCCAGCCCCGCCCGAAATTCGCACCCAAGCCCAAACGCGACTTTGCGGACAAGCCCAAGCGCGGCTTTGACGGGGCACCGAAGTCCAGTGGCGCGCCCAAGCGGGCAAGCACGCCCAAACCCGCGGCGACAAAGCAAACCGACAGCGCGCCGATCCAGTGGGATGACGCGCCAACCCCGCGCAAGCGCAAGCCCAAGCCCGGGACGCCATCCAAACCGCGCAGCCCGAAACCCGCAACGCCGATGGACAAGGCCATCAAGGACGGAGCGGTGACGCCGGCCAAGAAACCGCGCCACAAGTCCAGGGGCGCAGGAAAGACCGGGGCCGCGCCCAAGGTCGGCAAACCCAACTGCAAGAAGAACAAGGCGCGCCGGGCCGCGGCTGCTCAGGGCGGCGGGCATCCACCGCGCCGCAAGGGTTAGTCGTTGTACGGGTCCAGGCTGTCGCGCAGCCCGTCGCCCAAAAAGTTGAACGCCAGCACCACCACGACGATGGGCAGCATTGGGATCGCGGTCCACGGGTAAATCTCGATCGATGCAAGGTTTTGCGCGTCGTTCAGCATCACGCCCCAAGACACCGCAGGCGCCCGCAGGCCCAGCCCCAGAAAGGACAGCGCCGTTTCCCCCAGGATCATTGCCGGGATCGACAGTGTGGCACTGGCAATCAGGTGGGACATGAAGTTGGGCAGCAGGTGCCGCCGGATCACGCGACCCGGCTTGGCCCCCATCATCTCGGCCGCGCGCACATATTCCTCTTCCCGAAGGGACAGGAATTTGCTTCGGACCGCGCGCGCGAGACCCGGCCAGTCCAGCAGCCCAAGGATGATGGATATGATGAAGAACACGGCCACCGGCCCCCAGTTCGACGGCACCGCCGCCGACAGGGCCAGCCACAGGGGCAGTTCAGGCAGGCTGCGCAGGATCTCGATCGCGCGGTTCACGACCCAGTCGACCCAACCGCCGAAATAGCCCGCCATCGCGCCAAAGCTGATTCCGATGATGAAGCTGACGGTGATGCCGATCAGACCCACGGTCAGCGACAGTTGCGCGCCGTAGGAGATGCGTGAAAACACATCGCGCCCCAGCCGGTCGGAGCCGAAGATGAACACGGTCGCCCCTTCGGGCGCACAGAACAGGTGCCGTTCGGTGGGGATCACGCCGAACAGGTTGTATTGCGTGCGCTTGCAAAAGAACTGCAGGGGCATGGGGCGGGTGAAGTCGGTTTCGTATTCCCACTTGAACTTCTCGAGGTTGGCGGTGCCCACCGTGGGATAGACAAAGGGCCCGATGAACGTCCCCTCGTGCCACAGGTTGATGGCCTGGGGCGGGTGGTACAGGTGGTCGGCGTTGCGTTCGTTGGGGGTATAGGGTGCGATGAAGCCCGCGAACGGGATCAGCGCATAAGCGATGAACAGGAAGATGCCCGAGATCAGGCCCAGCCGGTGCCGTTTGAACTTGCGCCAGATCAGGACAAAGTTCGACGCGTCCATGTCCGCCCGTTCGGGCGCGGACAGGTCGATGTTGGGATCGTATGGCGCGTCGTCGATAAAGCGGCCGTCGGGTAGGTTGCTCATGTCCCTAACCCTCCCGTGCGCCGTAGCGGATGCGCGGATCAAGCAGCACCAGCAACAGGTCCGAGATCATTGTGCCGATCAGCGTCAGCAGCGCCACGAACATCAGCACGAAACCGGCAAGGAACTGGTCCTGCGTTTTCAGCGCCACCAGCAGGTCCGGGCCGATGGTGGGCAGGCTCATCACCACCGAGATGATGACCGACCCCGACACCATCGCGGGCAGCAGGTTGCCGATATCGGCCACAAACGGGTTGAAAGCGACGCGCAGCGGATACTTGGACAGCATCCGCGCGGGGGCCATCCCCTTGGCCGTGGCCGTTTCCACATAGGGCTTGCCCAACTCGTCCAGCATGTTGGCCCGCAGGCGTTGCATCATCGCTGCCACACCGGCGGTGCCGATGACAAAGGTGGGCACGATCATGTGCATCAGCACCGACTGGATCTTGGCCCAGCTCAGCGGCTCGCCCTCGAACTGCGGGTCCATAAGGCCGCCGATGGGCAGACCGATATACTTGCGCCCGTAATAGTACAGGATCAGCGCCAGCAGGAAGTTGGGCGTGGCAAGGCCAAGATAGCCAATGAAAGCTGTGGTGTAGTCCACCCAGGTCTTGGACCGCGCCGCCGCCAGCACCCCAAGCGGGATCGCCATGAAGTATATGAACAGGACGGCGGCCAGGTTCACCAGCACCGTCAACCACAACTTGCCGCCCACGATGTCGATCACCGGTTCGTCGTTGAAAAACGACCAGCCCAGATCGCCCTGCAACAGGCCGGAAAAGCCGTATTCGCCGGGGGCCAGTCCCACCCACATCAGATATTGATACCACAGCGGCCGGTCGAG
Source organism: Pseudomonadota bacterium (assembly GCA_038527345.1). Lineage (GTDB taxonomy): Bacteria > Pseudomonadota > Alphaproteobacteria > Rhodobacterales > Rhodobacteraceae > Tateyamaria. The sequence continues at coordinate 6,066 of JBCBFX010000068.1, read as the reverse complement.
GCCGAATTCGACACGCAGGAATTCCGCCTTAGCCACGCCTTCGGCCTGACCCGTGGCGCGCAATTCGGCGATCTGGTTCGACAGGTAGTCGCCGGGCGGCAGGTTGATGATGGCAAAGACCAGCATCGACACCACCACCAGCGTCAGGCACATCGTCAACAGCCGGTAGGCTGCATAGCGCAGAAACATCATTGCAACACCTGCGCCAGTTCCTTGACCGGGTCACCGAACCAGAATTCATCGACCCGGTGCACGCCGAAATGCGCGCCGGGGTCCCATGCCCATTTGCCGAATTCCGGCACGTTGCGCAGCCGGTCCGACACCACGACCGGTTGCGGCGCTTCGGACAGGATGCCGATGCCGAATTGCTGATCGGCATGGATTTGCAGCATCTCACGCCAGATCTCGGCCCGCCTTGCGGGGTCGCGGGTTTCCTCCCACCGGCGGTTCAGGGTCAGCAGGCGGGCGGCTTCGGGCATGTCGATGGGTTCGCCTGCCGCACCGTGTGTCTGGTAGTACTGCCCCCATTTCGGCCAGGCAAAGAACACCTGGTCCGTGGGTGCGAGGTAGCTGGGCGGGGTGTAGGGCTGTGGGATGCCGTTGTCCCAGCCGAACCACACGGCGGCCATTGTCACCCCGGAAAACACCCGGTTGCGCAGGATGTCCCGGTCGAGCGGGCGCATGATCAGCTTGATCCCGACATCGCGCCAGGTGTCGGTGATGATGGCCAGCGCGTTTTCGACCTCTTGCCGTTCACCGGCGGTTTCGATCACGAATTCCATGGGTCGGCCATCGGGCAGCAGGCGGAACCCGGCATCGTTGCGCTGTTCCAGACCCATCTGGTCCAGCAGGGCGTTGGCGGTGTCGGGATCGTAGATGGCCCATTTGGTCAGCAGTTCGGGGTCGAACAGCGGGCTTTTGGCCAGTGCGGTCATCCCCCCTTCCTTGCCCAGCCCGAAATAGAGCGCGCGGTTGATGATACGCCGGTCGATGGCAAGCGACAGCGCCCGGCGGAAACGCACGTCGCGGATCACCTTGCGCCAGACCGGGTCGGCGAAGTTGAGGTTGGGATAGATGGCGATCTGGCTCGCGGCCCCGTTGGACCACAGGTAGGTGCGATAGGGCGCGCCGTCTGCTTCACCCTTTTTCAGGATCGAGGTGTCGCGAAAGTCAAGGCCGCGGGCCTGCAGATCGGTTTCGCCCGCGTTCGCCTTGGCCGCGACAAGGCCCGAACCGACAACCGACATTTCGACAATGTCGATATAGGGCAGGTGCACGCCGCGCGCATCGACGCGGTGGAAAAACGGATTGCGCACGAACAGATAGCGCGACGCAGCCCCGGTGCTGGCGGGCATCCACGGCTGAAGCGTGGGCAGTTCGTGGTTGTCGAACTTGTACATGTTGTCGAGCTTGTTGTGCAGCGGGGCCCAGCCGCGCACGCGTTTTTCGTCGATCAACTCTTCCATCGCCTCGGGCGTGTTGAAGTCGACGTGGAACTGTTTGAGATAATGTGCGGGACGATAGATGAAGGGCGGGCTGGCCTGTGCCAGCGCGGGCAGGAAGCGGGGATTGGGTTTCGGGAAGGTGACGACGACGGTATGAGCGTCGGGGAATATCATGGTCGCGATTTCCTCGCCGACACGCATGATTTCGGGCGGGCCGTTGGGGGCGAGTTCGCGGTTTTGCGCGACGTGTTTCCACCAGTACTCGAAATCGGCCGAGGTAAAGGGCGCGCCGTCCGACCAACGGTGCCCCTTGCGCAGGTGCAGGGTGAATATCCGGCCTTCTGCCACCTCGAAATCGCGCAGGATGTCGGGCACCAGGTTGTATTCGTGATCATACCCAACCAGCCGGGCATAGCCATAAACGACCATCTGGCGCACGTCCTTGGTGCGGGTGACCATGGTGCGCAGGGTGCCGCCCTGTTGGCCAAAGCTGCGGCCCTTGGCCTTCAGATCGACGATCAGCGGCTCGTCGGGGATACGGTCCACCGCCGGATCCATGTCGCCCTTGTTGACTTCGGCGGACCAGAATTCGCTTTCCTGAACAGTGACCTGCGCCACCGCAGGCAGGGCCAGCAGGCAGGTCATTGCTACGGCAATCAGTCGGTCAAACATGGCAGCGCACCTTGTGTCCGGGTTCGATCTGAACGAGGTCGGGGGCCGCCAACCCGTCAAAGCGGTACATGTCGGGCCAGCTTTCGGGGGCCCCGGCGCCCAGTGCGACCTGGCCCAGGTCGATGGGGCGGGCGATGTCCGGTTCGGGTTGGGCGGCAATCAGCGCCTTGGTGTAGGGGTGGCGCGGGTTGTAGAACAGCGTTTGCGGCGGGGCCTGTTCCACCACCACGCCACGGCGCATCACGGCAACCTCGTCGGCGATGCGGGCCACGACCGCCAGGTCGTGGCTGATAAAGAGGTAACTCAGCCCCATGCCGTCGCGGATGCGTTCCAGCAGCGACAGGATCTGATCCTGCACGCTGACATCCAGGGCCGAGGTCGGTTCGTCACAGACCAGCATCACCGGATCGAGGGTCAGCGCCCGGGCGATGGACAGCCGCTGGCGCTGGCCGCCGGAAAAGGCATGGGGGTAGCGTTTCAGCATGTCGGGGCTGAGGCTGACCCAGCGCAGCATCTCGGCGGCCTTGTCCAGACGCGCCTGTGCATTGCCCAGCCTGTGTATCTCCATCGGTTCGGTCAGCGCCTCCTGCACCCGCATACGGGGGCTGAGCGATGAATAGGGGTCCTGAAACACCATCTGGGCCTGCCGCTGAAACGCAACCTTGTCGGCGCGGGCCAGCTGTTCGATGTGCAGCGGGTCGCTGTCGGCGGTGGCGCGGAAGGTGACGCTGCCGCCCGGGTCCGGGGTTTCGGCCCCCAGCGCGATGCGGGCGCAGGTCGTCTTGCCCGACCCGCTTTCGCCGACGATGGCCAGCGTCTTGCCCCGCGGGAGTTTCAGGTTCACGTCCGAACAGGCGTGCACTGCCTTTTTCGCACGCCAACCGCCCGCCCGCACGTGATAGGTCTTGGACACGTCCCTCAGTTCGAGGATCGTGTCCGAACCGTCGACGGGATCGGCGGGGGTGGCCACTTCGGGGATGATCGGCGCGGCGGCGAACAGCCTTTGGGTATAGCCGTGGCCCGGATCGCCCAGCACGATGTCGGCGGGGCCGCTTTCCATCACGTGGCCCTTGTTCATCACCACGACGCTGTCGGCCATGTTGGCCACGACACCCAGGTCGTGGGTGACAAGGATCATCGCCATGCCGGTGTCGCGTTGCAGGTCCTTCATCAGGCCCAGCACCTGCGCCTGCGTGGTCACGTCCAGCGCGGTGGTGGGTTCGTCGGCAATCAGCAGGTCGGGCTTGGCCACGATGGCCATGGCGATCATCGCCCGCTGCCGCATGCCGCCCGACAACTCGAACGGATAGGCGCGAAAGGCGCGTTCGGCATCGGGAAAGCCCACGCGGTCAAAGGTGGTCAGCACGTCCTTTTTCGCCTCGGCCCTTGTCATGTTGCGGTGAAGGGTCAGCACCTCGGCCACCTGATCACCGATCCGGTGCAAGGGCGACAGTGACCGCATCGGTTCCTGAAAGATCATCGAGATGCGGTTGCCGCGCACATCGCGGATCTGGCGCGTGGGCAGGCGCAGAAGGTCGGTGCGCGATGTGCCGGTGCCGAATTGTACAGTGCCCGAGCGCAGTTGCGCCGTGCCCGGCAGGATGCGCAGGATCGATCTGCAGGTCAGCGTCTTGCCTGACCCGCTTTCGCCCACAAGGGCCAGTGTTTCGCCCGCATCGACGGAAAAGCTGACACCCGCCACCACGGGCGGGGCCGTTCCGAAACCGATGGACAGGTTCTCCACGTCCAGCAAGGGTGCCATGCACCGTCCCTTGTACCGTTGTCGCGCGCTGTGGTGTGACGTTGCGCCTGTTGGCTCTAGTCAAACCGATTCCGCGCGCGCCGTCCATACACAGCTTGATCGCGCGAACGTGCTATACATTCGCGCCCGCTCGCACCATGTAGATGAAAACGGAAAGGAATCCCGATGACCCAGAGCCGCCTTGACCTGTTTGTCGACCGCATGGTGTCGCAACGCGCCTGCCTGGATCATGCAGCACGGGAGGTTGCGGGGCTGGACGGCCCGGTGTTCGAGCTGGGACTGGGCAACGGACGGACCTATCACCACATGCGGCACATCATGCCCGGCCGGGACATCCATGTGTTCGAGCGGGCCATCGCCTCGCACCCCGACAGCACGCCACCCGACGACATGGTGCTGCTGGGCGACGTGTTCGACACGCTGCCGCAGGCGCTGAAGCGGTTTGGTTCTACGGCCGTGCTGATCCACGCCGATCTGGGCGGCCACAACGCGGAAAAGAATGACCTGTTCGCCCGAAAGGTGTCGCCGCTGATCGCACCGCTGCTGGCCGTGGGCGGGCTCATGGTGTCGTCTGACCGGATGTATTTCGACGATCTGGTGGAACAGCCGCTTCCCGACGGCGCTGTGCCCGGGCGCTGCTTTATCTATCGGCGCGACGCCTGATCGGAGCGACGGCCAGGCCCGGGCCGACCCTCCGGGGGGGATTTTTCGGGACAGAGACAGGGACGGGTCGCGCGCTGGCTTGACGTGACGGCGGATGGAAACGCGCTTGCCCTTTCCGGTGCCGCGCCTAGGCTGTGACGTCATCGGCCATGGCGACGGGAGGCGGGCATGAGCGACAGGATCGGGTACGAGCGAAAGGGCGATGTCGCGGTGCTGACCGTGCGCAACCCGCCCGTGAACGCGCTGAGCCAGGCGGTGCGGCAGGGCCTGTGGGACGGCATGGACCGTGCCGAGGCCGATGATGGCGTCCGCGCCGTGCTGATCGTGGGCGAAGGGCGGGCGTTTTTTGCCGGCGCCGACATCACCGAATTCGGCAAGCCGCCGCTGGAACCCTATCTGCCCGACCTGATCAACCGTATCGAAGCCTCGCCCCTGCTGGTCGTGGCGTCCATGCATGGTGTGTCGCTGGGCGGGGGCCTCGAGGTGGCGCTGGGCTGTCACTACCGCGTTGCCGTGCCAACGGCCCGCGTGGGCCTGCCCGAGGTGCATCTGGGCCTGATCCCCGGCGCGGGCGGCACCCAGCGCCTGCCACGTCTGACCGGGGTGGAACCTGCGCTGGAGGTCATGACCACAGGCCGTCATGTCGGCGCGCGGGAAGCGCTGGATCTGGGTATCATCGACCTGATCGAAGAGGGCGACCCGGCCGAAAACGGCCTGCGCTATGCCCTGCGTTTGCTGGATCATGGCCAGCCCCGGCGGCCCGTGTCCGAGATGGACCCGCCCGCCGCCATCGACTGGGATGCCGCGTTTGATGCGACGATGGCGCGCGGTCGCGGTCAGATTTCGCCCGCGTGGTGCGTGCGCGCGGTACAGGCCGGGGTCGAACAGCCCTTTGCCGAGGGGCTGGCGGCCGAGCGCAAGATATTCATGGACCTGATGCAGACGGACCAGAGGCAGGGCATGATCCATGCCTTTTTCTCGGAACGTGCGGTCAGCAACTTGCCGGAACTGAAAGGGGTGGAACCCCGTGCGCTGCAGCATATCGGCGTGATCGGTGGCGGCACGATGGGGGCGGGGATCGCCACGGCGGCGCTTCTGTCCGGGTTGCAGGTGACGTTGCTTGAGATGACGGCAGAGGCCGGACAGGCCGCCCGCGACCGGATCGAGCGCAACCTTGCCGGATCGGTCAAGCGGGGCAAGATCACGCCCGAACAGCACGATCAGATCCTGACCCACACCCTGACCGTCGTCACCGACTACGATCGCTTGCAGGACGTGGGCCTGGTGATCGAGGCGGTGTTCGAGGACATGGACGTCAAGAAAAAGGTCTTTGCCGAACTGGACCGCGTCTGCAAACCCGGCTGCGTGCTGGCGTCGAACACGTCCTACCTGGATATCGACGAGATTGCCGCAACCACATCGCGACCCGGCGACGTGCTGGGGCTGCACTTCTTTTCGCCTGCGCATGTGATGAAGTTGCTTGAGGTGGTCGTGGGCGAAAAAACGGCACCGGATGTCGTCGTT
>JBCBFX010000067.1:0-23153 GCA_038527345.1 Pseudomonadota bacterium | reverse complement strand
TCGTACATTGCCCCGACCCGGTCAGTCCGGCGGAAAAGGCCGCATTCAGGATCCGGCTGCGGGAGGCCTCGCTTTCGGCGGAACAGGCGTCGAACCGGGTGCCTTCGTCGTCCTGAACAAAGCGCAGGGTGAACGGCGTGATGACGGGACGCGGGGCGGCGATGTCCAGCGCCAGACGCAGGCCCGGCGGCGCCGCACGGTTCAGACTCTGCTCCAGCTGCGCCTTTTCCTCGGCGCTGTCGGTGATGGCGGTGATCGAAACGCGCCCGGCCTCGACCGACACCTTGGCGCGGGGCAAACGCTCCATCGCGGTCAGGGCAAAGCCGAGGGCGTCCTCCCACCCGTCGGGCGTGGGGTAGTCTGCGGTTTCGATCAGGTCGGTGACCGGGGCATCGCCGCTGATGGCGGTGATCCGGTCCAGCACCTCGTCGCGGTTGATCGACGCGGGCATCAGCCCGATCACCGACAGCCCCGCATCGTTGCGCAGGATTTCCGCGGAAAAGCGCGGTGGCGCGATGGCGGCGGCGGCCTCGACCTGCATGTCGTCGATGACGCGGGCGGCGTCCACGACGGTGCCTGCTGTCGACAAAGCGGCAAAGCGCACCGCCTCGGTCGGTGCCACGCCCGCAAGCGTGACCTGCAACCCGTCTGCCTGCACCTCGGCCCATGTCATGCCGCGTTCGTCCAATGCAGTCCGCACGCCGATTTCCGAGGTTTCCTCGATCAGCTGCACCGACAGGCTGGCCGCAAACAGCGACAACGCGGCCGCGCAGGCAAAGGTACCAAGGATGATGAACAGCGAAGACAGGCGCATCAGGTCAGTGTCACGGATCCCTATTGTCGGGTCTTTGGTCTAAGCCCCCCGCGCCGGAGTTTCAATCACGCCAGCAGCGCAGCCGCAAAAAAGAGGAGCGGGATGATGCCGGTATCGCGGTTCGCCCGGAAGAGTCGGAGGCATTTGGCGGAATCCTCGATGTCGAGGCCGCGCAACTGCCATGCCATGTGCCACCCCATGGCCCACGGCCCCCCCAGCGCCAACACGAGGGCCAGAACCGAGGCATTGGGCTGCACCGCAAAGATCACCGCGATTCCCATCAGTCCCACGGTCGCCATCAGAAAGCGGCGCAGCCATTTGGCAGTGTCGCTGCCGAACAGCCGCGCGGTGGATTTGACCCCGATCAGCGCGTCATCTTCGGTATCCTGATGGGCATAGATCGTGTCATAGAACAGGGTCCAAGCGATGCCTGCCATGTACAGCACCACTGCTGGTGCCCCCAGCGACCCGGTATGCGCCGTCCATGCCAGCAACGCGCCCCAGTTGAAGGCAAGGCCCAGAAAGACCTGCGGCCACCATGTGAACCGCTTGGCGAACGGGTAGACGGCGACGGGCAGCAGCGCGAGCACGCCCAGAAGGATCGCGGCCCGGTCGAAGGTCAGCAAGATACCGAAAGCAATCAGCGATTGCAGGATCATCCACGCCAGTGCTCCCCGGACGCTGACCTGACCCGACGGTATCGGGCGCGAGCGGGTCCGTTCCACCTTGTCGTCGATATCCCGGTCGGTGATGTCGTTCCAGGTACACCCCGCCCCGCGCATCAGCCACGCACCTGCGGCGCAGCCCACGGCGATCCACGCGTCTTCCCACCGGACGGTCTGGGTATGGAGCATTGCCAGCGCCAGCCCCCACCAGCACGGCAGCAGCAGCAGCCACGTGCCGATGGGCCGGTCCGCGCGGCTGAGCCGCAGATAGGGGCGCGCCCAGACAGGTGCGGTGGTGTCGACCCAGTTGCCGGTAACCGCATCGGCCACATGCCCGTCTGGTGCCGGGGTCGGGTTGGTCATAGAAAGAGGCCCATGAGTAGTGCAAAGATCCGCCTTTATGTAGACCACCCGTTGAGCCATGGGCAATCGGTTCCGCTGTCGCGGGAACAGGCACATTACCTTTTTGGTGTGATGCGTCTGGGTCTGGGGGCGCCGGTGGCCCTGTTCAACGGGCGCGACGGGGAATGGCAGGCAAAGGTGGTCGAGGCGGGCAAGCGTGGCGGCACGCTGGAATGCGACGCCCAAAGCGCACCGCTGGTTCTGCCGCCCGACGTCTGGTTGCTGTTTGCGCCGATCAAGAAGGCGCGTACGGATTTCATCGTCGAGAAGGGGGTCGAGATGGGGGTGCGCCGCATCGTGCCGGTGCAGACCGAATACACCAACGCGGGCCGGATCCAGCGCGACCGCCTGCAAGCGCACGCGGTCGAGGCCGCAGAGCAGTGCGGTGCGACATTCGTGCCCGAGGTGGCAGCGCTGGAGAAACTGGACCGGGTGCTTGCCACGCTGGATGACCGGCATGTCATGTTCTGTGACGAAGCGCGGGCGGGCGACACGCCCGCCCTACGGGGGGCACCGGGCCCGTGGGCCGTGCTGGTCGGGCCCGAGGGCGGGTTTTCGGAGCGAGAGCGCACCCGTCTGCGTGGCTTGCAGAACGCGTGTCCTGTTGCCCTTGGCCCCCGCATCCTGCGCGCCGATACGGCGGCGGTTGCGGCGCTGACCGTCTGGCAGATGGCGTTGGGCGACTGGCAATGACGGCGCACGGCACGTGCGCCTTACACAGACCATTGCAACCATCACGCGTATCGCGCAGCCTGGCCCCGGCCAACGGGGGAGGATGCGATGGCGTTTGGCGTGTTCATGCATCGGTCGGATTCGATCTATGACGATGTTCCGGCGGTGCAGTACCAGTTCCCGAAGCAGTACCTGGGCCGCGCCCGCCCGTGCGAGGGCGACTGGATTGTCTATCTGGAGCCAAGCAAGGTGCTCAACAGCCGGGGGTATTTTGCGGTTGCCCGGGTCCAGCAGATCATTCCCGACCCGCGCAGGGCCGACATGTACCTGGCCATCATCGCGCCCAACACGTTCCTGGAATTCGGCGACCCGGTCCCGTTCAGCGGACCGGAGGGTTGGGTCGAACGCGGGTTGTTGAACGATCAGGGAAACCTGTCGGGCCGTGCGCAGGCAGCGGTGCGCCCGCTGGATCCTGCGGATTTCGCCCGCATCGTGACCGCCGGGCTGGGCCGCGACACCGACATTCTGCCGCGCAGCGATCAGGATGCCGCCCGGTACGAGATTGCCGAAGCCCCTGACCGTTTCGATCACCCCGCCGCGCGTCTGCGCAGCGAGGTGCTGCTGAACCGGGCCGTCCGTGACCGCAATTTCCGAAAGGTCGTGCTGCGCGCCTATGGCGAGCGCTGTGCCTTGACGGGCCTGCGTCTGATCAACGGTGGCGGACGGGCCGAGGTGGAAGCGGCGCACATATGGCCTGTGTCCGAGGGCGGGCCGGACATCGTGACCAACGGGCTTGCGCTGTCCGGTACGGCGCACTGGATGTTCGACCGCGGCTTGATCTCGTTGTCGGACAGTCTCGAGATTCTGATCTCGCGTCAGGTCAATGACCCGGACGCGGTGCGTGCCATGCTGCACCCAGGCCGACAGGCGATGGTGCCCGATCACCCCGCGTTGCGTCCGCGTCGGGAATTTGTCGATTGGCACCGGGAGAACTGTTTCAAGGTCTAGCGACCCACCCGTACCGGTGCCATATCTGACGGGCGATGCAAGATCCGAGGCAAACGATGACCTTTATCCGCCCCGAGGCCAAGGCCGCCCTTTGGCGGTGGCGCGAAGTCCTTCTGGGCATGGCGATTGCGGTGCTGGCCCTTTGGTGGTTGGCGGATGCCAACGGCGTCTTGCGCTTCGTCGCCCCGGCTGTGCTGGTGGGGGCCGGGGCGCTGATCATGGTTGGCTTGCAGCGTGGTCGTTTTCGCAACACAGGTGGCGGTGTGGGGGCCGTGCAGGTGGTTGAGGGTCAGATCATTTACTATGGGCCGCTGTCCGGTGGGGCCGTCGCGGTGCGGGATCTTCGGCGCCTGACCCTCGATGCGCGTCAGCGCCCGGCGCACTGGCGGTTGGAGCAAGCCGATCAACCGCCCCTGTTGATCCCGCTGGATGCCGAAGGAGCCGAAGCGCTGTTCGATGCCTTTGCCGCGCTGCCGGGTCTGCGCACGGAACGGATGCTGGCGCACATGCGCAGCTTGCCCGAAACCTCCGTGCTGGTCTGGGAACGGCCGCGCCCGACGTTGGCCGAGATGACACCGCGCGGACGCGCCTGAGCGTTGCACAGCGACCCATGCCCCAATGCACAACGGCCCCGCATTGACACCCTTGCCAAATCGCCTCATGCCTTACATCCCGAACGACGAAAACAGATGCGGAGCGCCCCCATGTCCATCCCACAGTCCGGCGGCGGGCCGATCGAGCATCACGACCAGTTGGCGCAATACCTGGCCGATGGCTGCAAGCCCCGCGCCGATTGGCGCATCGGGACCGAGCATGAAAAGTTCGGCTATTGCGTCGATACCCTGAAACCGCTGCCCTATGATGGCGACCGGTCGATCCACGCGGTGCTGAGCGCGCTGCGCGACCGGCACGGATGGGGCGAGTTGCGCGAGGGGGGCAAGCTGATCGGGCTGGAAAAGGAGGGGGCCAATATCTCGCTTGAACCGGGGGGCGCGTTGGAGTTGTCCGGCGCGCCGCTGGAAACGATCCATGAAACCTGTGACGAGGTGAATGAACACCTGCGCGAGGTCATGGATATCTCTAACGAAATCGGCGTCGGCTTTATCGGCCTCGGAGCGGCACCCACCTGGATGCATGACGAGATGCCCCTGATGCCCAAGGGGCGGTACAAGCTGATGGATGCCTACATGGGCAAGGTCGGCACCATGGGCCGCACCATGATGCGGCGCACCTGCACGGTCCAGGTCAATCTCGATTTCGGGTCCGAGGCGGACATGGTGCAAAAGCTGCGCGTCGCCATCGCCCTGCAACCGGTTGCAGTGGCGCTGTTTGCCAATTCCCCGTTCTTCGAAGGCAAGCCCAACGGCCACAAAAGCTGGCGCAGCCGGGTGTGGCGCGATCTGGACCCGGATCGCACCGGCATGGTGCCATTCGTGTTCGAGGATGGCTTTGGCTTTGAGCGGTGGGTGCAATACGCGCTCGACGTGCCGATGTACTTTGTCTACCGCGATGGGCAGTACATCGACGCGCTGGGCATGTCGTTTCGGGATTTCCTCAAGGGTGAGCTGCCCGCGCTGCCCGGTGAAAAGCCGCTGCTGAGCGATTGGGCAGATCATCTGACGACCGCCTTTCCCGAGGCGCGGATCAAGCAGTTCATCGAGATGCGCGGCGCCGATGGTGGCCCGTGGCGGCGGCTGTGCGCGCTGCCTGCGTTCTGGGTCGGGCTGCTTTACGATCAGGGCGCGCTGGATGCGGCGTGGGACCTGGTCAAGGGTTGGACGGCCGAACAGCGAGAGGCCTTGCGGGTGGCGGCATCCGTCGACGGGTTGCAGGCGCAGGTCGAGGGCATCAACATGCATGACGTGGCCCGCCAGGCCGTGGCGATCAGCCACGCAGGGCTGAAGGCTCGGGCGCGTCCCGGTTCGGGCGGCTTGGTCCCGGACGAGACGCATTTCCTGAATGCGCTGCAAGAAAGCGTCGACAGCGGCAAGGTGCCTGCGGACGAGTTGCTTGAGCACTATCACGGCGACTGGAACGGCGATTTAAGCCGGTTGTTTGCCGAATATTCCTACTGATCCGGGCGGCTCACCCGTTCCAGCCCGGTGCGGGCCGGGGCGCTGTCAGGCCCCTTGATGTTGCGGGCCAGACCGATCAGGGCAAGACAGCGAACAAAGACATATCCAAGGTCCGTCTGCTCGCGTTCCAGCCCAAGCCGGGCCGAATGCGGAAAGGCGTGGTGGTTGCCGTGCCAGTTCTCTCCGAATGTCAGCAGGCCAAGCCCGGGTAGATTGCAGCCCTGCACCGGCAGCCCTGCGACGCGCCAGCCCTGATGACCGGACTTGTGGGCGAAATGGCCCACCGCCCAGTGGCCGGTCGGTGACACCGCGATCCGCAGGCTGACACCCCACAGCACAAAGGCCATGCCACCCAGCGCATAGAGTGCTGCCGCTACAGGCACCTGTTGCCACATCCAAGTCCGTTCGAGCCAGCGGCAAAAAACGATCGGATGCGACCGAGTCCTCGATCTCAAGCCGGGGCGGATGTGTCAGTTCAAATAGGCAGTGCATTTGCCACCACGCATCGCGCCAGAAGCCCGCGCCATGCGATGGGTGCGGTGGGCATTCGGTCTGGCGCTGATGCCAGTCCCGCATGTCGTGGGCGCTGATCATGCCGAACGGTCCCGCCATGCCCACAAGCGTGCCCAGCCACACCAGCACATAAGCCACGGGTTTGGGCGCATCGAAACTGTGGTGGATCAGAAGCCGGTGCATGCCGACCGAATGGCCGGCACACACCGTAACACCCGTCAGCAGAACAAAGACCAGGGCCGCGGCCCACCCCGGAAAAGCCAGCACACCGACCGCACCTGCCGCAGCATGAAAGCCCCACCAGATGGACTTGGTCGCGTCCCAGCGAATGGTGCCGGCGGTTCGGGTGTCTACGGTGGGATGCACACGTTCAGTTGCGATCAGCATGTCTGGTCCAAGGTCCTGCATCGGATTATGCAGCGTCACCTGCGGGTTGCGGTTGTGGTTGCGCAGGCACCAAGGCTGCGCGCAGGGTGCCCATGGCGTGGGTGAACCCCAGGCCCAGGCACAGCGCGGCAAAGCCAAGCGCCAGCATCAGCCCGACCAGCGGCGCGTCCCCCAGAACGGGCAGCACCGCACCGATCATGATCACGCCGCCTGCGCCGATGGTGGCAAAGCCGGTGGCGACGGTGACGGCGACCGCTTGGGCGCGGGCGCGGGTCACAGGACAGTCGCCCACCAGCGCACCAATGTGCAGGATCATCAGGGTCAGCGCCACCACCGCGCTCAGAGCAAGCGGGATGTAGAGCAAGGCAAGGGTCAGCATGGGTCAGTCTCCTTTCATGCTTGGGGAATGGGCTGGCGCGACAGGTCGCTGCGCCAGCGGTTGTAGAGATGTCCAAAGGTCAGGCCCCACAGGCCGCCCATGACAAAGGAAAAGCCGCCGATGCCCAAGATGCCTGCGGGGTTTGGAAAGCGGCTATAGGCCTGGTCCAAGCCCAACAGGACAACGAGGCCTGCGGCGACCGCCACAAGGGCAAGCCCCGCCGCACCCTCGGGTGTACCTTGGCGAAAGTGCAGATAGATCAACAGGATCGGCGTCCCAAGGATCAGGTAAGCCACACCGCCGATCGGGATGGCAAAGACCGGGATCAGCAGCGCCCAAAAGCCCAGCAGGGCCACCCAGAACGGCGCGACGATCAGTGCCGCGGCAAAGGCCACGATATCGACGGCATAGCGAGGCTTTGCGCTGTATCCGATATTTCCGGTTATTTCTGTCATGAGGGAAACTCCGAGGCAAAATTTTTTCAGTCTGGCGACTTCGTTCTGGGCAGGAACCGGGCGATGCGGGCCCCCATCCTGAGCGCGGCCAGTTGGACCGACCGGGGCAGGCGGTGCACCTCCAGATACCAGTCATCGAACATCTTCATGGTTTTCAGGGTTTCGTCGATGCGGTCTTTGACGGCGGCGGGGGTATTGTCGTTCGCGGCCTCGGCCTGCACCTGTTGCAGGGCTTTCAGAGTGGGCGCGTATTCCCGGGCGCGCCGCGCCTCGATCACGGTGTTGACCAGATCGAACATGTCACGGATCGAATGGAAATGATCGCGCCGGTCGCCCAGCTTGCGGGTGGATTGCACCAGCCCCAGCGATTGCAGTTCCTTTAGTCCGTTCGACACGTTGGACCGCGCGAGGTTCAGCAAGTCACAGATTTCGTCCGCCGTCAGCGGTTCGGGCGAGATGTGCAACAGCGCGTGGATCTGCGCCACGGACCGGTTGGTGCCCCATTTCTGGCCCATGTCCCCCCAGTGAAGGATAAAGTCTTGCATGGCTTGGGTCAGGTGCATTTTTGCGACTCGGTTATTGTTTCTGTAATGACAGAAATAACAGACATAACGTGAATGGCAAGAAGTTTCGGACCGGGCGCACGCTGGACGGGAGACTTTGGTATTCTGGCGGTTACGCAAAGCAAGGGGACTGCGATGGACAAAACACCTCGACCGACACTGATGGCGAGCGGGATGATCTGCTGCGCGGCCCTGTCCGCTGCTGCGCAGGGGTTGACCGGGACCGATGTCGCCCAAGGGCGCAATCCCGATGGTTCTGCCTATTCCGGTACGGTACAGATCATCCAAAGCGCCAGTGCGGTCAGCATGGCATGGCGCGCAGGCGCATCCAGCTATATCGGCACGGGCGTGCAGGACGGGCGGGTCCTGACGGTGAACTGGAGCGCTGATCACCCGGTCGTCTATGTGCTGATGGCGGACGGCAGCCTGCATGGCACATGGGATGCCGGGCGCGCGCTTGAACGGCTGTTGCCCAACTGGTCAGGACACAGATCGCAGACAAAGGCGATGACCTTGGCCGCGGGCATCTCGCAGGGGCGCAGGGCACCGCCCCGTGTTGTCTCGTACCAGTTCAGGCTGATGTAGTCGGGACCACCCAGTTCTTAGGCCACCAGTTTGGTGGACTTGCCGCTGTTGAAATGGCTTTTGGTGACCACGTAGCGCCTGTCGCCCACGTGCCCCTGAAACGTGCCGACAGGAAGGGCGGCAAGCGCCTTGGCAAAGGCGGTCACGCGGTTTTCTGCCCGATCCGGGGTTCGGTGCCTGCCTTGATCCGGCGGATATTATCGCGGTGCCGCCAATAGATCAGCAGCGTCAGGATCACGCCAAGGATCAGCGCCTCGCCCTTGCCCAGGAACAGCATCAGGAAGGTGGACGCGGCCGCGGCGACCAGCGCCCCCATGGACGAGATGCGCCAGACACCGGCACCCACCAGCCACGCGATGCACGCACCAATGCCCACCGGCACATGCAGCGCCAGCAACAGGCCCAGGAACGTGGCAACCCCCTTGCCGCCCTTAAAGCCCAGCCAGACCGGGTAGCAATGGCCCAGCATCGCGGCCAGACCCGCCACCTGTGCCGCATCTTCAGCACCCGTGACGGCACGGGCCAGCAGCAATGCGGCCGCCCCCTTGCCCGCGTCCAGCAGCAGGGTCAGCGCGGCGGCGCTCTTGTTTCCCGTCCGCAGCACGTTGGTGGCCCCGATATTGCCCGATCCGATTTCGCGCAGGTTGCCAAGGTTCATCACGCGCGCCAGCACCATGCCGAACGGGATGGAACCGAGGCCGTAGCCAATCAAGGCCCACAGGAGCAGCAAGATCAGAGGTGTTTCAACGGGAGGCATCAGGCGCGTTCGTAAATTTCGGTTCCAGCGACATAGGTCGCAAGAACCTTACCCTGCATCCGCGCCCCGTCAAACGGGGTGTTGCGCGATTTCGAAGCAAGTGTGGCACGGTCCATCACAAAGGGCGCATGCGGGTCGAAGAGTACCAGATCGGCAGGCGCGCCCACGGCCAGCCGCCCGGCTTCCAACCCCAGCCGTTTGGCCGGGTTCAGCGACATGGCGCGCCACAGCGTCGGCAGGTCCACAAGACCCGCATGGAACAGCCGCATCGCCGCCGGCAGAAAGGTTTCCAGCGCGACCGCGCCGCTGGCTGCGGCCTCGAAGGGCAGGCGCTTGCTTTCCTCGTCCTGGGGTGTGTGCATGGAACTGATCATGTCGATCAGCCCCGACTGCACGGCCTCGGCCACGGCAACGCGATCCTCTTCGTCCCTGAGCGGCGGCTTGAGCTTGAAGAACGTGCGGTAGTCGGCCACATCCAGCGCATTCAGGGTCAGGTGGTGGATCGAGGTGCCCGCGGTTACATCAAGTCCGTTGTTCTTGGCCCGCTCCAGCGGTGGCAGGGCGCGGGATACGGTGATCTGGTCGGCGTGATAGCGCGCGCCTGTCATCTCGACCATGGCGATGTCGCGGTCGATGCCAAGACGTTCGGCCATGGGCGACACAGCAGGCAGACCGCGCAGGGACGCGAACTTGCCGCTGGTTGCGGCGGCCCCCGCACTCAGCCCGGGATCCTGCGGGTGACCCAGCACCAGCGCGCCAAGCGAGCGGGCATAGGTCAGCGCGCGGCCAAAGACCTTGGTGTCGGCGATCACGCTGTCGCAATCGGTGAACGCCACGGCCCCGGCATCCAGCAAAAACCCGATCTCGGTCATCTCGCGCCCCTGCCGCCCCTTGGTCAGGGCGGCCATGGGCAACACGTTGACGGGCGCGGCCTCGCGCGCGCGGCGGATGACGAATTCCAGCGTTTCGGGATTGTCGATGGCGGGGTCGGTGTCGGGACGCGTGACCATGGTCGTGACGCCGCCACGTGCCGCTGCCAGCCCGGCTGAACCAAAGCTTTCCTTGTGCCGTTCGCCCGGCTCACAGACCTTGACCCCGATATCGACGATGCCGGGGGCCAGGTGCTTGCGGTCGCAATCCACCGTCGTGCGCGCATCCGGCAGCGGGCTGTCATCGGTGATGATGGCGCTGATACGACCATGTGTGATGGCGATGGCCCCAAAGGCAACGCCGCCCTCGGGATCGACCAGCTTGGCGTTGGTGAAAAGAAGGTCCGTCATCCCGCAATCCATATGAAAAGCCATGTGAACAGCGCCAGCAGGATCAGCACCAGTGTGGCAATCCGGCCTGACATGGCGGCGTCCGAGGGGCGCTTTTTTACCGTCTGTGGCGGGGCGGAGTATGGTCTGGCGGCCTCTGACGTGACGGTGTCGCGGGCCGTCCAGTCCACGCCCGCCTCGCGATAGGTGCCCACCAGCGTGATTTCCGGCGCGGGGGTCAGCGTGGCCGACTGCCCGCCAAAGGCGCTGGAATAGACGATCATCACCCAACCGCTCAACTGCTTCAGCTTGGTGCGGTCGGGGGCCACGTCCTGCGCTTCAACGCCATTGCCTTCGACCAGGTATCCGGCAAGGCCAAGGTCATCAAGGTCGGCGACCGGAAATATCTCGGTGTATTCGGTGTCGAGGGCGTCTACACCCAACATCGCGGCCAGATCTGAACCCGCTTCGGTCTGTCCATCGCGCAGGCGCTCGGCCTGCTGCGCCGTCATCGACAGGGCAAAGACCCGGACAATGCCGCGTTCGGCGGCGGGGATGGTGATGGGGTCAGTCACGCAGTGCCGTCCTGCACGTGACGAATGAGGCCATAGACGTCGCGACCGTCCGCGATGTCGTCAAAGCCAATTGGAATCGTCGTTGTGCCGTTTGTTGTGTTCGAGGTTCGGGTGGCTAAATGGATGCTGGGTTGTGCGTCCTCGATACAGGAAATCTTTGTGTCCGGGCCCAACGGATCGCTGTCCAGCATGCGGCCCCCGCAAGAGAGCTGAGTTGCGATGAACGCGCGTTTGTTGGTGAGCGTGCAAAACGTGTTCTGCCGCATGAAGCGTTTCCAGAAGTGGATCAGGATCAGGTTGTAGACGCCAACGGCAACGAAGAGCAGGCCGAAGGTCCAGATTAACCCACCGCCCAATAAGGCAATCACCATCCAGAAGACCGAAAACCCCGTGAAAAACTGAAAGAACAGCGGGTGAAATGGGTTCTCCCATTCGATCTTGGGACGCGGTGCGGGCGCGCCTTGCCATATGATCCGCTCGTTCGGGTCGAGCAGGCCCTGCCATTCGGCGCTCATGCGGCACCCCGCACATCGCGCAGGTTGCGCGCCAGCAACTCCATCGCTGCCATGCGCACGGCGACGCCCATCTCGACCTGGTCCTGAATGACGGAGCGGTTGATGTCGTCGGCCAGCGTGCCGTCAATCTCGACCCCGCGGTTCATGGGGCCCGGGTGCATGACGATGGCGTCGTCCTTGGCGTGGGCCAGCTTGGCCGCGTCCAGCCCGAACCGGTGGTAGTATTCGCGCTCAGAGGGGATGAACCCGCCGTCCATCCGTTCGCGCTGCAGCCGCAGCATCATCACCACGTCCACGTCCTGCAACCCGGCGGCCATATCGTCAAAGACCTCGCAGCCGAATTCGGCAATTCCTGCCGGCATCAGCGTGGGCGGGCCGATCAGGCGGATGCGGTTTTCCATCTTGCCCAGCAGGATGATGTTGGAGCGGGCCACGCGGCTGTGGGCGATGTCGCCGCAGATCGCGATGTTCAGGCGGTGCAACCGCCCCTTGGCGCGCCGGATCGTCAGCGCATCCAGCAGGGCCTGCGTGGGATGTTCGTGCCGCCCGTCACCTGCGTTCAACACCGCGCAGTTCACCTTTTGCGCCAGCAGGTCCACGGCACCGGAATGCGGGTGGCGCACCACCAGCAGGTCGGGCTGCATCGCGTTCAGCGTCATGGCGGTGTCGATCAGCGTCTCGCCCTTGGTGATGGACGATGCCTGCATCGCCATGTTCATCACATCGGCCCCCAGTCGCTTGCCTGCCAGCTCAAAGCTGGCTTGCGTGCGGGTGGAGTTCTCGAAGAACATGTTGATCTGGGTCAGTCCCGCCAGCGTCTCGCGATGTTTGTCGGGGCTGCGGTTCAGGGCCACGTAGTCCCCGGCCAGATCCAGCAGGGTCCCGATCTCTTCGGGGCGCAGGTGTTCGATCCCCAAAAGGTGGCGGTGGGTAAAGGTCATGGCAGTCCCTTGGCGTTCAGGCGCTTATATGCGGCGACGTGGCCGGGCGGCAAGCGCTTCCCGTTCCGTGCGGCGGGGCGTAGGGTCGGGCCATGGAATCGGCTGAATATCATAGCGCGCTGGCCGCACTGGCCTGGCAGATCGAGTTGGGTGCGGACGAATGCATCGGCGAAACACCCGTGGACCGCTACGCCGTTCCCGCCGCTGTCAGGAAACCAGCGGCACCGCAAACGGTCGAAGCCCCTGCGCCCCTGGCAGCGCCCTCGGTCGATCCGGTGGCCGTGGCGCAATCGGTGGCGGATTCGGCGCAGGACCTGGATGCCTTGCGAGCCGCTTTAGGTGCCTATGACCACTGCGAACTCAAGCGCGGTGCGCGCAACCTTGTCTTTTCCGACGGTGCCCCGGGGGCCCGCGTGATGATCGTGGGCGAGGCACCGGGCCGGGACGAGGACCGCGAAGGCAAACCCTTTGTCGGGCGGGCGGGTCAGCTTCTGGACAAGATGTTGGGCGCCATCGGGCTGAGCCGGGACGAGAGCGTCTATATCACCAATGTGCTGCCCTGGCGGCCGCCGCAGAACCGCGACCCCAAGCCGGACGAGATCGCGATGATGCAGCCATTTCTGCACCGACATATCACGCTGGCCGATCCGGATGTGCTGGTTGTTGTCGGCAACCACGCCTGCCAGGCCCTGCTGGGAAAACGCGGCATCACCCGCCTGCGCGGTGACTGGACCGAAGCGCGCGGCAAGCCCGCGTTGCCGATGTTTCACCCCGCCTACCTGCTGCGCAACCCTGCGGCCAAGCGCGAGGCCTGGGCGGACCTGCTGAGCCTGCAGGCGCGGCTGCGCGATGGTTGATCCGGTCATGCTGCTGGCCTTTGTCCCTGCGGGACTGGCGTTGAACCTGACCCCGGGGGCGGACATGATGTTTTGCCTCGGACAGGGAATGCGCGCCGGGCCGCGGGCAGCCGTGGCCGCAAGTGCCGGGATTTCGCTGGGCGCATTCATTCATACCGGTATCGCGGGTCTGGGCCTTGGGGCGTTGATTGCGACCGTGCCCATGGCGTTCGAGGTGATCCGCTGGGTCGGCGTGGCCTATCTGCTTTGGCTGGCGGTACAGACCCTTCGCACCCGCCATGACAGCACGGTGCCACCTGCGCCTCGCAACGCGTTCCGCGCGGGGCTTCTGGTGAACCTGACCAATCCCAAGGTGATCCTGTTTGTGCTGGCCTTTGTTCCGCAATTCGTGGTGCCCGAGGCCGGACCGGTGCTGGCGCAGTTCCTGATCTTTGGCGCGTTGCTGGCGCTGGGCGGGTTCATCATCAACGGTCTGGTCGGCGTGCTGGCGGGCGGCGCGGGCCGGCGGCTGGCCCGGGGCAGCCGGATTATCGACTGGCTGTCGGGCAGCATCTTTGCGGGTCTCGCCGCCCGCCTTGCCATCATGGAGCGTGCATGAGCCGTATCGACGAAACCCTTGATTTCATTCCCATCCGCATCGCGGTTCTAACGGTCAGCGATTCGCGCGGCCTTGATCAGGACCGGTCGGGCGATGTGCTGGTCCAGCGGCTGACGGATGCGGGCCATACCCTGGCCGACCGCAAGATCCTGCCGGATGAGCGTGACCAGATCGCGGCACAACTGCGCGCGTGGTGTGCGGATGCAGCGGTTGATGTGGTCCTGTCCACGGGCGGCACCGGCTTGACGGGGCGGGACGTCACGGTCGAGGCGCATCGCGATGTCTACGAAAAGGAAATCGACGCCTTCGGCACGGTCTTTACCATGGTTTCGATGCAGAAAATCGGCACATCCGCTGTGCAAAGCCGCGCCACGGGCGGCGTGTGCAATGGCACGTACCTCTTCGCATTGCCGGGCAGTCCCGGCGCGTGCAAGGACGCGTGGGATGAAATCCTGGGTCGTCAGCTGGATTTTCGCCACCGTCCCTGCAATTTCGTGGAAATCCTACCCCGGCTCGATGAACATCAGCGACGGAAATAGCGCCCCTTTGCGTAACATCTTTGTTGCTTGGTATACTGGCGTGCGGACCTACATCTGACGGGACCGACACTTCGCGATGTAAAGGCATGAATAGATGCGATTTTTGCGGCAAAGCCTGATCGGCCTCGTCCTGGCGGCGCTCAGCCTGGGCCTGCTGGCCTATGCGGTGCAGCTTGTTGGTGGTGCCGTGCAGGAGCGGTTGGCCCGTGACACAGGCGCGCCGCCCGCCCGCGAACGCGTGTTTGCCGTCGGCGTCCTGCGGGCCGAGGCCGGGACCGAAACGCCCGTGCTCGAAGCCTTTGGCGAGGTGCGCAGCCGCCGCACGCTGGAATTGCGCGCCGCGCTGTCGGGCCGCGTCGTCGAACTGGCCGAAAATTTCGAAGAGGGCGGTACTGTGACGGCCGGGCAGGTTTTGGTGCGCATCGACCCCGCCGACATGCAGGATGCGCTGGACCGTGCGCGCGCCGACCTGCTGGATGCCGAGGCCGAGGTGCGCGATGCGCAACGCGGTCTGGACCTGGCCCGGGACGAGGAAGCGGCGGCACAGGATCAGGCCGACCTGCGGCAACGCGCCTATGAACGGCAGGTTGATCTGGCCGCCCGTGGCGTCGGCACCGCCGCCGCAGTCGAAGAGGCCGAGCTGGCGGCGTCGAGCGCGCGGCAATCGGTGCTGGCGCGCCGGCAGGCCGTCACCCAGGCCGAGGCCCGCATTGATCAGGCACAGACCCGCCTGGCCCGCGCCAGAATCGCCCTGAACGAGGCGGACCGCGGTCTGAGCGACGCGACGATCTCCGCCCCCTTCGACGGTACGCTCAGCGAGGCGGCCGTGGTCGAAGGACGCCTTGTTGCCGCCAATGAAAAGCTGGCTGACCTGATCGACCCCGGCGCGCTCGAGGTGGCGTTCCGCGTTTCGACCGCGCAATACGCCCGCCTGCTGACACCCGAAGGCACGCTGCTGCGCGCCCCCGTGACGGCTGTGCTGGACGTGTCGGGCGTGGACCTGACAGCCAGCGGTATCATCAGCCGTGCCAGCGCCGGTGTGGGCGAGGCACAGACCGGTCGACTGGTCTTTGCCCGGCTCGACACCGCCGTCGGCTTCCGTCCCGGTGATTTCGTGACCGTGCAGGTTCAGGAGCCGCCCTTGGATAAGGTGGTCCGCCTGCCTGCCTCTGCCGTGGATGCGGCGGGCACCGTGCTGGTTCTGGGTGAAGATGAACGGCTTGAGCAGATCGATATTCAGGTGCTGCGCCGTCAGGGCGACGATGTGCTGGTACGCAGCGCGGATATCATCGGTCGCGACGTGGTCGAGGCCAGATCGCCGCTGTTGGGGGCTGGCATCAAGGTGCGTCCGCTGCGCCCCGATGCAGCCGCCGCCGAGGAGCCCGAGATGCTGGAGCTGACCGACGAACGCCGCGCCCGCCTTGTCGCCTTTGTCGAAGGCAACCAGCGTATGCCTGCCGAGGCCAAGGCCCGCGTGCTGGCCCGTCTGGCCGAGGCCCGTGTGCCCGCCCGGATGGTGGCCCGCCTGGAAAGCCGGATGGGCGGCTGACCCATGGCGCGCCCCTTTGGCATACCGAAATCGGCCGGCAGCATCCTTGGATATTTTGTCCGTCACCGGACCATCGCGAACCTGTTGTTGCTGGTCATGGTGGTGGCCGGGTTCGCCGCAATTCCCAACATGCGTGCGCAGTTCTTTCCCGATGTGATCATCGACAACGTTTCGGTCCGGGTGAACTGGGACGGCGCCGGTGCCGAGGACGTGGATGCCGGGATAGTGCAGGTGCTGGAATCCGGCTTGCTGGCGGTAGAGGGCGTGGAAAGTTCCTCGTCCATATCGCGGGAAGGCAACGCAACCATCACGCTGGAATTTGAACCGGGTTGGGACATGGGCCGCGCGGCAGACGATGTTCAGACGGCGGTGGACGCGGTCACGACCCTGCCGGATGATGTGGACGAGCCGACCGTGCGGCGCGGCGCGTGGCGCGACCGTGTCACGGATGTGGTTGTCACGGGTCCGGTCGCGCCCCAGCAACTGGGCCTGTTCGCAGATGAATTGTCGACCCGTTTGTTTGCGCGGGGTGTGACCCGCACCACGATCCGCGGAGTTGCAGCACCGCAAACACTGATCGAGGTGCCGTCGCTTCGCCTGATTGCCAATGACGTGACCATGGCCGATATCGCGCAGGCCATCGCAGCCGAGGTTGATGCGGATCCGGCAGGCGATGTTCTGGGTGCCAATGCCCGCGTGCGCACCGGCGTGCAGAAACGCACACCCGCGGAAATCGGCGGCATCGTCCTGCGGTCCAACCCCGACGGGTCAAAGCTGCGCATCCGCGACGTGGCCACCATCACGCAATTGGGCAGCAACCGCGAGCGCAGTTATTTCGTGGGCGACAACCCGGCGGTGTCGATCCGCGTGGACCGGTCCAACAACGGCGACGCGATCGAAATGCAGGCCATCGTCGCCGAAGTGGCAGCGGAATTGCAGGCGACCCTGCCGCCCGACGTCACGATCGAATTGATCCGCACCCGGGCCGAAGCGATCACCGCACGTCTGAACATCCTGGTCGACAACGCGGTCGTGGGCTTGGGCCTTGTCGTTGCGCTGCTGTTCCTTTTCCTGAATGCCCGCACGGCATTCTGGGTTGCTGCGGGAATTCCCGTGGCGCTTTTTGCCGCGATAGCGCTGATGTACCTTGCTGGATTGACCTTCAACATGGTGTCGCTGTTCGGGCTCATCATCACGCTGGGGATCGTGGTGGACGATGCCATCGTGGTGGGCGAACACGCCGATCATCGCTACCGCACCTACGGCGAAGACCCGGCGACCGCCGCCGAAAACGCTGCGCGCCGCATGTCGATGCCGGTCTTTGCGGCCACGTTGACCACCGTCATCGCCTTTTTTGGTCTGATCGCCGTGGGCGGGCGCTTTGGCGACCTGATCAAGGATATTCCGTTCACCGTTATCATGGTTCTGATTGCATCGCTGGTCGAATGTTTCCTGATCCTGCCCCACCACATGGCGCATGCGCTGGCGGCCTCTGACAAGCCGCGCTTCAGCCGGATCAAGCTGGCGGTGGCGGTTTTGAGCCTTGCGGTCTTGTCGGCGGTGATCGCGGGGGCCGTATCCTATGTGATCTGGCCCGATGCCATGACCGATCTGCAATCCGCCGTGCCGTACCTGTCGGCGGGGCCGGGCGTGCTGGCGGCGCTGTTCCTGCTGTCGCCCCGCAAGCTCAAGACGGCGTGGGTGCAGACGATGGGATCGCGCGGCCTCGACACGCCGTCGGTGATTGTGAACCGCGGCTTCGAGTGGATGCGCGAACGGTTGTTCCGCCCTTTCATGGCGGGTGTCATCGCCGCCCGATACGTGGTGCTGGCCGCGGTGGTCGTGGTGCTGGCCACGCAGGTCGCACTGTTCGTGCGTGGTGATGTGCAGTGGCGCTTTTTCAATGCGCCGGAACGCGGGTCGGTCACCGGTAACTTCGCCATGATCGAAGGGGCAACGCGCGACGATACGCTTGCCATGATGCGCGAGATGCAGCGCGCGACCGAGGCATTGGGTGCCGAATACCAGGAGAAGTATGGCCGCAATCCCATCGACTATGTCATCGCCGAGATTGGCGGGAACGCGGGCCGGGGTCTGGGAGGGGCCGATTCCAAGGACCGCGACCTGCTGGGTGGTATTTCCATCGAACTGATCGATGCCGACCTGCGCCCGTATTCCTCTTTTGCCTTTGTGGCCGAGTTGCAGGACCGGGTCGTGCACCATCCGCTGACCGAAACCGTCAGTTTCCGGGGCTGGCGTTCTGGCCCGGGTGGCGACGCACTGGATGTGGAGTTCTTCGGGGCCGACACCGACACCCTCAAGGCCGCGTCCGAGGATCTGAAACTTGCCCTGCTGCAATTCCCCGAGGTCAGCGCGGTCGAAGACAACCTGGCCTACGACAAGGAAGAGTTGATCCTGGACCTGACGGCACAGGGCCAGGCCCTTGGCTTTACCATCGACACGCTGGGCCGTGCCCTGCGGGACAGGTTGAACGGGATCGAGGCGGCCACATATCCCGACGGGCCGCGCAGCGCCGAAATCCGGGTGGAACTGCCGCAGGGCGAGCTTACCGCCGACTTTCTGGACCGCACCCAGATGCGGACGCCGACGGGGGCCTATGTGCCGTTGGCCGATATCGTCAGCGTGGACCGCCGCACCGGATTTTCCACCGTCCGACGCGAGAATGGCGTGCGCCTGATCTCGGTTTCCGGCGACATTTCCGAAGACGACCCGGACCGCGCGGCCGAAGTCGGGCGTGCGCTGGCCGAGGATATCCTGCCGATCATCGCCGCGGAACGGCAGGTCGAATACCGGCAGGCGGGACTGAGCGAGCAGGAAAACCAGTTCCTGCGCGACAGCATGACCGGGCTGATCCTGTGCCTGACCGGCATCTACCTTGTGCTGGCATGGGTGTTTTCAAGCTGGACGCGGCCCATGGTGGTGATGGCGATCATTCCGTTCGGGCTGGTGGGCACGATCTATGGCCACAACCTGTGGGGCGTGCCGCTGAGCATGTTCACGGTGGTGGGTCTGCTGGGCATGACCGGGATCATCATCAACGACAGTATCGTGCTGGTGACCACCATCGACGAATACGCACAGGAACGCGGCCTGTTCCCGTCGATCATCGACGGGGCGGCGGACCGGTTGCGGCCCGTGATGCTGACGACGCTGACCACGGTGCTGGGCATGACACCGCTGCTGTACGAGGGGTCGGTGCAGGCCGAGTTTCTGAAACCCACCGTCATCACCCTGGTCTATGGCCTTGGGTTCGGGATGCTGCTGGTGCTGCTGGTGGTGCCGGCGCTGGTGGCAGCGCAGCACGACGTCGCGCGGCAGGTGCGCGCCATGCGGCGCGGGTTGCGTGCGCCTGCGATGACGGTGCGTTGGGGCTTCAGTGTTCTGTGGGCTGTGGTGTTGGCGTGGTTTGCCGCGACGATGGGGCACGCGATCATCGTCGGCACGCTGCCCACGGCTGTCACCGACGCGCTGCCCATGGCCGCAGACGCGCCGGTGATGCCGCTGGCGTTCGGCTTGTTTGCGGCGGGCGTGATGGCTGTGGCCCTTGTGGGCTATATCCTGGCGGCGCTGGCGTTGCAGGTCAGCCGCTGGCGCGCGGCCTGAGCTGTCAGCCCGCGTTGCACCCCTGCACGTCGACGGCGTAGTTGCCGCCCAGAATAGTGATCCTGACTGCCGAACGGTCGACCGAGAATGCGCCGCCTTTCGGATGCACCATCTCGCTGATGGCCGTCACGGTGTCGCCGCGGCGCAGGGTTTCGGCCTCGCTGACCCAGATCCCCGGCGCGCCGGGTTCGATGACGGCGACCTCTGTCCCGCCGCTGTGAGGCATGGTCACCCGCGCCTCGATCCGCATGCCGTGATCGGACGGGGTGATCCGGCAGGTGGCGGCACGCACACCGGCCTCGTCCGCGGCATAGGGCGCATCGGCCAGTGCCGCGACAATCGCGGGGGTGGGGCTGGCATCGGGCGCATCCAGCATCGCATCCAGGTTCAGGGTGTAGGGCATGCAAATATCGGCGCAGACCCCCATCGACACGGTGGATCGCAGGCGAATGGGTCGATCCGCCCGTTCCGGCGTGATGTGCATCGGGATCACGACCTGACCGGTATAGCCGATGGACCGCATGCCATTGGCCACATAGACCGACGGCGTCGGCCAGGTGATCCGCACCGTGTCGATGTTGCGGGCGCGCTCCCAGTCAAAATGGGGCGGGATGCCTGCATCGCCCGGCGCGCGCCAGTAGGTCTTCCACCCCGGATCCAGCGTGAGCCGCACACCGACCACACGCTGACCGTCGGGCAGAACCCAGCCTTGCAAAATCTCGGCCTCGACCGGGTCGTCGGCGAACCCCTGTGCTGGCAGAACCGAAGGCGCAGCGGCAAGGGACAGGGCAAGGGCGGAGCAGAGTGCAGTGTATCGTGTCATGTCCCATATCTGGCGACGTTCCGTGCGGTTGCCAACTCACGTTTCGGTGCGCCATGTTTCGCCAAGGACACAGATGCCCCTTGCCCAGTACACGACCAGATTGCATGCTTGGTACGATTGAAACGGGGAACGCATGGCCGACCCGACCTTATTGGACCTGACTGGCGAAATGCTGGTTTCGATGCCCGGCATGGGCGACCCGCGCTTTGATCGCGCGGTCATCTTCATGTGCGCGCATTCTGACGATGGAGCCATGGGGCTGATCGTCAACAAACCCGCGGCGGACATGAACCTGGGCGACCTTCTGGATCAGCTCGAAATTGCCTGTACGTCGTCGCTGCGCGGCAAGCAGGTGCATTTCGGTGGTCCTGTCGAAACCGCCCGCGGGTTCGTGCTGCACACGCAGCACTATGCATCGCGGTTGCAGACGCTGAACGTGAAGGGGCAATTCGGCATGACCACCACGCTGGACGTGCTCGAAGACCTGGCCATCGGTGATGGTCCCGACCCATGCCTTGTGCATCTGGGCTATGCGGGTTGGGGGCCGGGCCAGCTCGAGGCCGAGATTGCGCGCAACGACTGGCTGACAACACAGGCCGATCCGGCACTGCTGTTTCACACGCCCGACGATGACAAATGGGCCGCCGCCGTGCGGTCCATGGGAATCGAGCCGCTGGGCCTGTCGGGCATGGCGGGCCACGCCTGAGCGCATCAGCGCGGCGCAGCGGCCCGGCGCAACCGGTCGTTGATGGCGCGCCCCAGCCCGCAATTGGGGATCGGGGCCACGGCGATTGGCCGTCGCGTTGCATCCAGCCGGTGCAAATGTCCGAACAGGTTCGCCGCCGCTTCGACCATATCCCCCGCAATGGACAGGTTCAGGTCCGACTGCATCGGACCAAAGCCCAACAGCACCTCGCCCGGTTGCGCCGAATTGGCATTCAGCCGGACGACTGCATGGGGCGCGTAGTGCGAGGCCAGTTGCCCCGGTGCGGTGATCCTGTTGTCCGGTTCGGCCAATGGGCCGGTGATCGCGGCAATGTCTTCGACCGGCACGCCACCTGCGCGCAGCAGGACCAAGGGGGCAGTGCCGACTATGGTGGATTCCAGGCCTACGGTGCAGGGTCCGGCATCCAGCACCGCGGCGATCCTGCCATCGAGTCCCGACAAAACGTGATCCGCCGTGGTCGGGCTGATCCGTCCCGACAGGTTCGCCGAAGGGGCGGCCACAGGAACCGCCACGCGGGCCAGCAGGTCACGGGCGACGGGGTGGGCCGGCACGCGCACCGCCACCGTGTCCAGACCGGCCGTGACCAGCGGCGAAAGCCCATGCCCATCGGCCAACGGCACCACAAGGGTCAGCGGCCCTGGCCAGAAAGCGCTGGCCAATTTCAATGCGGCATCGTCAAACCGCCCGATCCGTTGTGCAGCCTCCAGGTCGGCGACATGCACGATCAGCGGGTTGAAGGCCGGGCGCCCCTTGGCGTCATAGACCTGCGCGACGGCGTTGCCGTTTCGCGCATCGGCGCCAAGCCCGTACACCGTCTCGGTCGGGAACGCGACCAGCGCACCGCTGGACAACAGATCGGCTGCGCGCGCCAAACCTGCCTGATCTGCTTGCAACCGCTCGGTCGAAGTCATTACATCCCGTCTCGTGACGCCGCGTTCGAGTTGCGAGAGCCCGCGCGCGGCTTCATCCTTGTATTCAAAGGTGACCCTTTACGCGCCGCCCGTGCGCTTGCCAAGACTTTGATCCGGAGATGACCTGATGCCATATCGCGCCCCTGTCGATGACTACACATTCCTTTTCAACCACGTGGTGGGACTGGACCAGGTCACCGCCACGGACCGTTTTGCCGAAGCGACGCAAGATGTCACCAACGCGATTCTGACCGAAGCGGGCAAGCTGTGCGAGGATATCATGGCCCCGCTGCAACGCCCCGGTGACCTGCACCCGGCGCGGTTGGAAAACGGTGTGGTCCGCACCTCGCCCGGCTATGGCGACGGGTACAAGGCGATCGCGGAAGGCGGCTGGATCGGCATGTCTGCCGACCCGGAATACGGCGGCATGGGCCTGCCGATGACGGTCACGACAGCGGTGAACGAGATGATGAGTGCGGCCTGCCTGTCGCTGCAACTGGCCCCGCTGATGAGCCAGGGCCAGATCGAGGCGCTGGAACACCACGCATCGGACGAGATCAAGGCGCTGTACCTGCCCAAGCTGATTTCCGGCGAATGGGCCGGAACCATGAACCTGACCGAACCGCAGGCCGGGTCGGATGTGGGTGCGCTGACCTCAAGGGCCGAAAGCAATGGCGACGGGACGTACAGCATCACGGGGCAAAAGATCTATATTTCCTGGGGCGACAACGATTTTACCGACAACGTCTGCCACTTGGTGCTGGCCCGTCTTCCGGGCGCGCCTGCGGGGACAAAGGGCATTTCCCTGTTCCTTGTCCCGCGCAACCTGCCGGATGATCAGGGCAATGCGGGCGTGGCCAACAGCCTCAAGGTTGTCAGCCTGGAACACCCTGATGGGCCACGTCCATGCCGACTTCGGTGCCAAAGGCCTTGGCGATGGGGGTCAGGAACGCCGCCCGC
>JBCBFX010000066.1:0-24512 GCA_038527345.1 Pseudomonadota bacterium | reverse complement strand
GGCTTTATCTGTGTGTCGTCATCGACCTATTCTCGCGCCGCGTGGTGGGGTGGTCTGCTCAATCTCGCATGACCACAGACCTCGCCTTGCAAGCTTTGCTTATGGCCGTTTGGCGCCGAAAGCCCGCTGGCCAGGTCATGGTGCATTCCGACCAGGGTTCCCAGTTCACTAGCCGGGAGTGGCAGACGTTTCTACGCCAGCACGATCTCGAACCCAGCATGAGCCGACGTGGAAACTGTCACGACAACGCTGTCGCCGAGAGTTTCTTCCAATTGCTGAAACGGGAACGGATCAGACGCCGCACATATCCAACACGCGACGACGCCAGACGGGACGTGTTCGAATACATCGAACTCTTCTACAACCCGAAGCGAAAACACACGAACAACGGCATGCTGTCGCCCGTTGACTTCGAGATCAGACAGCTGAAACTGAACCAGGCAGGTGTCTAGGAAACTAGGGGCACCTCACCGAAAGCCGCCATCAGCGCGAAAACGCCAAATTTCGCCCCACGATCAGGCGGTTAAAAGATAGCGATTTTGAGGAAAATGGCGGAGACGAAGGGATTCGAACCCTCGAGACCCTTCCGGGCCTACTCCCTTAGCAGGGGAGCGCCTTCGACCACTCGGCCACGTCTCCGTTGATCTGAATACGTGGCAACCGCTTGAATAACAAGCCGATTCTCCGCGTCTGCAGCATCATAGACTAAACCCCTGATTTCCGGCGGTTTTCATCTGCGCCGAAAACCTGCGGGCGGCGACTGAGCCCCGACCGCAACCTGCGGTGTGGTCCTGGCCGCCCTTTTACCGGCTGGCAGCCGCGCCGTGCGCCGCATCGAACACCGACGCGCCGATTTGCACCTGCGCAGGCCCTGACCGTCACACATGTCGGCGACCGCGCAATCTGTCAGGGATGTGCCGTGCTTTGCACATACAACTGCACCGCACGGTGCGATGCGGCAAGGATATCATCGGACATCTTTGCGACCACCTCGAGGCGTGCCAGATCCCGGGCGCGACCGCCCTGGATTGGCGCAACCGACTGCAATGCAACGGAAAAGTCTTTCCACTGTGCAGATACCACTTGCAGTTGCCGGGCGACACCGGGTGTCGGTGGGGCCGCGATCCCTTTGGAGGGGTTGCCGCGGATGAGGTTGTGCAGTGTCTCTTGGAACAGTTTCATCGACTGCTCCAGATCAGTCGCGGATCCTTCCGTATCTATTCCGACGGATACAAAGCATGCGTCTTTCATCATGCGCTGGCTGAGCATCCGCTGGCGACCGGCAAGATTGATCGCCTTGGACAGCGCAGGATCAATGCCGCTATCGCCATGCACCTTTACGATATGCTGGACGGCGGCGTTGGACCGGGCCAGCGCGGTCACGTTGTGTACCAGAAGCTGAAGGACCACCACGCTGTGCTGATCCCCGTGTGCCAGTTGCTGAATCGCCGGGCCATAGCTGCGCCACGTTTCTTCGACGTCCTGAAAGGCGGCCCGAATGTCGGGATGATTTTCGGCTGGCAGGCCAAGGCTGTTTTGACCGAACTGCAAGGCGACCAGCGCCGTGGCAAAGTCGTCATGGGCCGCCAGCGCAACCTGTCTGCGCTCTGCCCCACCGACCCCGATCAACGCAAGGCACGACGCGGCCGCCATGCGTTGTGACAGCATCCGCTGCCGCCCCGCAAGATTGATACGTATCGCGGATGCCCCCTGTGCCAGAAGGACCGGTGCGGTCGTCACAAACAGGCCGTTGACCAAGATCAAGGCAGCAAAAAAGTTGCCAACACGCATTACCAAACCCTCAAATCACTGCGTGCGAGGTATGGGCGAAAGCTCCTAAGAAATCGCAAAGGCGCAAAGGTCGTTGCGCAGCCGAAAATGCGGCGCACTGGCCGACTGGTTCCGTCTCTCAGGTGTTGAACAGGA
Organism: Pseudomonadota bacterium; assembly: GCA_038527345.1. Taxonomy (GTDB): domain Bacteria; phylum Pseudomonadota; class Alphaproteobacteria; order Rhodobacterales; family Rhodobacteraceae; genus Tateyamaria. The sequence goes on along the minus strand of JBCBFX010000066.1, from coordinate 22,586 downwards.
AATGCATCACGTCGCCGTCCTTGACGACATATCCTTTGCCCTCTGCCCGCATCTTGCCCGCGTCCTTGGCCGCCTGTTCGCCGCCCAGCGCAACAAAGTCGTCATAGGCGATGGTTTCGGCGCGAATGAACCCTTTTTCAAAATCCCCGTGAATCACGCCCGCCGCCTTTGGTGCGGTGGTGCCGGTGCGGATGGTCCAGGCGCGGGCCTCCTTGGGGCCGACGGTGAAGTAGGTTTCGAGGTGCAGCAGCGCGTAGCCCGCGCGGATCAACCGGTCGAGCCCCGCCTCGGACAGGCCCATCTCTTCGAGGAACATCTGCGCTTCTTCGTCTTCGAGTTGGCTGATCTCTTCCTCGATCTGGGCAGAGATCACCACGTGGCTGTTGCCTTGCGCCGCCGCCATCTCGGCCACCTTGGCGGAGTGGGCATTGCCGTCGGCGGCCTCGGCCTCGCCGACGTTGCAGACGTACAGGACCGGTTTCGTCGTCAGCAGTTGCAGCATGTTCCAGGCTTTGACGTCTTCGTCATCGACTTCGACCACACGGGCGGGCTTGCCGGCTTCCAGCGCTTCCATCGCCATCTTCATCAGGCGTTCCTGCTGGACCGCTTCCTTGTCGCCGCCGCGCACCTTGCGCACGATGTTTTGCAGGCGCTTTTCGATGCTTTCTATGTCGGCCAGCATCAGCTCGGTCTCGATGGTTTCGGCGTCCGCCACGGGTGCAACGCGCCCCTCGACATGGGTCACGTCACCGTCTTCGAAACAACGCAGCACGTGGGCGATGGCGTCGACCTCGCGGATGTTGGCCAGGAACTGGTTGCCCAGGCCCTCGCCCTTGCTGGCGCCCTTCACCAACCCGGCAATATCGACAAAGGTCATGCGGGTCGGGATCACCTGTTTCGACTGCGCGATGGCGGCCAGCTTGTCCAGCCGCGCATCGGGCACCGCGACCTCGCCCACGTTGGGTTCGATGGTGCAGAACGGAAAGTTCGCCGCCTGCGCCGCTGCCGTCCGTGTCAGCGCATTGAACAGGGTCGACTTGCCGACATTCGGCAGACCCACAATTCCCATCTTGAAGCCCATCGCAGCGGTCCCTTTTCCCGTTCGCGCCGCTTCTAGCAGGCCGGGCCATAGGTGCAAGACGGTGACACCACCGCATTTTATCCACACGTTCACGCATGTGTTTGTGGAAAAGTGTCCGCGGATCGGAGTTTCCTACCCGAGCGGTCCGTCGTGGCATGGTCCGCTTTGATGACATTGCAGGAAAAGAATTGTCGCATGACTGGTTTTCGAAAGGCTCTGGCCCTGATTGCCCTACTGGCTGCATCGGGCGTTGAGGCACAGGAAATCACATTGGGCCTTGGCACGACCGATTATGGCGAGCAGGGCAGCGACGGCGCCGCCTTTGCGCTTGAATACAAACACCGGCCCTTTCGGCAAAAGCGCGTGATGTCGCTGTCCTTTGGCGCGGCCGCAACCGTGTCTGCAGAAGGTGACGTGTTTCTGGGCGGAGGGCTATGGACCCGTTGGGAATGGCCCAGCGGCTGGTTCGTGGACAATTCCGTGATGCCGGGCCTTTACGAAGAAGGCACCGCCGGGAACGATCTGGGATCCACGCTCCAGATACGGTCACTGCTGGGCGTCGGCTATCGCTTTGACAACGGCGGGGCGCTGTCGGTCGCTCTGACACATAAGTCCAATGCCGGGTTGGCCGACGACAACCCGGGGGCAAACGCCTATCTGCTGCGCTATCATTTCTCGTTCTGACGCGGCTTGCCTTTCCCGGCCCCATGGGCCAAGCACGTGCCGTTCGGGGAAAGGGAGCGCACCACCATGACCACACGGATCAACGCCAAGTTCCAGTCGCTTGCGGCGCAGGGGCGCAAGGCTTTTGTGGCGTATGTCATGGCCGGGGACCCCGACTATGACACATCGCTCGAAGTGGTGCGCGGCCTGCCCGCGGCGGGTGTGGACGTGATCGAACTGGGTCTGCCCTTTACCGACCCCATGGCCGACGGCCCCACCATCCAACTGGCGGGCCAGCGGGCACTTGAGGCTGGGATGACCCTGCAACGCACGCTGGATCTGGCCCGTGCATTCCGCGAAACTGACGACACGACGCCGATCGTGCTGATGGGCTATTACAACCCGATCTATTCTCGCGGTGTCGACGCGTTTCTGGTCGATGCGAAAGCGGCGGGTATCGACGGCCTGATCGTGGTCGACCTGCCCCCTGAAGAGGACGCCGAGCTGTGCATCCCGGCACAGGCGGCCGGGCTGAACTTCATCCGCCTGGCCACGCCCACAACCGACGACAAGCGCCTGCCCCGCGTGCTGCAGAACACCTCCGGCTTCGTCTATTACGTCTCGATCACCGGAATTACGGGTGCGGCGGAGGCACAGGCGACGGACGTTGGCCCCGAGGTGGCGCGGATCAAGTCCGCCACCGACCTGCCGGTGATCGTGGGCTTCGGCATCAACACGCCCGAGAAATCGCGCGCCATCGCATCGGTTGCCGACGGGGCCGTCGTGGGATCGGCCATTGTCAGCCGCATCGGTGCTGGCGACAGCCCGGCGGATGTGCTGGCGTTCGTGAAATCGCTGGCCGACGGCGCGCACGCCGCCTGAGATCAGGCGCGTTTTTCAGACACCCACGCAATGGCTGCGGCCACGGCTTCGTCGATGCGCATGTCCGATGTGTCCAGCACCTTGGCCCCCTCCGCTGGCCGCAGCGGCGCTGCGGCGCGGTCACTGTCGCGGGCATCCCGCTCGCGCACATCGGCCAGCACCGCGTCATAGGGCATGTCGTTGCCGCGCCCCTGCAGTTCCTTCCACCGTCGGTCGGCCCGCACTTCGGCGCTGGCCGTCACAAACAGCTGGGCCTCGGCCTGCGGGCAAATAACGGTGCATATGTCACGCCCATCCAGCACCGCGCCACCCGCACGCCGCGCAAAGGCGCGTTGGAAATCGAGCAGGGCCTGACGCACCTCGGGGATCACCGCCACCTTGCTGGCGGCTTGCGCCACGTCGGCTGTGCGCAGGTCCGGGTTCTCAAGCGCTGCGCGATCCAGCGATTGCGCCGCAGCAATCGGATCTGCCCCGGCCAGCATCTGCGCACCGACCGCCCGGTACAAAAGGCCCGTATCCAGATGGGCAAAGCCGAAATGTTGCGCCACGGCGCGCGATATCGTCCCCTTGCCGGCGGCTGCTGGGCCATCGATGGCCACGGTGAAGGGCTGCGTGTTCATGCGCGTGTGATGCTGGCCCCTAGGGCAGTCATCAGCGGCTCGAAGATCGGAAAGGACGTGGCGATGGGTCCGCCGTCATCCACGGACATCGGGTTGTCCGTGGCCAGGCCCATCACAAGGAACGACATGGCAATGCGGTGATCCAGATGGCTGGCGCAGGTCGCCCCGCCCGGCACGTTGCCGTGCCCACGGCCCGTGACGGTCCACCAATCGGGACCATCCTCGACCGTCACACCGGCGGCGCGCAGGCCCGCGGCCATCGCGTCGATGCGGTCACTTTCCTTGACCCGCAGTTCCCTGACCCCGGGCATATGCGTGTCGCCCGTAGCAAAGGAAGCCACGACCGACAGGATCGGGTATTCGTCAATCATGCTGGCGGCGCGGTCGGCAGGCACCTCGATGCCCTTCAGGTCGGGCGAGAACCGGGCGCGCAGGTCGGCCACCGGTTCGCCCCCCTCTTCGCGCATGTTCTCAAAGGTCAGGTCAGCGCCCATATCGCGCAGTGTCTCATACAGCCCTGCCCGCGTCGGGTTCAGGCCGATGGTGGGCACCAGCACGTCCGAACCGGGCACGATCAGCGCCGCACAGACCGGAAACGCGGCCGAAGACGGGTCGCGCGGCACCTCGATATGCTGGGGCTTCAACTCGGGTTGCCCGGTCAGGGTGATGACGCGGCCCTCGTCCGTGACCTCGGTGCTGATCTGCGCTCCAAAGCCCGCCAGCATCCGCTCGGTGTGGTCGCGCGTGGCTTCGGCCTCGATCACGACGGTCTCGCCGGGGGCATTCAAACCGGCCAGCAGCACCGCGGATTTCACCTGCGCCGACGGCACCGGAACGGTGTAGCGGACGGGCACAGGGTCAGCGGCCCCCACGATGGTCATGGGCAACCGCCCGCCCGAACGGCCCACGGCCTGCGCGCCGAACAGGGCCAAGGGGTCCGTGACCCGCGCCATGGGGCGCTTGTTCAGGCTGGCGTCACCGGTGAACGTGACCGCGATGGGGCAGGTTGCCATCGCCCCCATGATCAGGCGCACGCCAGTGCCCGAATTTCCGCAATCAATCACCTGATCCGGCTCGGCAAACCCGCCGACACCGACGCCATGCACCGACCAGTTGCCGCCGCCATGGTTCGTGACCTGAGCACCGAAAGCCTGCATCGCGCGGCCGGTATCCAGCACATCCTGCCCTTCAAGCAGCCCCGCGATCGTGGTCTCGCCCACGCACATCGCCCCCAGGATCAGGGACCGGTGCGAAATGGACTTGTCGCCGGGCACATCCGCCGTGCCGGACAACGGGCCCGAGGCAGCAGAGGTCATGGGGATCGGATCACCGTGGCTGGACATTCGTGCGCTCGCATCTGGAGGGTTTCGCCACCCCTACCGCCTCGGATCGCAAGGGTCCAGACCCCACACCCAAAGCTTCTTCTGGCTGGAAATATCCCGGGGGAGGCGCGGCAGCGCCGGGGGCAGAGCCCCCCAAAACAGAGGGTCGGGCAGAGCCCCCAAAACAGTGGACCGGACAGAGCCACCAGAAACCGTGGGCCGGGCACAGCCCCGCGAACGGCTCAGACCCGCACAAAGGTCAGGTAGTGCGGTGTACGTCCCTCGCGCAGGGCCTTTTGCTCGTACCGGGTGCTGATCCAGTCTTCCCACGGCACGCGCCAGTCGGCGGGCCCCTGGGCAGTCCAGGCAAACCCGGCCTGCGGGACCTGTTCCAGTGTCTGGCGGACGTAGTCCTGAATGTCGGTTGCCACGCGCAGCACCGCACCGGGCTGCATCACGCGGGCCAGGGGCTGCAGGTGCTCTTGGGTCACAAACCGGCGGCGGTGGTGGCGTTTCTTGGGCCAGGGATCGGGATACAGCAGAAAGGCCCGCGCCACCGACGCGTCGGGCAGCACATCCATCAGATCACGCGCATCGCCGGGATGGACAGCCAGGTTGTCGACACCCGCGCGGCGGATCTTGCCCAGCAGCATGGCGACGCCGTTGATATAGGGCTCGGCCCCGATGATACCGACGTCCGGATTGGACGCAGCCTGATGCACCAGGTGCTCGCCCCCGCCAAAGCCGACCTCCAGCCAGACCGGCTTGCCCCCGAACAGAGCCTTAAGGTCCAGCGGCGTCCGGTCGGGGTTGTCCTCCCACGACACCGGGCCGGGCGACAGGGCGGCCAAGTCCTCGTCAAGGTACCGTTTCTGACTGTCCTTCAGGGATTTCCCCTTGAGACGGCCATAGAAATTGCGATGGGGACGATCAGTCATGGCGCGGCGTGTAGCGCGGCGCGGGAACCGGGGCAAGGTAAGGCGCACTTGCATGTGCGCCCGGGCGCCCGGGCTTCAAATCGGCAGTGTCGGTTGCGCCGTCAGTCCCGCGCGGTGTCCAGATATTTCCGCAAATCCGTCAGCACCGGCCTGATGGCGGCCAACCGTTCCATGTCGAAGCCTGCTGCCAGACGCTCGAAATCCGGGCCAAGATCGGCAATCACCGCGGCCCGCAGCGCGCGGCCCTTGTCGGTCAACCAGACCTGTTTCGACCGACCGTCATCCGGGTTCGACCGAAATTCGACCAGACCGTGGGACACCAGCCCCTTGAGCGTGTGGGTCATCGATGTCTTGGGAACCTGAAAGGCGCGGGCCATGTCCATCGGGGTGCGGCCGTCGCCCACGCGGATCAGGTGATTGAGCACGGTGAAGTGCGGGGCGATCAACCCGCCGGGCAGCCGCGCCTCCAGAAGGGCGCGGCTGAGTTGTTCGATAATGCCGATTTCGTTGAAGACTTCGAAGAAAACGGCTGTGTCCTGGTCAGGCATTCACGATCTTTGCATCAAGGGGCCAGCGCGGTGTGCGCGGCGTGCGCTGACCGTAGCCCAGAAGACCCAGCATTTGAACGGTCTCGTTCGGGCCGGCAAATTCGGACTGAATGGCGGCATAGGGGCCTGCAACTTCGGGATATTCCTGCAGGGCCTGACTGACCGGGCGCAGGGCCAGTCCCGCCCCCGTGGCGGCCAGGTTCAGGCGCAGCCAGTCACGGCCCGCCTGAACCTGATCCAGGCGGCTGTTGCCGGGTGTCGTTTGAACCACGAACGCGGGCGCGCCAAGGATCGCGTTGGCGGTGTCCTCGATTGCGGCGCGGGTTCCGGGGTTGTCGGGGTCCGACGCCGCCGCGCGCGTGAACACACCCGTCAGGGCCAGGGCCTCGAGGAACGGTCCGCCCGCATCGATGCCGTCCGGCAAGGCGTTGATTTCGGCCTTGCCGATGCGCAGCAGGTCGATGCTTTCCTGCCAGGCGTCCGGGGTTGCCGCCTCGATCAGCCATGCCGCGTGGGCCAGGGTCCGCAGCCGTTCGGTACTGTCGCCGCCCAGGTGCAGTCGGGCGTGGTCGGCAAGCGATGCGGCCGCACCCGACGTGACCGCACGGGCCTCGAACCCTTCCTTGTGGCTGCGCCGCTCCATCACATGGGCAAACAGCGGATCAGGCGTGGCCCCAGGCACCAGGCGACAGCGGGCGACGGGTCCATCCTCGCCCTCCGGAAACAGATCGGACTGCATGTCAAAACCGCGTTCCGCAGCAGCCATGCGGGTCAGTTCCAGGAAACAGCCCATTCCGATGGTCAGCTGGCGCCCGAAGGGGTCGGTCACCGGCAGGTCCAGCGCCTTGTCGCGCCAGACGGTGAACGCGTTCTCGCCCTGCAACGCCACCTGCCACGGCTGGCGGTTGTGCGGGTTCGGCGCAAGGATCCCGAAGGACAGCGCGTGCAGGCGCGGGTCGGCGTAGCCCCCCGCAGCATTCCAGGGGGCAAGCGCCTTGTGCGGTGTGCGTGTCAGGGCGAAACCGGCAGCGGCGGAACCGGCGGCAAGAACGGTGCCACCACCGATCAGGGCCAGCATTTTGCGACGGGACAGGGACATTGGCTTCTCCATTTTGTGCGATATCGGACCATATATAGAGCGATATCGCACCAAACAAGTCCGACGTCGGACTTTTTTCGCTGCGGCGAAAAGGCATTTGCACTAAAATGCAGGTATTGGTAACTAAAATTGACCAAAATGAGGGATAACCGATGCCCGTCATCACAACCATCGACGACCTGAAACGCATCTATCAGCGCCGCGTGCCGCGCATGTTCTACGACTACTGCGAATCCGGAAGTTGGACGGAACAGACCTTTCGCGACAATTCCTCGGACTTTGAAGACATCCGCCTGCGCCAGCGCGTGGCAGTGGACATGTCGGGACGCAGCACCGCGTCACAAATGATCGGACAGGACGTCGCGATGCCGGTCGCCCTTGCCCCCGTGGGCTTGACCGGCATGCAGCATGCCGATGGCGAGATGAAGGCCGCGCGCGCAGCCGAGTTGTTCGGCGTACCCTTTACCCTGTCCACCATGTCGATCAACTCGATCGAAGATGTGGCCAGCCACACAACTGCCCCGTTCTGGTTCCAGCTATACACGATGAAGGACCACGATTACGTCAGCCGCCTGATCCAGCGGGCCAAGGACGCGAAATGCTCGGCGCTGGTGATCACGCTGGATCTGCAAATCCTTGGCCAGCGGCACAAGGACCTCAAGAACGGCCTGTCCGCCCCGCCCAAGCTGACCCCCGGCACCATCGCCAACCTGATGACCAAATGGTCCTGGGGGATCGAAATGCTCAGCGCCAAGCGGCGCGAGTTCGGCAATATCGTGGGCCACGTGGACGGAATTTCCGATGCCTCGTCCCTGGGGGCATGGACCGCCGAACAATTCGACCCGTCGCTGGACTGGAACAAGGTCGCCCAGCTGAAGGAGCAATGGGGCGGCAAGGTGATCCTGAAGGGTATTCTGGATGCCGAGGACGCCAGGATGGCGCTGAAGGTAGGCGCCGATGCCATCATCGTATCCAACCACGGCGGACGGCAGCTGGATGGTGCGCTGAGTTCGATCCGCGCCCTGCCCTCGATCCTCGATGCGGTGGGCGATCAGGTCGAGGTGCATCTCGACAGTGGTATCCGCTCGGGTCAGGACGTTTTGAAGGCCCTCGCGTTGGGGGCCAAGGGCACCTATATCGGCCGCGCCTTTGTCTACGGCCTGGGTGCCATGGGCCAAAAGGGCGTGACCGAGGCGTTGAACGTGATCCACAAGGAACTGGATACCACCATGGCGCTGTGTGGCGAAACCGACGTGAAGGATCTGGGGCGGCACAACCTGCTGGTGCCGGAGGATTTCGAGGGCCGCTGGCGGCAATGAGAGGTTTCGCCGCGCTAGCGCTGCGGCGACCGACTGGGGGGCCAGCCCCCCAGACCCCCCGGGATTTTTTAGGGACAGAGACAGGGACAAGACCGGTGAGGGCGGGCCGCCTGTCAGCTTTGGTTGTCGACGGAGTTCACGTGGGTCTTGCGCTTACCGAGCATCCGCGACCAGGCCGGGATGAGCGCTGCGGCAACCGCGAACATGATGGTCCCGATCACATAGAACGACACGCGCAGGCCAAACCCTTCGGATACATAGCCCATCAGCACCGGCCCAAGGAAAAACGCGGCATATCCCAGCGCCGCCGCCTGGCTGATGGCGGCGAGCCGGTATTTCTGGCGCACTGCCTGGCCCACGAGCCCCAGCGCCAGCGGCCCCACGACCGACGTGCCAAGCCCGCCCAGCAGAAAGCCGACATAGGCCACAGGAATTGATGGGGCAAACCCGGCAAGGGCCAATCCGAAACCCGCGATGCAGGAGGCGATGATCATCACCCGGATTGGCGGCCAGCCGGACCCGAACAGGTGCCCACCCAGACGCCCCACCGCCATGCCCGCGGCCAGCAATGCAGGCCCCAGCGCGCCCTGCGCCGGGCCACCGCCCAATGTGCGTTCGACATGCAGCGCGGACCAGCCTTCGGATGCGGCCTCGCCCAGAAAGGCGGCCAGCACCACCAGACCACCGACCCAGACAAGGGCGCGCGGCATCCCCTCGGCCTGTGTTTCCTCTTGCGCCATGGCGCGGTCGGGCAAGCGCATCCACGGCGTCAGAACCGCCACCGAAACCGCCAAACCGACAAAAACCGTCAGCGGCCCCCACCCGACCTCGCGCGCGCCGCCCACGGTGACTGCGGCCAGTGCATAGGCCAGCGAAAACAGGCCATGGTTCAGGTTCATCAGGCTGCGGCCGGTTTCGGCCTCGGCTTCGCTGACCTCGGCATTGGCCAGCACGTCGGCCACACCGGAGCCAGCCGCCGCCAGAAACAGGGCAAGCCCCATGGCCTGCGGACTGGTGGCCACCCCGCTGATCAGAAAGCCCAGCACCATCACCGCCGCACCTGCCATCATCGCCCACCGGCCCAGCAGACCAAAGACCAGCGGCGCCAGCCACATCGCCATCAACGCACCCGTCGATCCGATCAGGATCAGCGTCCCCCAATAGCCGTCCCCGACCCCCACCTGCGCCTTGAGCACAGGCATCTGGGCCGAGAAACAGGCCCAGCCAAAGCCGATCACCACAAAGCCCGCCAGGGCCCGGCGCGACGCGCGTAAATCGTTCCACAAGCGCATGGGCAAGCGGTCGCATGATTGGCACGCGCGGTCCATCCCCCGTATCCATCCCGAAAAACATATTCCCCATGGGCGCTTTCCCCCTTTTCAACGGGTCACTTTCGGTCTAAGCGAGCGCCTTCACGCGGGGTGACAGCCTTGGAGGCACCCCGACCGACATATGGAGAAATATCATGGCTGGTGAGATTCCTGATCTCGAAGCCCTGGAACGTACGGGGACAGGCAAGGGCGCCGCTCGTCAGGCCCGCCGCGACGGCATGGTTCCAGGGATTGTATTTGGTGGCGACGTTGACCCGCTGCCCATCAACATCCCCTTCAACAAGCTTTTCAAGATGCTGAAAGCCGGACGGTTCAAGTCCACGCTTTTCAACATGAAAGTGGACGGCCACGACGACGTGCGCGTGATCTGCCGCGACGTGCAGCGCGATGTGGTCAAGGACCTGCCGCGCCACGTGGACTTCATGCGCCTGCGCCGCACGACCAAGATCAACCTGTTCATCGGCGTTGACGTGGTTGGTGAAGACGTGTCGCCCGGCCTGAAAAAGGGCGGCGTGCTGAGCCTCGTCCGCCCCGAGGTGGAACTGGTCGTGACCGCCGGTGACATCCCCGAAAGCATCACCATCGACGTGTCCGAAGCCGAAGTGGGCGACAGCATCACCATTTCGTCGGTGACGCTGCCCGAAGGAGCGAAGCCCACGATCGACCGTGACTTCGTGATCGCCACCGTTTCGGCCCCGTCGGGCCTGCGTTCGTCCGAGAACGAGGACGAGGACGGCGAAGAGACAGCCGCCGACGAGGTGCCCGCCACCGAGCAGGACGAAGACACCTGATCGGCTTGCACATGACCACGTCAAAGCCGCCCCCCGGGGCGGCTTTTTTGTTGGCCCGGCAGCGTGTCGCCGCAAGGGGTTTGTCCTGTTGCAAAGAGCGGGTCATGCCGGAGGCCCGCATGCAGCATGATTGATGAATCGGCACGTTTGGCGTGTCGCGATCTCAGGGGGTGCCGCATGGAGGTCGGGTATGAGCTTTTTGTGACGGATGCTGCAAACTACGCGGATGTCGGATATCGATAAGTACCAATTGGTCTTGAATCCGAAAATCCCAGTTCGCATCAGGCAGCTATGCCAACCCCGTTCTTTAGGATTGCTATTCTTTGATGCACGTCTCGCACCGTAAGACACGGGCGTGCGACAGGGCCGTTAAGGGCAGTGTGTCCGCCGTTCGTATCGGCAGTTGCTGCAAATAGATTTATGACCTGATCTCTTGAATCTTTGGATAGCCCGTTCAAAACCATAGGTCCAAGCAGAAGGCTTTCTGTCCAGCATCCGTCGGCGCACACGATCTCGTGCCGCTCAAAAGCGAAGTGAACCCATGTGATTGATTTTCGACTCATCATATGTCGAATGCCCGGCAACAAAGACAAGGCCTTAGCGGGCGCTAGACTTTCCTCCGGAAACGTCTTTGGCAATTGCCCTGGGCAGCCCACAACGATCCTATGCTGGGGGGACACAATCATATCCCGAACAGGCACGTTCGCAGCGAGTGCACCCGCTGCGATCGAAACGGGACGTCCTGTTCTATGAATTCGATCCAATGAATACTCTGCGCTATGTGTCCAGCGGATCGATTGCGGGCCTCTATCGCGCGTGGTCACAAGGTCGCCCACCTTGAGCGTTTCGACAGGACGCGGACCGTCAGGTGTGTCGATTACCGTGCCCGGTGCAAAGCATGGGACCGAATTTCGGTTCGGCGAAGACTGGGTATAATACGTGTTCCCCCCATCATCTGACTGTAGACTTTCCGATGGCTTGTGTTTGCCGACATCCTGCGAAGTCTGACCCGCCAAGGGTCCACTCGCCGCCGTGATGGTTGTCTGACTAGAGACAAACTGCAACGTTTCACCTGTAGAAACGTCGTAGAGGCCATATGCGCCTGCGTCTGCGGTTTGCCACCCACTGAACGAATAAACATCGCTACCGGCGACTGTGTTCTTGACAGATCCCAGGGTGACAGTGCCGATGAATGAGCCACCTTGTTCGTACAGAACGATCCGCAAGTCGGAAACATCTGTGCCGCTGTCAACGCGGATCTCGACGAAGTCGCGCGGATCATTTGCTCTGGATCTGAACTCGGAAATATGTGGATTGGTCATGGCACACCTCTTTATGCGTCATAACAAATCACAGCGGAGTGAAGCCTCGCTTAAATGGAGGACGGAAAAAGCTAAAACTGTAATTTGGCTGAGTGCCGGTACAGGTTCTTGATAAATGGGTCATGCCAGCAACCCTGCACACCGTTAATCGGTAAGAAAACGAAGGCATTTGTTGCACGGTAGTCTATTTCGAAAAGCGGTCATTCGCGCAGCCGCAGCGAAATCTGACTTCGTCCGCTGATTTGCCGAGCGACACCAATATTCAACGTCCACCACGGGGCTTGAGAGCAGCCATGCGCGTACAGGACGCCAACCGAAACTTCGGTCCACACACCCGGTCTTCAGCGTTTCTTAACAATCCCCAGCGCGCGCTGCGTTAATCTGGCGCAACAGGGCCAATCGTATGTCACGCGGTGCACGCCCTGTGCACATATGGTGCACGGTCTGTGACATGCTGATCCGCCTTGCTGTTATGACGTTAACGCGTATCTGGCGACATGGCGTCACGGGCGCGGTGCCCCTGTTGCGCGTACGGTGCTTGTCGCCCTTCGGACCCGCCCTTATGCTGCGACGCAACAACCTACAGGTGCCCCATGAAACTGATCGTCGGCCTGGGCAACCCCGGCCCGAAATACGCCCGCAACCGGCATAATATCGGCTACATGGTGCTGGACCGTATCGCCGCCGATCACGGCTTTCCCGCATGGAAATCCAAGCATCAGGGATCGGTGTCCGAAGGGCGGTTCGGATCCGACCGCGCCGTTCTGCTGAAACCGGAAACATTCATGAACCGTTCCGGCGACAGCGTCGGGGCGGCGATGCGGTTCCACAAGCTGGAACCCGAAGATGTCATTGTTCTGCATGACGAAATCGACCTGGCCCCGGGCAAGGTACGCTGGAAACAGGGCGGCGGGCATGCGGGGCACAACGGCCTGCGGTCCGTGCATGCCCATATCGGGGCCGACTATGCACGCGTCCGGCTGGGCGTGGGCCATCCGGGGCACAAGGATGCGGTGCCGGGGTATGTGCTGCGCGATTTTCCCAAGGCGGACGAGGCGTGGCTGGATGACGTGATCCGCGGCTGTTCCGACGGTGCCCCGCATCTGGCGCGGGGTGACGGGGCCAAGTTCATGAATGCGGTCGCCCTGCGGGTGGCCCCGCCCCGGTCAAGCAAAACGGCGGCCAAGGCAGAGCCGGCAAAGGCGGTCGAGCCACCACCGGAAGAGCCGCCAAAGTCCCCGCTGCAAAAGCTGTTGGACCGGTTTTCGTGACGCTGGAACAGGCGTTTCGCGATCAGGGCGACACCTGTGCGCGCATGGGCTCGCCCTTCATGGGGCGGCTATTGTGCATGCTGGCAGATAGGTGGGACACAGGCTCGGCGCTGGGGCAGGCGTTGTTGGCTTATGAAGGAGACATTGGCCCCGCAGGCCACTCGCTGCCGCTGCGCGTGGCGGGGGGACTGCACGCGCTGGTTTTGAGGAACCATGATGCTGCGCTGGTCGCCGCCTATCCCCCCAACTCGGCGGATGATGCGGCACTTGAAGCGGCTGTGCTGAACGCGTTGCAAAACTACGCGGATTTCATGATCCGCTGGACCCGATCCCCGCCCCAGACAAACGAGGTCCGGCGAAGCGCGGCCCTGATCGCCATGGCGCATGTTGTTCTACAGCGACACCCACTGCCCATCGTCGTGTCGGAATTGGGGGCCAGCGGAGGGCTGAACCTGATGTGGGATCGGTTTTCCGTGCAGGCCAGGGACCGGCGTCTGGGGCCTGATGATGCGGTTCTGACCCTGACGCCGGACTGGGAAGGGGCATCGCCGCCAATGGCTTGTCCACAGGTTGTGGATAGGTCAGGAGTGGACCTTAACCCGTTGAATCCACGCAACCCAGACGACCTGCTGCGGCTCAGCGCATACCTGTGGCCAGACCAACCGCACCGGCTGGAACTGACCCGGGCGGCGGCCAGCGTGATGGATGCAACCGTTGCCCAGGGCGACGCGATCGACTGGCTGGACACGCGCCTTGCCACGCAACTCGACGGACAATTGCACATCATCCAGCACACCGTTGCTTGGCAGTATTTCCCCGAAGCGGCGCAAAAGCGCGGTACCGCACTCATCGAGGCCGCGGGCGCACGCGCGACGGCCCATTCCCCGCTGGCGTGGATGCAGATGGAAACCGACGGCGACACGACAGGTGCCGTCGGCGCGGCGCTGACCTTGCGGATGTGGCCCGGGGACGTCACCCTGCACCTTGGCCGTGCAGATTTTCACGGGCGCTGGATCAAATGGGCCGGATAGGCCCCTGCTCTGGATAAAAATGAAGACTAAGGGGACAATCATGCGTCGAGTCATGAAATTCGCAATCAGAGCGCTGATCCTGGGGGTAATTGCAGCCGCCGTAGTCGGATTTGTGAAACGGGAAGAGATCGGTCGCCTGCTGGCAGTCAACACGCTTTTCTCCGAAGACAAGATTATCCACAACTTTTCCCACATGGACCGCGCATTCCTGCATGTCGAAGTGCCGCGCGGCAACGGACCCGTCAGCCCCCTGCCCGCAGCCGCGCCCATGGACATGCCCGCCGACTACGCCACTTGGGTCACTGACCGGGTCGTCACTTCCGTACTGGTGTTGAAGGACGGCCGGATCGTGCACGAAGCCTATTATCAGGGCACTGGACCGGACGACCGTCGCATCAGCTGGTCAGTCGCCAAAAGCTATCTGTCGGCGCTGTTCGGTATTCTGGTGGGCGAAGGGGCGATTGCCTCTCTGGACGACCCGGTCACCAGATACGCCCCGGCACTGGCGGGCGGCGCGTATGACACGGCCACGGTGCGCCATGTGCTGAACATGGCCAGCGGCATCACCTTTGACGAGGACTATCTGGATTACAACAGCGATATCAATCGGATGGGGCGCATCCTTGCCCTTGGGGGCAAGATGGACGGCTTTGCCGCCGGTTTGACAGACACCTTTGCCGCGCCGGGCGAGCAGTGGAAATACACGTCCATCGACACCCATGTGATCGGGATGGTGGCGCGCGGCGCCACGGGGCGCGGGGTGCCCGAATTGCTGAGCGAAAAGCTGATTGCCCCGCTGGGCCTGGAGCAATCGCCGCTGTACCTGACGGACGGGGTCGGCGTGGCCTTTGTCCTGGGCGGGCTGAACATCACGACCCGGGATTATGCCCGCTTTGGCCAGATGATCCTGCAAAACGGCATGTGGCAGGGTCAGCAGGTCGTGCCGGCCGATTGGGTTGCCGCGTCGACCACGCCATCGGCTCCAACCGAGCCGGGCAATGTCGAGTACGGTTATCAGTGGTGGATGCCCGTGGGGGCCACTGCCGGACAATTCATGGGACGTGGCATTTATGGGCAATACCTCTATCTCGACCAGAAGGCGGGTGTGGTGATCGTCGTCACCGCCGCCGACCGCAGCTTTCGTGATCCCGGTGTGAATGAAAGCAATATCGACATGTTCCGCAAGATCGTTGCGGCGACGGAGTAAGGATATCATGGAACCGGATGACAGCATCAACGTTCTGGGCGGCCCGCTGACAGTCTGCGGCATGGACCCGGTCACCGGCTTTTTCCGCGACGGTCACTGCAACACCTGCGCGGCAGATCAGGGCAGCCACACGGTCTGCGCGGTGATGACGGCCGAATTCCTCGCCTTTTCCAAGTATGTGGGCAACGACCTGAGCACCCCGCGCCCGGAATACCGCTTTGCCGGGCTGAACCCGGGTGATCGCTGGTGCCTGTGTGCGGCCCGCTTCATGCAGGCCCATGACGAAGGCTGCGCGCCCAAGGTGTCGTTGGAGGCCACGCATCAGCGCGCGCTGGAGATTGTGCCACTGGACGTGCTGGAACAACACGCAGCCGACACCTGAGCGGTCGCTGCATTCTTGGGCGATATTCCCGGATAGACGCCACACAACCCAGAGGGGAAGTCACGTCACCTCGATTGTGACGTGGGGTAGAATTCCCCGCCGCATTGACCGCTTCGATCCGTTCCCCTGACAGTCCCGCCACGCGCCACGGGGGCGCAAGGAGGAGGACACTTTGGGACTTTTTGATTATCGCGGGGCTGATGGCCGGGCGCTGATGCAGGATGCATTGGCGCTGATCGACTACAGCTATCACGGCCTGTTCGCGGGGGAGCGCGAACGCTATCTGAAGGACGGTTACAACCCCTTCAGCGTCGCGGCGACGGGCGTCGAGTTGCTGCTGGGCGCAAACCCCGGCGACCGCAACGACACTGCCGTGGCCGATGTCACAGCCGCCGGCTGGACCATTCTGACAGCCGCGGATCTGGGACTGCCCGCTGACAGGACCGACGCCTTTCACACGTTTTCCGGCGCGACACCGGCGTTCAGGAACGCACAGGCGGACGTTCTCGGCAAATACGACGCCGCCGGCAACCTGATCGAAATCGGCTTCGCCATTCGGGGCACCTCTGGTCCGATTGACAGCCTTGTGGGTGACACGTTCGGCGACGTGCTGGATTACCTCGAATTCCTGAGCGCCGACCCGAACTATACCCAAGAAGCGTTTGCCGATGTGCTGGAAGCCATCCGCGACCTGGCCCTGGCAAACGGGCTGAGCGCCGACGATATCCTGGTCACCGGCCATTCCCTTGTCGGTGGCGCGGTCGTCAACCTGGCGGAAACCAGCCACAGCTTTCTGGACGGGTTCTTTGTCGATGCCAACTATCTGGCCGCCGCCGCCCACTATGTGATCGAAAACGGGGCCGCCGTCCTGACGAACGGCGCCAACGTGTTCACCTTCGATCTGGAAAACGACCCCATCGGTGGCGTCATTGCGAACGGCATTCCGCAGCTTCTGGGCAATACCGCGGACTACGCATTCAGCACCAACAACGTGGTCTTGTTCAACGATCTCTACGACACGCCTGTCTTTTCCGCAGGCGCATCGCCCGCCAACCTGCTGGCCTGGACCGCGCATCTGGACCATGCCTACGTCAACGCCTTTGACACCATTGTAAGGTCCGAGTTCTACGACGAATTTGACCGCGACAGCGTGATCGTCATTTCCGATCTGTCGGACCAGCGCCGCGACAGCACCTGGGTCGAGGATATCGACCTGTTTTTTGTCTCGACCGGCCACCATGGCGATGACGCATATATCCTCGGCTCGGTGTTCGACGACAAGCTGCGCGGGCAAGAGGGCAACGATGCATTGGAAGGGTTCGGGGGCGACGACTGGCTCAAGGGCGCGCGCGGCAATGACCGGCTGCTGGGCGGCACAGGCGACGACCGGCTTGACGGCGGGCGCGGCAACGATGTGCTGTCCGACGGGTCCGGGCGCGACACGATGGAAGGCGGTGCCGGAGCGGACGTGTTTGTCATGGTCGCGGACGGAGACGCGGACTGGATCGACTCGTTCGAACAGGGGCGCGACCTGATCGACGTGTCCGCCTGGGGCGTGACCGCATTCAACCAGCTTGATGTGCAGGAAGAGTTCTGGGACGACGTCACGGTGCGCTTTGGCAGCGAAACGCTGCGGGTCGATGCAGCCAGCAACGTGTTCTGGTTCGATCTGGACCAGAGCGATTTCATCTATGCCTGATATCCTGGGGCCTCTGTCAGGGGCCCCTGCCCCGCACCCTAACCGAGCGGCCCATCCATCAGGTCGTCAATGAACAGGCTCAGCAACTGCGGCCGCCCGGACACTCCGGCCTTGCGGTAGATCGCATTGGTCTGCGCCTTGACCGTCCCTTCGGAAGTTTGGCGCATTTCGGCGATGTCATGTGTGCTCAGCCCCTTGATGGCAAACAGGGCCACATCCCGTTCCGCCGGGGTCAGGGCCCATTGGTCGAACCGGTCTTCCAGAAGCTCCGAGAATGCGCCCGATGCGGCACGCAAGCTGTCTTCGACCGCCTTCTGGCGCTGTAGCGACCGGGACAGCAGCAAAGCGGTTGCCACCACCCCAAAGATCAGCCCCAGCGTGGCACCGATCTGGACCAGTTCGATGATCGCCCACGAGATCGGCGGCGTCTGCACGCCCAGCAGGGTCTGAAGAATGTCCCACAGCAGAAACAGCCCGCAAACAAGTTGCAGAACCAGCAGCACCGTGAAACTCAATCGACCCTTCAAGTCTGACGCTCCGGTCTGGTGTCAAGTTGCGGTGCCGTGATCAGTCATCGTTGTCCCCGTCATCGCCGTCGCTGTCTCCGCCATCATCGCCATCATCGCCATCGTTGTCCCCATCGTCGTCGCTGTCGTCATCGTCACGGTCGTCGTGATCATCATCGTCGTCGTCGTCATCATCATCGTCGTAATCTTCGTCATCGTCGTACTCATCATTGCCATTGCCCTGGCCGCTGTTGTTGCCGCCGGAACCGCGGTTGCGGTCGTCATCATCGTCGAGATCGAGATAGTCGCGCAGGATCGCACCCGTTGACGGGTTCAGGATGATTTCGCGCTTTCCGGGGGGGCCGGACGCGACGATACGGACCCGCCCCAACAGGGTGCGCCCGATCGAAATCCGGGTGTAGCCAAGGTCCTGCAGGCGCATGACGACCTGGTCGGTCGCGGTTTGCGCCTGCACCGGCAGACCAGTGCAGACAAAAGCCGCGGCCATGCTCAGGAGCAGGCCGCGGCGGGTTGGATCAGCTGACACGCAGGCCCCCGTTCACGCAAAGGGGTGCGCGACCAACCTGACGGTCAGTCGTCATCACTGTCGTCGTCGCCATCATCATCGCTGTCATCACCATCGTCATCGCTGTCATTGTCATCGTCGCGGTCGTCGTGATCATCATTGTCGTCATCATCATCACGGTCGTCGTCACGGTCGTCATCATCATCGTCATCATCGTCACGGTCATCGTCATCATCATCATCGTCACGATCATCGTCATCGTCATCATCATCATCGTCGTTCAGGTCGTCACCGTCGAGGAAATCCCGCATCCGCGTCTGCACCTCGACCCCGTCCCGCAGGTCGTCAGTTTCGGCCGCCTCCCATTCCTGTTTCAGGATATTGCCTGTGGCCCGGTCATAGATGACCTCGATCTTGCGGTTGCCGCGTACGGCTTCAACCTTGGTCTGGGTCAGGCCATTCTTGACCTCGATCCCCGTAAAGCCATCGGCCTGAAGGTTCTGGATCACGCGGTCGGAAAAGGCGTTGGCAAAGGCCATCGAGCCGGTCAGCACAAAGGCAGAGGTTGTCATCAGAAGCGATTTCTTGAGTTTCATGGAAATGTATCCTTGATCCGGGCGCTGGCTGCAATCGCAGCGAAACAGCGCGGTTGCGATGGACCAAGAGTGCCGCCGCAGTCCGCATCCAACCATGGACACAAGGTTTAACCCCGGCGCGATAAACCGGGGTCAGAGGGAAATAAACTGTGGTTTAGGCGGCTATCGCCTATTCGACGTTGCGGCCTTCGGGGCCCGTCATGTCAAAGCCGAGGTGGCGCGCGACGGTAAAGATATCCTTGTCGCCCCGCCCACACATGTTCATGCAGATGATGTGATCAGCCGGCAGGTCCGGCGCGATCTTCATCACGTGGGCCAGCGCGTGGCTGGGTTCGAGCGCGGGAATGATCCCCTCAAGCGTGCAGCACAGTTGGAACGCCTCCAGCGCTTCCTTGTCGGTGATCGACACGTATTCGGCGCGGCCAATGTCGTGCAGCCAGGCATGTTCAGGGCCGATCCCGGGATAGTCGAGGCCAGCCGAGATCGAGAACCCTTCGAGGATCTGACCGTCGTCATCCTGCAGCAGATACGTCCGGTTGCCATGCAGCACCCCCGGACGCCCCCCGGTCAGTGACGCGCAATGCTCCATCTTGGCATTCACGCCCTTGCCGCCGGCTTCGACGCCGATGATGCCGACCTCCTTGTCGTCAAGGAACGGATAGAACAGGCCCATGGCGTTGGAGCCACCGCCGATGGCCGCGATGACGGTATCGGGAAAACGTCCCTCGGCGGCGGTCATCTGTTCGCGCACTTCCTTGCCGATGATGCTCTGGAAGTCGCGGACCATGGCGGGGTACGGGTGCGGCCCGGCCACGGTGCCGATGCAATAGAACGTGTCGCGCACGTTGGTCACCCAGTCACGCAGCGCATCGTTCATCGCGTCCTTGAGCGTGCCACGGCCAGACGTCACCGGGATCACCTCCGCGCCCAGCAGCTTCATCCGGAACACGTTGGGGGCTTGGCGTTCGACGTCATGCGCGCCCATGTAAACCACGCATTTCAGCCCGAACTTGGCGCAGACTGTGGCCGTGGCCACGCCGTGCTGGCCCGCACCGGTTTCGGCGATGATCCGTGTCTTGCCCATGCGGCGGGCCAGGATGATCTGACCCAGCACGTTGTTGATCTTGTGTGCGCCGGTATGGTTCAGTTCGTCCCGCTTCATATAGACCTTGGCACCGCCCAGATGCTCGGTCAGCCGCTCGGCGAAATAGAGCGGGCTGGGACGGCCCACGTAATGGGTCCACAGGTCGTTCATCTCGGCCCAGAAACTGTCGTCGGTCTTGGCCTTTTCATATTCTTCTTCAAGGCTCAGGATGAGCGGCATCAAGGTTTCAGACACGAAACGTCCGCCAAATTTGCCGAACCGCCCTGCTTCGTCGGGGCCGGTCATGAAGGAATTGAACAGATCGTTTGCCATGGCGCACCTCTACATCCGAGCACTTTTCAGTAGCGGGGATGGGCCAAAGGGTAAAGCGGGGAAGCAGACTTTGTCCAAAGTCTGCACTAAAATCCTCAGCGAGGATTTTTCTGCAAACTTTCAGCGAAAGTTTGCGCCCACGCGGGTCACGACTCGTACCGGTTCGGCGTTACAGAATACGATCACCTGGCTTGCATTTTCCACAACGGTAAAGCCGCGCCGCTCCATTTCACGCAGGAACCTTTCGCGCCCCACCCAACGCTCCATATCGCGGACGCTCCGGCGGACAACACCGCCGTCCTTGGCAGCCTTGGCGCTGAACAGGTGCCTCAGCCAGTCTTCGGGGGTTCGGGGTGGTGCGGTCGCTGTCATGCAGGGACGTTCGCCCAAACACGGTTAAATCCGGGTTAAGCCCGGCTCGCCGCGATAAAGTCGGCGATCAACCGGCTGTCCTTTTGCCCAGGTCCCGCTTCCACGCCCGAACTAACATCCAATTGCTGAGCGCCCGTCAGCGCAATTGCCTCGCCCACGTTGCCGGGCTCAAGTCCACCGGCCAGCATCCACGGCACGGGCCAACGCCGCCCCGCAATCAGGCGCCAGTCAAAGGCCAGCCCGTTGCCCCCCGGCAAATCCGCGCCCTTGGGTGGCTTGGCGTCGACCAGGATCTGGTCCGCCACGCCAGCATAGGCGTCGAGCTTGGGCAAGTCGTCCGCATCCGCCACGCCCACGGCCTTCATCACCGGCAGGCCGTACCGCGCCTTGATCTCGGTCACCCGTTCCGGGCTTTCGGATCCGTGCAGTTGCAACATGTCGACCGGGACCATGCCCGTCAGATCATCGAGAAAGCCGTCGTCCGCGTCCACCACAAGGGCAACCTTGATCACCCCCGGCGGCACGTCCAGCGCCAGCGCCCGTGCCGTCCCGAACTTCACGTTACGGGGCGATTTTTCGAAGAACACGAACCCGACATAGCGCGCGCCGGCCGCCACAGCGGCCGCCACATGTTCAGGACGGCTGAGGCCGCATATTTTCACCGAAATGTCGGACATCGTCCCGGATTAGCTGGCTTCGTCCAAAAGCGCCAGCACCTCGTCCTTGCCCTCGTGCTTTTCGGCCTTCAGGCGCTGAACCTCACGCCCCAGACGCCGGACTTCGCGCGCATTGCGGGCGTTTTCGGCGCGCACCGCGTGTTCGCGCAGCCATTCCCAGACAAAACCGACCAACAGGCCGGTCACAATGCCCAGAAAGATGACGACGAAAAGCGGCAACTCGACCGAGGGGGTCACAGCAAACAGACCCGCGATCTCATCGGGCAGCACCTTGAGGGTCACGGGGCCGCGGTTGGCCAGCGCAACGGCAATCAGGGCAATCGCGAAAACAGCGATGCACGCGTAACGAATATAACGCATCAGGCCTTTCCGTTCAGACGATCACGCAACAGCTTGCCGGTCTTGAAGAACGGGACGTGCTTTTCCTCGACCTCGACCGTTTCCCCGGTCCGGGGGTTTCGACCGATCCGCGCATCGCGCTTCTTGACCGAAAAGGCGCCGAAGCCTCGCAATTCGACGCGGTCACCGCGCGACATGGCGTCTGTCACTTCGTCAAAGATGGTGTTCACGATCCGCTCTACATCCCGTTGGTACAAATGTGGATTTTCGTCGGCGATCTTTTGGATCAGCTCTGACCGGATCATGGCGCTATCCCCCCGAAGGATGTGTAATCTTTTGGTTTTTCCGCGTTTCACTATAGGAACAATCGCGCCTCTGAGGAATAGAAAGCCGCGCCGGTCGGCAGTTTTTTACCGCCCAATCGCCCTGCGCTGACGCACATTCCGGCGATTTCGCCCGTCAAAGCAGTCACGCGGCGGCAATGATGGCGGATTACGCATGCGATGGCGTACGATGATTCGCGCACTATCCTGCATACAGAAAAAAGGGGGGCCGAAGCCCCCCTTTCTCAACTTTGTCGGGAAAACGCTGTGCGTTTACTCGTCTCCCTTGAGAGCCGCGCCAAGGATGTCGCCCAGCGATGCACC
>JBCBFX010000065.1:0-24555 GCA_038527345.1 Pseudomonadota bacterium | reverse complement strand
GGGCGGGGGGCACGATGACGCGTTCGGCCAGTGATGCCACCGACACCACCACGTTGGGGGCATTGGCAAAGTTCGGTGCGAGTCCTGCCACAAGCTGCGCCTGGACCTGTCCGACATTCCGGCCGCGCGCCTGCAGCGAGCCGACAAAGGGAAAGCTGAAGGACCCGTCCGGCAGCACCAGGACGGCACGGTTCAGACTGGGATCATCCAGCACCTCGATCTGCAGGGTATCGCCGGACCGGATCCGGTAATCGTTCTGCGCTTCGGCGACACCGCCGAGAAGAAACAGCATCAGCCCGGCAAGGGCGCCGGCGATCCATGAAAATGTCAGTCGTGCAAACATCTTGAACCTTTGCGAGGTTGCCACGTTCGCGAGCAATATGAAGCGTCTTGCGGATCGAAGGAATCGCCCTGCGCACAATTTCTCGGCAGTGCGGCAGAAATGCCGGTCCCGATTCAATCCGAGGTGGTGGCTTCCGCCGTTTCCAGCCGGGCGATTTCGCGCGTGATCTCATCTTGAAAGGGCAGGGGACGGCCACTGCTCTCGATCAGGTCCAGGGCGGTGCGATAGGCTTCGAGCGCTTGCGCGCCGCGCCCGGCCATATCGTAGGTCCGGGCCAGGTGATAGCGCACGATCGGATCATCCGGCAGGGCGGCGGCGGCCGGTTCGAGATGGTCCAGCGCCTCCTGGTGATTGCCGAGCCGGGCGGCGATCCAGCCATAGGTGTCCTGGAACTGCGGCACCTCGGTGCCGCGCAGGCGGCGCGCGATGGTATAGGCGCGCTGCAGGCTTTCCTCTTCCTCGCGGAAGGACGAAAGCAGGCTGGCCAGGTTGTTGGCGATCAGCGCCGAATTGGAATTCCGCGCATAGAGCGTTTCGTAGATGCCGATGGCCCCCGCAATGTCGCCCTGCCGTTCCAGGTCGCTGGCCAGCACCCAGTTCAGGGTGGCGCTGTCGGGCATGGTCTTCAGCCCTTCGGCCAGAACCGCGCCGGCCTGGTCCGGATCGTCCTGTCTGCGGTGCAGGTTATACAGCGCCAGCCACAGCCGGTCGTTCTGCGGATATTCCTGCAGCAATGTCCGCAGCACGTCGCGGGCCTCGTCGGGTTTGCCGTCCAGCGTCAGAAGCCCCGCGGAAATCAGGCGCAGGTCGGGATCGTCGGGCGTGGCGGCAAGGCTGCTTTCCAGAAACGCCAGCGCCCCCTGCAGGTCCCCTTCGGCCAGCCGCAACCGGATCGCGGCCACCACGGCCTGGTTGTTGCCCTCGGGAACGGCGGCAAGCTGTTCGAGAAGCGCGCGCAGTTCCTGCTGCTTGTTGCGGGCCGCCAGCATCCGCACCTTCAGCGTGTCCGCCACGGCGGTGGCCGACGGGCTGCCGTCGCGGGTCAGCGCGGCAATCACGCCCTCGGCCCGCTGCCAGTCCTCGAGCCGGATATAGACGTCGCCCAACGTGTTCAGCAGCTGCAATTGCCCCGACCGCAGGCGCAGGGCCCCGACCAGCACGGATTCAGCCACCAGAAGCCGGTCGTCCTGCACCAGGAAATCGGCGTAACGCAGCGTTTCTTCCGGGGCGCTGCCCGAGGCTTCGACCGCCATCGCCAGCATCTCGCCCATCAGGTCGCGGCTGCCGGCGCGTTCCTGGGCCTGAGCCATGAGGGTAAACAGGCCCGCATCGCGCGGCGCCTGGTCCAGCGCGCGGCGCAACTCGACCAGCGCCTCTTCGGTCTGATCCCCCTCGATCAGACGGGCGGCGCGCATCTTCAGCGCTTCGACATTGGTGGCGTCCTCTTGCAGGACCTCTTCGACCAGGGCCCGGGCCCCGACCGGGTTGTCGATCTGCTCCAGCATTTTCGCCAGCGTCAGCTTGATCCGCCGGGTCTGATCCGAGGGGCCGTTTTCCTCGATGATGCTCTGCATCTCGACAATGGCGGCTTCCTGGTCGCCCCTTTCGAAAATCAGGCTGGCCCGGGCCGCACGGTACAGCGACCGGTTGACGTCATCGTCGGCAATGGTGGCCAGGATGCTGTCGATCTCGGTCAGGGTCGGTTCGGGACCGCGCAGCTGAATGAGGAAATCGATCAGCATCAGGCGCGCATCGGCCTCGCGGTCACCGGTGCTGATCCGATCCCTCAGATAGGCTTCGGCATCGTCGGTCCGCTGCTGGGTCACATACCATTGCACCAGTGTCCGGTGCAGGGTCTCGTCGCCGGGAAAGCGGTCGATCATGTCGCGCAGCTGCGCCTCGATCGCCTCGGGGCGGCCCAGCCGGTCAAGCACCGAAAGCCGCAGCCCGTAATACGCCCGTTCGTCAGGCGCACGCGCGATGGCGCCATCAAGCTCGGTCAGGGCCGCCTCCCAGTCCTGGCGCAAAAGCCGGTCGTCGATGACGATCCGGCGCGCCAGCATGATGTCGGGTTCGGTTTCCAGCAGGTCCGCCGCCTGTCCGGCAATCTGCCAGGCCGTCGTCAATTCCTGGTTCCGGCGCGCGCGCTGATAGGCCACGCCCAGGTCCACCGCCTGCAGGACCGGGTCGGCCCCGGCCTCGGCATCCAGAAGTTTCGCGGCCTCGACATGGCGGTCGGCCGCCTCCCAATCGCCCAGATCCCCGGCCAACCGGGCGGCCCCATACTGCGCCGGGAAATGTGCGGGATGGTTTTCTGCCGCGGCGAGGAATTGACCATAGGCGGCGGCGGGGTTGTCGCGATCCTCTTCGATCCGCGCCATCAGCATCCGCGCCTCAAGATGGGCTCCATCCAGCTTGAAGACGTTGCGCAACTCGATCACGGCACGGGCGGTATCGCCCGCGTCATACAGCGCCACACCTTTCTGGAAATGCTTTTCCGCCCGCTCCTCGGCCGAGTCGCAGGCGGACAGCAGTCCGAAGAGCAGCGCCACGGACAAAATCTGCAGAAATCGTTTGAGCATTACAGACCCGTCAAGATCGTTACCGAAGAGACGCGCTTGCGGATAAGCAGTTGTCGTTCAGCGCCCGGTGCAACGTAGGACAACACCGGCGGTGCCAGCAAGTATGTGCAGATCGTTTTTGAGGCTGAGCGTCTTGTTGTACGCGGCATCGAAACGCGCGCGCCCGGCAAAGCTGCCCTGGCTGCGGTCTGAAATCTGCCAGGGACCGGTGACGCCGGGACGCAGCATGTAGTAATCCGTGCCCGGATACAGCTCTTGCTGGTCGACCATCATCGGCCGCGGCCCGACGATCGACATCTCGCCCTTGAGCACGTTCCACAGCTGCGGCATCTCATCCAGAGAGGACTTGCGCAGGATGTTCCCGAACCGCGTAATGCGCGGGTCGTTTTCCAGTTTCTGCTTTTCGTCCCATTCCCGACGCGCCTCGGGGTTTTCGGCCAGATACGTTTCGAGATGTGCATCTGCATTCGCCACCATCGTGCGAATTTTGAGCATCCTGAAAACTTTTCCACCCCGGCCAACACGCAGCTGATGATAAAACGGCCAATGGCCACCACCGACCGCGCTCAGCAATGCGCCCATGAAAACGAGCGTCAGACCAAGCGGTGCGACAGCGAGAACAAATGCAATATCAAAGGCGCGCTTGCCGAACGCACGATACAGTCCGGACAGGCCAGTGCCTTGGGCCAACTCGAATTTTTCGAGCCCGACTGACTGTGCGTCAGTTGGGTCCTTGAAATAAACGGTCATCTTGGCATACCCCATACTTATTATGACCTGGACACGGCGGAACGCCGCAAAGAAATCATTCGCCTGAAATACGTTGTGGCAACGTTTGACCGCCGCCGTGATTCTACGTTGTTAACCTTAACGAAAGTCCGTTGAAAACAGAAAAAGAATTTTTCGTGACAGACACATTCAACCAACGGTTAGTACCTGGCGCAATCTGGGGGCGAAGCTGTTTCCCGGTGCTGAACAATCCGCCCGCGACGTGCTTTACCCGCCACTGAAACAGGCTGTTTCCGCAGCAGAATCACAATGGTTTTTACCGGTCTGAGAAACCGTGTAGTTTACCGGGGAACGTTTCGTCACGGCCCTGGCAGGGGGCGAAACGGCACAGGTGTCTTTCCGGGTTCGGGGAAATTAAGAGGTCGCATGTCGTCCAACAAACTGTATCTGGATTTTTTCAATTTCTCCGAGCGCCCCTTCACGCTGGTCCCCGATCCGGAATTCCTGTTCTGGTCCGGACCGCACAAGCGCGCCTATTCGATCCTGGAATTCGGCACCCTGTCGAGCGCCCCTGTCACCCTGATCACTGGGGAGATCGGCGCGGGCAAGACGACCCTGGTCCAGGCCCTGCTGCGCGAGACCCAAGACGACGTGACCGTCGGGCTGATTTCCAACGCGCAGGGCGGGCGCGGGGAACTGATGCAATGGATCCTGAACGCGTTCTCGATCGAGTTCGACGCCAGCGCGAGCTATGTCCAGATGTTCCAGGCCTTCCAGGATTTCCTGCTGGCCGATTACGCGGCCGGGCGGCGGGTCATCCTGATCATCGACGAGGCGCAGAACCTGTCGCTCGAAGGGCTTGAAGAACTCAGGATGCTGACAAATATCAATTCAGGCAAGGATGTGCTGATCCAGCTTATCCTGGTCGGTCAGCCGGAATTGCGCGACATGGTACGGAGCCCCTCGATGCAGCAGCTTGCGCAACGCGTCGCCGCCAGCTTTCACCTCGGCCCGATGGATGCCGAGACCACCGCCAGCTACATTGGCCACAGGCTGCGCGCGGCAGGCGGCACCGGCACGGAATTTTCGTCCGAAGCCTGCGCGATGATCCACAAGGAAACCGGCGGCGTGCCGCGCTTGGTGAACCAGCTGTGCGAGTTTTCCCTGCTCTATGCCTGGGCCGCCGAAATCCGGTCCATCGACGAAAAGGTCGTGCAGCAGGTTTTCGACGACGGGGTGTTCTTCAAGGGCTTCCAGACCTCGGACGAACCGCTTGTCCTGTTCCAAAGCAATGGCAAGCGCGATGGATGACCTGAAATTCTATTTCATGATCTTTCTGCGGCGGTTGCCGTATTTCCTGATCGTGGCGATGATCATTTCGGCCACGTCCGTGGCGGTAGCGGTGTCCCTGCCCCCTGCATATGTCAGCCAGATGCGGCTGGTGGTGGAATCGCCGCAGATCCCCACCGAACTGGCGGCTTCCACGGTCCGGACGCCCGCGCTCGAACAGTTGCAGATCGTCGAACAGCGACTGCTGACACGGGCCAACATGCTGACCATCGCGCGGCAACAGAACGTGTTTCCGGAAGTCGAAAACATGACCCCCGACGACATCGTGCGGGGCATGCGGGCGCGGACGACAATCCAGACGAATTCCGGCCGCAACGCCGCGACCCTGATGACGGTCTCGTTTGAGGCCCCCGAAGCACGCATCGCGGCGACCGTGCTCAACGAATACCTGACAATCATCCAGGAAGCCGACGCCGAGTTCCGCCGCGGCCGCGCAGGCGAGACACTGGAGTTCTTTGCCCAGGAAACCGAGCGTCTGGGCCAGGAACTGACCGAACAAAGCGCGCGCATCCTCGCCTTCAAACAGCAGAATTCCGATGCGCTGCCCGACAGCCTGAATTTCCGGATGTCAAAGCGTCGGGAAACGCAAGAGGAACTGGCCGCAACAGAGCGTGAGATTGCCCGCCTGAAGAACCAGCGCGACCGGTTCCTCGAGCTTTACGAAACGACCGGCCGGGTCGCACAACTGTCGGAGACCGTTCTGAGCCCGACGGAGCAGCAATTGCGCCAACTCGAATTCGAGCTTGGAGAAGCGCTTCTGGTGTTTTCGGAAGAAAACCCCAAGGTGAAGCTGCTGCGCAGCCGGATCGACCTTCTGAAAGATGAAATCGCGGCGGAAACATCCGTCACCTCCACAATCGGCAATCCGACAGACGAAAACCAGGAGCCAAGCGCCCTCGACGTGCAGATCACCGAGATCGACAACGAACTCGCCCTCCTGAACGAGCAGCGCACCGCGTTGGAGACCGAACTTGTGGCCCTGACCGACACCATCGAGCGCACCCCGGAAATCTCCATCGCGCTGGAAGAGCTGGAACGCACCTACGCGCTGCTCAAGGGACAGTACGGAACAGCCGAAGGGCGCCTGTCCTCGGCCCAGACCGGTGACCTGATCGAATCCCGGTCCCGCGGGCAGCGGATCGCGGTGATCGAACAGCCCAACGTGCCCAACTCGCCGACCAAGCCCAACCGGATGCTGATCGCGGGCGGCGGCACCGCGCTGGGTGTGCTGGCGGGACTGGCGCTGGTGATGCTGCTGGAGCTTACGAACAACGCCGTCCGGCGGCCCGAGGATCTGGTGGCCCGGTTCGGTGTCACGCCGCTGACCACCGTGCCCTACATCCGGACAGGCCAGCAGGTCTTTGTGCAACGCGGCCTCAAGCTCATTGTCATACTGGCCATCGTCGTCGGCACACCGGCGCTGATCTATGCGATACACATCTATTATCTGCCCATCGATCTGGTGGCGGAAAGAGTCATGAACAGGTTGGGCGTCCGCTGGTGAGACAGGGGAGAGGCCCCGGAAAGTGATTGGTTAATGGAACGGCTTCAGGTTGCCATCGAAAAAGCACGCACGCAGCGGGATCGCGGGGACACCCCGAAAACGCAGGCCCCCGCGACGACACCCGGGACCCCGCTCGAGACCGAGGCGGCCTGGCTGGCGCTGCCCGAGATCAAGCTGCGCCGCTGGTTCTTGCATCGCCGCCGGGTCATCGCCCTGCAAAGCGGACCTGCCGCAGCACCTTACGACATCCTGCGCACCCGGGTGGCGCAGCAGGCCCAGACCAACGACTGGCGCCGCATCGCCGTGGTCTCGCCCCACAGCGGCACCGGCAAAAGCACCACCACGGCCAATCTGGCCTTTGGCCTGGCCCGGCAGCAGGGCATCCATACCGTCGTGATCGATGCAGACCTGCGCCGCAGCGGGCTTGGGCGGTTGCTGGGGCAAAAGGGCGACACGTCGATGTCCGACGTGCTTCAGGGGCTGGTGCCGTTTCCCGATGTGGCCCGGCGCTACGGCAGCAACCTGATCTTCGGTCTGGGCTTCGGCTCGGCCCGGAACCCGTCGGAAATCCTGCAAAGCACCCGTGCCAAGGAGGTGCTGAGCGAGATCGAGACGACCTATACGCCCGACATCATGCTGTTCGACATGCCGCCCCTGTCGGCCAGTGACGATAACCTGGGCTTTCTGACCCAGGTCGATGCAGCCCTGATCGTGGTCGAGGCCGGGCGCACCGGCATGAAACAGTTCGACGTGGCCGAACGGCAGGTGGCGGAGCTGACCAATGTCATGGGGGTGGTGCTGAACAAGTGCCGCTACATGTCGACTGCCTACGGCTACGAAGAAGGGTACTACTGATCCGGCCGACCAGCACGCCGCCGGTGCAATAGCCCCGCCATCATCCAACCGGTCAGGAACCCGCCCAGGTGGGTCTGCCAGGCCAGCGCCCCGGCAAAGGCCACCCAGAGCACCAGGTTCAACACGACAAGACTGCCGAACGCCCGCGCCAGATGCCAGCCCCGCCGGTGGCCGCGCGCCGCATCTGCATAGTCCCAGTACTGCCAGGCCCCCGCCAGCCCGAACAACGCCCCCGAGGCACCGACCATGGGCTGCGGACCAAGGGCCAGCACCCCGAACACCGCGCCCCCCCCAAGCGCCGACACCCCGTAGATCAGGACAAAGGCCCCTTGCCCGACATGATCGGCGGCAATCCGGGCAAGCACCACCAGGGCCAGCATGTTGCCCAGCAGGTGCCAGATACCGCTGTGCAGAAAGGCATAGGTGACGAACATCAGGATCGGTTGTGCCGCATAGTTCGGCTGCCAGCCCCACAAGAGGCCCGGCCAGAAGGCACCGTTCTGATAGGCCAGGCTGCGCCAGAGCGGCGAACCAACCAGCCCCAGATCCGCCACCAGCAGCACCAGTTCCACAAGGATACAGCCGCCCCCGATCCACAGGGCCACGGACGGCACAGGCCCCGAAAGGCCCGGCAGGGTGCCGGTATCGTCCTTGTTGCGGGCAGTCATGGGATCCGCCCTGCCCATATCCACCTGAAAAGGCAAGGGGCCGGGGCGTCCTTTGGGATCAGGCGCTCAGGGACCGACCTGACATGCGGTGCTGCAAGGGCACGCGCCGGTCCCGGGTCACGGCCATGTTCCGGACCGAGGCATCACGCGGGTCAGGCGACCGGAACTCGAACTGATCGGAGCAAAGGAATTCCTGCAACCCGGTATCGCTGGCGGACGGACCCGGGGCAGGCGCGGGCGGGCGCATGCGGACCGTCGGTACGGGGGGCGCGGCAACCGGCGCAGGCACAGGGGCCGCAGGGGCGGGCGCGGGAACGGACGGAGCGGGACGGGACTGGCGCACAGCCTCTTCCAGCGTGCTGGCATTCCGAAGCAGATGAAAGATCGCGGCCCGGGAACCCACAAGGTGCTGCGGCACCGGCGCATGGGGCTGTGGGGCAGGGCTGCGGGGCAGGGCGCCTTCGGCTGTCATCTGACGCGTCATGTCGTGCAAACTCCGATCAACTCGTCGCGAAATCTGACGCGATATTGATTCAATAAGATGGCAAATTCGAGGCGAACGGCTGGCTGACGCGGGATAGGAACATTTCCGCTTATCGACACGGAAACAGGGACGCAAATACGGGGCTGGTAAGCGCTATCTTGCAGATTTTTCTACAATGGCACGAACCGCGGCAGCGGCGTCAGGCTTTGTGAAATGAAACCCTGCAGCCGGGCGTCGGCGTCGGCCTCGGTCTCGTCGGTGCGAATCTCGGTGACGTAGCGTACCAGCGCGCCGTCGGTGCGCCCCATGGTCAGCCCATCCACCAGCACGCTGGCCTTGGCAAGAAAGTCGTTGGTCATCCGTTTGCCGCGCTGTTCGAACCAGTAATAGACCAGCTGTTTCGACAGCCCTTTCTGGATCACGGCGCGGTTCACCTCGAACCGGCCATAGCCGGACCCGGTCACGTCGATCTCATGAGGGGCGAGGCTGAAGATCTCCCACCCGCCCACGGGCAGGCAGACCTCGGGCGAATGGATGCCCTCGCCCTCGGACTGGGTGTGGTAGTAGGCGACGAACATGTTCACCGATGCCGGAACGTCGGCCGCCCGGAAGGTTGCGTTCAGATAATCCGTGGCCCCGAGAACCCGTTCGACCTGCGGATCCAGCGACGCCGTGGTCCCCGACCACGTGCCGACCCTTTGCGGAAAGGCCGCAAAGGACTGCCGATCCAGCGCGGTCACCTCGACATCGCTGCGCGCGGCCCAGGCCACCGACACCGCCAGCGTAAGCAGCGCGGCCATGGCCAGGGGCTTCGACGGGCGAATGCCGACGATGCGGCCCATGATCGGCAGAAAGCCCTGGGTGTCGAGATCAATCGCCTCGGACAGGGGCTTGGGATCGGGCGTCAGGCGCTGCAGGGCCACCGCGGTTGCAAACAGGATCGCGATACAGCTGAGGAAAATCACCCAGCCCTCGAAAAAGTGCAAAAACCCTTCGGCATGGGCGATGCCGTAATTGTCCACCAGTACGCCGATGACCCCGATCCGGAACGAATTCATCAGCACGGTGAGCGGGGCCGCCATCACCAGCAGCAGGATCTTGTGCCACATCGGCCCGCGATAGAGGATCGCCACCAGGTAGGAAAAGCTGAGGATCGGGAACAGGTAGCGCAAGCCCGAACAGGCCTCGGCCACCTGCAACTTGTAGACGCCCAGGTCGATCACGTTGCCTTCCAGGAACACCGACACGCCCATCAGACTGACGAACCACACCCCGATCTGGGACGAGATCAGTTGCAGGAAAATCGTCAGCTTCCAATAAAGGATCTGGGGCAGGGGCAGCATGAAGATCAGGTGCACCACACCCAGCTGGTGTTTCATGCCGCGCCGCCAGCCGAACACGGTCAGCACCACGCCGCCGATCCAGACGATCATGGCATAGGTCACGATATCGGGAATCTTGGTCAGGTTCCCAAGCACGGCAAGCACCAGCGCCGCGACAATGACAAGCATACCCGGCCAGCGGTCGGGCGGATTGGCCACGGGTGGGGGCAACCGCCGCATCTCGCGCAGGAACAGGTACAGCGACACCAGCGGGATCAGCGGACCGTGGCTGTATTCCGCCGTGCTCCAGGCCTGTGCCAGCGACACGAGCCCGATCCAGAAGATCGGCAGCGACCCCGCCACCAGCAACACAAACCAAAACAGCCCGGCGGCATTAAGGCCGGACGGGCTGGAGGTGATCGATCTGTGGGTCGAAACGGCGGGCATCGGTCAGACGAAACTCGCAGCATATGGCACAAAAGCGTGCCGGACATCGGAAGTCAGGTTCAGTCCCGGGCGGCAGGCGCAGCCCGGGCGATACGCCTCAGGCCGCTTTTTTCTTCAGGCGGCTGACGCCAGCCAGACCGCCAAGGCCCAGCAGCAGCATCAGGGCCGATGCCGGCAGCGGCACAGGAGCAACCTTTTCAAGCGTCACGCTTGCGGAGGTCGTCACCGAATTGCCGAGGAAGAGGCCAAGACCACCTTCGAAATCAACCGACACTTCGCTGCCATCGTTCAGCACCAGCAGCGCAGGGACGTCGTCCCATGTCAGAACGGCACCGACAATCGATCCGAAGAACAGCAGCGCGCCGCCCGAACCACCGCTGGTGGTAGAGATGTTCGGCGGGTTGAATGTAAGCGTCGCGACGATGTCGTAGATGGCAACACCCGTTCCCGAACCGGTGAAGGTCAGGAAATCGAACGTGTTCGTTTCACCCTCGTTGTTGAGGTTGAACATCGTATCGCCAATCCCGTCGGCCAGTTCCGCGGACACACCGCAGTTCGTGAGGCCGCAGACGAAACCGGTCGCGGTGTTTGTGAGAGTGACCGACGAGTTGAGCTCATCGACCTTGAAAGTGATTGCCTGTGCCGACGTCGCGACAACCAGGAACAATACGGAGACCAACAGTGACTTCAAAGAATGCATTCCGAACACCCGTGCTTTGTACAAGTCGTTAACTGTCCCTTGTTAACCTTTTTCCCGGACTTCTGGGAAGCGAATTTACCAAGATATCCCCTGTTTTTGGGGATTTGGCGCGGTTTTTGGACAAATCCGGGTGCCGCCCTGCAATCAGCGATTGAGAATCCGCTTTGCGTCCCCCTCTCCCGGGAATTCGGCCAGATGCGCGGGACGTCGCCGCGAATCAGCCGTTTCCGGCAGAAAACCGCCGATCCGGGCGGCCCTGAAACGCCCCTGAACCGGCCCGTTTCGGGGGGCCGGAACAGGCCGGTTTCAGCCCCGTGCGTACACGTCCTCGTACCGGACGATATCGTCCTCGCCCAGGTATGTGCCGGTCTGCACCTCGATCAGGACCATCGGCACCTTGCCGGGATTTTCCATCCGGTGCACTGCGCCCAAAGGCACATAGACCGACTGGTTTTCGCTCACCAGCTTGACCTCTTCGCCGATTGTCACCTGGGCCGTGCCTTCGACCACGATCCAGTGTTCGGCGCGGTGGTGGTGGCTTTGCAGGCTCAGCGCGGCCCCGGGATGCACCACGATGCGCTTGACCTGGAACCGGTCGCCGATCACCAGGCTTTCGAACCAGCCCCAGGGGCGGTGATCGCGCGGCAGTTGCTCGGCCTGGCTGGCGCCTTTTGCCTTCAGCGCGTCGACGGCCGCCTTGACCTCTTGGGCGCGGGACTTGTCGGCCACCAGAACCGCGTCGGGCATGGCCACCGCGATGATGTTGTCCAGCCCGATGCCGACGATTTCCTGATGCGTTTCCTCGGCCCGCAAGAGCGTGTCGTGGCAATCGATGGCCGTGGCCGGACCGCCCGTGGTCACGCCGGACCCGTCAGGCCCCATCTCGCGCCAGACGGCGTCCCAGCCGCCCAGGTCGGACCAGCCCGCCGAAAACGGCACCACGGACAGGTTCTCGGCCCGCTCCATCACGGCATAGTCGATGGAAATGCTTTCGGTCCGGGCCCAGGCCTCGGGGGCGAGCCGGAAGAAACCCAGATCCGCCTTGCCGTCCTCAACCGCCTGGCGGACCGGCGTGACCATGGCCGGTGCCTGCGCCTCGAACGCGGCCAGGATGGTCCGGGCCGAAAACAGGAAGATCCCGGCATTCCACAGGAAATTCCCCGCCTCGAGCATTTTGGTCGCGGTGGCTGCGTCCGGTTTCTCGACGAACCGCGTCAGGGCAATCACCTCGGTCGTGGATTGTTCGGGGGTTACCGGCAGTTCCAGCCAGCCGTAGCCGGTCTCGGCATGGGTGGGGGTGATCCCGAAGGTGACAAGCCGCCCGTCGCGCGCCGCAACGGCGCCGGCCTCGACCGCTTCGCGAAACGCCTCGGCATCCCGGATCACATGATCCGAGGGGGCCACCAGCATCACCGCGTCAGGATCGGTCCTGGCCAGCCACAGCGCGGCCGCCAGCACGGCCGGAGCGGTGTTGTGCCCCTCGGGTTCGATCAGCACCGCACCGGGATCGACCCCGGCTGCGGTCAGCTGCTCGGTCACGATGAACCGGAAGTCCGACGCGGTCAGCACCACGGGGGGCGCATAGCCCGGCCCCGACAGCCGCTTGGCCGAGGCCTGGAACGGACTTTCCGTACCCAGAAGCGAGGCGAATTGTTTCGGATAGCTCTTGCGGGACAGCGGCCAAAGCCGCGTGCCGGACCCGCCGCACAGTAAAATCGGAGTAATCAAATGCTGTCCTTGCCTTAAGCGTGAATTGCCTTGTTTATCAGCCATCTGCCCGATTCAGGCAACTGACACATGATTTTCGTCATCCATGACCGCTTCTGCGATCCGATACCGTTGGAAAGTGGCACCGCCATGACAAAACCGTGTCGCCGGGTGTGGTGAGGGGTAGAAGCGTCAGGCAGCCAAAGATGACTGTTCTGCGCATACTGCAAATACACGCCCTATTTCCTGCCACGTTCAGCATGCAGTCTTGTCTCGAGGATGTGAATGGTTGGAAATGTCTCACCTCGCAGTGCCAGAGCATGGCGGATCAGGTCCAAGACCTCATGGCTCGCAGCCCTGAACAGCCATGCAGGCTTGGTCATGCCACAGCGTGTCGTGAGGGCAGACGTGACACTATGCGCATGATAGACGCGCATGATGTTTGCGTTTATCCTTGCTTCAGGAGCCGACACATGAATTCTCACCCGCGAAAACCCACGAACCTGTCGTTGGACGCTGCTCTGCTCGCAGAAGCCCGAGCACTGAAGGTGAACCTGTCCCGCGCTGCAGAAGACGGCGTGCGCAGTGCCGTCGCCGCTGCGAAAGCCAGGCATTGGAAGGCCGAGAACGCCGCGGCACTTCGCAGTTCCAACGCATATGTGGACACGCATGGACTGCCGCTGGAGCGTCATCGCCAGTTCTGATGCCCAAGTACGACGTGTTTCCCAACCCGTCCGGAAACGGCTATCTTCTGGACGTTCAGACGGATCTGCTAAGCGATCTGAACACCCGCGTTGTGGTGCCTTTGCTCCCGAACTCAATCGCACCGAAACCGGCAACGCGGCTCAACCCGATCTTCGAATTCGACGATGAGCCGGTTGTCATGGTGACACAGTTCATGGCGGCAGTGCCAATCGGCGTGCTTGGTGCTTCCATCGGAAATCTCGATAAAGAGTTCGAGAAGGTGACGGCCGCAATCGACATGCTTATGCAGGGTTTCTAGCAGAAGAGGCACTTCAGGGTAGCGCGCTCCCGGCTACAACCAAAAGACCGATACGATATATTATGTAAATTTCATGACCATTGCGCGCGGTCCGGGACGGCGCACGCAACGGTCAGTTTCCGACCTTGCTCTCCATGCCGCGATCAAGCCCAAGGGCCGAAAGCAGCGCGATATGCGCCAGTGCCACGTCGCGGCGGCTTTCGGCCAGGCTTGTCCGTGCCTGCGTCACCGCCTGTTCACGGTCCAGAACGTCAAGCGCGGTGACGTCGCCGCTTTCGACCAGCAGACGGCGCGACAGGGTGAGCGCGCGGCGCTGCAACGCCACGACCTCTTCCGCGGCCGCTGCGGTCCGTTCGGCGGCGGCACGGCTGGTCAGAGCGCTTTCGAGCTCCTGCACCGAGGTCAGCACCGAAGTGCGCCATTGCTGAAACGCCGCGGCCGCCCGGGCCTCGGCCGCATCCACCCCTGCCTTGAGCGCGAAGCGGCCAAAGACGGGAATGGACAGCCCCGACGTCAGGGTCGTGAGATCGGGCGCGTTGTTGAGCGGCACCTGGATCCGCCCGCTGAGGGTCAGCGACGGGTAAAGTGCTGCACGGGCGGTCGAGATATCGGCAACCGCCGCCACATAAAGCCGTTCGGCGCGACGGACGTCGGGCCGGGCCCGCAGCAGGTCCGCCGGCAGGCCCTGATCGACCTTGCCCTGCGGCAGGGGCTGTTTGCGGGCAAAGGTCAGGTTCACGCCGAATTCGCCGCTGGGCCGTCCCACGAGG
Organism: Pseudomonadota bacterium; assembly: GCA_038527345.1. Taxonomy (GTDB): domain Bacteria; phylum Pseudomonadota; class Alphaproteobacteria; order Rhodobacterales; family Rhodobacteraceae; genus Tateyamaria. The sequence goes on along the minus strand of JBCBFX010000065.1, from coordinate 10,091 downwards.
GCCGCCAGCTGGTTGCGCTGGCGCAGGGCCTGCGCCTCGATCTGCGGCAACTGTCCCCGTGCCTCGACCAGCAAGGCGCGGGCACTGACCACGTCGACCTCGGTGGCCGCACCGGCGCCCAGCAGAATTTCGAGATCGTTCAACGTGCGCCGGCGCGAGGCGACATCGGCGCGGCGGTATTCCAGAAGCTGCTGAAAGAATCGCAGGTCGATATAGGTGGTGACCAATTGCTCCACCAGCAACCGCCGCGCGTCGTCTGCATCGAACTGGGCCGCCTCGGCCCGGGCCACGGCGGCGGCCTGCCGAGCGGGACGGGACGGGTCGAGACGGGCGGCGAGACCAGCATCCAGCGATCCCGTGCCCGTATTGTCACTGCGCAGGCCCACATCACCATTGCCCGAGACCTCGGCCCCGGCGGCACGGGCTTCGGCGGCGGCGGCGCGCAGGCGGGCCTGGGCGGCGGCCAGTCCGGGATTGCCGTCCAGCGCAGCGGTCACAAGCTGGATCAGCACCGGGTCCTTGAACCCGATCTCCGGGATCCCGGCCAGCGAGGCGGCGTCCTGGTTTTCGGTATCATAGACCGCGGCCAGATTGATATCGGAGGACACGTCGGGCACCGTCGGTGAACACCCGGTCAACAGCCCGATACACACCCATGCCAAACTGCCCCGGACAAACCGGGGCACTGTCGGCCACACCATGTCGTGTACGCCCATGTGTCGTTCCTGCCTTGCCTCATGACCATCCGTGGCACCCTCGTTGCGGGGCACCTTCGGATCGTTCGGTCATGACCATAGCAGGGTTTTGCGCCCAAACCGCATATCCATACACTGCCGGACGCCAATCAAGGACGGCCTGTTGCCGCGGTGTCACGTCCCGCAATCCGCCCTATTCGCGGAAAGCGCGGGCGAAAAAGGCGGTGAAAGGTTCGGCCAGATAGGCCAGCGCGGTCCGGTCCCGGGTGCGGATATAGGCCTCGACGGGCATGCCCGGCACCAGTTCTTCGTCGGCACTCAGGCTGGCCGCGACCTCGGGGGACGGGCGGATATCCACTGCGTAATAGCTGGCTCCGGTCGTCTGGTCGGTGATGGCATCGGCCGAGATGCGCAGCACCTTGCCGGGGCTGGGTTCACGGCCATTCTGGTTGAAGGCAACGAACCGCAGGGCGACATCCTGGCCGATATGGACGTCGGCGACGTCGATCGCCTCGACCCGGGCAGACACGATCAGCGGCTGATCCTGCGGCACGATGTACATGACCGGCTCGGCCGGCTGCACCACCGCCTGTTCGGCAAAGATCTGGGATTCGTAGACGATGCCGCTGACCGGCGCGCGCAGGTCCATGCGCGACAGCCTGTCGATCAGCTCTATCCGGCGCTCGTCCAGTTCGATCTCGTTGAACTGCAATTCCCGTTCGGCGCTTGTCGCCTCCTCGCGGCGGACGGTCCACAGCCGCAGGCGCTCGATCTCGTTGGCGGTGATGGCGCCCTTCTGGCCCGAAATCTCGGCCTTGAGCCGCCCGGTTTCGCCCTCGATCCCGGCCAGTTCACGTTCCAGCGCCAACACGGACGAGGCCGGGGCCAGCCCGCCGTCCAGCAGCTTGCGCTTGCTGGCCAGCTCGCGCGTGACCAGACCCGTCTGCCGGTCCAGCGCGTCGAGCTGGGCCTCGATGCCCTCGATGCGGCTGGCGATCTGTTCGTTCTGTTCGTCCAGAAGCCCGCTTTGCTGTTGCAGCGCCTCGAGGCGGGCGGCGAACAGCGTCGCCTCGCCCTCGATCAGGCCCCTGGTTTCAGGGTCGGTGGCCGCCCGTTCCACAAGGTCGGGGGGAAAGATGACCTGTTCCGCGTCGCTGCGTTCGGCGATCAGACGGGCCCGGCGCGCGGCCAGCCCGCGCAGGCGACCCTCGGCGATGGTCAGTTCCGATTGCAGCCGACGCCCGTCCAGCCGCAAAAGCACATCACCGGCGTCGACCCGATCCCCGTCACGCACCATGATGTCGCGGACCACGCCGCCATCGGGATGCTGGATGACCTGGCGGTTGGATTCGACCTTGACGCTGGCCGACGCGATCACGGCGCCCGACAGCGTGGTGCCCACGCTCCATCCGCCCACGCCACCGACAAGCATTACCATGGCAAGCACCCCGATGGTCAGGGGCAGCCGCGCGGGCCAGGTCGGCCCGGTCCTGTCGTGACGCTCAGCCATTGCGGCCCCCTGGCAGGCTGTGCAGCGTGCGTTGCACGGTATCCGCGTTCTTGAGCATTTTCCGCATCACGGTATCGCGCTCGCCAAAGGACGAGACGACGCCGTTTTCAAGAACCATCAGCAGGTCGCATTCGGCAATCGCGTTGGGGCGGTGGGTCATGATGATCACCGCCCTGCCCCGCTCCTTGAAGTTGCGCACCGCCGCGTTCAACGCGTCCGAGCCGTCCGCATCCAGCGCCGAGTTCGGCTCGTCCAGGATCAACAGTTGCGGATCGCCATACAGCGCCCGCGCCAGCGCGATCCGCTGGCACTGACCGCCCGACAGCGCCAGCGCGCTGGCTTTCAGTTCCGTGTCGTAGCCGTCCGGCAGGCGGGTGATGATGTCATGGGCATTGGCCGCCTTTGCCGCGCGCACCACAGCCGCGGAATCGGGCGTGTCTGCCATCCGGGCGATGTTCTGCGCGATCGTGCCCGAGAACAGCCGCACGTTCTGCGGCAGGTACCCGATATGATGGCCCAGCGTGTCGGGCCCGTACTGGTCAAGCGTGGGCCCACCCAGCCGGATCTCTCCGGCCGAGACCGGCCAATAGCCCAGAAGCACCCGGGCCAGGGTCGATTTTCCGGATCCGGACGGGCCGATGACCCCGATGGCCTGGCCCGGTTCCAGCTGGAAGTTGATGCCGCGCAGCACGGGCACCGTGCCGTTGGGTGGCAGGACAGTGACGTTCTTGGCGCGCAGTTGCGCCTCGGGTTGGGGCAATTCCGTGCGCTGCGGGACCGGCGGGTTCCTGGACAGGAACGCGCCAAGCGTCCGCCATCCCGCCCGCGCCCGTTGCAGCACCGGCCAGCCGCCAAGCGCCTGTTCGATCGGTGCCAGCGCGCGGCCCATCAGGATCGACCCCGCGATCATCGCACCGCCCGTCAGCTCGCCCTGCAGCGTGTAATAGGCACCAACACCCAGCACCGCCGATTGCAGCAACAGCCGAAACGATTTGGTCACCGACGTGAAACTGCCGGTCCAGTCATTGGCACCCAAAGACCGCTTGAGCCCCTCGACACGGGTGCGGCGCCAGCGTTCGGTCATCGCCGGGCGCAGGCCTTGCGTCAGCACCACTTCCTCGCCCAGCCGCGTTTCGCTTGCCATGTCGTGCGACTGCTGCGCGGCCAGTTGCGATATGCGCGTGCGCCGGGCGGTCAGCAGGTGGTTCGCCACCGCCAGCAGGACCAGCACACCGCCCCCCAGCACCGCCAGCCAGCCGATCATCGGGTGAAAGATGAACATCAGCACCAGAAACGCCGGGGTCCAGGGCAAATCCATTATCGTCATCAGGACCGGCGACATGAACAGCTTTTGCAATGCGTCCAGATCGTGCAGCGCGCCCGCCGCCTCGGCCTGGTCCTGCGCGCCCTGCCCGCCCTTCAGGCTGGCCTCGAAGACACGGGCGTCCAGCGCGCTTTGAAAGCGCGCGCCGACCCGTGCCATCATCCGGCCACGGGCATAATCGAACATCGCCATCAGCCCGAAGAGTCCCGCCACCAGCACCGACAGGGCAATCAGTGTCTCGACCGATTGCGAACTGAGCACACGGTCATAGATCTGCAGCATGTAGAACGGGCCGGTCAGCATCAGCAGGTTGGCGAAGACGCTGAAGGCAAAGATCCAGCCCAACAGCCCGTAACTGGGACGCAACGCCTTCCAGAGCTCGACCTTGCCGAGCGCCGGATTGGTTGGCGGGTTTTTCGATCTCATCTGCGATCCGCTCCGAATTCGTGGAACCTGAATTCGTCTTCCCCGAATGCCTGGAGTGTATCGCTGGGCGGCACTGTGGCAACCTTTGGTCGGGCGGCCACGGCCCTTGCGCGTTTGAAGACGACCGGGTTGCCGGTGCCCGACACGTCGGGCCGGGCCGTGAACCAGCCCCCTGCAAGGGGCACGATCTGCACGGGTCTGCGCGCCGGTTCCGGTGTTTCGGCGGCATCACGCGCCTTGTCGTTCTGGCCGAATGCGTCGATGGCATGTGTCAGATCGGTGATCCGGGGCATGACGGTCCGGACCTCGTGGCCGCACACCTCGGCCATGTGGTGCGGTGCGGTCCCGCGCGCAAACAGCATCTCCTGGCCCGCGATCCCGCCCAGTCCGTCCGGCCCCAGCAGGAACGGCGTCCACGTACCGCGCCGGATGCGCCACCCGCCGAACACGGCAACCCGATCCCGCCGCCGTCCGGCAAACGCAAAAACAGGTGTGTTCTGAAACAGCAGGCCGCTGTCTTCGCCGAGCCGGGCGAGGAACCGTTCGATATGCGATCTGGCCTTGGCCAGCCCCGGGCAATTCGCATCATCCGGCATCGTCACGGCCGTATAGCCGAAAGCGGCCTCTTCCCGGTCGCCATCGCGCAGCACGAAACAGCATTGCAGCGGTGCGTGGTGTTCCATCCTGTGGCGCGGCAACGTCGGAAGCTGCCAACCCAGCGCACTCAGAAATTGCGCATACGCCCGGGTCGCAAACACATCGCGCACCTCGGGCGTACGCAGTGGACCCGGCGTACGGATCCCGCCTGTGGCGGGTGCAGCCGTTGCGTTTGCATCGGGTGAACGCGCCGCCATCCTTGCGGACACAAATTGTTGCGCCATTCCTGCGTGCCTCTTCTGCTCCGGGTTTCCTCCCCGGTTGTAGGCTCTAGCTTCTGCCATATTATGAACGAAAGCGCATACATTTATCGGCGCAGCCGCCGCGCATTGGCAAGAACAGGCCGAACCGGATCGGTGCGGCGTGACATCTGCGCCGCAAGCCCCGGATTTCACACGCCATACGTCACCGCACAGGCGGTATTCCGCGACTCGTCGGGATTCGGCTTTGAGCACAGGACAGGCGGTTTTATACCGATCCGGACGCAAACGATCCTTGCCGCTTTACAACGGTTTGTTAACGAAATCATATTCTACTTAAAGATGATGGAAAATCATCACCTGCCACGAAAAGGCGAAGGGAGGGACGGTCGGACATGATCATGGGCCTACTACTGGTTGGTTCGGTGCTGGGTGGCATCGCCGCTGCTTTTGCAGCGATCGTCGGACAACCGGTTGGTTCGGTGGCCCTTGTCTATCTTGCGACCGGCGTTTTCAGCATCCTCGCCATTTCCCTGGGCTGCGCATTCCGACCGCGAAGGTCATCAGCCAAAATCGCACAACACACGCGCGTCCCCCAGCCCAAGAACTGAACACTTACGCAACGCAACGATTTATGACCGGCAGGCATATCGCTTCATGCGATCTGCTGTACTCGCGCCCTGTTCGCGCGGATGTCAATCCTGTATACGGCGCGACCATTCCCGGCACCCGCCCCCTGCCCCGCATTTCAAAGGACGATAATGACTGCGCATTTATTCCGGCTTTCGGAAACCCGCCGCAAAAGGGTCGCCTATGCGCTGACGGCCTGCGTTGCTGCTGCGATCCTCGTGCTGGCGCTGGTCCCGCTGCCAGCGGCCCCGTCCGTGCCCGGATCGGACAAGACGCACCATTTCATCGCCTTTGCCGCATTGGTGTGTCCCGTTGCGCTGATTTACCCCCGCGCGCTGTGGTGGGCCCTGCCCCTGGCCGTATCAGAGGCTGGGCTGATCGAGATCGTGCAGCCCTATGTGAACCGCATGCGCGAATGGGCCGACTTCACCGCCGGAGTGAAGGGGGCACTGGCGGGAGCGGCCGCGGGGCTTGCGCTGCACTACGCTGCCCGCGCGACAACGACCAAAACAGTCTCTGACAGGTCGGAAAAAAGGCTCTAACACGGGCGAAATTGCCAATCGGCAATTTTTCAGCACCTTCCGACACGAAGCAGAGTCAATTTCGGTTTAACCTATTGAAAATTCTGATTTTTTCTGTGTTCTTGCCAATTGGCAATTTCGGCAATGTCACGCATCCCCGAACCGATCCGCCACAAACTGCGCCAGGGCCGTCTCGACCGCGCTGCGCGACAGGGTATCGGGCACTTCCAGAACCGTCTTTCTACCGCTGCGCCGCGCGGTGATGCCTCCCTCGGCAGTGTCAGGGGAATAGCGCTTGGCAGCCGCCCTGGCGGGCCGCGCCGGGGCCGCCGCAGCCTTGAGCCGGGCCAGCACCTGCGCAGGCTCCAGCGGCGCCCCCTGCCCTGCCCGCGCCGCGGCCTGATCGCGCGCGATGGCCGCAGCCTCGGCCAGTATCGCGGCGCGGTCCTGCGGCTTTGCCAGCAGCGGCTTCAGCGTGCGCGCATGCAGCTCCTTCAGGTCCCGGATCGAGGCAAAGGCACCAACCACCTCCTGCGGCAACCGCGCGAGCCCGAGGTAGCGCGACAGCCAGCCCTCCGAGACCTCAAGCCGTGCCGCCATCGCCTTTTGCTTGCCGCCGTAATACAGCTCGATCGCCTGAGCATAGTCGCGGGCGCGCTCGTAGTCCGAAATGTCGTCGCGGTCACGGTTCTCGATATCGGCAAGGCGGAACGCCTCTTCGTCCGTCAGGTCGCGCACTTCGACCAGATAGCGGAATTGCGGATAGTTGTTGGCCCGAAGCCAGGACACGGCATAGTGCCGCCGCGCCCCGCAGATCACCTCGTATTGCTGCGCCTCGCCCTCAAGCCGCCGCACAATTGCGGGAAACTCCTGGCGACCCTGGGCACGGATGCCGTCGATCAGGTCGCGGCAGTTCTCTTCGGTCAGCAGGGCATATTCGCGGTTGTGCCGTTCCCACATCCGGCAGGCGTCGGGATCGACCCAGTGCAGCACCTTTTCCTCGCGTTCCCCGGCCATCCGCTCCCCGATGGAGGTCGAGCGTTTCAGGAACCGCGCGCCCGCCCGCGGGGCCGGGGCCGCATCGGCGCTGTCGATCCCCGACAGGACGTCGTCGAACACCGCATCGTGCTTCTTTCCGGTCATAGCAGACCCTCCTTTCTGAGCCGCGCATGATGGCTGGGCCAAGTCATGCGGATCAACGTTTCCACCTCGTGCCCCACCGCATCCAGATGCGCGCGGCAGCGCTTGTGCGTGGCGCTGCGGGTCGCGGGGCCGGTGATCTCGTAGACGGTGCGGAGTGCTGCCGTCGCATTGTCAATCTCGGCGCTGTCCTTGAGCACAGCCTGCATCAGGTCATGGGGAAACACCGCCTGCATCATCCGGTGAATGGCCTGATGGGCTGATTTCGTCTCGTTCATCTTGGTGACGAGGATCTTCACAAAGGCATAGTCACGTTCACCACCCGCGCGCGACAACTCTTCGAGCGTCGCGGTCATCATCCGCAGGAAATGCGCGGTCGAGCCGAAGTCGATGTTGTTGGGCGGGGCAGGGACCAGCAGCGCATCGGCGGCGCGCAGCACCGACAGGGAAATCATGCCCAGGGCCGGGGGCGGGTCCATCAGGATGATGTCGAACTGGTCCCGGATCGTGGCGATCCCTTCGCGCAGCCGGTCCAGAACGAATGTGCTGTCGCGCGCCATGCGGGCGGCGAATTCATATTCGCTGTCATAAAGGCCCAGATTGGCCGGGATCAGCGCGATATTGGGCCAGTACGTGGCCTGCAGCGCATAATGCAGGCTGGCGGGGCCACCATGGCGGAAAAAGGGATAAAGGGTGTCCTCTTCTTCCTCGACGTCCACATCCGGGTTCAGGCCAAAGATCGACGTGGTCGAGGCCTGGCTGTCGCAGTCGATGACGCAGACCCGGTAACCCCTGAGCGCGAAGTATTGCGCCAGATGACAGGTCAGGGTCGACTTGCCGACGCCGCCCTTGAAGCTTTGCACCGCCAGCACCAGTGCTTGCTCGCCCTCAGCCCGGGCGGGCAGGGTGCCAAAGACCTCGCGCATATGATTGACCTCGGCGAGGGAGTATCCTTGGCGGCGCCCTGTGACCGGATCTTTCAGCGGTTCGGGCAGACGTCCGTCGCCCTCGGCATCACGGATCAGCTTTTCGCTGCGGCCCACCATTTCTGCCGCGGTGCGTACGTTAAAGCGCAGTTCCAGCGTCTTGCGCGCGCCTTCTGAATACACCCGGTCGCGCAACCGCCCGATCACGGTTTCGGACCGGCTGGCCAGCGCCTCGAAATCAGCCATGGTGACGGGGGACAACACGGGTGCCATTCTGTGCCTCTGCTCTTGCCTTTTGAAAAGCAACATGACCCAGCGGGGGTGATGTCACAAGTGCGGTTTTTTGGCCGATTTCGTGAAAAAACGGGAATCGGTGTGCAGGGGGCAGCCTTGGATCATGCGCATCTTGGGTGAAGTTGTGCGGGACTCCCAATTTGTAATTTTTAACGCCGAATGAGCTTATGCTGCACCGCAGCAAATTACGCCTCCAGAATCCAACCAAAATACAAAAAACCATGGATTCTTGATTCGTAGGTTCCTTGTTCGCGAGATGTAACCTTATGAAAAATAGTATCTAAGCGTCTTAAGGCTTACTTTTCGGGGTGGATTGCCTTACAGATCGGGGCGCCATGCCGTACGTCCCGGGATGGCAGTGCTTACGCATCGGGTGCCTCTCAAAGCTTACTTTTCGGGTGGGGCCTCAGGCGGCTTTGCCCCCTGGAATTTCCCAATGCCAAAGGGAAACCGACACGCCACGAAACCTTACATATGGGGTGCCGGGCCGTGGCTTGCCCGACCGCATGATTCGGGACTAAATTACATCCGAGCAGAACGCATGTAAGCGACAAGACAAAGGGCAGGCATGGGGCGGAAACCGGCGGAGACGGCAGCGGCCTATCGCACGATTGATGCGCGACCGAATGCCGATACCCTGGTCAAACCGGGGGAACTGGTGGACCTGGTCGAGGTCACGCCGCTGACGCTGGTGGACCGGCGCATCTACAACCAGCTTCTGGAACATGCCTGGGATTCCATCGACAAGCCGGTCACCCATGTCATCGCCAAGTCTTCCCTGCGTGGCAGCCACAATTCCAACGACCGGGTGGGCGAGTCCATCGAACGGCTGATGACGGCGATCGTGCGGGTCGCGGTCACCCGCGACGGCGAACCGGCGGTCGAACGGGTGCAACTGCTGGGCGGCAATGTCGAAACCCTGCGCCGCGACGGTCTGTTCGAATACGAGATCCCGGCGCGGCTGCGCAAGATCATCAAGAACTCGGTCGTGTTCGCGCGGCTGCAACGCGAGGTGATGTTCGCGCTGACCTCGAAATACGCCCTGACGCTTTACGAGATGGTGCAGAAGCGCGGCAACCTGCGCTGGCGCGCCTCGGACCGGTTCACGCTGGCCGAGCTGCGCGGCATCCTCGGCGTGCCCAAGGGCAAGCTGACCACCTGGTCGAACCTGCGGCTGCGCGCCATCGAGCCGGCGGTGCGCGAGGTCAACCAGCTGTCGCTTTACACGGTCGAGGTCAATCCGATCAAAACCGGCCGCAGCGTGACCCACGTCGAACTGCGGTGGTGGAAAAAGGACGGGGCAGGGCAGGGGGCCGTGGAACGCGAGCTGCAGTTTTCGAAAGTCGGGCGCAAGGTGCGGGCCGAAGGTGCCGCGGACACAGTGGTGACCGAGTTGAAACCGCGCCCGGCCTGGCTTGAACGCCAGGGCGCCCCGCTGGAGCCCGAAACCTACCGCACCGCCCGCATGCGGCACCCCGGCTATGACATCTACGCGGTCGAGGCCGAATGGCGCAGCTGGGCCAGCAGCAAAACCCCCGCCCGCGACCCCGACCGCGCGTTCCTTGCGTTCTTCCGCAAGTTTGCGGAGGCGAACCCGTTGTGAAGGGGGCAAATGAGGAATGGCAATCCGCGCGGCCTGACGCCATTCTGAATGCGGTCGGCGGATTGTCCGGCCGCCACGATTTTCGATAGGGCGATTTGAGATTTTGACCGACGCGGCCCCCACAGTCTCCATCATCGTCATCAGCTACAACACACGCGACATGAC
>JBCBFX010000064.1:0-24728 GCA_038527345.1 Pseudomonadota bacterium | reverse complement strand
ACATGGGATTCCGCGTGGTGTTCGATCCGGACTTGGTCAAGGGCTGAACCGTTGCAGGGGGGCCAGCCCCCCGGCGTAGCGCCGCTCCCCGTCTCTGTCCCGAAAAAAATCCCGGGGGGAGGCGCGCAGCGCCGGGGGGCTGGCCCCCCTGCAACGGTTCAGCCCTTGACCAAGTCCGGATCGAACACCACGCGGAATCCCATGTGGCTGGTGGTGCTGTCGGGCGTGTTCTGGGTGCGGGCCGCGATGCGGTAGCGATAGCAATAGCTGCGGTGACACAGGAACGACCCGCCCTTGATCACGTATCCCGGTTGCACGCGGGCCGCCGCGCGCGCAGCCCGCGCGGCCTTTTTCAGCGACCTGACGCGCCAGCGGTCGGTGGTCCATTCCCAGGTGTTGCCGCACATGTTCCACAACCCGTAGCCGTTGGCATCAAAGCTGCGTACCGGGGCAGTGCCGCGCCATCCGTCGGCGCCGGTGTCGTGCTGCGGAAAGCGGCCCTGCCAGATGTTGCAGGGCAGGGTTGCGGTGTCATCCGGCTCTGCATCGCCCCACGGAAAGCGCGCGGCCGTCAGCCCACCCAGCGCCGCGTATTCCCATTCGGCCTCTGTCGGCAGGCGGCCACCGGCCCATCGGGCATAGGCCTGCGCGTCGTTCCACGACACGTGCACCACCGGGTGATCCTGACGGTCTGCAACGTCCGTTCCGGGCCCTTCGGGCGCGGCCCACCTTGCGCTATCGACCTTGCGCCACCAGTCCAGCCCCGGAAGCGGGGCAAATGCTTCGGGATCGTCCAGCAACCCCATGAAAACATACGACCAACCGTATCGCTCGGCCTCGGTCTCATATCCAGTGGCGGCGATGAACCCGGCAAATTGTGCGTTGGTGACCGCCGTTGCCCCGATCGCAAAGGGTTTGACGCGGACGGGCCGCTGCGGCCCTTCTTCGTCCTGGGGCAGGAACCTGTCACGGGTGCCCATCCGGAACCTGCCACCGGGCAAAATCACCGCGTCCCTGGCCATCACCTGCGACGCCGGCGTGATCCGGGCGGCTTGCAGGGACGGGGTCGCAGGGCGAGAGGGGCAGCAGGACATGATCCTCGTCTAGTCCTTTGACGAACCAGCGTCTACCGCGCGCCGGCCAAGCGGTGTAGCCTGCCACTCGACGCAAGAGAGGGGGCCGCGATGTGGACCGTGCATGCCGTGAAATACGCCGAGCGCAGCGCGCGCACGCGCGCGGACAGCTTTATCTTCGACGATCACCCGACGGCGGCGCATGGCATGGACTATTTTGTCTGGCTGTTGCAGGACGGGCCACGCAACATCGTGGTCGATACCGGATATGACAGGGCCGAGGCCACGCGCCGCGACCGCCCGATCCTGCGGGACCCCGCCCACGCGCTTGCAGACATGGGGGTCGAGGCAGACACGGTCGACACCGTCATCATCACCCATTTGCACTATGACCATGCGGGTGGCCTTGACCGCTATCCCGCCGCCACGTTCCATCTGCAGGCCGCCGAGATGGCCTATGCCACCGGCCCTTGCATGTGTCACGAGGCGTTGCGGATGCCGTTCACCGCCGACCATGTCTGCGAGATGGTGCGCCATGTCTATTCGGGCCGCGTCGTGTTCCATGACGGCAGCGCGCAGGTCGCGCCGGGGGTCAGGGTCCATTGCGTGGGCGGGCATTCGCGCGGGCTTCAGGTGGTCGAGGTCGAGACCGAACATGGCCCGCTGTGCCTGGCCTCGGACGCGTCGCACTATTACGAGAATTTCCTTGCCGCCAAACCCTTTCCCATCGTGGCGGATGTGCAGCCGATGCTGGACGGATTTGGCACGCTGCAACGTCTGGCGCGCGGGGCGGACCGCGTCATACCCGGGCATGATCCGCTGGTGACGTCGATTTATCCGGTGCACGAGGCCGTGCCCTTTGCCTGGCGGCTGGATGTGGGGCCGCAGCGGTCCGTCGCCGGATTGCTGGGGGACGCATGATGCGCATCGCGATGATTTCAGGCGACGGGATCGGGGTGGACGTGGCGGCTGCTGCGCAGGCGGTGGTGGACGCCGCGGTGGCGCGGGCCGGCTTGCCGCCCCTGTCCTATGACCGGATTGACGCGGGCGCGGGGTACTTTGCCGAAACGGGCCAGGACATCGCACCGGATGGCGAGGACCGGGCCGCAGCGGCGGATGCCATTTTCCTGGGTGCCATCGGCCTGCCGACTGTCCGCCATGCGGACGGCACGGAAATCTCGCCCCACCTGCGGCTGCGCGAAAGGTTCGGGCTGTATGCAGGCGTGCGCCCGGTCAAGGCCTATCCCAATGCGCCGCAACGGTTGGCGGATCCGCGGGCGGCGGGCATTGATCTGGTGATCCTGCGCGAGTCGACCGAGGGGCTGTTTTACTCCGCCGCCGCGACAGGGCGCACCGACATTCGCGGCGATGACGAGGTGCGCGACACCATGCGCATCACCCGCGCCACCACCCAAAAGCTGCACCGCTTCGGCTTTCGTCTGGCCGAGCGGCGCAAGGCACGCGGGCGCCCCGGGCAGCTGACATGTGTGGACAAGGCCAATGTCTTTGCCTCCATGGCGTTCTTTCGCAGGATCTTTGACGAGGTCGCGCCAGAGTTTCCGCAGGTGGAAACGGGGTACAACTATGTCGATGCCCAGGCGCTGGATCTGGTGCGGCGGCCGTGGGCGTTCGACGTGTTGGTGATGGAAAACATCTTTGGGGATATCCTGTCCGATCTGGCCGGGGGGCTGGTTGGCGGCATGGGCATGGCGTCCTGCGCCGAAATCGGTGATGCGCATGGGCTGTTCCAACCGGCCCATGGCTCGGCCCCGGATATAATGGGGCAGGACAAGGCCAATCCGCTGGCCGCGATCTTGTCGGGGGCCTTGATGCTGGACTATCTGGCAGAACGGTCCGGGACCGAAGCCTGGGCCGATGCCGGGGCCCTGATCGACGGGGCGGTGCAGGCGGGGTTCGAACAGAACCTGTTGCGCCCGATGGAATTCGGGGGCGACATGGGCACGCGGGCGGTGACAGACGCGGTTTTGGGCCTGATCCGCGTCTGAGGCAAACACAACGCAAGGTTGCGCATTTGACTTCAGCCTGTTAGGAGGCTTGTTAACCTTCGTTAATCTTCATTAATCTTTTTTCCGACCATCTCCCGGAAATTTCTTTGCAAATTCGAGGAACCCGCGGGCGGTTTCTTGCGTTTCGGAAACAACCACAGGGATAGGAGGCGAAGATGCAAACTGCGCTCAACGTTCAAATGGGTGAAGCCGCCCGCACGCAGCAAGCCGAGGACGAGCTGGCCAACGCGCTGACCGACGTACTTGCCGAGACGTATCGGCTGGAATCGAAAACGCACACCTATCACTGGAATGTCGACGAGATGGCCTTTTTCGCCATCAGCAAGCTGACCGAAGAGCAATACGACAACATGTTCGATGCCGCCGAAACGCTGGCGTCACACATGCAGGGGCTGGGTCATGACGCGCCCACCCGCAAACATGATGGCCACGATCTGGCCGAGGTTCACGGGAAAACCGCCCTGACGACAGCCGACATGATGGCGGATCTGGCGACGGGGCATGAACGCATCTGCATACGCCTGACGGACCTGATCCGCCTGGCCAACGACCGGTTCGACATCGAAACCGGCGATCTGGCAGCGGATCGCCTGGCCTTTCACAAGCAGGTCGCGTGGATGCTGCGCGAAATCGCTGCGGCTTAGGCCTTGGCCCGAAGCGTTTCCGTCGAGGAAAAGAACAACGCCTGACTGACAGCGGAATGCACCTGATCCTCGGTGTAGGGTTTCGAGATCAGGAAGGCCGGTTCGGTGTTTTCGCCGGTCAGAAGCAGTTCGGGGAAGGCGGTAATGTAGATCACCGGGCGTTGCCCGTGTGCCGCGATGATGTCATTGACCGCGTCGATCCCGCTGGAATTGTCCGCCAACTGGATGTCCGACAGGATCAGGTCGCATTCCGCGTGACCGGCCAGGTTGAACGCCGCCTCGCGCGTGCGGGCGATGCCGGTCACCCGGTGCCCCATGTCGGCCACGATGCTTTCGAGGTCCATCGATATGATCGCCTCGTCCTCGATGATCAGAACGCGGCCCGACGTATGCTGCGCCATTTCGCCATAGGCGATCTCGAGCAGTTGGAACGCTTCGGCGGTTTCGATCTGCATGATGGTGGCGACATCGTCGGCGCTCAGTTCCTCGACCGTGTGCAGCAGCAACGCTTCGCGCGTGTTTGGCGTGAGCTTCATCAAATGCTCCTGTGCCGCAGCGGCCGGGCCGTCCGGGTCCAGCGGCGCGGCAGAGGTCGTCGTGCTGGACGTCCAGATGGCATGAAACGCGCGGAACAGGGCCACCTTGGGGGACAGGTCCCCATGAAACTGCGCAGGATCTTCGAGGATCGCCTCAAGCGTCGCGCTGGCATAGCTGTCGCCGCTGGCCTGGCTGCCGGTCAGCGCGCGGGCATAGCGCCGCAGGTAGGGCAGGTTGGCTCCGATCTGGTCTGCAAGCGCGTCGCGCGTGTGTCCCGGCATGCGTTTCTTTTCCAATTTGTTTACCTTCTGTGGAACAATACTCGCCACGGTGCGTTTCGGTTCCGTGCGGGAGCGGACTATGACTCATAAATCCAACAAACAGTATACACAACCTACGCGAGATTCGCGCGTCGATCGGGCGATTGACGAAAATCTGAAGCGCGCGTTTCAGGAAACCGCCGACGAGCCGCTGCCACAGCGGTTTGCAGACCTGCTGGACCAGTTGCGGCAAGGCAACGACAGCAGAGAGGACAGCGCCCTTGAGTGATCCACGCGAAGACCTGGCCGACCATATCGGACCAATGCGGGCCTTTGCTGTCAGCCTGTGCCGTGATCCGAACACGGCCGACGACCTGGTGCAGGACGCCCTGATCAAGGCGTGGTCCAACATCGACAGCTTCGAACCCGGATCGAACATGCGCGCCTGGCTGTTCACGATCGTGCGCAACACCTATTATTCGCTGCACCGCAAGCGCAAACGCGAGGTGCAGGATGTGGACGGCATCCATGCCGGCATGTTGTCGCAAAAACCCGATCACGACGGACGCCTTGCCATGCGGGATTTCAGCGTGGCCTTTCGCCAGTTGACCGATGAACAACGCGAGGCGCTGGTGCTGGTCGGTGCGGGCGGCTTTTCCTACGAAGAGGCGGCCAAGACCTGTGGTGTGGCCGTCGGCACCATCAAGAGCCGCGTCAATCGCGGCCGGGCGCACCTGGTCCGTCTGATGGAAAGCGGGGACGGCGATGGTTTGCTGCCGGACGACATGACGGCAGAGCTTGGCGCTCGCCCGGACGTGGCATGACGCGCCGGGCGCACCCCGACGCGCGTCGGTGGACCCTGCACCTTGTGGTCATGGTGACGGCTTCGATGCTGCCGCTGGGTGTGTTTGCGCTGTGGCAGGTCCGGCAGGCGCAAACCCTGGGTACGCATTCCGACGGGTTCAGGCTGGCGTCGATGGGGGATCAGGCCCTGAGCCATGCGCTGCCGTCCGTCGACTGGATGCCGTTTGCAATGCTTGCGGCGGCTTGGCTGGCGGCTGTCGGGTCCACGTGCCTTGCTGCGCACTGGGTGCTGAAACGTCGACTGGACGCCACCTATGCCATGGCAGACGTGCAGGCGCTGCGGATCGCGCAGGCCGATCACGTGCACACCGCTGACCTGGCCGAACGAACAACGCTGCTGCGCGAGGTCCATCACCGGGTCAAGAACAACCTGCAACTGGTGGCATCTATCATGAACATGCATGCGCGCGTCGTACAGACCACCGAAGCGCAGCGCCTTCTGTCGCAATTGCAGCGCCGTGTGCGGGGGCTTGCGACAGTGCACCAGACCCTGAGCGCGTCGTCCCAGCTGACCTCTGTCGACAGCCGCGAGCTGTTTGACAGCCTGGTGCGCGACATGCAGGCCTTTGATAGCCGCAAGATATCCGTCGCGGTGGACATGGTTTCCGTCCAGATGAGCGCCGATCAGGCCGTGGCCCTGTCGATGCTGGCATCCGAAGCGCTGGCCAACGCGGCGCGCCATGCAGCAGCGGCACCCGGGGCAAGTGCGCAAATCGCCGTGGCCATGCAACCCCTGGGGGACGGTCAGATGTGCCTGTCCGTGCGCAACAGCAAGGCGGCGAAGCCCGCTGTGTCCCGCGACGGCACGGCACCGACGGTTGGCCTGGGGCAGCGCCTGATGCAGGCGCTGGTGTTGCAACTCGACGGGCAAAGCGACATCGTCGAGACCGTCGAAGCCTATGATTTCAGGGTCAGTTTTCCCTTGGCCGACGTCGCAAATGCAGCGCATCGGCCAACATCGTCCCACACCCCGAGCAGCGCCGCGCATTAGATGCCGACACCCGCGTCCGCGCCGGGGTGTCGGCAGGGCACTACTCCGCCGCTTCGCTGTAGACCTCCATCGGCGGGCAGGTGCAGGTCAGGTTGCGGTCGCCCCAGACATTGTCGACCCGGTTCACGGGCGGCCAGTACTTGTCGACCCGGAACGCCCCCGGCGGAAAACAGGCCGTTTCGCGCGAATAGGGGCGGTCCCATTCCCTGACCAGATCCTCCATCGTGTGTGGGGCCAGTTTCAGCGGGTTGTTTTGTGGGTCGATCTTTCCGTTTTCGATTTGGGCAATCTCCGCTCGGATGGCGAGCATGGCATCACAGAACCGATCCAACTCGGCCTTGGTCTCGGATTCCGTGGGTTCGATCATCAGGGTGCCGGCCACGGGCCAGCTCATCGTGGGGGCGTGGAATCCGCAGTCCATCAGGCGTTTGGCAATGTCGTCGACCGTCACGCCCGCACTGTCGGCAAAGGGGCGGGTGTCGATGATGCATTCATGGGCCACCCGGCCCGTGGGACCGCGATAGAGCACGTCAAACGCCCCTTCGAGCCGCTTGGCGATGTAGTTGGCGTTCAGGATCGCGACGCGCGTGGCTTGCGTCAGGCCCTCGCCCCCCATCATCAGGCAATAGGCCCAGGAAATCGGCAGCAGCGACGGCGAGCCATAGGGGGCTGCCGACACGGCCCCTGTTCCGGTGTTGGGATCACCGGGCAGATGCGGGATCAGGTGATCCTTGACCCCGATGGGTCCCATGCCGGGGCCACCGCCGCCGTGGGGTATGCAGAACGTCTTGTGCAGGTTCAGGTGGCTCACGTCGCCGCCCAGATCGCCGGGGCGCGACAGGCCCACCATCGCGTTCAGGTTCGCCCCGTCGATATAGACCTGACCGCCGTGATCATGGGTGATCTTGCAAACCTCGGTCACCGTTTCCTCGAACACACCGTGGGTCGAAGGATAGGTGATCATGCAACCGGCCAGATTGTCCGCGTGTTCCGCCGCCTTGGCTCGGAAATCGTCCAGGTCGATATCGCCATTGTCAGCCGACTGCACCGGCACGACCTTCCACCCGACCATCTGGGCCGATGCGGGATTGGTGCCATGGGCCGACATCGGGATCAGGCAGATGTTGCGGTGCCCCTGGCCCTGTGCGCGGTGATAGCTGGCGATGGTCAGCAGCCCCGCATATTCACCCTGTGCGCCCGAATTGGGCTGCATCGAAATGGCGTCGTAGCCCGTCACGTCACACAGCTTGGCCGACAGATCGTCGATCATCTCGTGATAACCTGCGGCCTGATCGCGCGGGACATAGGGGTGCAGCAGCGCAAACTCGTCCCACGACACCGGCATCATCTCGGCCGCGGAGTTCAGTTTCATCGTGCAGGACCCCAGCGGGATCATCGCCCGGTCCAGCGCAAGGTCCCGGTCCGCCAGACGACGCATATAGCGCATCATCTCCGTCTCGGCCCGGTTCATGTGGAACACCGGATGCGTCAGGTAGTCCGAGGTGCGGATCAGCTTTTCGGGGACGTTGTAATGCGGCGTGTAATCCTTGTCGGCGCGGGTGATGCCAAAGGCGCGCCAGACCGCTTCCAGCGTGGCGGGCCGCGTGCGTTCATCCAGCGTGATACCGATCTGCGTGGTGCCCACCTGCCGCAGGTTGATCCCTTCGTCCACGGCTGATTTCAGCACCGCCTGCTGCAACGGCCCGACATCCACCGTGATCGTGTCAAAGAAAGTGGCGGGGCGCACATCGAACCCTGCGTCCTTCAGCCCCTCGGCCAGGCGCGCGGTCTTGCGGTGGATGCGTTGGGCAATCGCCTTGAGACCCTTTGGCCCGTGGAATACCGCGTAAAACCCGGCCATGACCGCCAGCAGCGCCTGCGCGGTGCAGACGTTCGACGTGGCCTTTTCCCGGCGGATGTGCTGTTCGCGCGTTTGCAGGGACAGCCGGTAGGCGCGATTGCCGTGGCTGTCGATGGACACGCCCACGATGCGGCCCGGCATGGCGCGGGCATAGACCTGTCTGGTCGCCATATAGGCCGCGTGCGGGCCCCCGTAACCCACAGGCACGCCAAAGCGTTGGGTGGATCCCACGGCAATGTCGGCCCCCATGGCCCCGGGTTCCTTGAACAGGGTCAGCGACAGCGGATCGGCGGCGACGATGCCGATGGCCCTGGTTTCGTGCAGACGGGCGATGTCATCGGTGAAATCGCGCAGACGGCCGTGGGTGCCGGGGTATTGAAAGATCGCGCCGAACACGGCATCCGGGTCCATATCGTCGGGCGCACCCACGGTGATCTCGATCCCCAGCGGGGCGGCGCGGGTCTTCATCACGGCGATGTTTTGCGGATGACAGTTTTCGTCAATGAAAAAGCCGGTGGCCTTTGATTTGGCCACGCGCTGCGCCATGGTCATCGCCTCGGCGCAGGCGGTCGCCTCGTCCAGCAGCGACGCATTCGCGATTTCCAGCCCCGTCAGGTCCGACACCATGGTCTGAAAGTTCAAAAGCGCTTCGAGCCGGCCTTGGGATATCTCCGGCTGATAGGGGGTGTAGGCGGTGTACCAGGCCGGATTTTCAAAGATGTTTCGCTGAATCGCGGGGGGCGTGACCGTACCGTGATAGCCTTGACCGATCAGCGAGGTAAGAACCCTGTTCTTGCCCGCCGTCTTTTTCATCCTGTGCAGCAACTCGCGTTCCGACAGCGGTTTGCCGAAGTCCAGCGGCGTGTTCTGCCGGATCTGAGCCGGGATCGTGTCGCCGATCAGCGCGTCCAGATCGTCGGCGTCCACAACCGCCAGCATCTCGGCCATCTCGTCGGGCGAGGGGCCGATATGGCGCCGGTTGGCAAAATCGTAGGGCAGGTAGGTGGTGGGGGTAAAGGTCATGGCAGGCTCCGGTCCGGGTCAGGCGATGAACGTTTTGTAGGCGGCTTCGTCCATGTAGTCGTCCATCTGGGACGGCTCCGATGGCTTGATCTTGAAGAACCAGCCGCCGTCCAGCGGGTCTTCGTTGACCAGGGCGGGGTTGTCGGCCAGCGCCTCGTTCACCTCGACCACTTCGCCATCCAGCGGGGACAGGATGTCGGACGCGGCCTTGACGCTTTCAATCACCACCAACTCGTCGTCCTTGGACGTCGTGATCCCGGCGTCGGGCAGTTCGACAAAGACGATATCGCCCAGTTGTGTGCTGGCATGTTCGGTGATGCCGACCACGATCAGGTCCCCCTCGGGCCGCAGCCATTCATGCTCTTCCGTGAATTTCATGTCGTACTCTCCGTGTCTTAGCGTTTGAAGTTGGCGGGGATGAAGGGCAGGGGGACGACCCGCAGGGGCAGGCGCTTGCCCCTCAGATCACCGAATACCGTGGTGCCTGTGGCGGCATGTGTGCGGGGCAGGTAGCCCATAGCGACCGGGCCGCCGACGGTGGGGCCGAAGGTGCCGGACGTGATCTGTCCGATCTGCGTGTCGCTGTTGTCGTCTGCGAACAGTGGCACACCCTCGCGCATGGGCGCGCGCCCTTCGGGTTGCAGGCCGACGCGTTTGCGGGGCGCGCCCTCAGCCATCTCGGCGAGAATGATATCGGCGCCGGGAAAGCCGCCCGCCCGTGCGCCGCCTGTGCGCCGCACCTTCTGGATGGCCCAGGTCAGCGCGGCCTGCGCGGGAGTGGTGTCCGTGTCGATGTCATGACCATAAAGGCACAGGCCCGCCTCGAGCCGCAGGCTGTCGCGCGCGCCCAGCCCGATGGGTTCCACATCCCCGTGATCCAGCAGCGTTTGCGCCAGTGCGGTCGCCGCATCGGCAGGCACCGAAATCTCGTACCCGTCCTCGCCCGTGTAGCCGGACCGCGACACCCAGCAATCGGACCCGTTCAACGACAGCGTCGCCACGTCCATGAACCGCATGTCGGCCGCGCGGGGATCCAGCGATGCCAGCACCCCTTCGGCCGCCGGACCTTGCAGCGCGAGCAGCGCGCGGTCCGTGATTTCGGTCACCTCGACGCCGTGCAGATGGGCGCGCATATGGGCGATGTCCGCGGCCTTGCACGCCGCATTGACCACGACAAAGACGTGATCGCCCCGGTTGGCCAGCATCAGGTCATCCATGAGTCCGCCCGCGTCGTTGGTAAAAAAGCCGTAACGCTGGCGACCCGCGCCCAGCCCCAGAATGTCGACCGGGATCAGGGTTTCGAGCGCGCTGGCGGCGGCGGAAAAATCCGCGCCCCGCACGATCACCTGTCCCATATGGCTGACGTCGAAAAGCCCGGCCTTTTCGCGGGTCTGCGTGTGTTCCTTCATCACGCCCAACGGGTACTGCACCGGCATCTCATAGCCCGCAAAGGGCACCATTTTCGCGCCAAGGTTCAGATGCAGATCGTGAAGCGGGGTGTGCAGCAGGTCGGACATCTTGGCCCCTTTGTATTCCGGCCAATCCGATATCGGGATATCCGTTGGCACCTTCAGACCGCATGGACCGGGGTCCTTGCGCGCGATGCCCCCTCTGTCCTGGTACCTGAGATTGCTATCCCTTCGGCGGGCCCGCAGGCGCGAGCCACTCTCCAGAGTATTTATGTACGACGTTGGTCCGTTTGCCTGAGAGTTTCCGGGGCGGTTGCTCCTTCGGCACCAGTGGCCTGGTTCTCCCTACGTCGGGTAGAGGCATGCTGCCGCGAGACGGAAGAACAGGCAAGGGTTTTGTGGGGTGTCCCGCGTGGGTTTCGTTTTGCAATGTATGCTTGCAAAACCGATGCCTGATTGCGCAGTTGTCAAAGAAACCGTTACAGATGCCCAATGTCGCTGAAACACCTGCGCACCCTGATTGCCGTGGCCGAGCACCGCACCTTTGGCACGGCGGCGCAGCAGATTTGCCTGACGCACGCCGCCGTCAGCCAGCACATGCGCGCGCTTGAGGACCAGATGGGCGTGGCGCTGTTCGACCGGTCCAAACGGACGCCCGAACTGAATGCCACGGGGTTGGCACTGGTGGCGCGGGCGCGGGACCTGGTCCGCGACTATGACAACCTGATCCCTTCGATCCTGGGCACTGAAACCCTGCGCGGTGATTTCACGCTGGGGGCCGTGCCCACCACCATCAGCGGGCTTGCGCCCAAGGGGATCAACGGGCTCAAGGCGCGTTGCCCCAACCTGCGCCTGCTGCTGCGCCCCGGGCTGACGCGCCCGCTGCTGACGGCGCTGGAACGGCACCAGATGGACGCGGCATTGGTCACCCGGCCACAGGCTTTGCCTGCATGGCTGACCTTTCGCCCCATCGCCCGCGAGCCGCTGATGCTGATCGTGTCGCGGCAGGGGGCGGGCGACGATCCGTTCGAGTTGCTGCGCACGCGCCCCTTTATCCGCTTCAACCGTGACGCCATCGTGGGCGCGCAGATCGAAGAGTGGATACAGGCCCACGATGTGCGCGTGACCGAGGCGATGGAGCTGGAAACGCTGGATGCCATCGCGGCCATGGTCCACGCCGACATCGGCGTGTCGATTGTGCCGCGCACCTGCGTGCTGCCGGAACACCCCTTGCCGCTGCGCTGGGTGCCGTTGGAGGATCCGTCACCCTATCGGGAATTGGGGCTCGCGCATCGCACAGACACGACGAAGTCGCTGGTGATGGACGAGGTCTATGCCTCTTTCGAGGCCGCAGCAGGTGGGGTGTCGTGATTCCGGAATTGATCCTTTATGCCGCGCTTGCGGGCCTGTTTGGTGGCTTCATCAACGGGTTTTCCGGGACGGGAACAGCGCTGTTCGGGCTGGGGTTTCTGCTGGTTGCGCTGCCTCCGGCGCAGGCGGTGCTGGTGATTGCGACGGTCTCGGTGCTGGCGGGGTTGCAGGGGCTGTGGGTGGTGCGTGCCACCATCCCGAAAACCCGGGGGCGCATCCTGCTGTTTGTTCTGCCGGGGCTGCTGGGCATTCCGCTGGGGCTGGCGTCGCTGCAATTCGTCAGTGCCGAAGGGTTGCGGATGCTGGTCGGCACCTTTCTGGTGGTCTATGGCGGCTATTTCAGCTTTCGCCGGGCCCTGCCGCAACTGCCCGCGTCGATGCCGTGGCGCGACGGGATGGTCGGATTGATCAGCGGGGTGCTGGGCGGCCTTGCGTCGCTGTCGGGGGCCTTGCCCGCGATCTGGTTGTCGATGCGCGACTGGCCCAAGGCCGATATCCGCGCGGTGATGCAAAGCTTCAATGTCGCCATCCTGGCCACCACCGCCGCAGCGCTCATCCTGCGGGGCGCGTTCACGGCACAGACGGCCACCGCCCTGGCCGTGGCCTTGCCGGTGGGTGTGCTGTCGGCGCAGCTTGGGATCTGGATGTTTCGCCGCCTGACAGACATCCAGTTTCGCCGCACCCTGATCGGCCTGTGCCTGCTGATGGGGCTGGGGATCATGGGCAGCGCGCTGTTCTAGATCACCTCGTCGCTGCGCTCGTCCGTTTCGCCGTAACGTTTCAGCACGGCGGGTTTGGTGCCCTCGTACACGCGGTCGATGTTCTGGGCGATCTTGGCGTTTTCACGTTCGAACAGGCAGTTGCCCTCCATGTCCGAGGCAACGATGAACGGCCCCATCCGTTTGCAGCGGATCACCCACATGGCCTGGGCCAGGCCCAGTTCGTCCTGCCAATGCACCGCCTCGACCTTTTCCACACCGCGCCCCAGCAGGGCACCGGTGCCATAGCCCACGGTCGACAGGTAAACGGCGCCGTTCGGCACGAAGTAGTCCTTGTAATCCTTTGACGTCATCCCGCCCTTGCCCACGATCAGCCTGGCCCCGGTCTTGGCGATCCATTCGGGCAGCCACTTGGCAAAGCGAAAGGATGCGGTGGCCGTCACCGCGCCCATGTCAAACGATCCGTCGCTGCGGATGGTGGCAGCAGGCGAGCAGTGGAAGTTGGCGGCACTGTCGCGGGGCAGTTCCATGGGGATGTTGGCCCGGTCCTCCAGCGCGCGCATATACACGCCTTCGCGGGCGGTATACATCAGCCCATCCAGATAGACGATGTCGCCCAGCCGCAGATCGGCAATGGCAGCGTCCGTTGGGGTGGTGGACAGCGTGACTTCGCGGATTTTCATGCGGTGACTTCCCTTGCGATGTGGCTCATGTGGCGCATGTCTGTGCCGCAACAGCCGCCCAGAACGGTCAGTGACGGGTGCGCGCGGACAAGCCCCGCGACTTCTGCGCCCAACGCGATGGGGTCGCCATCATCGAGGGTCGTCGCCTCGTCCAACTCAGCATGCGAGCAGCGCGAGGCATTGGCGATGACGCCCTTGAGCCGGGGATTGCCAGTCAGGGCATCGGCAAAATGGCTCGGGTGCGCACAGTTGATCATGTAATAGGCCGCGGCACCGTCGGTGAGATGATCAATCTGTGCCATTGCGTCTTCGAGCGGGGTGCCGTTGCGCAATCGACCGTCCGTTTCAACCACCAGCGACAGGGCCACCGGCACATCCAGATCGGCGGCGGCCAGCACGGCGCCTGCCGCTTCCTCCACCTGATTGAACGTGTAGGCGTTGACCATGTCGATACCGGCTGCGCGGGCAACTTCGATCTGCGTGCGGTGATAGGCGCGCGCGTTCTCGACGCTGAGCGGATCGTCCGTGCCATAGGGGTCGCGGGCGGGGCCGAGGCACAGCGCCAACAGCACATCATCTGATCCGGTCTCATCCTGCAATTCCCGCATCATTTCAACAGCCTGCCGGTTGATGTTGATCAGAGCGTCAGGCGCATATCCGAACCTGGCAGCCCGGTCCCGGTTTGCCATCCATGTCGGCGTGTCGAGGATCGCACCAAACCCTGCGGTCTGTGCCACCCCGATCAGCTCTCGCATTTGCTGGACGAGGACGGGGCGGGCGTTTTCATCCTCGACCAGCGGAAAAGAGGCGAAACCCGGCAGGTCGATCCCGCGGTTGAAGATCAGGTCTGTACCGGTGCCCGCATAGGCAAGGTACAGCGTGTCCGTTTCGTGAGGCAGGGCGCGGGTCATTCCGCGGCCTCGCGCTGCGGCTGCCATTCGACGGTTTCGCGCCGTTGGTAGGGGGTGAACCAGTCGGGGTCGGTGCGGTATTCGACCCGCCCGTCGGCATGGATGCGCGCCACGGCGCGACGGGATGACAGGCAGAAGGCATGGACCGACATCGGCATGCCGCCCGTGTGGCAGTACCCAACCTCGATATGGCAATCGATCACCATGTTCTTGCCCACGAACCCCATGGCCCCCATTCCGATGGAGTTGCCAAGCTCCTTGAACTCCTCCTCCATCTCGGCGATGCGCGGGTCGGGGTTTTTCGATCCCACCACCCGCAGGGTCGACGCGCGTTTTCCCAGCGTCATGCAGGTGTCCTTGGACCCGCCCAGGCCGATGCCGATGATGGCGGGCTGGCAGGCGAGGCCGCGCTTGCCGAACGCCATCAGGCTGTCGAGGTAGAACCGCTTGATCCCCTGTATCCCGTCGCTGGGAAACAGCATCCGGTAATCGGTGCCGAACAGCCCGCCCTTGTGCACGGTGATCAGGTCGACCCACTCGCCGTCGGGTTCGACCCCGTATTCGATCTCGGGCGCGCCGATGCCGACATTGTTGTTGTGATCCGTGCGCCAGAGCGGGTGCACGCGGTTGGGGCGCAGGGGCACGCCGTTGGTGGCATTGGCCGTCGCACGCCGCAGCGCGGTTTCAAGGGCGACCATCCCCCCTTCGATCCGCGCCTCGTTGCCCATCTTGACGAACCAGCGCGGCACGCCCGTGTCGCCGCACATGGCGCGGCGGTCCTCCTTGGCGGCTTCGTAGTTGTCCAGCATGGCCTTGAGAACAAAGGACGACAGATCGCCATCTTCGGTCCTTGCCGCATGTTTGAGGCCGTCAAGGTAATCCTGCGGGATTTCGATCGCCGCCTTGTCCATCAGGACCTCGGCGGTGGATTGGATGAGGGAGATGGGGATCATGGCGTGTCTTCGGGTTTGGATGCGTCGTCATGCGACTTGGATTTGTCCCCTTCGGAACGGGAAAAGATATAGCCGGCAAGCCCGCCCAGAATGGCGGCCACGGCCTCGGAGGAAAATTCGGTTTCGGACGCAAGGATGATGATCGTGGGCAGAAAGATCGCGACGGCAAAGGCGCGGGTGCCGTTGGCGCTGAAACCCAGACCCTTGCGCTTGAGGTTTGTGGCGACAAGGATCATGCCCACCAGCGCAATGGTCAGGGCGGACAGGGTCGGGATTTCACCAAGCAGTATGGCTGAAATGCCCGGGCCGTCTTCGAAATCATCCATGACCGGGTCCTATGCGTTTGCGACCAGCGTTTCGGGCGCGTCGTCGGGCAGAATGGTTTCGCCCGGACGCACGATGGTGAACGCGACCGGTTTGTTCGACACCTCGACCCCGTCGCCCACCCGTTGCGCCACGGTAAATGTGCTGTCCTCCATCGCGCCGGGGTCCGGAAAATCCTCGCGGTAATGCGCCCCGCGCGAATTTTCCCGGGCAATCCCGGCCTTGGTGATGATTTCCGATATATCACAAAGTGATCGCAAATTCAGCCAGTCGTGCCAGGTGAGGTTGAAGGCAAGGTTGCTGCCGTCCACACCCACGTCCATCAGCGCATCCGACACCTCTGCAATCCCGGCCAGCCCGCGTTTCATGCCCGCCGCGGTCCGCATTACGCCGACCTCGTCCCACATCACCTCTTGCAACTGCTTGCGCAAGGGCAGGATCAGGTCAGGCGTGCGGGTGAGGGGGTGCATGGCGCGTTCCAATTCGGCGGCCAGCACGTCCTCGTCCGGGTCACGCAGGGTCATGTGCCGTACGTCCGCGCCCATCGTGTCGCCCGCAACACCGCCATAGACGGTCGAGTTGGCGACCCCGTTGCCGCCCAGCCGGTTCGATCCGTGCGCGCCGCCTGCGTCCTCGCCCGCGACATACAGCCCCTCCATCGCGGTGCGCGTGTCCACGTCCACGACGACGCCGCCCATGAAATAATGCGCGGTCGGCACCACCTCGACCTTGCCTGCCGCCAGATCGAATCCGCAATCGGCGCAGCGCGTGACCATGCCCTTGAACTTCCTGGCCACATTCTCGGGGCCGAGGTGGGACATGGAGATGTACACGCCCTCTTGATCGGGATTGTTGTTCTTGCGCATCTCGGCATATATGCCGCGGCTGACCACATCGCGGGTGGCGCGCTCGCCCTTGGCATCGTGGTCGAACATGAACCGCTGGCCCGCGTGGTTGATCAGTTGCCCGCCCGCGCCGCGCAGCCCTTCCTCCAGCACGGTGCCGGTCATGCGGGTATGGTCCCCGGCCAAAAGGCCCGTGGGATGGAACTGCACCATTTCCATGTCGCGCAGGGGCAGGCCCGCGCGCAGGGCCATCGCCAGCCCGTCCATCGTCTTGTCGCCCGAGGGGGTGTGATACTTGTACATGGTCGGGCCGCCGCCCGTGGCCATCAGCACCGTCTTGGCCCGCACGAACCGGAACCGTCCGGTGCGCATGTCGATCGTCAGCACACCGGCCAGCGCGCTGCCGTCGCGGGTGGGGATCAGGCCGATGGCGCGATGCTCCTGAAGCTTTTCCACACCGCTGGCCAACACCTTTTCCATCAGGCGGTTGATGATCTCGATCCCCGTCAGGTCGCCCTTGTGCACGGTGCGGTCGGCGGTTTGGCCCGCAAACGCCTTTTGGTGCAACGTGCCGTCGGGGTTGCGGTCAAAGAAACAGCCTATCTCGTTTTCCAACTCGCGGATGCGGACGACGGCCTGTTCGCAAAGCCGCCAGGCCATATCCTGATCCGGCAACCACTTGCCGCCCTGGATCGTGTCCATGAAGTGCCGTTCGACCGTGTCGCCACCCCCGAGCGCCACGTTATAGCCACCCTGCACCATGCGGGTGCAGCCGCATTTGCCGATCAGCCCCTTGACGGCGATGGTGATCCTGGTGCCTTCGGGTGCCGACTGTTGCGCGTGCAGCGCGGCAAACAGCCCCGCGCCCCCGGTGCCAAGGATCAGGATGTCGGTGTCGTGCCGGTCGATGTCGTGGATCGTGGTCATGTCAGACGGCCTGTAGGAAAAAGACGCCGGAGATCAGGAACGACACGGCCACGGCACCGGCAGCCAGCGTCTTGTGTCGGGCGGGCCAGGGCAGGAATTCCAGCGCCAGCAGCCGCAGCCCGCCAAAGAAGTGAACCGCCAGCAGAAAGACGAGGCCAAACTCCGCCACCTTGACCAACGGGTTGTCGGTCAGCGTCAGGAACGTGTCCAGCCTGTCCGCATCGTTCAGCGCCAGCCCCAGCACCAGAAAGTGGAACGGCAGGAACAGCGCCAGCCCCAGCCCGGACACCCGGTGCAGGACGTAAGCCAGCCACAGGGCGTGGGTGCGTGCGGGCCGTTTCATGCGCCCCCCCACGTCACAGCAATCACGGCGCGCAGGCCAAGGGCGATCAGCCCCAGCGCCGTGCCCCAGGTCAGCAAGGGCAGGGCGGATTTCGGCACGCCCAGCCATTCATGCGCGATCACCCGCAGCCCGATGGCCCCATGGATGCCTGCTGCCAGCACGAAGCCGCCGTAGAACAGGAACCACAGCGCCGACCCTTGCGTGCGGCCCAGGATTTCTGCCGCCGTCAGCCCGCCCTGGATGGCATAGATCATCACGCCCAGATGGATCAGCACGAATGGCGCCATCAGCAACGCCGTCAGCCGTTGGGCCAGATACAGTCGCATATCCAGCATCAGCCGTTCCCCCAGGCCCGGCGCATCGTTGCGCGTTTCAGGCCCGCGATGGCCGACATCGGGTCAAGGCCCACGGGGCAAAAGGCGGTACAACTGCCCATCGAATGGCAGTTGTGGCACCCGCCTGACCCGCTGACCGCATCCAGAATCCCGTCGCGGTCCGTATCGCGGGCATCGTTCAGCAGCGTCCAGGCCCGTTGCAGCGCGGCGGGTCCAAGGTAGTCGGAATTGCCGGCAACTGTATCGCAGGCGGCATAGCAGACGGAACAGTTGATACATTCGATCCCCGCATTGGCCGCTGCGCGATCCGGGCTGTCGGGGTCCACTGGCGCAATGGCCTCATCGCGGGACCGGCTGCCGTGGTGCTGGCCCTCGGCCTCTGTCCATTTGTCAAAGAACGGGTCCATATCCACGGCCAGATCCTTGATCACCGGGAAATTGCGCAAGGGCGCGATATCCAGCGCGCCGTCGCGCAGCACCTTGTTGACATTGGTGCGACAGGTCCAGCGCGGCACGCCGTTCACCATCATCGCGCAGGACCCGCACATGCCCACCCGGCAGGCAAAGCGATAGGTCAGCGTGGGATCGGCGTGCTGCTGCACCCAACTGACCACATCCAGAACGGTCTGGTGCTCATGCGCAGGCACATCGAACGTGTCGGCTTGCGCAACCGTGGCAGGGGTGCGTTGAATGCGAACAGTGAGGGATGTCGCGGTCATGGGCTTCCGATGTTTGGCTGCCACCATCATACTGAAGGCGAACGGGAAGTATATCTTTGCAAAGGTGATATTTTGCTTCCATCAGTGTAAGAAAATGTTTCGGAATGGGGGCGACATGGCAACGGATAGCCTGACGGAGTTGTTGAACCGGCGCTTTGGCGCGGGGACGTGCCGGGTGGTGCAGATCGACGGGGCAGGCGCTTTGGAAGGCATGGCCGGGCGCGGGTCGTGTCGCCAGTTCACGGCGGAACCGGTCCCGCGCGACCTGGTGCGGACCCTGTGTGCCGTGGCCCTGTCCGCCCCGTCGAAAAGCGACCTGCAACAGCGCGACATCGTGCTGCTGACCGACCCCGATCTGCGGGCGCGGATCGCGGGACTGGTGGCGGGGCAGGACTGGGTGAAAGATGCCCCCAACATCGCGATCTTCTGTGGCAACAACCGGCGGCAGCGGCAGTTGCACGACCGGGCCGGTGTGCCCTTTGCCAATGACCATCTGGACGCGTTTTTCAACGCGGCAGTGGATGCGGGCGTGGCCCTGTCCGCCTTTGTCACGGCGGCCGAGGCGGTGGGGCTGGGCTGTTGTCCCATCAGCGGGGTGCGCAATCGGGTGGACGAAGTGGCAAGGCTGCTCGACCTTCCGGACCATGTCTTTCCCGTCGCGGGCATGGCATTCGGCTATCCCGCAGGCCCGTCCAGGCTGTCGTTTCGCCTGCCGCTCGAGGTGACGGTGCATGAAAACCAGTTCGCGGAAACCGAAGTGGACGACGCAATCGCCACCTATGACGCGCGGCGGCTGGACAACGGGGATTACCCGACCCAGCGGTTCGAAGGGCAATTCGGGCACAAGCCCGATTACAGTTGGTCGGACGACAAGGTGCGCCAGTACAGCCAGCCGGAACGTGACACCTTCGGCGCCTATGTGCGCCGGATCGGTTTCGTGCTGGAATAGCGGCGAAGCCACAGGCGTTGATCTGCCGCCATGAAAAAGTTTCGCGTTTTCGTTTGCCGAAACCGGTTTCGGGAATGCACCATGGATTCGGGAGGAGCTGCCGGTGTCGTCACTACACGATCCGATTGCGCCGGGGGACCGTGCGCGGCGCACGACGATTTCGGACGTGTCCGAAGCGCTCGGGCTGACCAAAAGCACGGTCAGCCGTGCCCTGAACGATTATCCCGACATATCCGAAGGCACCCGCACCCGCGTGCGGCGCATGGCGCAGAAAATGGGCTATCGCCCGCTGGCCACGGCCCAGGCCATTCGCACGGGCCGGGTGCAGGCCATCGGCTTCATCATCGAACTGTCCGAGCATGATGCGAACCGGCCCTTCATGGCGGAATTCCTGGCGGGCATCTCACGCTCGGCCAGTGCCGAAGGGTGGACGCTGACCGTGGCGGCGTCATCCTCGCAGGACGAAACGCTTGATATCATTTCGCGCCTGCGCTCGGAAAGCAAGGCGGACGGCTTCATCATCCCGCGCACGCTGGCGCACGACCGGCGCATCGCGACGCTGCGGCACAACTACATCCCCTTCGTGATGTTCGGGCGCACGCAATCCGCGGAGCCGGCGGCGTTCTACGATATCGCGGGCGAAGACGCGATGCGGGCTGCCGTGATGTGTTTGCACGCTCTCGGGCATCGCCGGATCGCGTTCATCAACGGGGGCACGCAGTACAATTACAGCCGCCTGCGGATGGACGGATACCGCGCGGGCATGGCGCAGGCGGGGCTTGGGATAGATCCGACCCTGATCGCGCAGGAATGCCTGAGCGAAGCTGACGGATATCGCGCGGCACAGGCCATGCTGGCATCGGATCAGCCGCCCACCGGCTTTGTCTTTGCGCTCGATCGGGCGGCGTTGGGTTTGTACCCCCTGGCCGACGAACACGGGCTGAAGATCGGCAAACACCTGTCGGTCATCGCGTATGACGGCGTCGCCGAAGGTGCCGCTGTCACGCCACCGCTTTCGACATATTCGGTGGATATCGCCCGGGCCGGGGAACGGCTTGGGGCACTGCTCATTCGTCACATCCGCGGCGAGGCGGCACAAGACCTGCAAGAGCTTGAGCAGGCGACCTTTCTGGACAGGGGATCGGCCGGGCCTCCGGCTTTCACCTCTGATCAGCTATCTGCGCACCTTGGGGGTCAAATCCCCAGCGGCGCACACACCAATGGGAGGAACACCACATGAAAACCCTCAGACTGCGACACCTGTCCACCGTGGCCATGGCGCTGGCGCTGACAGCCACGTCGGTCTCGGCGGAAAACCTGCGGTTCTGGACAACCGAGGAACAGCCCGAGCGGCTGGCCAAACAACAGGAGATGGCCGCGGAATTCGCGGCGGCCTCGGGCCACACGGTCGAGGTCATCCCGGTATCCGAAAGCGATCTGGGCACGCGCGCCACGGCCGCCTTTGCTGCCGGTGACCTGCCGGACGTGATCTACCACACGCTGCAATACGCATTGCCCTGGTACGAGGCGGGCATCCTGGATTCCGACGCGGCCACGGACGTGGTCGAAGCGCTGGGCGCAGATACGTTCGCGGCCGGCGCGCTGACGATGGCGGCGGTGGATGGCGGTTATGCCTCTGTCCCGGTGGATGGCTGGACCCAGATGGTCGTCTACCGCAAGGACCTGTTCGATGCTGCCGGGCTTGAGCCCCCCACATCCTATGCCAATGTCGAGGCGGCATTGGCCGCGCTGCACAACCCGCCGGACATGTACGGCTTTGTCGCGGCCACGAAGGTGGACGAGAATTTCATGAGCCAGGTGCTGGAACACGTGTTCCTTGCCAATGGAGTGTCGCCTGTCGATGAAAACGGCTTTGCCCCGCTGGACGTTGCCAAGACGACCGAAGTGCTGGAGTTCTACAAGGCCATCGCCGAAGCCTCGCCGCCGGGAGAGCTGTATTGGGACCAGTCGCGGTCGCTCTATTTTTCTGGCAATGCGGCGATGATCATCTGGTCGCCCTTCATCCTGGACGAACTGGCCGGTCTGCGTGACAGCGCGCCGCCCACGATCAACGACGACCCGACCTCGGGCGAGCTGGCCAGCAAGACGGGCATCGTCACCAACTTTGCCGGCCCGTCGAACCCCGATGGCGCGGCCTGGGGCGATGTGCGGTATTTCGGAATCACGTCCGATGCGTCGACCGATGCGGCGATGGAGTTCGTGCAATTCTCGATGGATGCGGGCTATACCCAGACCCTGTCGATCGCGCCCGAGGGCAAGTTCCCCGTGCGCCGCGGCAATGCCGACGACCCGACCGCCTTTACCACCGCGTGGTCGACCCTGCCGGTTGGTGTGGACCGCAAGGCACCTCTGGGCGAGTTGTACGCCCAGGAGATGATCGACGAGATCGTTGGCGGACTGGATGTGGCCCAGCGTTGGGGCGTATCCGAAGGGCAGTTGGCGCTGGCGTCCAAGATGATCAACAGCCAGGCCATCAACCGCATCGTGCGCCAGTATATCGACGGTCAGGTCGATGCGGCAGGCGCTGTTGCGGCGATGAACGACGCGCTCGGTGCCATCAACTAGGTGTGCCACCCCGGCGGGGCGACCCAACAGCCGCCCCGCCAACTGACCGTTGAGCATTGTGATGACCACAGCGACACCTCCCACTGGCACAGGCCCCCTTGCCCGGCGCGAGGCGCAGCTGGCATGGGGCCTGCTGTTGCCGACGATCACGGCGGTGTCGCTGGTGGTGGTGCTGCCGCTGCTGGCGATCTTCTGGATCAGTTTCAAACCCGTGGGGCTGGCTGACCTGCGCCCGCCGGCACCCATCGTGCGGGCCGATATCCGGGGCAAGGCCGAAGCCGCAGGGGACGAAGTGACCGTCCGGTTTCGCATCCGCAATTCCAGTCAGGACCAGACGATCAGCGGCGTGACGCTGGCACAAGCCTGGCCCGACGGGCTGACGGCCGGGGCCATGGACCCGCGCTGCGCCATTGCGGAGGGCACCATTCGCTGCGATCTGGGTGATATGGCGGGCGGATTTCGCGACCAGATCCGCATACCCGCGACTGCCAGCCAGTCCTTTGCCGACGGTGACGGCAAATTGGCCGGCGACGGGCCGACCGTCACGGGCAGCGCCGAGAATATCCTGACCAACGCCGACTTCACCCTCGACAATTTCCGCCGGGTCTTTGACGGCAATGAATTCTGGGGCGTGCTGTGGGTTACTCTGTTCTACACGGTCGTGGGCACGGTGGGCGCGCTGGTATTTGGTCTGTTCGCCGCCCTTCTGCTGAACAAATCCTTCAAGGGGCAGGGCATTCTGCGCGGCCTCTACCTGTTTCCCTATGTCGCGCCCGTCATTGCGGTCGCCTTTGCGTGGGTGCTGCTGTTCGATCCGTTTTCCGGCTCGGCCAATGCGCTGCTGATCCAGATGGGGGTCACCGACCGGGCCATCGACTTTTTCGGACAGCGCCCGCTGGCCCTGATCATGGTGACGGTGTTCGAGATCTGGCGCTATTTCCCGCTGTCTTTCCTGTTCATCCTGGCGCGGATGCAGTCCATCGACACCGACATGTACGAAGCTGCCGACATGGACGGTGCATCCCCGTTCCAGGTGTTCTGGGCCCTGTCGATGCCGCAGCTTCTGGGCATCCTGTCGGTGCTTTTCCTGCTGCGGTTCATCTGGACCTTCAACAAGTTCGACGACATTTTCCTGCTGACCGGAGGCAATGCCGGCACGCGCACGCTGACGGTCAACGTCTATGAACAGGCCTTTGCCGTGTCGAACATCGGGGCAGGGGCGGCTGTGGCCGTGGTCATTTTCTGCTGCCTGCTGATCTTTTCATGGGTCTTCTTCCGCTATGGCAACCAGGAGGACGGGCTGTGAGCGCGCTGCGGTTCGGATACGTCACCGGCCCGCTGCTGGGCGCGCTGTGGATGTTCGTGCTGGCCGCGACCGTGGCAGTGGCCATGTCTTTCACCACGGGCGATCCGTTCCGACCGGTCCTGTGGTTGTCGCTGCTTTGGGGGGCGATCATCGGGTTTGCGGTGGTCCACGCCGTGGTGGACCGGCGCGTTGCGGCGGGGCTGGTCGCCGCGGGTTTCGTGGTGATCGGGTTTGCGGGAATTGCCCCGGTGGCGGTTGGCGAAACGACGTCCGCGCCATCGTCGGTCGTTGCATGGGCCGGACTGGGCGGCCTGGCCTTCTGGACCCTGTCGACCATCATGCGGGATTGCCCCTCGGGCCCGCTGACACGCCACGAATTCGAGGCGGCGGTGATCCGGTTCCTGACGGGCTTCGGATACATCTTCTTTACCGCAATCGTGCTGATCCCGTTCTTTGTCATGGTGATGACCAGCCTCAAGAACCAGTCGGAACTCATTCAGAACCCTTTGGATTTCTCATTGGACCTGTCCAAGGGGTTCGACCTGTTCCGCTCCTATTCCGAGCTGTTTGCCGATTTCAACTTTGGCTCTTACCTGTGGACGTCTTTCTATATTTCGGTGCTGACGGTGTTGATCACGCTGCTGTTTGCGATCCCGGGTGCCTATGCGGTGGCGCGCTTGCGGTTCAGGGGCAGTGCAGCGTTTTCGCGGTCCATCCTGCTGATCTACATGGTGCCGATGATCGTGCTGGCGCTGCCGATCTACATCGCCTTTTCCATGGCGGGGCTGCGCAATTCGATCCTGGGCATAGTGCTGATCTATCCGGTCACGACGATCCCCGTGGCGCTGTACATGTTGCAGGGCTATTTCCGCGGTCTGCCATCCGAGGTGGAGGAGGCGGGGCTGATGGACGGCCTGTCGCGCCTTGCCGTGATCTGGAAGATCACGCTGCCGCTGTCGCTGCCTGCGATGGCGTCGGTGTCGCTTTATGTGTTCATGATCGCGTGGAACGAATTCCTGCTTGCTTTCATGCTGCTGGACGACCCGTCGAAATTCACGCTCACCCGGG
>JBCBFX010000063.1:0-24845 GCA_038527345.1 Pseudomonadota bacterium | reverse complement strand
ACCGGATTGCCCATGAATCCGCCATCCCAATAGGGCACGCCATCAATCTCGACCGCCTTGAACATGTTGGGCAGACAGGCAGACGCCATGACCACATCCAGCGTCACCTCGTGCCGGTGGAAGATCCGGGCGCGCCCTGTCTCCACATTCGTGGCCGAGATATACAGGCCCATATCAAGGCAGTTGGCCACCTTTTCGAAATCGATGAACTTGTCCACGACATCGCGCAGCGGATTGATGTTCAACGGGTTCAGGTCATAGGGCGATGCCATCCGGCTGAGCAGGTCGGTCATCAGGTAGCCCGGCGAGGCATCCAGCGACCACGACCCCGAAAACATGTCAAACGGCGTGCGCTTGATCGGGCTGGCCTGTCCCGCCACGCTGACGGCCCGCCAGAACGCTTCGAGCGCCTCGCGCGCGCCTGCGGCGCCGTTGTCATACATGCCCTGGGTCGCCACCACGGCGTTCATGGCCCCGGCCGAGGTGCCGCTGATCGCTTCGATCCACAGCCGGTCCTCTTCGAACATCCGGTCCAGCACACCCCAGGTAAAGGCCCCATGCGACCCGCCGCCCTGAAGGGCGAGGTTGATGGATTTCTCGTGGCGCTTGGCGCGGCCCTGGGTGGCTGACATCTGTTCGTCTCCTACTGTGCGGTCCAGCCGCCATCGACGGGCATTGCCGTCCCGGTGATCGACGCCGCCGCATCACTGGCCAGAAAGGCGCAGACTGCGCCCAATTGTTCCACCGTCACGAATTCCTTGGTCGGTTGCGCGGCCAGCAGCACATCGCGTTTCACTTCATCCTCGGTGATGCCGCGCGCCTTGGCAGTGTCGGGGATCTGCCCCTGAACCAGCGGGGTCAGGACATATCCGGGACAAACGGCATTCACCGTCACACCATGTTGCGCGGCCTCCAGCGCGATGGTCTTGGTCAGGCCGACGATACCATGTTTTGCCGTCACATAGGCCGATTTGAAAGGTGACGCGACCAGTCCATGGGCCGAGGCCACGTTGATGATGCGCCCCCATCCCCGTTCCTTCATCCCCGGCAGGGCGGCGCGGATGGTGTGAAAGGCGGATGTCATGTTGATGGCGATGATCGCGTCCCACTTGTCGATGGGAAACTCTTCGACCGGGGACACGTGCTGAATGCCCGCGTTGTTGACGACGATATCGACCGCCCCGAATTGCGCCTGGGCGCTGGCAACAAGGTCGGCGATATCGTCCGGGTTGGTCATGTCGGCCCCGTGATAGGACACCGTCCCGTCGCTCGTGGCATCCAGCGCGGCGCGCGTGTCCTCGATCTCGTCCGGGTCACCAAAGCCGTTGAGCATGACGTTCATACCCTGCGCTGCAAAGGCCTCGGCGATGCCCAGCCCGATGCCGCTGGTCGATCCGGTAATGATGGCGGTGCGTGTCATGGCGGATCCTCGTGCAGCTGCGCGGCGCAGACGCCGCCATTGCAACCAAGGGTAAGCGGTCGATGCTGCGCTTGCAATGCTGCATCGCCGCATATCGCGCGCACGTGAGGATCAGGCGGTAATGTTACGGCCTGTCGGCGGAAACCCGATCATATCGGCGCTGTCTCAACGGTGCGCCTGCTGCACGGTGTCGAAGGTGCGGACAGTCTTGCCCGCAATCAGGTCCCCTGCGGCCTCTCCGAACGCTGCGAAATGCGGCATGGTCTGATGCGTCTCGAACGCGGCGAGGTCGGTGTAGATTTCATACAGGAACACCTGCCCCGGATGCGCCGGATCGGTGCAGACGTCGAATTGCAGGCATCCCGGTTCGTCGCGGACGGACGCACGCGCGTTGACCAGCATGTGCGACACAAATGTGTCCCTGTGATCCGGTGCCACATCGAACACGACAGTTACGGCATAGGGCATGGGGCGTTCCTTTGGGTTTGGGGCGTGGTCTTTGACCCCTACTCTGCCTAGTCTGGTCGCAGAGCGCCAGTGCGTTGGGGGGACATGTCATGCACAGCAGCAAATGGGTGATCCGATGACGGTGCGGGTTGCCTGTGTGGGCGCGGGCTATTTCAGCCAGTTCCACTATGACAGCTGGGCGCGCAGCGAGGGGGTGCAGGTGGTTGGTGCCTGCGATCAGGATATGAACCGGGCGACGGCCACGGGTCTGCCTGCCTTTGGCGATCTGGCGGACATGCTGGATCAGACGCAGCCCGATATCCTCGACATCATCCTGCCGCCTCCGGCCCATGCCGCGACCATCCGGGCGGCGCTGGCCGCGGGGGTGCGCTGGATCATCTGCCAAAAGCCGTTCTGCAGCGATCTGGATCAGGCCCGCACCGTGGCAGCCGAGGCAGAGGCAGCCCACGCCACCCTAATCGTGCACGAAAATTTCCGCTTTCAGCCGTGGTATCGCAGCATCCGCGCCGCGCTTGACGCAGACCGCATCGGCACCGTCCTGAACGCCACGTTTCGCCTGCGCCCCGGCGACGGACAAGGACCCGAGGCCTATCTGGACCGCCAGCCCTATTTCCAGCAGATGCCGCGCTTTCTGATCCATGAAACCGCGGTGCACTGGATCGACACGTTCCAATACCTCTTTGGCGCCATAACCGCCGTCTATGCCGATTTGCGGCGCATCAACCCGGTCATTGCAGGCGAGGATGCGGGATATGTCCTGTTTGACCATGCAGGCGGCGTGCGCAGCCTGTTCGACGGCAACCGCCATCTGGATCACGCCGCGGAAAACTATCGCAAGACCATGGGCGAGGCGCTGATCGAAGGGACGTGGGGCAGTCTGAACCTGTGGGGGGATGGCAGCGTCACGCTTCGGGCTTTTGGCGCGCGAGACACCCAGACGTTGTTGGCGTCCGACACCCTGCCCGGGTTTGGTGGCGATTGCGTGCACGCCTTGAACCAGCATGTGCTGGGCGCGCTGCAACACGGCGACCCGATCCAGAACAAGGCGCAGGATTACCTGCGGGTGATCGAGATCGAAGAAGCGATCTATCGTTCAGCCGAGACTGGGGCCAAGATCCATCTGGATCAGCCCTGATCCGACGTGTGCAGCGTCGTCAGATCGTCCGCGGCATGACGCAAGGTATCCACACATTCGATCAAACTGGACAGTGTCCGGCGCTGCACCGGGGCGTGCACCGACAAGGTTGCCAGCAGCTTGCCCGCCCCGTCCCACACCGGCACCGCGACGGCGGCCATACCGGCCATAAACTCTTCGTTGTCGGTGGAGTAACCGCGGGTGCGGATGGTGTGCAGTTCGGCTTGCAACGCGTCGAATTCCGTCAGCGTGTGGTCTGTCCTGGCCTCGAGCGGGCGGGCCGTCAGCACGGCGCGCAGCATGTGGGCGCGCAGGGTCGACAGGTACAGTTTGCCACTGGCGGTGCAGTGAAACGGCACCTGGGTGCCAACGGGTAACTGGATGCGCAGGGGCCATTGGGTCTCGACCCGGTCCAGATAGGTCATCCCCTCGCGGTCAGGCGTGGCGATGTTGCAGGTTTCGCCAATCTCTTCGGCCACGCCGCGCAGGATCGTCAGACGTGCGGTGCGCAGGTGTTCGGCCGACATGGTGCGCACGGCAAGGGCCCGCAGGCGCGGGCCGGGGCCATAGGACCGACCATCCAGATCGCGTTGCAGGAACCCCTCGGCCTCGGCCGTGTGCAGCAACCGGTGCACGGTCGGCTTGGGCAGGCCCAGCGCATCGATCAACTCGGTCGGTTTGACCGCGACGCCGCGCGCCGCGACCTCCTCCATCACCATCAGCAAGCGCAGGTTGGTCGGGATCTGCCCCGCTTTTTCCGTGCTATGATCATCCGGCATGTCGGCGCACCCTACCTGTCAGGCAGCAGCATCAGCGCCAGTTCAGGCGTCAGCGACACCAGCACCCAGACCGAGATCAGCGCCACCAGATAAGGCACCGTATACCGCAGAAGCCGGAAATACGGCACCCCCGTCACCCCGGACGCCACATAAAGGTTCAGACCATAGGGCGGCGTGATGAAGCCGATGGACGCCCCCACCAGGAAGATCACCGAAAAGTGGATCGGATCAATGCCGACGCCCGCGGCAATCGGCGCAAGGATCGGTGCCAGAATGATCGTCACCGGCAGCGATTCCAGGATCATGCCGCTGAAGAACACGATCACCATCGAGGTGAAGAGCACGGCGTGATAGCCCCCCATCGACGTCACGAAATCCCCGATGACCTGCTGCGCCCCCAGTGCCGACAGCACCTGCTGCATGGCGATGGAAATCGCGATCAGAGGGGCCAGGATCCCGGTGATCTGCGCCGACCGCACCACGATCGACGGGATCTGCGGGATGGTGAACCCCTGAACCACGAACTGTTCGGCATAGCCCTTTTCGGTCACGGGCTTGTCCGCGTTCGCCCCCATCATCTTGTTCAGCGGATAACAGATCAGGCCCACAATGATGCAGAAGCCCACAGTCACACCCGCCGCCTCGGTGGGTGAGAATTTGCCTGTGTAGATGCCCCACAGCACCAGCCCGATGGCGAAAAACCCAAGCCATGCGCCGAATGCTGTCTTGAGCACACGGGACAGTTGCAGCGGGATCAGGTTGCCCCAGCCGTTCAGGCGACAGATGATCCAACAGGCCAGTTGCATCCCCACCACCATCAGCGTGCCGGGCAGGATACCCGCCACGAACAGGTCCGAAATCGGCAGGTTCATCAAGAAGCCGTAGACGATGAAGATGATCGACGGCGGGATGATGATACCCACCGTACCACCCGCAGCGGCCGTAGCGGCGCTGAACCGTTCATCATAACCGCCCTTGACCATCTCGGGATGCAGCATCGACCCTATGGTCGCCGTCGTGGCCGAGTTCGAGCCCGAGATGGCTGCGAACAGGCCGCACGCCCCCAGCGACGCCATGGCCAGACCACCACGCAGCCAGCCCAGGCAGGCATAGGCAAAGTCCGACAATCGTTTGGCGATGCCCGACACGTTGATCAGGTCTCCGGTCAGGATGAACAGCGGCATGGCCAGCAGTGCGAACCCCTTGTTGAAGGTGTTCATCAACTCGTTGCCGGTGTTGTCCAGCGGCAGGCCCAGCACAAGGCTGCACCCGATGGTCCAGTAAAAGATGACCAGCAGCACCGGCGTGCCCAGCATGAACAGCATGGTCACGGCGATGGAGATAAGGGTGATCCAGGTTCCGTCGGTCATGTCAGGTATCTCCCTGGCCGATGACGGCCTGCTTGATCATCGGCTCACCACTGCGATAGTTGGACAGGTCCTCGAGGAAATTCTCGATCACCCGCCCCGCCATCACGACAAAGGCAATGGGGATGGTGATGATGAACCACCACTGCATGATGTTGTCGGTGCCCAGAACGATCTGGAAGTTGGCCGAGGAATTTGCGGTGACCCGTGCGGTCGCGGTAACGCAGATGATGCAGAAGGTCATCCACAGCACCGCGTCCAAGGACAAAACCGCCATCTGCGCCGTGCGGGGCATGTTGGCGCGAAATTCGGAAAAGCTGAGATGCGTGCGCAGCTTGACGTTGAAGCTGCAGCCGAACCACACCATCACCATGAAGAACAGCGGCGGGATCGTGGACGACCACGGCGGCTGGCCGTTCAGCACGAACCGCTGCACCACGCCGGAAAAGATGATGTAGGCGATGATCAGGTACGCATAGATGATGATCGTGCGTTCCAGATGCCGGTCCACCCACGGCACCGCCTTGAACACGCCCGCCATGATCGCGCCCCCCAACAGGGTCACGAACCCGAACGCCAGATAGGCCCCATTGGGGCGGAATGCGTTCTTCATTTCGAATGAGTCATTTGTCAGGACCGAGGAAAACACCCCGATCGCTTCTGCCCAGACTGACATCTGGTCCCCCCTGTTCTAAGCCTGCGCCCACCTGTTTCCGGCGGGTCTTTCGGGCGAAGTGGACCGGCCCGCAATGGGGCCGATCCTGCTGCTTGGGTCCGTCCTAGCCCTTCCACCAGCGGCGGGGCTCGACGTTTTCCGCGAGTGTGATGTCGTGCTCGCGCACGGTGTCATAGATTTCCTGATAGGTATCCAGACCACCGGCCCAGCCGTTGATACGCTCACGCCACTGCTCCCACAGTTGCGGTTGGTATTCGGGCGAACACATTTCTTCGGCCTTCTTGATTTCCGCATCCGACAACGACGCCACGCGCACGTTGTTTTCCGCAAAGATCGTGCCCGGAAGCTGCGGGTTCGAGAAGCCGACGGTGTTGACCAGCGCGGCCTCGTTCGCGGCCTGCACATGGGTTTGCGCCCAGTATGCCGATTCCATCACCGCGTCCTGAAGGTCGCCGCCGAGGCCGTCGAAAACCGACGCGCTCATGGCGGTGTGCTCTGTGCCGCAGAAGAACTTGAGGTCCACACACTGGCTGACCACGGGCGACATGTTGGCATATGCCACGGCCGAAGCCCATGTTTCCGCGCCATCGATCAGGCCCTGCTTGAGGCCATCGAGCGTTTCTTCCCAAGCGACCGGAACCGGGTTCAGGTTCAGGGCGTTCATCGCGATCCGGCCCAGCTGTGTGCCCGTCACGCGGTTCTTGGTGCCGAACAGTTCCTCGATCGATGTGACCGTGGGCTTGTCTTCCCACGACAGACCCAGCTGGATGCCGCGCAGTTCCGCGTGGCTGAACAGGAATTTCAGGCCGTGACGCTTTTCAAACGGGTCACGCAGCAGTTCCTGCGATTTCGGGTGATACAGGAAATAATACTGATCGGCCCGGCTGCGGAACATGTAGGCATAGTCCAGCACGTTCAGATAGGGCGCACCACCGGCCGAGTTCTGGGTCGAGGCGGCATAGATGTCGACGATGCCCTGCTGCGCCTTTTCCACACAGGACAGCTGGCCGCAGATCTGGTTGTCGCCGATGAACTCGACGCGAATCTCGCCGTCTGTCCGGGCTTCGAGGTCGCGTGCGAATTCCAGCGTGCCGGCGCGTTCGATCAGCAGGTTGCGTTCGTTGAAACCGGCCGCGCCAAACTTCAGCGTATGCTTGGCTTCCTTGGCAAAACGCTTTTCGTATGTCGATTCTGCTGCCTTGGCCAGGTTGGCGACGCTCATCGCGCCCCCGAAGCTGCCCGCTGCCAGCAGCGTCGAGCTCATGCCGTAGCGCCCTGCAATCCTGAACAAATCGCGGCGCGAGATGCCCGCTAGTTTCCGTTCGAGTCCCATGCTTTCCTCCCTGATGCATTTATTGAGACAAATTATCTCAGAAAAGGCTAGCGGACGAATTCCATTCTGCCTAGAGTTTTTTTACCTAACGGAAGGGAGGACCGGAGGGTGGAAGCCGATTTCGTGATCGTGGGCGCAGGCTCGGCCGGATGTGTGCTGGCCAACCGGCTCAGTGCCGATCCGGGCACGCGCGTGATCCTGCTCGAGGCGGGGGGGCGCGACTGGAACCCGTGGATCCACATCCCCGTCGGCTACTTCAAGACCATGCACAACCCGTCCGTGGACTGGTGTTACAAGACCGAACCCGACCCGGGCCTGAACGGTCGTTCCATCGACTGGCCGCGTGGCAAGGTGCTGGGCGGATCGTCGTCACTGAACGGTTTGCTCTATGTCCGGGGCCAGGCACAGGATTACGACCGCTGGCGCCAGATGGGCAACGCGGGCTGGGGCTGGGACGATGTCCTGCCCCTGTTCAAACGGTCCGAGAAACAGGAACGCGGCGCCGACGACTACCACGGCACCGACGGCACGCTGGCCGTGTCGAACATGCGCATCCAGCGCCCCATCTGCGACGCCTGGGTCGCGGCCGCACAGGCCGCCGGGTATCCGTTCAACCCCGACTACAATGGCGAAACGCAGGAAGGCGTGGGCTATTTCCAGCTTACCGCGGAAAACGGGCGGCGCTGTTCGTCCGCCGTTGCGTTCCTGAAACCGGTCAAGCATCGGCAAAACCTGCAGATCGTCACCAACGCGCTGGTCAAACGGGTCAATCTGGATGGCAAGAAGGTCACCGGCCTGACCTATCTGGACAAGGCCGGGCTGGAACAGACCATCACCGCCCGGCGCGAGGTGATTCTGTCTGCTGGTGCGATAAACTCGCCGCAGGTGCTGATGATGTCGGGCATCGGGGACCCCGATCACCTGTCGGATGTGGGCATCGACACGCGCCACGCCCTGACGGGGGTGGGCAAGAACCTGCAAGACCATCTGCAAGCGCGGCTGGTGTTCAAATGCAACGAACCGACCCTGAATGACGAGGTGCGCAGCCTGTTCAATCAGGCCCGCATCGCGCTGAAATACGCGATGTTCCGCGCCGGCCCCATGACCATGGCCGCCAGCCTTGCCACCGGGTTCCTGCGCACATCCCCGGATGTGGCCACCCCCGACATCCAGTTCCACGTCCAGCCGTGGAGCGCCGACAGCCCCGGCGAGGGGGTGCATCCGTTTTCCGCCTTTACCATGTCCGTTTGCCAGTTGCGGCCCGAAAGCCGGGGCGAGATCAGGTTGGTGTCGGGCGATCCGCGCACCTATCCCAAGATCCATCCCAACTACCTCAGCACGGAAACCGATTGCCGCACCATCGTGGCGGGCGTGAACGTGGCCCGCACCATTGCGCGGCACGCGCCCCTCACCTCAAAGATCAGTGAAGAATTCCGGCCAACGGGCGATCTGTCCATGGATGACTACGACGGCACGCTGGACTGGGCGCGCAACAACTCGGTGTCCATCTACCACCCCACCGGCACCTGCAAGATGGGCAATGACGCGGGCGCGGTGGTCGATGACAAGCTGCGGGTGCACGGAATCGAAGGGTTGCGCGTGGCCGACTGTTCGATCATGCCCGAGATCGTCAGCGGCAACACCAACGCCCCCGCCATAATGATCGGCGAAAAGGCATCGGATCTGATCCGCGGCACGGCCTAGATCGGCGCGGTCACAAGGTCTGCAAGGCCGGAAAATGGCGCGTCGGCATCCATCCGCCCCCGCATGGCCCAAAGCGCTGCGCGCCTGCCCGGGTCAAGCGTTGCGGTCATGATCCCGAATTTTTCCTGCACCTCTTCCGGCGGCATCGGTACCTCTTGCGGCCCGCCGCGCGGCTGCACGTCCGTCACGGCGCGGCGTGATCCATCGGTCAGCACGACCGCGACGTCCGCCGTGCGCACATCCGGGAAACGGGCCGTGTGCCTGTCCGTCGCGGTGACCGCGATCCGGGGCAGCAGGGCCGCCACATCCGGGTCAGACAGCGCCGCCCCCTGTACTTCGTCGGGCCCAACTTGCCCGCGGACCGCCATCATCGCCACTGCAAAGGGCAACGAATACTGCGCCTTGGAGGTCGTGTCGGGCATGTCGGGGTAAAGGGCGGCGGCGGCGTCGAATGTCTCGATCTCGATCCGTGCGATATCGCTGGCGTCAAAACCGTGCGCCAGCCGCAACTGCCGCAGCCCGTCGATCGACGGATGCGCCCAGCGGCAAACCGGATAGGGCTTGATGTAATTGCGCGTGATCGTCCAGTCGGTGCCAAGGTCGGCCCAGTGCGCAGGGGCCTGTTCCACCGTGATGGCGGGGGCACCCGCGAACCCGGCTTGTGCCATCAGAACCGCCTGCACACCCACCATGGCCCCCATGCCGGATCCGTCATGCAGCATCGTGGGGTTGGAAATCTCGCGCATCATCTGGCTGCGGGGGCCATGGAACTCAGCGATGCCCAGCGCGTGTCGCAACTGATCAGGTGACAAGCCCAGCAGCCGAGCCCCAAGCGCTGCCACTCCAAGCGCGTTCCACGCGCCGGACGTGTGATA
Source organism: Pseudomonadota bacterium (assembly GCA_038527345.1). GTDB lineage: Bacteria > Pseudomonadota > Alphaproteobacteria > Rhodobacterales > Rhodobacteraceae > Tateyamaria. The sequence goes on along the minus strand of JBCBFX010000063.1, from coordinate 15,088 downwards.
GTCGCTGACCGTCGCGTGCAGCACCGTGCCTGCGCGCGCCGCCACCTCGTAGGCCACGACCAGCGCATTCGCTGCCTCGCGCAGCACCAGATCGGGCCGCAACGTGGCAAAGGCAAACAGCGCCGGCACCACGGCGCAGCCGATATGTCCCTTGACCGGGTTAAAGCCATCATGGGCATCCAGGTTGTCGATCTGGGTGGCGGCCGCAAAAGCGGCACCGGGCAAACCGCACAAACGCCCGTCAAACATCAGCGGTGCCGCGAAACTGCCCGGCCCCATGTGCCCATGGGCAAAGTCGCGGGCGATCCGTCCCGCCTGCAACCCCGATGCGCCTGCGGCCACTCCGATGGTGTCCAGCAGCAGCGTGCCTGCGACGTCCCGCACCGGGTCCGGTATCGCCACAGGTCCCAGAACGAAGTCGGCCATCGAGCTTTGTGTCATCATAGGCTCCCCACGTCCCAGAAAAGCCGCCCCCGCGCCCGTCTGCTTGGTCATTCGCGACACGTCGATACCCCACGCGCGCCCTTGCGGGGCCAAGGTGACCGCAGTAGGTTTGCGCAACTGGAAAAGAACAGCCTGAAGGGGCGCGCCTTGTCATTCACACCCGTCATCACCGGCACAGGCGTCTACACGCCCCAACAGTCCATTTCCAATGCTGAACTGGTCGAGGCGTTCAACTCCTATGCCGACCGCTTCAACGCCGAACACGCCGACGCCATCGCCGCCGGGACCGTAACGGCCAAGGATCACTCGTCCGAGGATTTCATCTTCAAGGCATCGGGCATCGAAAGCCGCTATGTGATGGACAAGTCCGGTGTGCTGGACCCTGCCGTGATGCACCCGCTGTTGCGCCAGCGCAGCGATGACGAGCCGTCGATCATGGCGGAGATGGCCGTGGATGCAGCGAACACTGCGTTGCAACAGGCGGGCCGGACGGCAGCGGATGTGGGTGCCGTGATCTGTGCCGCCTCGAACCTCGAACGCGCCTATCCCGCGGTGGCGATCGAGATCCAGCAATTGCTGGGCGTGAACGGCTTTGCCTTTGACATGAATGTCGCCTGTTCCTCGGCCACCTTCGGCATTCAGGCCGCGGCGGACATGGTGCGGTCGGGGTCGATCCGGTCCGCATTGGTGGTGAACCCCGAGATTTGTTCCGCCCACCTCGAATGGCGAGACCGCGATTGCCACTTTATCTTCGGGGACGTGGCCACCGCCACGCTGATCGAACGCCAAGAGGACGCCCAGGGCGATCATTTCGAAATCCGGTCCACCCGCTGCGCTACCGAATTTTCCAACAATATCCGCAACAACAACGGCTTTCTGCGCCGGTCCCGCCCCGACGGGATGGCCGACCGCCGCGACATGCAGTTCATGCAGAACGGCCGCAAGGTGTTCAAGGAAGTGCTGCCGATGGTCAGCCGGCACATCGCGGAACACATGGCGGACAACGGCGTGCAATCGGGCGACATCAAGCGGCTGTGGCTGCACCAGGCCAACAAGACCATGAACGATTTCATCGGGAAAAAGGTGCTGGGGCGCGACCCGGAACCCGGCGAACAGCCCAACATCCTTCAGGACTATGCCAACACGTCGTCCGCCGGGTCGATCATCGCCTTTTCCAAGTATTCGCAGGACATGGTGCCGGGCGACGTGGGCATCATCTGTTCCTTCGGCGCGGGTTATTCCGTGGGGTCTGTGATCGTGGAACGCAAACGCGCCTAGCGCGTCGTCAGGCCCAGTCGCTTGCCGACGTCGTTGATGTGGTCCGATGCCTCGCGCAGCAGGGCCATGCGGCCATCTTGGGTCGACAGGTCCGCATCGTCCACTTCTGCCATGGCAGCTTCCATCTGGGCATAGGCGGTGTCGAACAACTCGCGTCCCCGTTTCCAGTCCATGAAGCTCATGCCCCTGAGAAGCGACAGGTTCAGCAGCACGTCCTCGCCCACGTTGATCTGGGTCAGCAGGCGGCGGGCGTTCACGACCATGGCGCGGGCCAGAATGGCAAAGGCCGACGGATGGCGCGGCGTGCCCTTGCGCGGGCCACGGACCAGACTGCCCAGCGCCTGCGCGCGGTTCGGCAGATCCTCGTACTTGGCCGCGACACGCCACGCGCGGTCGGGCAGGAAATTCAGCACGATGTTCGGCCCCGGCTTGAACCCGCGCATCACGTCCAGCGGCACATTGTCGATCAGGCTGCCATCGATCAGCACCTCGCCATCCGCACACAGCATGGGCGGGAATATGCCCGGGATCGCGGTCGAAGCGCGGATCGCCTGCCACAGGGGGCCGGTGCGGATCACCGACAGGTCGTTAAAGGTCAGGCTGGTGGCCACCGCGTAGAAGTTCAGCGGCAAGTCTTCCACGTCAAAGGCGCCATAGTGACGTACAAAAGCAGCGTCCAGCGTATGATGGTCCAGAAGGGCATGGCGTGGCACGGTCAGCTTGGACATGGCCTTGGACTTGATAAAGATATCCTCGCACTGGTCCATGATCTCTTCGGGCGAGATCTGCATGGCCAGCGCCGCACCCAGTGCGGACCCCACGCTGGTGCCGCCGACAAAGTCGAAATGATATCCGCGTTCCAGCAGGTACTTGATGGCCCCCAGATGTGCGGTGCCAAATGATCCGCCGCCACACAGCACCAGCCCCACGGCCTCACCCCGGATGAAGCGCCCCACACGCGCAAAGTCGTCGGGCCGGTCCAGCGCCACGTGATGATGCAGGCCGGTCAGACGGTCGTGCAGCCAGTCCGAAGTCCGGCAGGTACTGTCCGAGGCGTTCGGACGATACAGCACCAATTGGACATTGGTCTCCATCTTGGCTTGGTACACCTGAATTTCCAGCGGCGACGGCGCGTGCCGTTCCGGGTCGAACTGATCGGTGCGGGCCACCGCGATGACAATGGTGTCGCTGTTGCTGGCGATGGTCTTGCGCCAGGTGCGGTGGGCGTCCGGATCGCGGCAGATCAACAACAGCGTGCCGTGCGCGACCTCCTGCTCTTCCAGCCAGTCTGACAGGCGCTCCGGATCGTCCAGCAGGTCAGGCGGCGCAAAGGTTTCGTCCAAAATCCGCCATGACTGATCCACGTCAAAGGCAGCGGTCAGCTGTTCGACAAACCGCCGATCCAGAACCTGCCCCGCGCCGGGCAATACGGCACAGACACGGCCCGCTTGCGGCAGCAAACCGGGTGCAGCAGGAACGGCGCGGGCCAGACGCCGGGACACGGCGGCCAGAATGCCGTTCGCAAGTGCAGGCGTTCGCGCGGACAGCGCATCATAAGATTCCCGCGTCAGCGCCATGACCGAACTGTCGCGCGCCGCGATCACCGTGGCGGTGCGCAGACCGCCCGCAAAGAACGCCAATTCGCCAATCGGCTCACCGGGACGGATTTCAGCGATGGGCAGCGCACCGGCCAGAACGGTAAACCGACCCTTGAGCACGATATACAACGTGTTGGCCTGATCCCCCTCGCGGATCAACGCCTCGCCCAAGGCAACGTTCCGGTATTCGGAACGTTCGACCATCTGTTCGAGGACGGGAGGTTCGATCGCATCAAAAGCCGGAATCGCCCGCAGCAATTCCAACAGCTCGTCCTCGCGTATGTCCTTGGCCATGGCACCGACAACCCAACTACATTCGTGGACGGTACACTGCACAGGGCAGATCAATCGAGCAAGCCCGAAGGGCGCACGGCTGTGTCAGGTCTTGGACACGCGGGCATGCACCTCGGCCACGGTTTCCACCCGCTCCGAGTAGCGGTCGACAAGGTAATCCTTGCGGCTGCGCACCATCCAGGTGAACTTGACCAACTCCTCCATCACATCGACGACGCGACTGTAGAACGGGCCCGCAGGCAGGCGATCACCCTGAAATTCGAGCCACGCCTTGGCGATGCTGGACTGGTTGGGGATGGTGACCATGCGCATCCAGCGACCCAGTATGCGCATCTGGTTGACGGCGTTGAAACTTTGCGAGCCACCCGAGACCTGCATCAGGGCCAGCGTCTTGCCCTGGGTGGGCCGGATGCCGCCGGTCAGGGACAGGGGCAGCCAGTCGATCTGGGTTTTCATCAGGCCGGTCATGGCGCCGTGACGTTCGGGGCTGGACCAGACCATCCCCTCGGACCACGTGGCCAGTTCCCGCAGTTCCTGCACCTTGGGATGTTTATCAGGCGCATCGTCGACGAGCGGCAGGCCGGACGGGTCGAACATCCGGGTTTCGCAGCCGAGATGCCGCAGAATCCGTGCCGCCTCTTGCGCGGCGCGGCGGGAATAGCTGGCCTCGCGGAGAGAACCGTAAAGCAGCAGAATGCGCGGCGGGTGTCCCGGGTCGTCGGTGCCGCGCAGCGCATCCACGTCAATCCGCGGCAAAGCCTGAACAACAAGCGCGGGCAGATCGTCGTCAGCCACTCTCTTCTTCCAGGTTCAGCTTCATGTCGATCAGCACCTGTTGCAGCATGGTCGTTTCCTTGAGCAGGCGCTTTGCCTCGTTCACGGAAATCACGCCATCCTCGATGGACTGCTGGTATTCGGTCATCAGCATGGCAAAGCGCTGGCTCAGCGCGATCACGTCCGAATTCACGCCGCCCTTGCGGTCATCATTCGGTTTGCGATCGTCGTGGCTGAGGGTGATGCCCTGCAATTCGGCCAGCGCGCCGGTCACATGCGGATAGCTGGCCGCCTGTTCCAGCGCGACCACGGCATCGATCGGCATGAAGCGGTCCGCATGTTCGGAGTGATCGGAATAATATCGACCAAGCGTCGCCTTGGACTTTCCGGTCAGTTCGCACGCCGGTTCGATACCCACGTCCTTGACCAACGCCTCGGTGTGTTTCTTCAGATAACTTCCTGTCGCGGCCATCACCTTACCTTTTCTCTGCGACCCCGTGCACAACCTCTGGTCTGGGGAACTCACCGGGAGTTTTCCCATTAATTGGCTCGGGCGCAAATGTCATTGGTTAATCGTCCCAACTGTTTCGGGGACCAGACGAGTAGCCGACGTCCCCAGCGTCGGTCACGGGTGAGATCCGCTGCTGTTCTGACGATTGTGGGAACCGGCAGGCCGCTTGCGGCAACCGATGTGGCGGGTCTGCTGGATGGTAAACGGTGTGGGCCGTGTGCGTCCCAAACTGAGGTGGTCAACACTTCACACGCGGCCCGTTACAACAGTACCAGCATATGCCCGGCGCAGTGTTTGCGACCGGGCACGCCCGCATGGCGGTGTGGCTTGCCCTGCCCTGCCAAGCTTCGTAGGAACAGGCCATGCCCAAGCTCTACTTCCACTACTCCACCATGAATGCCGGCAAGTCGACGGTGCTGCTGCAGGCCGCGCACAATTACCGCGAACGGGGCATGGAGCCGTATCTGCTGACCCCCGGTTTCGACAACCGTGCCGGCGCCGGTCGCATCGCGTCACGCATCGGGATCGCGGCAGAGGCGGATACGTTTGGTTCCGGCGAAGACCTCTTTGCCAAGCTCGCGGCACGGATCAAGCAGCGTGACGTGGCCTGCGTCTTTGTGGACGAGGCACAGTTCCTGTCCGAAACGCAGGTCTGGGCCCTTGCCCGTGCGGTGGACGACCTGCGCCTGCCGGTGATGTGTTACGGCCTGCGGGTGGATTTTCAGGGCAAGCTGTTTCCCGGGTCCGCGACCCTGCTGGCGCTTGCCGACGAGATGCGCGAGGTGCGCACGATCTGCCACTGCGGCAAGAAGGCCACGATGGTGATCCGTCAGGATGCCGACGGTCAGGCCGTCACGGATGGCGCACAGGTGCAGATCGGCGGGAACGAAACATATGTGTCGCTGTGCCGTCGCCATTGGCGGGAAGCCGTGGGCGACTGAACGCAGGTTGCGAAACAGCGCGTGGTATTGACGGACGATTGCCACTGGTCGCGTTTTCCGTGTCGGAAAACAGCCCGGAAACCGTGTCGGTTTCCGGCTCCGCTCACACCGGGTTGGGCAGATCCGCTCCGTCGACAAAAGCACGAATGTTGTCCACTGCCATCAGCCCCATCGCGGTGCGCACTTCCAACGCCGCCGTGCCCAGGTGCGGCAACAGGGTGACATTGTCGAGGGCCGCCAAGGCTTCGGGCACCTCGGGCTCACGCTCATACACGTCCAGCCCCGCCCCCCCTATGGCCCGCGCTTCCAGCGCCGCGATCAGGGCCGCTTCGTCCACGATATCCCCGCGCGCGATATTCACCAGATGCGCATGCGGCTGCATCGCCCCCAGCACGTCCTCACTGATCAGGTGCCGCGTTTCCGGCCCTGCGGGCACACAGATCACTAGGAAATCCACCCCACCGGCAAGCTTTTCCAAGCCGTCGGCGCGGTCTGCCGGGAAATCCAGTTCCTTGTCGCTGCGGCTCACGTAATGGACCGACATGCCAAATCCGAAATGGCAGCGCCGGGCAATCGCCTGCCCGATCCGGCCCATGCCGACGATCCCCAGGCGTTTGCCGCTCATGTGCAGACCCAGCATCTGTGTCGGGTGCCACCCTTTCCATGCGCCCGCCCGCACCAACCGCTCGCCTTCGGCCGCGCGCCGCGCACTCATCAGCATCAGCATGACACCGATATCGGCCGTTGCATCCGTGACAGCGCCGGGCGTGTTGGTTACGGCGATGCCCGCTGCACGCGCCGCTTCCACGTCGATATGGTTGAAGCCGACCCCGAAATTCGCCAGCAACCGGCACCGCGGTGCCGACACATCCGCAAAGACATCCGCCGAAAACACATCGCCAAGGGTCGGCAGGACAAGGTCATATTCCGTCAACGCCGCCCGCAATTCGGCAGCTGTCAGGGGCAATGTCCCCGCCCGCACCACGACGTCACAGACAGCGCGCGCCGCTTCGACCACCGGCGCAGGCAGGGGGCGCGTGATCCACAAACGCATCAATGCAACCGCCCCCCCGCCGGCACGTCCTTGTCCGGTGTCGCCAACACAATGGCCCCGTTCGCATCCGGAAACCCCAGCACCAGCACCTCGGACATGAAAGGCCCGATCTGGCGCGGCGGAAAATTCACAACCGCCATCACCGATTTGCCCACCAGTTCGTCAGGCGTGTAGTGATCCGTGATCTGGGCCGAGGTCTTCTTTTCCCCCAGCCCGCCACCGAAATCGATCCACATCTTGATGGCGGGCTTGCGCGCCTCTGGAAATGGCTCGGCCCGCACCACGCGGCCCACGCGCACGTCAACCCTCAGAAAATCGTCGAAACTGATGTTATCCACGGGCCAACTCCCCGGATCGTCTGGTTGCGGCCGCCACCGCCCTGGGCAACAGCGCCGGAAAGCCACAGGCCTGATCCATCAACACCTCCAGCGCCGCCTGCGTGGTGCCATTGGGGCTGGTGACGTTGATGCGCAATTGCGCGGGGTCCTCGTCGGCCGACATGGCCAATGCCCCCGCCCCGGCAACGGTTGCCTTGGCCAACCGCATCGCCAGATCGGCGGGCAACCCCTGCGCCTCGCCGCCTGCGGCCAGGGTTTCGATCAGGTGAAACACATAGGCCGGGCCCGACCCGCTGACGCCGGTGACCGCATCCATCTGGTGTTCTCCGTCGAGACGCACGACCTCGCCCACCGCCGACAAAAGCATCTCGGCCTCATCCAGCGCGGCCTGCCCTGGGGCATTTGCACAAATGGCGGTGATGCCCTGCCCCACCGCCGCAGGCGTGTTGGGCATGGCCCGCACGATGGGCGTCGTCGCGCCAAAAGCATCCTCGAACGCCGACAGCGACGTACCAGCGGCGACGGAGACAAAAACTGTCTCACCGCCGCCCAAGGCCTGAATGGCAGGCAAAGCATCCCCCATCATCTGCGGCTTGACAGCAATCAGGACGATCCCGGGATATTCAGGCAACGGGTCATTCACGTGCACCCCCGTGCCCATCAGCCAATCCGACGGCACCGGGTCCAGCACCCAGACCTGTTCCGGAGACATCCCCCGGTCCAGCCAGCCCTGCAACATGGCCGACCCCATCTTGCCACAGCCCAGCAACACAAGGCCCCGGGCCGCACGCGATGCATCTGTCATGGATATATGCCCCCAGCTGTTCCGGGGCGGACATTAGGCGCGGCCGTAAGCCTCCGCAATGGCGACCTGCATGGCATCCCTGGGGGTCCTGTCACCCCAGACCAGCAATTGCAGCGCGGGGTAGTACCGCTCGGCACTCATGACGGCAGCACCGATCATGGTGTCGATCTGTTCGGGCCCGGCCATCTGGCCGCCCGCCATCAACAGTCCGTAGCGATAGACCATCAGCTTCTGCTCGGCCCAATAGGTAAAGGACCCCGCCCAACACTGATCGTTGACAAGGTTCAGAAGCTCGTAGAGCTGCGGCAGCTTGTCGGCGGGGGGCTCCATCTCGAAGGTGCAGACCATGCGCAGCGTCTCGTCATAGCCGGACCAGGCAAGGGTGATGGAATAGGTGCGCCACTGGCCCTCGACCGCCATGGCGATCTGATCGTCGGCGATCCGGTCGAAATCCCACTCGTGGTGCTCGGCCAGATGCTCCACGATATCAATCGGGTGAATGTCTTCTTCCAGAAACTGCTCGGAAAGTGCCATGGTGCCACCTCTTTTTGTCGCTTTTTAGCGAAGGGGGCTGGCAGCGCCCCCAAGCGCTAGGTGCCTGCTCTGAGATATCGGGGCGATCCCCCGCACCTCTACCAGATATGGTGACTGCGCCGATCCGGTCTGGCAACCCTTTATTTGGGGATAACCGCAATAAGTTGGGGACAACCCATGTTGTGACGCGAAATAGCGCAGGCAGCCCGCCCCGTCTCTGTTCCCGAAAAATCCCGGGGGCGGCGCGTCAGCGCCGGGGGCAGAGCCCCCTGCGACACAAGCGAACCAGAACGCCCGGCAGATCTCCGGGCGATCACGCGACACTGGTTGAATATGGAACGGCGCGGCAGCGCCGCCGCTGGATCAGTCGGGCTTGGCCTCAAGCGCGTCGAGCCGGGCCTTCAGCGCCTCGTTCTCTTCGCGGGCCTTCTGCGCCATGGCGCGGACCGCGTCGAATTCCTCGCGCGTGACGAAATCGCGATCGGCCAGCCAGCGGTCCACCATCGACTTCATCGCCGTTTCCGCCTCTTCGCGCGCGCCCTGAGCCACGCCCATGGCGTTGGTCATCAGCTGCGAAATGTCGTCGAAAATCTTGCCGCGTGCCTGCATGGTGTCATCTCCGTCTGCATTCCCGACTGTATATGGTCTGCATGGACGCGCGCCGCAAGGTTGACACGCCTTCCCGGCCAGAGGCATTGAGACGCAGATGACAGGCATGATCCCCTTTCCCGATATCTCGCCCGAGATCTTTTCCATCTCGCTCTTCGGCATGGAATTCGCGCTGCGCTGGTACGCGCTGGCCTATATCGCGGGCATCGTCATCGGCTGGCGATTGGCCGTGATGACGGTGAAATCGCCGCGGCTGTGGCCCAACGACACGCCCGTCATGTCGCCCGCCCAGATCGAGGAAATGCTGACGTGGCTCATCCTGGGTGTACTGTTGGGCGGACGCCTCGGTTATGTGTTGTTCTATCAGCCCGACGTCTACCTGCAAAATCCCATCGCCATCCTGTATATCTGGGAGGGTGGCATGGCCTTTCACGGCGGCCTGCTGGGCGTTCTGCTGGCGGCATGGCTCTATGTCCGCAACAAGCCGTTCAACAAATACAGCGTCGCCGACCTGATCGCGCTTGGCACCCCACCGGGGTTGCTGCTGGGGCGACTGGCCAATTTCATCAATGCCGAACTGTGGGGTCGGCCGACCGAAGTGCCCTGGGCCGTGGCCTTTCCCGGTCAGGCGGCGCAGTTCTGTCCCGACGTGATCGGGGTCTGCGCGCGGCACCCCTCGCAACTGTACGAGGCGTTCCTTGAAGGGTTCGTGCTGCTGGTTCTGCTGCTTTGGCTGGTCTGGGTACGCAAGGCCTTCAAGACCCCTGGGCGGGTCTGTGGCACCTTCCTGGCCGGGTATGGCCTGGCGCGCTTCGTGGTTGAATTCGTGCGCCAGCCGGACGCACAATTCATTTCGCCGGGCAATCCGCTGGGGCTGGCATGGCATATCGGGGGGTATGGCCTGACCATGGGGCAAATTCTGTCGTTGCCGATGATCCTTCTGGGCCTGTGGCTGATCCGCCGGGCCCGCCACGCGGCCCGGACGCATGTGACATGAGCCTGACCGATCTGCTCAAATACCGCATCAACGCAGACGGCCCGATCACCATCGCCGAATTCATGGCGGACGCGCTGATGCACCCGGACCATGGCTATTACGCCACCCGCGATCCACTGGGCACCGACGGTGATTTCATCACTGCCCCCGAAATCAGCCAGATGTTCGGCGAACTTGTGGGCCTGAGCCTGGCGCAAAGCTGGATGGATCAGGGCGCGCCGGCGTCCTTCACCCTGGCCGAATTCGGCCCCGGTCGCGGCACGCTCATGGCCGACATCCTGCGGGCCACGACCAAGGTGCCCGGCTTCTCGGCTGCCGCCCACATCGTGCTGCTTGAAACGTCCGCCCCTTTGCAGGCCAGGCAGGCCGAGACGCTGGACGGCTACGACATTCGCTGGATCGACATGGCCGACAAGCTGCCGGATGCGCCGACATGGGCCGTTGCGAACGAATTCTTCGATGCGCTGCCCATCCGCCAGTTCGTCCGCGACGGCGATCATTGGCGCGAACGTTGCGTGGGGGTCAAAGACGGCAAGCTGACATTTGGCCTTGCCCCGGCAAGCCCACAGCCCGATCTGGAGCATCGGCTGGACGACACCGCAGACGGCGACCTGGTGGAAGCCGCACCCAGCGCACAGGCCGTCATGAAAACGCTGGGCGACCGCATCGGCAACCATGGCGGGGCCGCCCTGATCCTGGATTACGGCGACTGGCGGTCGCTGGGGGACACGCTGCAAGCGGTCAAGGATCACAAGGTCACCAAACGGCTCGACGCCCCCGGCACCGCCGACCTGACCGCTCATGTCGATTTCGAGGCGCTGGCCCGGGCCGCCGCCCCGGCCGCCTTCACCCGGCTGACGCCGCAGGGTGTGTTCCTGGAACGGCTGGGGATCACCGTCCGTGCGCAACATTTGGCCAAGGACCTCGAAGGCGACGCGCTCCGTTCCCACAAGGCGGCACATCGGCGGTTGACGCACCCGGATGAAATGGGAAACCTGTTCAAGGTGCTGGGCCTCTATCCGCCCGGCACATCACCGCCGCCCGGACTGTCCGCATGACGCTCGAAATCCTGACCGCCGACGCCCTCGCCCCAGTGCGCCACGGCTTCTTTACCCGCAAGGGCGGCGCATCGTCCGGAGTCTTTTCCGGGCTGAACTGCGGCATCGGCAGCAGCGACCAGTCCGAAATCGTCGCCATCAACCGCGCCCGTGTCGCGGCGGCGATGGAAGTGCCCGAGGATCATCTTGTCGGCATCCACCAGGTTCATTCCGGCGACGTGGTGCAGGTCGACGGCCCGCAATCAGACCGCCCCAAGGCAGATGGCCTTGTGACCCGCACACCTGGCGTCGCATTGTCCGTGCTGACGGCCGATTGCCAACCGGTGCTGTTTGCCGATGCCGGGGCAGGTGTGATCGGGGCCGCCCATGCGGGATGGAAGGGCGCGCAGGCAGGTGTTCTCGAATCAACGGTCGAGGCCATGATCGACCTGGGTGCCGAACGAAACCGTATTCAGGCCGTGATCGGCCCCACCATCAGCCAGCGCGCCTACGAGGTGGGACCGGAATTCTTTGATCTGTTTCTGGATGAAGACCCGGAAAACACCCGCTTTTTTGCCGGAGGTGACGGGGACCGTATGCATTTCGACTTGCCGGGCTATGGGCTGGCCCGCCTGCGCGCGATGGGGATCGGCAGTGCCGAATGGACACGGCACTGCACCTACTACGATCCGGACCGGTTCTATTCCTACCGCCGTTCGATGCACGCCAAGGACCCGGACTACGGACGTTTGATTTCGGCGATTTCCCTGTAAATCGGGCAGCATTGGGGCCAGCGGTGCCGTGCTGGTGCCACAATAGCCGACGCCCCGGCATTGATTTCTGTTAACCATCTGTTTATGATGAATTATTCCGGGTGTGCCGTCGCCACATTGCGCGCACCCGAACCAAGACCTGATTCCCAAAAAACTCGGAAAATGTCCAAATGCCGCCTGATTGCGACGGCACAATGTTGGTTAACAAGACATCGGACAGCTTAACCAGGCGAGCAGAGGACAACGACAATGGCAAAGCGGCGTTTCATCAAATCCGTGACCGAAGCAGCGACGCAGGACACCCCCCGGATGCCATGGGCACGCGGCAAGCGTCGCGCGGCCTTCATCGCCAAGCGCGATGCGCAAACGGAACTGCGCAGATCGGCCTGATCGCCGCCGCACTTCCGACATAATCCGAATCAAATTGTGGCCGATTTCAGGCCACAGACGGGAACAATCCTCCCGAGGGGCGCGCCATTGGTGCGCCCTTTGAAATTAATGTCTCGCAGTTTTTGACAATTTGCGGCAAAATTCCGAATTATGACCCATCACTTGGACACATGGATCTGCTCCATCTGTCGTCGTCGGTGGGGGCCGACGCGGATGTGACCGATAATACGAGGTTACAGATGTCGAATCCCGCTGCCCTGCGCGTCCCGCGTGCAGAATACGACCGATACGCGACCCCGATGGCCCGACCGGACCATCCACCGCTGCGCATGTACGAAGTCGCCGCCTTGCGTGCCGATGGCACGCGCAGCGTCGCCACATTCAAGGCGCCGGCCCTGCCCCTTTTCGAAGGGGCGTTTTCCGCCTTTGCGCGCGGCGTGGTGCTCAGCGGTCCAAACGGCGGCACGGCGGTCGAGGATCTGCAACCCGGCGACTGGCTGAACACATCCGCCGGCAAGCCGGCACAGGTCGTGTGGATCGGGTCATCGAATTTCGTGCCTGCCGATACCGGGCGGCGCATGCCACTGGTCCGGATCATGGCCGACAGCTTTGGCGACAACCGGCCTGGGTCCTTTGTGACCGTGGGTCCGGCGGCCCGGCTGTTGCAGACGCCGGTGCATTTGCGCGGCGCGACCGGCGGGGCACCGATGCTGACGCCCGCCAGCGCCTTTGTCGACAGCGTAAACGTGATCGAGGTGGTGCCCCCAACCCCGGTGCGCCTGTTCCACATCTGCCTGACCCGCCATGCGGCGGTGGATGTTGGCGGGCTCGAGATGGAAACGTTCCACCCCGGTATCAACGCGACCCGGCAGGTGACCCACGCGCAGCGCGACCTGTTTCTGTCGATGTTTCCGCACATCGCACATATCACGGATTTCGGCCCGCTGGCCCATCCGCGCGCACCGGAAGAAGAGCTTGTGTGATCACGCGCAAGGCGGACATTCTGTCCGCTGGGGCGCACCAAGGTGCGCCTTACGATCCAACAGAATTAGCGTAAGGCGGACGTGTCGTCCGCCCCGCGCTCAGGCGTTGTTCAGGAACCCAGTCACCGTTTCGCGCAGCGCGTCCCAGTCGGTGAATTCATGCTCGGTCGCGTTCTGGTCCACATCCCGGCCGCGCAGCAGGACAAAGCGCACGACCTGCATGGCGAAATAGTCGTACTTTCCGGTCTTCACCGCCCCCGCGATCAGCGCCTCCTGCGTTGGATGGAACCCGGTCCGCATCTTCATCTCGTCCAGGTAATCCTGCGCTTCCTCGCGCCCCTCTTCAAAGGCGGCGTTCAGACTGACCGACAGCATCAAGGTCGGAAGTCTGTCCAACGCGTCGCTTTGCGCGGTCACGGTTGCCTCGAACATGCGCGGGTGCCGCCGTTGATGGACCGAGGCCGCCAGGATCACGTGGCTGGCCGCGTCCAGGGATACCTCGGCCGCGCTGCCAACATCCACGACCTGAACGTCATGTCCCGACGCACGGACCAGATCTTCGACAAATCCGGCAATCTTGGCCGTCTGCCCCTCTATGCTTTCGAACAGGATCAGTACGGTCATCGCGCCCTCCTTGGCGATCGGCAGGGGGCCGTCGCGCACTTATCCTAGCGGACAAGGCGCAGGACAACGTTGCGCCAGATCAATCGGGGGTCAGGCGGACTTGCTCAGCCGTTCTTCAAGCACGTCAAAGGGCACGCCCGGCGCGTCCTTGGCCTGCCGGATCACCAGCGAGGTCTTGACCGAAGCCACATTCGGCGTGGTCAGCAACTCACCCGTCAGAAAGCTTTGAAAGCTGGACAGGTCGGGGGCGACACATTTGAGGATAAAGTCGACCTCGCCGTTCAACATGTGGCATTCGCGGACCAGGGGCCATGCGCGGCACCGGTCCTCGAAAGCGCTCAGGTCGGCTTCGGCCTGGCTGGCGAGCCCGACATTGGCAAACACCTGCACCTCAAAGCCCAGCGCGTGGCTGTCCACATCGGCGTGGTAGCCGCGGATATAGCCGCTTTCCTCAAGAGTCCGCACCCGCCGCAGGCAGGGCGGGGCCGAAATACCGACCCGTTTTGCCAGTTCCACGTTGGTCATGCGGCCGTCGGCCTGCAGTTCGGCCAAAATCTTGCGGTCGATCGGATCCAGTCGCGTGCTCGCCATCATACCCTCGTTGAATTTGCGGTTCTTATAGCAGCAGCGCATCTATGCGCAATATTATTTCGCGTTTGCGCAATAATTAGAAAGGTGCTTGCCTGGAACACAAGTGCAAGATCGGGCTTCAATCCGCGCCGCGCGGCGTCTATATCGAACGGGTTGCGCAGTCCATAGTCTCGGGGGATTTACATATGGCCGATACCAAACGCACCAAGGTTCTGATCGTGGGCTCGGGTCCCGCAGGCTATACTGCCGCTGTCTATGCCAGCCGAGCGATGCTTGAACCGATCCTGGTGCAGGGCATCGAACCGGGCGGGCAGCTGACCACCACGACCGAGGTCGAGAACTGGCCCGGCGACACCGAGGTTCAGGGCCCCGACCTGATGGTCCGCATGGAGGCCCATGCCAAGGCCATGGGCTGCCAGATCATCGGCGACATCATCACATCCATTGACTTTGCCAAGCGCCCGTTTGTGTGCCAGTCCGACAGCGGCACCGAATATGTGGCTGACGCGCTGA
>JBCBFX010000062.1:0-24910 GCA_038527345.1 Pseudomonadota bacterium | reverse complement strand
ATTTGTTTCGCGATGGCTTCGAACGCCTCGGTGATTTCAACGCCTTCCACCCGGAAGAAGTGGCTGGGAGAAGAGGCGCAGTCTTCCATAACGCCGGCCGAATAGTTGGTCACTTCGAAGCCGATGGACCACACCACGATGCCCTTGGCCTTGGCCGCTGTGCAGATGTTGTGCAGCATATCGTCGGCCTGGCCGGACGTGTATTTCGTATAGCGCCAGTTGCTCCAACTGCCTCCGACGTAGCGGTTCAGGTACCAATGCAAGGGATATTTGGTCCAGTGGATGCGCTCTGAACGGCTGTTGTAGTACCACGGTTGGATGCGCGTGGTGTTCACGTTCTGGCCGTCCGTCATCAACAGCACGGTCTTCAGTGTTTCGGTGTCCGAATAAAGCGCCGGACGGTTGCCAAATGCACTGTCCACCTTGTTCTGCAGACCAAGCGCCTGCACCACCGGCTTGAACGACGGATCCAGCATGGCAACGCCCCACTTCATCCCGATATGGATCGAGGTGTTGGCGCGTGCCCGATAGCTGTCGATGCGGTTCTTGAGCGTGTTGGCGTTCTGGCTGAACCCGATGATCTGTTCATAGCTGCGGTTCTGGCCGATGCCATCGTCGCGGCCCGGGCAGCCCGGATTGTTGACGGGGTTGGAATAGCTCCACCCTTCGTCAAAGAACTGCATGTGTTCGTATGTCCCGTCCATCCGAACGGTAGTGGTGGAAAAGTCGTTTTCGACAAAATCGACACACCAGCCCGGATTACCTGACCTGCGTGGAATTTGCATCGCTTCAAAGATGTCCTGGCTCGCGCTGACCTGCGCAGTGTAGGGGATCAGCGAGATCGAGATCAGGTCGTCGGTCTCGTCCCGGATCACAGTGTCGATGAAAGTCTTGGCGGCGTCCTGAAGGTGGTCCATCTTGTCGTTGCGCCCCATCGAGCCCGAGATGTCGAGCACCATGGAAATTTCGACGTTCGACACCCGTTCTTCGGCGGTGCCACCTGCGTTGACCGGCAGCGTGTCGACACCCATCAGGCGCATGAACTGCGTGCGTGTCGACCCCGGCGCGGCTGTTGCGGAAACGGTGCGGTAGTTCAGGCCCTCATCCACGGACACGGTCGGGCTGTAGTGCCCCAGACCGGCCTTGGAGAAATAGTCGGCCACCACCTCAGCGGGTTCCAGTGGCTGATCGAGGTCCGCGGCGGCCAGCACCGCACGGTCCAGAACGTTCTGCACCCGGGTGCGTTCCATTTCGTTTTCCATCAGATCAACCGCGATCCCGCCCACAAGCAGCATCATCATGAGCATGAAAATGGCAAAGTACGTGACCGTGCCACGTTCATCCCCCGAGAATTTCGCGGCGCTGTAACGCAGCCTCGACAGTGCCGATCGTGTCGCTTCCCGTTCCAAAGGCATATCGTACCCAATCATTCCGTTGACCAATTTATGGCCCATTCACCCGACACTCTTTGTCCCCCCGGAATGTGGCCGAAATCGGGCGAAAGCACGGATAGTGTGGGGAGATTTCGATACAATTTTCTCCAATTGCGGCGTCCGGCGCGGCATTGTTCACTGCGCGTTAACCAATCCGCCACAATTGGGTGGATGGCCGCGAAAGGGGAAAAAAACCTGTACTGTTAATCAAACCGTCATAGGCTGCTTTCACAGACTGTCGCCGAGCGAGTCATCGATCCAAGGAGAATTCTGATGAGTGCCCCCAACGAACCGAGTTTCCGCGAAAGCGTGGATATCATGTTCAACCGTGCGGTGGCACTGATGGACCTGCCGCCGGGCCTGGAGGAAAAGATACGGGTGTGCAACGCCACCTATACGGTGCGGTTTGGTGTGCGTCTGCGCGGCCAGATCCAGACCTTTACCGGATACAGGTCCGTCCATTCCGAACACATGGAACCCGTCAAGGGCGGCATCCGATTTGCCCTGGCCGTGAACCAGGACGAGGTCGAGGCGCTGGCGGCGCTGATGACATACAAATGCGCGCTGGTCGAAGCGCCGTTTGGCGGCTCCAAGGGTGGGCTGTGTGTCGACCCCCGCGAGTATGACGAATACGAAATGGAGCAGATCACGCGCCGCTTTGCCTATGAGCTGATCAAACGCGACATGATCAACCCGGCCCAGAACGTGCCCGCCCCCGACATGGGCACGGGCGAACGCGAGATGGCGTGGATCGCCGACCAGTACAAGCGCATGAACACCACCGACATCAATGGCGTGGCCTGCGTGACCGGCAAGCCGACCAACGCGGGCGGCATCCAGGGCCGGACCGAAGCCACGGGCCGCGGCGTGCAATATGCGCTGCGCGAGTTCTTTCGCGATGCCGAAGGTGTGAAAAAGGCCGGGATGACCGGCACGCTCGACGGAAAGAGCGTGGTGGTGCAGGGCCTGGGGAACGTGGGATATCACGCCGCCAAGTTCCTGGCCGACGAAGACGGCTGCAAGATCGTCGGCATCATTGAACGCGACGGCGCACTGACCGACCCGCGCGGGCTGGACGTGGACGCCATCCGCAACTGGATTTCGAACCATGGTGGCGTGTCGGGCTATCCCGACGGCACCTATGTCGAGGATGGCAACAGCGTGCTGGAGGCCGATTGCGATATCCTGCTGCCTGCCGCGCTTGAGGGGGTGATCAACCTGGGCAACGCCGAACGGATCACGGCACCGCTGATCATCGAGGCGGCCAATGGCCCCGTGACCGCCGGGGCCGACACCATCCTGCGCGAAAAGGGCACCGTCATCATTCCCGACATGTATGCCAATGCGGGCGGTGTGACCGTCTCCTATTTCGAGTGGGTCAAGAACCTGTCCCACATCCGGTTCGGCCGGATGCAGCGCCGCCAGGAAGAGGCGCGGCACCAGCTGGTCGTGGACGAACTGGAACGGCTCAGCCAGCACCTGGGCGACAAGTGGAGCATGACACCGGACTTCAAGGGCAAATACCTGCGCGGCGCGGACGAGCTGGAACTGGTGCGCTCGGGCCTCGACGACACGATGCGCGCGGCCTACCAGTCGATGGCGTCTGTCTGGCACGAACGCGGCGATGTGGATGACCTGCGCACTGCTGCCTACCTGGTGTCGATTGCCAAGGTGGCCGACAGCTACCGCGCCAAGGGGCTTTAGCCCCGCTTGCATAGTCCCCTGCGGCCTTCAAAGTTTTTCGGGAGCCGCACCGAATAGATCGGCGTCCCGTGGTGTTTCCCCATGGATGGCGTCGATCAAGCGCCGTTGTTCATGCAACAGGCGTATGCGGGGCCAGGATGCACCGCCCGCGCCATGGGTCACAGGGGCGCGGAAGATGGGATTCAGTTTCGGCTTTGGAGGCGGCAAGAAAACCGGCATGGGATTCGCGGCGCGCGATGTGTTCGATGCGGTGGCCGATCCGGGAAATCCCGCCTTTGTGCCATGGAACAACCGTGTCGGGGGGCGGCATGCGGCCGAACAACTCGCCCACGATGTTTACAACCTGTATACCAGAGGTGGGACGAACGCCGTCGAACTCGACGCCCTTGTGCTCAGGACGAACCAGATCCTGGCCAGCGACAATCAGAAATACCAGCGTGCGTCCGTCCGCCTGCAAACCTTTGCGACCCGCGCGCAACAGCGGTTTTATTCGAACGCGCTGAAGCTGCGTGGGAACCGCGCAAAGTCTCGTGCCTTTGTACCGGGCGAAGGCGGGTCGGATTTCGACCGCGCCACGGATTGGGTCACCAACAGTTCGCAAACCCTCGGGTTCGGATCGGTGGGGCGGGATTCGAAGGCGTGGAAAGACCTGCGCAACGCAATCGAACGCGCTGCAACCAGCCGAGACCCCTGTGAAATGACGACACTGGAATACCTGCATGCAGCGACGGGCAAACTGTCGGCGGATGCGCGCGTCGGCACCGCAGACGAAGATTTCTATGGCTCCAGCGCATACGGGATGCATTTTCTGCCCAACGTCTTTCGGACGGCGCGGGGGCTGCGGGGGGCCAACGATCCCTTCGCGTTCAACAGCAATGCAACGGACCTGGCGGTTTTTCTGTTGATCGGGTGCATTCTGGCGCATCCGTTTGGTGACGGGAACGGACGCAGTTCGCGCGCCCTTTATGCCGTGACGCAGCTGAGCTTTGGTTGTCGCTTCAAGCCGGCGGCCCATGACTGGGTGCAGAACCAGCTGCATAACCGGTCGGTCAACCAGGTGATCTATCCAAACGATCCCGATTTCCTTGATCTGAACACGTCCAGCGTGCCCCGCCGGCAGGGCGGCCACGGGCGGCAACCGAGGTTCGAGGTGGTCGATCTGGCACCGCCTGCCGCCGAAACGGCGCGCGGCGGCAAGTTTTCGCTGTTCAAACGCAACAAGCGCAAGAAGCGAACCTATGACGTGTCCGACATTGGAAGCCCCAATTGATGTCGTCGGCTCGTCAATTCGGTCGCGGACAAACTCTTGGATGTCGAAAAGCGTGGCGGCGGCGCGTCGCCCCCTTGCTACTCCTGCCAAGACTTGATGGTATCGCCCTGACAGGTGCGCGGAGGGAACATGCGGTTTTCAGGGTGGAAGGTCCTGACCGAAGGGTTGACCGGAAACAAGGGCTGGGGGCCGCATTGGCGCAGCCCCGAGCCGAAGCCCGAATACGACATCGTCCTGATTGGCGGTGGCGGCCATGGTCTGGCGACGGCGCATTACCTTGCCAAGGTGCACGGCCTGACCAATGTGGCGGTTCTGGAAAAAGGGTATCTGGGCGGCGGGAACGTGGGCCGCAACACCACTATCGTGCGCGCCAACTACATGCTCGAAGGCAATTCGGAATTCTATTCCCATTCCCTGAAGCTGTGGGAAGGGTTGGAAGAAGACCTGAATTACAACGTCATGCATTCCCAGCGCGGCATCATCAATCTGGTGCACAGCGACGGCCAGCGCGATGCCTTTGTCCGTCGCGGCAACATGATGCGCGGGCAGGGCGATGATGCCGAAATGCTGACGCCCGCGCAGGTGCGGGCCAAGCTGCCGATGATCGATTTCGACCAGACCCGTTTCCCCATCTATGGCGGCCTGTATCACGCCCGCGGCGGGACTGCGCGCCATGACGCGGTGGCCTGGGGCTTTGCCCGGTCGGCCAGCGACCGGGGCGTGGACCTGATCCAGCAATGCGAGGTTACGGGTATCGACATCGTGGGCGGCGTGGTCAAGGGCGTGCAGACCACGCGCGGCCCGATCCGTGCCAGGAAGGTGGGGATGGTCGCCGCAGGCCGGTCAGGCCAGGTTGCGGCCATGGCAGGGATGCGTCTGCCGGTGGAAAGCCATGTGTTGCAGGCCTTTGTCACCGAAGGACTGAAGCCGTGCCTGGATCAGGTGGTGACCTATGGCATGGGCCATTTCTACATCAGCCAGTCCGACAAGGGGGGCCTCGTCTTTGGCGGGGATCTGGACATGTACGCAAGCTATGCCGCGCGCGGGAACCTGCCGCTGGTCGAACACGTGGCCGAGGCCGCGATGACCCTGATGCCGCAGATCGGCAAGGCCCGGATGCTGCGCAGTTGGGGTGGTATCATGGACATGACGCCCGACGGATCCTTTATCATCGACCGGACGGAGACCGAGGGGCTCTATATCAACACCGGCTGGTGCTATGGCGGGTTCAAGGCCACGCCCGCCTCGGGCCACACCTTTGCCCACCTGCTGGCCACCGACACGCCGCACCCGACCACTGTCAAGCACCGGCTGGACCGGTTCCGGACCGGGCGCGGTATCATGGATGAAGAGGCCACCGGGTCTCAGCACAATCTGCACTAGGGGAGGCTGAGATGGCGGGAGCCTCCGGCGGGGATTTTTCAGGGACAGAGACGGGGCGGGTGCCGCGCCCCGAAGGAGAGGTCTGATGCGGATCGACTGTCCGATTTGCGGGGCACGGGACCTGCGCGAGTACTACTATCAGGGCGCGGCAGTGATGCTGGACCGGCCCAATCCCGACGCGGGCGAGGCGGCGTGGGACGACTATGTGCACCTGCGCGACAATCCGGCGGGAGCCGTGGATGAGCTGTGGAGCCATGATGCGGGCTGCGGTGCCTGGCTGAAGGTCACGCGCGACACCGCAACCCATGAGGTGCACGCCACCGTTCTGGTCAAGGACCGCGCGCGATGAGGGTGCGGGGAAAGGGGCTGGTCGACCGTTCGACGCCAGTGTCATTTCGTTTTGACGGTACGACCTATCGCGGTTTTGCAGGCGACACGCTGGCCTCGGCCCTGTTGGCGAATGACGTGCGGTTCGTGGCGCGGTCCTTCAAGTACCACCGCCCGCGTGGCATCCTGAGTGCCGGGTCGGAAGAGCCGAACGCGCTGGTGACCGTCGGCAATGGTGGGGCGACTGATCCCAACGTGCGTGCAACCGTGCTGGAAATTCATGACGGGTTGGAGGTGCGCAGCCAGAATGCGTGGCCGTCCCTCGGGTTCGATCTGCTCGGCGTCAACGATCTGGCCGCCCCGTTTCTGGGTGCGGGTTTCTACTACAAGACCTTCATGTGGCCGCGCGCGTTCTGGGAAAAGCTGTATGAACCCGCGATCCGCCGGGCGGCGGGGCTGGGTGCGCTGAGCAAGGACCAGGATGGAGACCACTACGAAAAGGCCTATGCGTTTTGTGATCTGCTGGTGATCGGCTCCGGTCCGGCGGGCCTGATGGCGGCGCTGACGGCGGCGCGGTCCGGCGCACGAGTGATCCTGGCCGATGAAGACAGCCGGATGGGTGGCCGCCTGAACGCCGAAACGCACGAGGTGGGCGGTCAGCCCGGTGCCGCGTGGGCATTGGGTGTGCTGGAGCAGCTGGCACAGATGGACAACGTCCGCCTGATGCCCCGCACCACCATCACAGGCGCCTATGACGGCGGCACCTTTGGCGCGCTGGAACGGGTGAACAGCCACCGTCCCTTGCCCCATGGCGGCGTGCGCGAAGCGTTCTGGCGGATCGTGGCGAAACGGTCGGTGCTGGCCGCAGGCGCCATCGAGCGCCACATCGCATTCCGGAACAACGATCGCCCCGGGATCATGGGGGCGGGCGCGGTGCGCGCCTATCTGAACCGATGGGGTGTCAGCCCGGGCAAGGCTGTATCGCTGTTTGCAAACAACGACGATGCGCACCGCACGGCGCGGGATCTGGTGGCTGCGGGCGTGCATATCGCCGCCGTGGTAGACAGCCGGTCAGAGGCGCCGACGGGCGACGGCTACCGGGTGATTGCGGGCGCGCAGGTAACGGGCAGTTCGGGCCGCCGGGGGCTGGACGCCATCACGGTGCAGACCCCGTCAGGCACCGAAAAGATCGCCACCGATTGCCTGGCCGTGTCGGGCGGCTGGAACCCGACCGTTCACCTGACGTGCCACATGAATGGCCGACCCGAGTGGAACGCCGACATTGCCAGTTTCGTGCCCAAGGCGGGGGCCATTCCCGGCATGATCGCGGCGGGCGCCTGCAACGGCGCGTTTTCGACCGCGGCCTGCCTGGCGGCGGGCGCGGCTGCGGCGGCCGAAAGCCTGACTGCGATGGGGATGAAGCCCGCAGATGTGGACGTGCCCGAGGCCGAGGATTCCCCCTATGCCATCGCGCCCCTTTGGGCCGTGCCGGGCAAGGGCCGTGCGTGGCTGGATTTCCAGAACGACGTGAGCGTCAAGGACGTGAAACAGGCCGCGCAGGAGAATTTCGCCTCGGTCGAGCATATGAAACGTTACACGACCCAGGGGATGGCCACCGACCAGGGCAAGAATTCCAACGTGGCGGCACTGGCCCTGCTGGCCGACGCGACCGGTCGGGGGATCCCCGATACAGGGACCACCACGTTCCGCCCGCCCTACAGCCCCGTGGCGCTGGCGGCCCTTGGGGCCGGGGCGCAGGGCAAGGGCTTTGCCCCCGAACGCAAGACCACCAGCCATGCCGCGACCGTGGCCGCCGGTGCGCCGATGATCGAGGCGGGGCTGTGGTATCGCCCCAGCTATATCCCGCAGCCCGGCGAAAGCCATTGGCGCCAGTCCTGTGACCGCGAGGTCGGGTTTGTGCGCGATGCGGTGGGTGTCTGCGATGTCTCGACCCTGGGCAAGATCGACATTCAGGGGCCGGGCGCGGCGGAGTTGCTGGATTTCGTCTACACCAACATGTTCTCGACCCTCAAAGAGGGGCGCGTGCGCTATGGCCTGATGCTGCGCGAGGATGGTTGCGTCATGGATGACGGCACCACCGCGCGGCTGGGGCCGCAGCATTACGTGATGACCACGACCACGGCGGCTGCGGGGCAGGTGATGCGGCATCTGGAGTTCGCAAGCCAGGCGTTGCGCCCCGATCTGGATGTGCGGATCATGTCTGTCACCGAACAGTGGGCGCAGTTCGCCGTGGCGGGGCCAAAGTCGCGCGAACTGCTGAACGGCTTGCTGGACGCCCCCATCGACAACGATGACTGGCCGTTCATGGCCTGTGGCCCTGTGCGGGTGCAGGGTGTGGCGGGCCGTTTGTTCCGCATCTCGTTCTCGGGCGAGCACGCGTACGAACTGGCGGTGCCGTCCCGCTATGGCGACAGCCTGTACCGCCTGCTTGTGGCCCGCGCCGCGGCGCTGGGTGGCGGAGCCTACGGGATGGAGGCGCTGAACGTCCTGCGCATCGAAAAGGGATTCATCACCCATGCCGAGATCGATGGCCGTGTGACGGCCGGCGATATCGGCATGGACCGCATGATGTCACAGAAAAAGGATTTCATCGGCAAGACCATGGCCGCGCGGCCGGGGCTGACCGAAGAAGGGCGCAAGCAGCTTGTGGGCATCAAGCCGGTAGGCCCGGTCAAGCAATTGACGGCCGGTGCCCATATCTATGCCGATGGAGAACCAGCCGCGCGCGCCCACGATCAGGGCTATGTCACGTCCGTGGGCTTTTCGCCCACCCTGCGTCACTACTGCGGCCTGGCCTTTGTAAGGGACGGGCTGATGCGGCATGGCGAGGTGCTGAACATGGTCGATCACCTGCGCGGTATCCAGACGCGTGTCGAATTGTGCGACCCGGTGTTCTTTGACCCGGACGGAGGGCGCGCGCGTGGCTGAGTTGATCGCAAAGACCCCGCTGGACGGGATGGCACCGCTGACCGTCGGCGACGTGACGATGACAGAAGTGGACCTTGGCACGCTGACCTCGATTGCGCCGTTTGCCGGGCAAGCCAAGGCCACGGGCGACGCGCTGAAGGCCGCGCACGGCATGGCGTGGCCCGCACCGAACCGCGCAACGGGCAAGGCCGGGGCAAGGGCGATCTGGTTCGGGCGTGACATGGCGTTGCTGGCCGGGCCTGCGCCCGGTGCAGGGCTGGCGGCGCACGCGGCCCTGACCGATCAGACCGACGCGTGGACCTGCGTGACGGTCGCTGGCGCGGGGGGCGAGGATGTGCTGGCCCGGCTGGTGCCGCTGGATGTGTCCGCGGATGCGTTCAAGCGCGGTCATACCGCCCGGACGATGATCCAGCACATGACGGGATCAGTGACGCGGACGGGCACGGATACATTCCTGCTGATGGTGTTTCGGTCGATGGCGGGCACGCTGCTGCATGATCTGGAGCGCGCGATGCGGGCGGTTGCTGCACGGTCGCTTTAGGTGATCGGCTTCAATCCCCGCGCGTCCTCGACTAGTCTGCGCCAAACCTGAACCGACCGGAGATGCCCATGACCCGCACTGCCATCCTTTTTGCCGCCCTGTTTGGGAGCACCTCCGCCCTTGCGGACGAGGCGGCGGACAAGGCGCAATCCTGCCAGTATCAGGCGGACGTTGTTGCAGCGGTTCAGCAGGCGCGGCTGGACCGGGTGAAGGAACGCGAGGTGCAGGCGCATATCCTGGCACAAGATCCGGCGTGGCCCGAAAAATTCAACAACACGATCCCGCTGATCGCGCCGTGGGTCTATGAGCAAAAGCGGCGGATCATCCGGACCGAAGATCTGTCGGCGGTCTGGACCGAGCTGTGCCTGCAACTGCCCGCAGACGCGGCCGCAGGCCAGTAGCCTCTCGACTCTGGGGGCAAGCGCGCCAATATAGAGTGCATGAGCCTGCCCCCCGGATTCCTGGATGAACTGCGTACCCGTCTGAGCATCGGACAGGTCGTGGGGCGCAAGGTCATGTGGGACGCGCGCAAGTCGAATCAGGGCAAGGGCGATCTGTGGGCACCGTGCCCGTTCCACCACGAAAAGACCGCCAGCTTCCATGTCGATGACCGCAAGGGCTACTATTATTGCTTTGGCTGCCACGCCAAGGGCGACGCCATCAGCTTTGTCCGCGAGACCGAGAATGTGGGTTTCATGGAGGCCGTTGAAATCCTGGCAGGCGAAGCCGGGATGCCGATGCCCGAACGCGACCCCCGCGCACAGGAAAAGGCCGACCGCCGCACCCAGCTGGCCGAGGTCATGGAAATGGCGTTGCAGCACTTTCGCCTGCAACTCAAGACCGGGGCGGCGTCTGAGGCGCGCGCCTATCTTGAACGGCGCGGCCTGAAGGATGCCGCGTTGGACCGCTGGGAAATCGGGTTCGCCCCCGACGCGTGGCAAGGGCTGTGGGATGCGCTCAAGGCCAAGGGGGTCGAAGATGACCTGATCCTGGGGGCGGGGTTGGGCAAACCCAGTCAAAAGGGTGGTAAACCATACGACACGTTCCGCGGTCGCATCATGTTTCCGATTCGCGATGCGCGCGGACGCTGCATCGCCTTTGGCGGACGGGCGATGGACCCCAATGACAACGCCAAGTATCTGAATTCCCCCGAGACGGAACTGTTCGACAAGGGCCGCAGCCTGTACAATCACGGCCCGGCGCGTACCGCGGCGGGCAAGGGACAGCCGCTGATTGTCGCCGAAGGCTACATGGACGTGATCGCGCTGGCCGAGCACGGGTTCGGCGCGTCCGTCGCGCCGCTTGGCACGGCTGTTACCGAACACCAGCTTGCCATGCTGTGGCGTATCGCAGACGAGCCGATCATCGCGCTGGACGGGGACAAGGCGGGTCTGCGTGCCGCCATGCGCCTGATCGATCTGGCCCTGCCCGCGCTTGAGGCGGGCAAGTCCCTGCGTTTTGCCCTCATGCCCGAGGGGCAAGACCCCGACGACCTGCTCAAGGCCCAAGGCGCGGGCGCGCTGCAAAAGCTGCTGGATGCGGCGATACCCATGGTGCAACTGCTGTGGCAGCGCGAGACTGAGGGCAAGGTGTTCGACAGCCCCGAACGCAAGGCGGCGTTGGACAAGGCCCTGCGCGAAAAGATCGAGACGATCCGCGACCTGTCAATCCGCCAGCACTATGGCCAAGAGATCAAGGATCTGCGCTGGAACCTGTTCCGCCCCGCGCAAGGCAAACAGGGCCGTGGCCCGCGCAAGGGCTGGCCGTTGCCGCAGCCGCCGATGCCCAGCACCAAGACGTCCGTCCTTGCCACTGCGGATACGGTGGAGGTGACACAACACCTGCGCGAGGCGGTGATCCTTGCGTCACTGGCCCTGACACCGGACGTCGCCGAAGAATTCGAAAGCGGGATCGAGGATTTGCCCTGCCGCGACCCAATGCACGCCCGCCTGCGCGACCTGATTCTGCGCCATGCGGGGGACGGCGCAGAGGTGTTGCGCGAAAAAATTTGCAGCGCACTGGGCTCTGAAACCCTTGATAATCTGTTGTCAGCGCGCCATGTGGCCATTGTCCCTTCGATCCGCACACCAGGCGACGCCGAGATTGCCCGCATGACCGTGGCAGAAGAGCTCGCAAAAATCAGCGCGGTACGGGGATTGGACGACGAGATCGCGGATGCGGTGCAGGACCTCGAAGGCGTGGCCGACGAGGGGCTGACCTGGCGGCTGAGCCAGGCGGCGGCCGCTGCTGCTGATGCCACCCGAAGCCAGTCGGAAGACAGCGCAGAATACGAAACAGGCGACAACGGTGCGCGCATGCGACGCGAAGAACGCGACGCTTTTGCCGCCCTGATGGAGCAAATCGAGTTTTCAAAGCCGCGCAACTGATGCGTTTTGGCCGCGAAACCTTAAGAAAATGACGGTAGGTGGGTGGCCGAATCACCCAAAGCACTAAATGATTCTCGAAAGTGATTCGGCGGGGATGCGAATCACTCAGGAGCCCCGGTTAGAGGAGCCCAGTATGGCCGCTAAAGATACCAACGACGACGCCAAGACCGAAGACCAGGACAACGCCCATTCGCTTGATATGAGTCAGGCCGCCGTCAAGAAGATGATCGGCGAGGCCCGTGAAAAGGGGTACATCACCTACGATCAGCTGAACACGGTGCTGCCGCCCGACCAGGTGAGTTCCGAACAGATCGAAGACGTCATGTCGATGCTGTCCGAAATGGGCATCAACATCATCGAGGACGAAGAGGCCGAGGACGAAGAGCAGAAAGGCTCGACCGAGGTGGCCACCACCGAGGGGACGCGCGACCTGACGCTGGGGTCCACCGGCCAGGAGAAACTGGACCGCACGGACGATCCCGTCCGGATGTACCTGCGCGAAATGGGCAGTGTCGAGTTGCTGAGCCGCGAGGGCGAGATTGCCATCGCCAAGCGGATCGAGGCCGGCCGCAACACCATGATCGCGGGCCTGTGCGAAAGCCCGCTGACGTTCCAGGCCATCACCATCTGGCGCGACGAACTTCTGAGCGAAGAGATCCTGTTGCGCGACGTGATCGACCTTGAGGCGACATTCGGCAACCAGATGGGCGAGGATGGCGAGGTCGACGAACCCGTCGTCGCCGCAACAACCACGGGCACGGAAGAGAAAACCGAGGAAAGCCCCGAACTGGATGCAGACGGCAACCCCATCGCCAAGGAAGATGACGACGACGAGGACGAACAGGCCAACATGTCGCTGGCCGCGATGGAGGCGGCGTTGAAGCCGCAGGTGCTTGAAACCCTCGACATCATCGCCGACGACTATGCCAAGCTGTCCGAAATGCAGGACAGCCGGATTTCCGCGACCCTCAACGAGGACGACTCGTTCAGCCAGGGCGACGAAGACATCTATCAGAAGTTGCGTGCCGAGATTGTCCTGCTGGTGAACGAACTTCACTTGCACAACAACCGCATCGAGGCGCTGATCGACCAGTTGTACGGCATCAACCGCCGCATCATGCAGATCGACAGCAGCATCGTGAAACTGGCCGACCAGGCGCGCATCAACCGCCGCGAGTTCGTCGATGCCTATCGCGGCCGCGAACTTGATCCCGGCTGGCTGGACGAGATGGGCGGCAAATCGGGCCGGGGCTGGCAGATGTTCATCGAACGCTCGGCCGAAAAGGTCGAGGAACTGCGCGCTGACATGGCGCAGGTGGGCCAGTATGTGGGCCTCGATATCAGCGAATTCCGCCGCATCGTGCAGCAGGTCCAGAAGGGTGAAAAGGAAGCCCGGCAGGCGAAAAAGGAAATGGTCGAAGCCAACTTGCGCCTCGTGATCTCCATCGCCAAGAAATACACCAACCGTGGCCTGCAATTCCTGGACCTGATCCAGGAAGGCAACATCGGCCTGATGAAGGCGGTCGACAAGTTCGAATACCGCCGGGGCTACAAATTCTCGACCTATGCCACGTGGTGGATCCGTCAGGCGATTACCCGGTCCATCGCGGACCAGGCACGCACCATCCGTATCCCTGTGCACATGATCGAAACGATCAACAAACTGGTCCGTACCGGTCGCCAGATGCTGCACGAGATCGGCCGCGAACCCACGCCCGAGGAACTGGCCGAAAAGCTGCAAATGCCGCTTGAAAAGGTCCGCAAGGTGATGAAGATCGCCAAGGAACCGATTTCGCTTGAGACCCCCATCGGCGACGAGGAAGACAGCCAGCTTGGTGATTTCATCGAGGACAAGAATGCCGTCCTGCCCTTGGACAGCGCCATTCAGGAAAACCTCAAGGAAACCACGACCCGGGTGCTGGCGTCCCTCACCCCGCGCGAGGAACGTGTGCTGCGGATGCGCTTTGGCATCGGCATGAACACCGACCACACGCTGGAAGAAGTCGGCCAACAGTTCAGCGTGACCCGCGAACGCATCCGTCAGATCGAGGCAAAAGCGCTGCGCAAGCTGAAGCATCCCAGCCGGTCACGGAAGTTGAGGTCGTTCCTGGATCAGTAAGGCCGACTTGAAGACACAGTGCTGCTGGCCGCGATCCGCGCGGCACGCGGCTGGCCCATTGCGCGCCGTACCCTTAATATGAGCGCCAGACGGAGGGTCGGGTCATGTCACTTTTCAAACGACTGTTCGGCGGGGCATCCGAAGAGGGCCCGGCCGAGACGTACAACGGCTACCTGATCACGCCGAAACCCATCCGCGAAGGTTCGGACTATCGCGTGGCCGCGCGGATCGAAAAGGAAGTGGACGGCACCATGCGCACCCACAACCTGACCCGGGCCGACACCGTGTCCGGCAAGGACACGGCGGACGAATTGTCGATCATGAAGGCCAAGCAGTTGATCGACCAGATCGGGGATCACCTGTTTGACGACTGACAGCGCCCGCACGGTGTTCGAAGTCCGGACCCGCGGGCCGGGGCTTTATGAATTCACCCGCGACATCGCCGCGTGGACCCGGGGCGACGGGCTGCTGACGCTATTTGTGCGGCACACGTCCTGTTCCCTGCTGATCCAGGAAAACGCCGACCCGGAGGTTCAGACCGATCTGCACAACTTCTTTCGCCGCCTCGTGCCGCCCAGCACGCACCCGAGCATGTCTTACCTGACCCATACCTATGAAGGGCCCGACGACATGCCCGCGCATATCAAGGCAGCCATTCTGCCCACCAGCCTGAACATTCCGGTGGCGGACGGGCATCCGATGCTGGGCACGTGGCAGGGCATCTACCTGTTCGAACACCGCGACGCGCCCAGGCAACGGCAGGTCATCGCGCACCTGCGGTGACGCGCATTTGCGGGAATCGGCGGGGCCGCTATTGTGAACACGTTTGGAGGTGCCGCGATGCTGACCCGTTGGATTGTCTTGTTCGTTACCTTGTCTCTGCCTGTCGCTGCCCTGGCCCAAAGCTTTTTTCTACGGGAACTGATCGTCATTCCCGTGCGACCCATTGATCAAAACACGTTCGAAGCGTTCGAGACCAGCGGCGTCGGCGGGTCGCAGATGTGGTGCGCTGCGGGCAAATTCACCCGCGACTACCTGCGACAGCGCGGCGGTGACATCACCGTTTTGCGCGCGCGCGGCACGTCCGAGACCTATCCCGGCCGCAAAAGCGTGATCTTTACCACCCGCCCGGTCGAAAACGCCGTAACCTTGACGTCGGAGGGGGTGCGCACCCCCGGGCAGCGGTTCAGCATGACCCATGCCAACGCGCTGTGCCGGTCGCAACCCGAACTGTTGATCCGAGTGCGGGTGATCGACGGATCGTCCTGACACGTCCTGTCGTATTTCTGTCGCGCACGTGATTTGGGTGTGCGTCCAGCGGTCCCTATCTGGCATGACAAAGGAGATGTTTCATGATGAAAAAGTCTGCCCTGTTTGCCCTGGCCTGCGCCGTCACAGCCCCGACACTGGTCGATGCGCAAAGCACCCGGCGCGAGCGATTTACGCTGCCCGTTGCGCAACTGACCGAAACGACGTTCGAAATCATCGAGGCGGACGGGGCCGGGGGCCAACAGATCTGGTGCGGTGCCGGAATCTATGTACGCCGCGTGCTTGGCCTGCGCGGTGGCGAATTGTTCATCAGCGAGGGGCGCGGCCCCTCGAAAACGCAACCGGGACGCAAGAGCGTGGTGTTCAGCATCACACCGGTTCCCAACGCGTTTGATTCGACGTCCCCCGGCGTGCGGCGGGCTGGCAAGTCGTTTTCGATGACCCATGCCTTTGCGTTGTGCAGCGAGATGCCTTTTGTGCGCCTGCGTACCGAGAACGGGCAGCTGATCCGCCGCGGTATCTGATTGCGGCCCCCATGGCACCGCCCATCTTGCGGTGTCATTTCCCCTCTACCCAAAACCTAGGCGAC
This sequence comes from Pseudomonadota bacterium, assembly GCA_038527345.1. Classification (GTDB taxonomy): domain Bacteria; phylum Pseudomonadota; class Alphaproteobacteria; order Rhodobacterales; family Rhodobacteraceae; genus Tateyamaria. The sequence continues at coordinate 8,939 of JBCBFX010000062.1, read as the reverse complement.
CGCCTATAGTTTGGTGGAGAAGGGGAAAGTCCCCACTACAGGCAGGATGAAGAAAAAAGGGGACCGGTCCATGCGCTGTCCGTTTTGCGGCAATATCGACACCCAGGTAAAGGACAGCCGTCCAGCCGAAGACCACGTGTCTATCCGGCGCAGGCGCTTCTGTCCGGCCTGTGGCGGTCGCTTTACCACCTATGAGCGTGTCCAACTGCGCGATCTTGTGGTCATCAAGTCCAACGGCAAACGCGAAGACTTTGACCGGGACAAACTGGAACGCTCGATTCGTATTTCGATGCAGAAACGCCCGATCGATCCCGAGCGGATCGACCAGATGATCAGCGGTATCGTGCGCCGTCTGGAATCCATGGGTGAAACCGACATTCCGTCCACCACCATCGGCGAGATCGTGATGGAGGCCCTGAACCGGATCGACACGGTCGCCTATGTCCGCTTTGCCAGCGTTTACAAGAACTTTCAGGCGGCGGATGACTTCGACAAGTTCGTGGCCGAACTGCGCCCGGACACCGCTTCGGACGAGTGAGCGCAGAGCGCGACACACGCTATATGCGGCTGGCCCTGTCATTGGGCCGCCGGGGGCAGGGGCAAACCGCCCCCAACCCCGCCGTGGGCTGTGTCATCGTGCAGGGCAATCGCATCGTTGGCCGGGGCTGGACCCAGCCCGGGGGGCGTCCCCATGCCGAAACCGAAGCGTTGGCCCAGGCCGGGGATGCCGCCCGCGGTGCGGATGTCTATGTCACCCTGGAACCTTGCGCACATCACGGTGCAACCCCCCCCTGCGCCGAGGCGCTGATTGCGGCCGGGGTCGCCCGCGTAGTCGTGGCTGCGCAGGACAGTGACCCGCGCGTGGATGGTGCGGGGCTGGAAATGCTGCGCGCTGCTGGGGTCATCGTGGATACCGGCGTCTGCGGGGCCGAGGCCGAAGAGGATCACGCGGGTTTCGAGATGCGCGTGGAACAGGGCCGCCCGATGGTGACGCTGAAGCTTGCCAGCAGCTTTGACGGACGTATTGCCACGGGCACCGGTGAAAGCCAGTGGATCACGGGGCCTGAATCGCGCCGGCTGGTCCACGCCATGCGCGCCCGTCATGACGCAGTGATGGTGGGCGGCGGAACCGCGCGCCACGACGATCCATCCCTGACCGTGCGCGGGCTTGGCCGCATGGCGCAACCGGCCCGCGTGGTGGTATCGCGCCGGCTGGATCTGCCGCTGATGAGCACGCTGGCCCGGACTGCCAGGGACGTGCCGGTGATCCTGTGCCATGGCAAGGACGCGGATGCGGCCCTGCAACAGACGTGGCGCGACCTGGGGGCGACCTTGCTGTCCTGTGCTGCCCGGAACGGGCAGTTGGATGCCGGCGACGTGCTGCACAAGCTGGGCGATCACGGCCTGACGCGGGTCTTCTGCGAAGGGGGCAGCGCGCTGGCCGCGTCCCTGATCGAGGCGGATCTGGTCGATCGCCTTGTCGGGTTCACCGCCGGTCTTGCCATCGGGGCCGAGGGGTTGCCGAATATCGGCGCGCTCGGACTTGGCAAGCTGCGGGATGCGGGCCGGTTCGATCTGGTGTCGGTGCGTCCGGTCGGGGCCGACATCGTGCACGAATGGCAGCGTTCAGCGCCACAGATGTGACTGGCTGGCCAGCAGCCCCTGCAATTTCGACAGGATCCGGTTGGTCGCGCCGGGATGCGGCACGGTACCTTGTGCCAATCGCTCGACCACAACTTCGACCGGGCAAGCGCTTTGCGTGACCGGATCGAAATAGCGCGGATAGTCGATCAGGGTTGCGTGCACGAGACCGGCCAGCGGCACGTCCTCGCGCCGTCGCGGCGGCACATCGCCCCGGTCGTCCGTCAACCCCCATCCGGCGTAGAAGGGCGCGCCGGTGGTCACCACCTGAACGCCACGCAACAGCGCTTCGAATCCCGACAGCGACGTCATGGTCCACAACTCCTGCACCTTTTCCAGCAGGGCGGCGATATCTGTGTCGGTTGCCACCACATCGGCGACCGCGCTGGCGTCAAACGCGCCTTCGCGCAGGCCCGCCTCCACATCCGGGTGGGGTTTGTAGATCAGGCAGGCATCCGGGTGCGCCGCCCGTGCAGCGTCAAGCAGTGCGCGGTTCGTGCGTATATCGCCTGCGCCCAGCTTGATCGAGGCGTCGTCTTCGACCTGTCCCACCACCAGCACACGGTGTCCGCCAGGCAACAGCGGCGCGGCACCGCCAAGGTTGTACTTGCTCAGTCCGTCCCTGGTCAGTGCCGATATCAACCGCTCGGCCCGCAATTGCTGATCCGGGCGCAGGGTGCGCCGGGTGCGGATCAACTCCTCCAGCCGGCTGGGACGCGACGGGTCGTAGTAGATGCCCAGATCGTCCGTCACCAGCGACAGCGGCGGCACCAGTTCAGCGCCCAGACCCCGCGACCGCAAAAAGCCGTCCTCGACCCGGGCAGCATCGTGATGGCCTACTTGTGCCTTGCCCGCCCACACCATCCACGGGCGCTGCATCTTGCGGGCGCGCGCCGGGTCGTCCTGAAACGACATGGCTTTCCAACGACCAAAGAACTGCTGGACCGGCTTGCGCTTCCACAGCCGCATGCCGCTGGCGACCCATCCTGCACGGTCCGCGCGCCAGGCGCGGGTTTCGGCGGCCAGCGCCTCGATCACCGTTTCCAGATCGCACAGCCGGTCACGATGCGGGTCGTACCACGTCGGATACAGCATCATTGCGGCGGCAAAAAGCTGCGCGCGGGTCAGGTTGCGCTGGCGGCGCTGCACCGGAAATTCATCCTGCGTCAGGCCCCACCCGGCATAGAATGGCTGACCAAAGGTGCGCGGCTTGTGCCCGGCAAGGATCGCCTCGAACCCCAGGCCCGAGGACACGGTATAGACTGCGACCGCCCCCTCCATCAGGGTCCACGGGCTGATCGGCGTGTCCAGAACCGTGATCCGATCGTTCAGGTCGGTTTCGAAGAAATAGCCGGAGCGGTGGCCCTGTGCGGTTTCGGGGTGGCTCTTGATGATGATGCGCGCGCCGGGGTGTTCGTCCTGCGCCACAAACAACATTTCGAGGAACCTGTTGCGATCCGCGCCCGATGCCGTGACGGACGCATCGCCGCGCGTCTGGTCGATCACCAGCACATAGCCGGGGGGCGGCGCGGCGATGTCGGGATCAACGGCGGAATATTTCGTCAGGTGCGCCTCTTGCATCCGTACCATGGCGCCGCGTGCACGGTTCAGCAGGGCGCTGTCGTCCAGCGGATGTGTCGCCAGCAACGTCTCAAGGTCCGATGGTTGCGCCGGATCGAAATGCAGCCCCGCGTGATCAATCAGCAGACCCAGTGGCGGGTTGCCCCGCACACGGCCCGGGAAAAGCGAGCGGAGAAAGGCGTCTTCGATCCGCACGACAGTTGCGTCGTGGCGGGCTGCCATCGACAGGCCCCGATGGGCGGTGGGTGAATTGCCCCAAACGCCCACGGCATCGCCCTTGCCCGGGCGGCCGAGGCGAATGTCAAAGCCTGCCAGCGTCAGGATGCGCCGCACCCGGGACTGGGTCAGGAAGCCGCCATTGTAAACGTAAAGCCGCCGGGCCTTGTCAGGTCCGGCGGCTGTGGTTCCGGGGTCGGTCATGCCTGCGTCAGTTGCCGGTCACGCCGTTGGCCAGCGAGTTGACGCCCGACACAGGGGTCGTCAGCGCCGTGATGATGCGCGAGAATTGCGTATATGGCGCTTCGGTCACGTAGATCGTATCGGAATTGCGGATCACGAAATCGCGGGCCTGAAACATGCCGTTGGGTTGGGTGAGATCCAGCACATAAACCAAGCGCTGCGCCCCCACCAGATCATCGCGGCCCAGAACGACGTTTGCAATCTCGGCTGGTTCGTTGCGCAGCACGAAGACGCCCGTGGGGTCCGCCGTGGTGGCCAGCAGGCCGCCCACCTGCGCGATGGCTTCAAGCGCGCTGAGGTTCTGGCTTTCGAACGGCACGCGGGCCTGTCCGCCGGTGGCCCCCAGCACGGTAAAGGCGCGTGTGTCTTCCTCGACCAGTATGCGGTCGCCGCCGCGCAGGGCAATGTCCAGTTCGGGGTGGTCATACAGGTCCTGGAACCAGATGCGGCTGCGCATCTGGCCACGGATCACGGTTACCTGGGCGATTTCAGGTTCGATGGTCACGCCGCCCGCGCGGGCCAGCATGGTGGCCAGCGTCCGGGTGGGGCGTTCGATGGCATAGACACCCTGCGCGCCAACCGAGCCGATCAGCGACACGGTCGAGCCGTCGCCCGCAACCCGGCGCACCTGCACCTGCGGGTCGGGGGTTTGCTCTTCGAGCTTGTTGGTGATGATGCGGCGGATGCTTTCGGGGGTGTTCCCCGCGGCCCGGATGCGGCCGGCATAGGGCACAAAGATGAACCCGGCGCCGTCGACCTGCACCTCTTCGAGGATGGTCGAGTTCGCGCCTTCGCCGGCCAGCAGGCCGTCATCGACGTTTTCCCAGATCGTCAGCCCCAGGATGTCACCCGGGCGGATCGTGTCCGACCCGATGATGCCTGCGTTGATGAAGGCATCGCTGAAGCCAAGCGCGGGTGTGACGGCGGTGGCCCGCGTGACACGGTCGTTGACCGACACGACAAAGGCGTCGCCTTCGCGCTGGACGGAACCGGCAAAGATCTCGCGTTTGTTGGGTCCGACACGGGGCAAGCCGCACGACGCCACCAGGGTACAAATCAACATCAGCGCGACCACACGCGCCCAGCGGAATGTCGGGAAAGTCACTGCTCGGTCTCCTCGACCTGTTCTTGTCTGCCTCAAAGCACGTTTGGCGCGCCGTTTTTTTCAATTCCCCGGTTTCCGGGTGAAGTGTTGGCTGCAAGCTACCGGACTCGCGTCCAAAAATCTAGCCATAGGGGTTGTGGTTTTCAGGTCACCAACCGCAACTGTTGCCGTGGGGCCGCGGTGCCAAGGGCCAATGCGTCATAGGGATCGTCTGGCGACAGCATCATGTCGACCACCTGCCGCAGCAATTGTCGCCGCCCGCGGGCGGAATAGAAGCCGCCGGGCAACTGGCTGGTTTCCAGCAGATAGCGGCGATAATCCTTGTAGGCGCGGTTGTCGGGGCGGCTGGCCCCGGCAAAGAATTCGGGCAAGGGCTGATCGCTGACGAATTCCGGCTTGGCAAAGACCGCGCGGCCAAAGACCTTGAGCGGGATACCGCGCCACAGCACCTGCTGGGCGGCGGTTGAATTCACAGTTACCGCGCTGCGCGCGTCGTTCAGAAGCTGCGCCAGCTTGCCGCCGCGCACATAGTGGACGCGGCCACGCACCCCGTGATGCTGCGCCAGCCGCCTTATGGTGCGGCGGATCGGCGCGCGGCCGTCCTCGAGCGGGTGCGCCTTGATCACAAGGTGGTGGTGTCCGGGCGCGCCACGCGCGAACCCGTCGATCACGAGTTCCAGAAAGTCGGTCATCGAGGCGAAAGGCGAGTGTTCCTGAAAGCTGGAATCATGTTCGAGTTGCAACAGGGCAAGGTGATAGGGAAATCCGCCGTACCTGATGCGCAGCGTGGCCTGCACCCGATCAATCGTGTGCACCGGCATCAGAAGCAACCGCCTGAGATACAGTTGGAATTCCTTGGCCACGGTGAGCGCGCGGTGGGGTTGGAAATTGCGGTAATCCCGGTTTCGGAACATCACGAACCAGTGGTAGAGCGCGCCATAGAATACATGCTGGCGCATGTCGCCCCAATGCCCCGGGGGCAGGGGGGCCTCCATGTCCGACAGGGCAAGGGCCGCCTGCATGTCGGCCACGCTCATGTCCATGAGGCGGGAATTTCCGTTGGTGCCGCCGCGTTCGTACGTCACCCAATAGGGGCGCATGTACCCTTCCTCGAAGACATGGACCGTCAGGCCCCGGCGCTTTGCCTCGGCCACGGCCTGGGCGTGGATCGGACGCACGTCGCCATACAGTACGATGTCGGTGACGTTTCGTTCGGTTACCAGGTCTGCGAAGGTCGCGGGCCAGTCGTCAGCGGTGCCGCGATAGGGAATGTAGCTGCCCCGATGAAACCAAAAGGCCCGGTCGCCCGCATTGAAACCCACGCGCCACACCGTCGACCCCGCGCGGCGCAGCATCGCGCCGAGCCGGTTGAAAAACGGCCCGTGTGGCCCCTGCAAGAACAGGAACACGCGGGATGTGGGGGCGTGCAGTGTCATCTTGTCCCTGATACGCGGCATGTCTTGATCCAGGATGAACACGTGACTGGGGCGATTTTATGGCCCATTCGGTGGCTTTAGGCAACGTGCGACGGGCTTGCCCTTGGGACTTTGGGCCGCTACGTCCCGTCACAAACGGAGGCTGGCACATGTTCACAGGCATCATCACCGATATCGGCACCATCACCGACCTGACGCAGGAAGGGGATCTGCGTGTGCGCATACGGACCGGGTATGACACCGCGGGCATCGATATGGGGGCTTCCATCGCGTCGGATGGTGTGTGCCTGACGGTCGTGGCGCTGGGACCCGACTGGTACGAGGTGCAGGCCAGCGCCGAGACCGCGTCCAGGACCAACCTGGGCGACTGGGCCGTGGGCAAGCGGCTGAACCTGGAACGCGCGTTGCGCGTGGGGGACGAGTTGGGTGGTCACATCGTGTCGGGCCATGTCGACGGCGTTGCCGAGGTCGCTTCGGTCCTGGACGAGGGCGACAGCACCCGTGTGCAATTGCGCGCGCCCGCCGATCTGGCCCGCTTCATTGCGCCCAAGGGCTCGGTTGCCCTGAACGGCACGTCGCTGACCGTGAACGAGGTGGATGGCGATGTGTTCGGCATCAACTTTATCCCCCACACCAAGGAGGTCACCACCTGGGGCGAAGTGGCCGAAGGTGACCGCGTGAACCTGGAGATCGACACCCTGGCCCGCTATGTCGCGCGCCTGGCCGAAACGGCGTGAACCAACAGACAAGCGCGTGCCGCGCCTGACGTCATGCTGCCCCTTGGCAGGCGTGCTCGCATCATGTGACTTGCGGCGTATTTGCAAATCGGCCCTCCGGGGGGGATTTTTTTGGACAGAGACAGGGACGCATGCGCTCTGTGCGGCCTCGCGCCTCTGGCATGTGCGCGGTGCATCCTCTATGTGGCGAACAGCTGATGCCAAAGGTGCCCCATGAGCTTTGAAACACCCGGTCCCGTCGAGCTGGATCTTGCTGCCGCCATATCGCCCATCGAGGAGATCATCGAAGAGGCGCGGATGGGCCGTATGTTCATTCTTGTCGATCACGAGGACCGCGAGAACGAAGGTGATCTGGTGATCCCGGCCGATTTCGCCACGCCGGAGGCGGTGAATTTCATGGCGACCCATGGGCGCGGCCTGATCTGCCTGACCCTGCCCGCCGAGCGGATCGAGGCGCTGGGCCTGCCGATGATGGCGATGCACAATTCCTCGCGCCACGAAACCGCCTTTACCGTGTCCATCGAGGCCCGCGAGGGGGTGAGCACGGGAATATCCGCCGCCGATCGCGCCCATACCATCGCCACCGCCATCAACCCGCAGGCCACGGGCGCAGATATCGCGACCCCCGGCCATGTGTTCCCGTTGCGGGCGCGCAAGGGCGGGGTGCTGGTGCGTGCCGGGCATACCGAAGCCGGTTGCGATGTCGCGCGCCTTGCCGGGCACTATCCATCGTCGGTCATTTGCGAGATCATGAAGGAAGACGGCGAAATGGCCCGTCTTCCGGATCTTGTCGGTTACGCAAAGCAGCACGGCCTGAAGATCGGCACGATCAGCGATTTGATTGCCTATCGCCGTCGTCACGACAACCTGGTGGTCGAAACCGACCGTCGCATGATCACATCCCAGCATGGCGGCGACTGGGACATGCGGATTTTCACCGACCAGACTCACGGGATCGAGCATGTGACCCTGTCCAAGGGGGATCTGAGCACCGACGCGCCGGTGTTGGTGCGGACCCATGCGCTGGCCGAGGTCACGGATATCCTGGGACTGGGTCCCAAGCCCGTCGGTGAACTGCCCCGTGCAATGGAGATCATCGCGGAAGAAGGCCGCGGTGTCGTCTGCCTGTTCCGCGAGCCGCGCAAGGCGCTGTTTGCAGCGGAAGAGGACGGCCCCCGCATCGTCAAGAACATCGGTCTGGGGGCGCAGATGCTGTCGAATATGGGTTTGTCGCGCCTGATCCTTTTGACCGACAGCCCGCGCACCACCTATGTGGGGCTTGATGCCTATGGGCTGGAAATCGTGGGCGCACGCCCGATCCTGGGAGAAAGCTGATGGCTTCCATCGAACACAACGTGCTGGACCGTCCCAGCTTTGACAAACCCACCAAGCTGCTGATCGTCGTGTCGCCCTATTACAAGGCCATCGCGGACAACCTGGTGGCCGGGGCCAAGGCCGAGATCGAGGCCGCAGGGGCCACCTGGGAACTGGTCGAGATGCCCGGCGCATTGGAGATACCGACGGCCATCGGTATTTCCGAGCGGTTGTCGAATTTCGACGGCTACGTGGCGCTGGGCTGCGTGATCCGGGGCGAGACGACGCACTACGAGACCGTGTGCAACGACAGCAGCCGCGCGTTGCAATTGCTGGGTCTGCAGGGGCTGTGCATCGGCAATGGTATCCTGACGGTCGAGACCACGGCGCAGGCCGAGGTGCGCGCCGATCCCGAAGGCCAGAACAAGGGAGGAGGCGCGGCAGCTGCGGCCTTGCACCTGATCGCGCTCAGCCGTAAGTGGGGCCGCCAGAGTAAGGGGGTCGGTTTCAAACCGACCGGAGAGGATACGATCCTCGCAGGTGATATGGGGCCTAATACGGCATGACCCTTTCGGGAAACCAGAAACGCAAGATGCGGTCCGGCGCGAGGCTCTATGCTGTGCAGGCGCTGTTTCAGATGGAGCAGTCGGGCCAGACGGTCGATGC
>JBCBFX010000061.1:0-25205 GCA_038527345.1 Pseudomonadota bacterium | reverse complement strand
GGCCCGACCGACGCGCATCGCCCTTGGCGCTACGCTGGGACGGGCGTTCGAGCCTCTCACTACCCACCACGGACCTGTCGTTTCCGCTCTGCACGGATCGAATGCGCAGCGATACGCCCCGCTGCGCGCCGCGGCGCTCAGCGATAGACGCCCACGAGGTATTCGGGGCTTGCGATGGTCGCGGCAGCGCGTTCGCGCAGCAGCAGCGGGCAATGTGTCCCGGCTCCGGTGGTGGCATAGGCAAAGGTCCACATGTTGTCCTGCCCGTATGCGTTGGCGGTGTAGGCGCACCCGTTCGCAAAGGTGACGGTGCTGTCCGTGCGGGTCACGGTTTCAAAGGTCAGCGCCTGTGCAGCACTGGCGGCGGCAAGACAGATGCCAGCGGCAAACATCAGGGTACGCATGCGTGTGTTCCTCATATGGTGCGGCTTGTGTGCCGCCCGGACGGTCTAGTATGCAAAGAAGGACAGATATGGACCCAAATGTGTTCGTACAGGGGCCGGCGGCAAAACTTTGAATTGTCTTTCGCGTGCGGCAAGGTCACTGATTTTTCAAATAAAACGGGGTTGGGCAGGTTGCTACGCCCGTGTTAGTGTCCGTCGGCCATGTTGACCGCATTCGAAGACTTCCTGACCGACATTTCCGATTGTTTCATCGACCGTCGCCTGCACGTGTGGCGCAGTCGCCTGATCCTGCCGTTTTCCCTGATCACCCGGGACGGACCCGTCGTGCTGTACAACGATGAAAGGGTCGCCGAGAATTTCAACCACTACCTGACCGCCTGCGATGCCATGCGGCTGGACCTGGTTGACCGGACCGTCATCAGCCTGGAAAACTGCCAGGACGGGACCTGGCTTGGCACCTTTCAGACCCGGTTGGTGAGCCAAGGCATCCTTGCGACCGATCCCTATACTTCGACCGCGCTGTTGCGGCTGGTCGACGGGCGGTATCGCATGTCGTCGATGTTGAACGGGCGCGGACACCAGGAATGGACCGGTGTGGACAACGCCTGATCCATGGGCCGAAAGGCGGCGCGGTCTGTTGCGGAACCGCGCCGTCCCTTCGAATCAGTTCGCCGGGCTCAGCGCCGTGATCTCGGAATAGACATGCGAGATACCCCGCGGCACGAAGCTGTCTGCCGACCCTTCGGGCAGGTTGTGGCAACTGAAACAGTTGGTCCCCTGGGTGTAGGTTTCCATCGTCATGTTGGCGATGCTGGTCGATCCCCGCAAGGCAAGCGCCTGGTTGGCGACCTGGTTTGGGATCGGTGCCTGGCCGCCGCCGGGCGGCGTGGTGGTCCAGACGCTGCCGGTCTGGATGTAGTTGTGGCGCACGTCGCCCTCTGCCAGTTGTGACCGGACCGAGTTGTTGATGGACAGAAGCAGCGTGTTGTTGGTGACGGTTCCGCTGGATGGATCGTTGGCCAGGCTGCCCCAGGGATACTCGCGCACGGTGTCCGATGGCACGATGCCACCCGCACAGACCGGGGTCTGACTGCCCTGCGCCCCGGTCATGTTGGCCTTGATCGCGCCATCTTCGGCTTTCATGCATTCGGTGTTGGCGCTGTCCTGTGCCCCGCCGCGCGCCATGAACAGAAAGTCCTGATCGCTGTCATAGCCGTTCAGCGTGATCGTCCCGTCATTGGCCAGATAGTAATAGGGCGCGTCGGGGGCGTTGTTCACGTGCTCGAACGTGGCCCAGATGAATTCCGGGTGGTCCTGCACCGTGCCCACCACATGCATGCCCGTCAGCGCCAGCTCGACGGTCTTGCTGGGGGTGTCCGTGTCCACGGTCATTTCGGTGTTGTCGGCATTGGCCACGAAATTGGGGACGGTGCCGGTGATGGTGATGTAATCGCCGGGGTTGGACAGGGTGCCCGCCTCGACCCACGATGTCTTCAGCTCCATCGCCAACTGGTTGCCCGTTTGCAGCGTCACATCCGGCCACGTTCCTGCCAGATAGGTCTTGAGATCGTCGAGATCCGTTGACGAACTCGGGAATTGGGTCTTGTCCGTCAGAACGGTGCCGGCCGTTTTCTGCCCCGACAGGAAATAGGCGTATCCGTCATTGGCATGCAGCCCGTAATAGACCAGCGACGTGTCCTGCGACATCAGCACCCCTGCCGATCCGGCCTGTCCGATCTCGCCGATATCCTCGCCCGGCAAGGCGTCCGACTTTTCGCGGCGCATCCGCAATGTGGGGGTCGAATTGTCCGAGTTGGCAATCAGCGTGCGCGTGCCGTCTGCGGCGGGCGAGATGGTGAAAAAGCCGCTGCTGTCCAGCACATGCTTGGACCCGGCGGGCGAGGTCAGCCACAAGAACATCTGCGCGCCCCAGCTGTAGAAATCGCACACCGTCGGGTCACCGGCATAGGTGGTCGAAAAGGTGACCGAATCCGGTGCGTTGACAAGCCCGTTGGCCGTGACAGTGGCGTTGGGGAACCATCCCGCGAACGTGTCCGGGGCCACAACGCATGTGGGGGCCATATCGGTTGGTACGGTGCCTTGGGTCCACGCGGGGCTGCTTGCGGCGAAAAAGGCCGCACTGGCGTATATGAACGGTTTCATGCTGTCCTCGTTGCGTTGGGTGCCGGAATATGCGGGCACCGGACTCCCGTTATACGAGAAAATAGCCCTTTGGCCTAATGATTTGCGCGCGGTCGGGTTTGGATGTCACGGCATCCCGCAATGCGCATCAGCGCACGAAACCTGTGAAGCGGCACCTATTGTGTGCGCGCGTTACGGCGCTACCCTGCACCGTACCGGATTCACAGGAGACCCCCATGAGCTGGAACCCCGCACTGGACCCCGACTGCCCGACCGGCGATGCCGTTGACGCCATAGACACCGTGATCGTCCCCCGCGCCCGTGATCTGGGCGGGTTCGAGGTGCGCCGCGCCTTGCCCGCGCCGCGTCGCCAGATGGTTGGTCCCTTCATCTTTTTCGATCAGATGGGGCCGGCGGAATTCGTGACCGGCAGCGGCATCGACGTGCGCCCGCATCCGCATATCGGGCTGGCCACCGTGACGTATCTGTACAAGGGCACGATCCACCACCGCGACAGCCTGGGCACCGATCAGTGGATCGAACCGGGGGCGGTCAACTGGATGGTGGCGGGCCACGGCATCACCCATTCGGAACGCACCGACGGTGATGTGCGGGCGCGCCCCCATGACCTGTTCGGCATCCAGACCTGGGTGGCCCTGCCGAAAGACGCCGAAGACAATACGGCCGATTTCCAGCACGCCCCCAAGGACACGCTGCCCCTGCTGGAGGGAGACAGGAAGGAGGTGCGCCTGATCCTGGGCGACGCCTGGGGCGAGCGCGCCCCGGTCAGTACCTTTTCCGAGATGTTCTATGCCGACGCGGTGTTGCAACCGGGCGCGCGCCTGCCGATGCCCGACAACCACGAAGACCGCGGGATCTATGTGGTGCAAGGGTCTGTGACGGTGGCGGGGGATACGTTCGAGGCGGGCAGGATGATGGTGTTTCGCCCCGGTGACCGGATTTCCGTGACCGCCGGGGATCAGGGCGCGCGCCTGATGGTGCTGGGCGGGGCGACACTGGAAGGGTCGCGGTACATCTGGTGGAATTTCGTGGCCTCGTCCCAGGACCGCATCGACGCGGCCAAGGAGGCGTGGCGCGCAGGCGACTGGGCCCACGGCCGGTTCCAGCTGCCCCCCGGCGACGCGGATGAATTTATCCCGTTGCCCGAAAGATGACCTACACTACGCGTCTGGGCATGCCTGCCGATGCGCCAGCATTGGCCGCACTGCACACAGCCAGTTGGCGCGCGTGGTACGGGCCGTACGTGCCTGCCGGGCGGTTGGGGGCGCAACTGGATACCCATATGCAGGCGCGCTGGGAAACATGGCCTGCGGACAGGCTGGTCGTCGTGGCCGAAGACGCAGGTTGCATCGTGGGTTTCGGCGCGGTCGTGCGGGGGGCTGATCCGCTGCTGGACAACCTGCATGTGGACCCGGGCTGGCAAAGCCGCGGCATTGGTGCCGCCCTATTGCGCGGCATCGCTGCGCATCTGGCGTCCGAGGGAATGCACGGCTTTTACCTGACGGTGCTTGAAGGCAACGTCGCGGCACGGCGGTTCTATCGACGCAACGGCGGGCAGGAGGGACCGGTCCACGACGACCGGCTGCTGGACCACCCGGTGCGGGTGGTGCCGGTGCGCTGGTCCGCGCCTGCCTGTGCCGCGCTGGCCGCAGAATTCGCAAGCGAGGTCGGAAAAGACGCTTGACGGGACGGGGGGCTGATCATAAACCCGCCGAACGCAGCGGGCGGTTGTAGCTCAGTTGGTTAGAGTACCGGCCTGTCACGCCGGGGGTCGCGGGTTCGAGCCCCGTCAACCGCGCCACTGCTTACCCTGGGTTCTGGGGATACGGAACCACGATGCGCGGTTGTAGCTCAGTTGGTTAGAGTACCGGCCTGTCACGCCGGGGGTCGCGGGTTCGAGCCCCGTCAACCGCGCCATTTTCATCCGAACCTTCTCCGCCAGGCAGAAAATGATACATTTTCTGATCCATTTTTTGGATCAAAAAATGGGACGAGGGGCCGGCCCCTCGTGCTCCCCGGAGTTTATTTGGCGAGATGAAACGGATCAGGGATCGTAACCGAGCGCGGATTCCAGCGTCAGGTCCAGCTGATCCCGGGCAAAGTTGAGGTCCGCCTCGGACCATGTTGCGGACTTTGCGGGGCGGTGCGCAATGGCCGGTTTGAATTTGGATCCAAGTCGCTTTACCACCGGGCGATGGTTTTGGGCCGGGGCCGTGCCAAAGGTCCTTGCCAGCCGCGTCACCGTGCCTTCGGGATCGGCCTGCGCCGTTTCCATCCGCAGCATCACGCAGGTGCAATCCCGGTCCAGCAGCGTCAGCAGGCTGCGCAGCTTGGCCGAGCGCAGGGCAAAGAGCGTGTCGAATGGCTGGCCTGTAAGCGGATCGCGGTCCATCTGCAACGGCGCGCCCGTGCTTCCGTCAGGCACCAGCCCGTCGAAGTAACGAGGGCGGTCGATGATCGTGTCCCATCGCGCGCGGATGAAGTCGGAAAAGGGCAGCGCCTGCATCTGGGGCGTCGTGTGCCAGGGCTTGTCGAACATCGACAGGGTCCACGCCAAGGGATCCCGCACCACGCAGATCACACCCATATCCTGTGGCACCGCCATCATATGCGTAAATCCGTGTTTCCAGCCCAGTACCTCGACCGGTTTCAGCGCTGAATTGCGCCCCAGCAGCCGTTTGACGAAATTGGTGCCCGACGACCGTTCGCCCAGCACCTGGAAGCGTGTGATGGGCGTGTCGCCTGCGCGCGTGGCGCAGAAACCGGTGGTGGCAAAATCGTCTGGCAGGGGCATCGGGTCACTTTTCACGTGTCTGCGGGTCTGGCTTGTCGTACTGTGCCGCAAAACAGACCCCGAGCAGGACGATAGCAGATGCAGACAGTGGCCGCCGTGACGATGGTGCGGGATGACGCCTTTTTTCTCAAGGCGTGGCTGCGCCACTACGGTGAGATGTTCGGGCGCGAAAACTGCTATGTGGTCAACCATGGCCGCGGGGCCGAGGTGGCCGCCCTTGCCGCAGGCTGCAACATCATCGGCATCCCCGGTGATCCGCACAAGAACTTTGACGTCAAGCGCTGGGGCCTGCTGAACGGGATCGTGGGCGGCTTGCGCCGCTATTACCGTCACGTGATCGTCGGTGACGTGGATGAGTTGGTCATCCGCGACCCCGACAGCGGCGGCACCTTGCTGGATTTTCTGGAGGCCGCCCCCGAGGGCCGCGTGCTGACCCCCCTCGGGCTCGAAGTCATCCACCGCGTCGATGTGGAAGACGCGCCCATCACCGACCACATCATCGGGCCGCGCCGCCATGTGCGCCCGGCCCCGCATTATTCCAAGCCCTGCATCATCTCGTCTCCGGTCAAGATCGCGCGGGGCGGGCATTTCACCCAGGCCTCGAAACTGTTCACGCCGGATGACCTGTACCTGCTGCATCTGAAATTCTGTGATTTCGGTGTCTATGCCGGTGTGATGGATCACCGCAACGCGGTCACGGCCGAGGTCGACGCGGGCGTGAAGGAAGCGGCCATCGGTCGCCACTGGTTTGCCGAGGCCCGGGGCGAGGACCGGGCCGTATTCGAGGGGTTTGCCGATCTGGAGATGGTCGAGGACTTTGACATGCGCCCCCTGCGCCGCAAGATGCAGCGCACCTTCAAGCCACGGGGTGATACTGGATATTATCACTTTGATCGCCCCGAATACGGTACGCAGTACGTGCTGCCCGACCGGTTTGTCGGTGTGATCTGAGGGGCATGGCGCACATGCAAGTGCGCCTTACGGCGGCAAGTCCGGGTGCCGTAAGGCGGACGTGTCGTCCGCCCAGGGCAAACTGCCTGCGCCTTAACGATGTGGTTGCGCGTTCAGGAAATCCAATAGAGCGGCCGCTGTCTGACCGGGATGCGTATCGGGAAAGAAATGACCGCCGGGCAAGGCCGCGCTTTGCATCTGCGACAGCCGGTCCGCCCAGGTGCCGGGCACGTCATATTCCTGCGCCATGATCCCGTCCCTGCCGAAGAGCACGAGCGACGGGCAGTCGATCACCCGTTCCAGATCGGCCGCATCCAGATCGAAATCCACTGCGATGGCCGCGCGGTAGTCGTTGCACATGGCGCGGATCGTGTCGGGATCGCGCCAGGCCAGGCGGTAGGCATCGAGTGCGGCCGCATCGAACCCGTCCATCCCGCCACCCCATCCCGCAAGGCAGCTTTCGAAATAGGCGTCCGGGTCATGTCCGATCAGGGTTTCGGGGAAGGGGTCGGGCTGCGCCAGGAAAAACCAGTGGTAATAGGCCGTCGCGACCTCTTTCGTGAGATTGTCCAGCAGGTGGTGCGTGGGCACGATGTCCATCACTGTCAGCGACAGGACGGGCGCGGGGTGGTCCAGCGCCATTCGGTGCGCTGTGCGGCCGCCACGATCGTGCCCCACCACGTGGTATCGGTCGTGCCCGAGGGCCGCCATCAGCGCCACCATGTCCGCTGCCATCGGGCGAAAGCTCATCTCCTCCATCGTGGCAGGTGTGCTGCTGCCACCGTAACCGCGCAGGTCGGCGGTGATGACGGCGAAGCCATCGGCGGCCAGCGTCGGGGCGATGCCGTGCCACATGGCGCGTGTCTGCGGAAATCCGTGCAGCAACAGCACCGGGGGGCCGGAGCCTGTGGTGTCATAGGTGATCTGTTGGTCGGTTGGTGTTACGAAGACCGTCATTCCGTGTGGCTTGCGTCGGAGCGGGGGCCAGCCCCCGCACCCCCGGGATATTTGGGGCCAAGAGAATGCAGCGGGGCAGTCATGTCAGCGCCGCCAGGATGCGGGCCCAACTGCGGATGCCCTTGTGAAAGCTTTCCATGTCGTATTTTTCGTTGGGTGAGTGGATCTGGTCGTCGTCCTTGCCGAAACCCACCAGCATGGGCGTGGTGCCCAGGATATCCTGAAAGTGGCCCGCGATGGGGATCGAGCCGCCGCAGCCCACGTAGGCCGCAGGCAGGCCCCATTCGTCGGACAGTGCCGTGCGGGTGGCCTCAAACGCCGGGTCGGTCGTTTCGGTGACCGATGCGTGGCCCGCACCGTGGCCGGTAAAGCTGACCTCGCAATCGGGGGGCAGGGCGACGCGCACCATCTGGCGGAAACTGTCGCGGATCCTGTGCGGGTCCTGGTCCCCCACCAGCCGGAAGCTGACCTTGGCCGACGCCTGTGACGGCAGCACCGTCTTGAACCCGTCGCCGGTATAGCCGCCCCAGACGCCGTTCACATCCGCCGTGGGTCGCGACCAGATCATTTCGAGCGGGGTCCGGTCGACCTCGCCCGCGGGGTGCGACAGGCCCACGTCGCCCAGGAATGTTGCATGATCAAAGGCCAGTCCCTGCCACTGGCTGCGGATCGCGTCGGGCAGTTCCGGCACGCCGTCATAAAAGCCCGGCACCGTCACGCGCCCCTGATCGTCGTGCAGCCCCGCCAACACCCGCGACAGCACCCGGATCGGGTTCATCGCGATCCCGCCATACATGCCGGAATGCAGGTCCTTGTCCGGGGCGGTGATGGTGATTTCCTCGCCCAGCAGGCCGCGCAGCATGGTGACGATGGCCGGCACGCGGCTTTCAAACAGGCCGGTGTCGCAGATCAGAGCCATGTCGCTGCGCAACTCGTCCGCATTCTCGCGCATGAACGGCACCAGCGAGGGGGAACCGGATTCCTCCTCTCCCTCGAAAAAGAACGTCAGCTTGCAGGGCAGGGTGCCATGTTCGGCCTTCCATGCCCGGCAGGCCTCGACGAATGTCATCAGTTGTCCCTTGTCGTCCGAGGACCCGCGCCCGCGTATCACCCGGCCCCGGTCGGTGTCCTGCACCTCCGGGTCAAAGGGGTCGCGGTCCCACAGTTCGAGCGGATCGACAGGCTGCACGTCGTAATGGCCGTAAAACAGCAGGTGGGGTCCGCTCCCCTCGACATGCCCCACCACCATCGGATGCCCCGGCGTGTCACGCTTTTCCGCCTTGACCCCGAAGCTGGCGAGATCCGCCACCAGCCAGTCAGCCGCCGTCTGGCAATGCTCGGCAAAGGCCGGATCGGTCGAAATCGAGGGGATGCGCAACAGCTCCATCAGCCGCTCGGTGGCGGCAGGCAGGTCGGCATCGATGCGGGACAGAACGGCGTCGAGTGTCATAAGGTGCTCACGTTTATTGTGTTCGGGGCAGAGTATCCCGCCTGTGGCCGGGCGCAAGCCATCCCGTGGCGGATGCCGCCGTGCCTTTCGGAAACCTGTGCCGTCTTTGGGCGCGACCCAGGGGCGGACTGCGACATGACGCGCATCGCATATGCATTGATCGGGCCCCCGCCACCCTATATTCGTTCTAAATCACCGCTGTCCGCCCGATTGGACAGCGCGCATGCAAAAGGACGGACGTGTGGACTATACCGCTCAACTGGACACGGCACTGCAACGGCTGCACGACGAAGGGCGGTACCGTACCTTTATCGATATCGAACGGCAAAAGGGGCAGTT
Source organism: Pseudomonadota bacterium (assembly GCA_038527345.1). Lineage (GTDB taxonomy): Bacteria > Pseudomonadota > Alphaproteobacteria > Rhodobacterales > Rhodobacteraceae > Tateyamaria. The sequence goes on along the minus strand of JBCBFX010000061.1, from coordinate 16,147 downwards.
CCCCCACGCGACCTGGACAAAACCCGACGGCAAGCAGGCCGCCATCACCGTGTGGTGCGGCAACGACTATCTGGGCATGGGGCAGAACCCCGTCGTGCTGGATGCGATGCACGAAGCGATTGACGCCACCGGCGCAGGCTCGGGCGGAACGCGCAATATCTCGGGCACGACCGTCTATCACAAACGGCTCGAGGCCGAATTGGCGGACCTGCACGGCAAGGAAGCTGCACTGCTGTTCACCAGTGCCTACATCGCCAATGATGCCACATTAAGTACGCTGCCCAAACTCTTTCCCGGCCTCATTATTTATTCAGATGCGCTGAACCACGCCAGCATGATCGAGGGCGTGCGCCGCAATGGCGGAGCCAAGCGCATCTTTCGCCACAATGACGTGGAGCACCTGCGCGAACTGCTGGCTGCGGACGACCCGGCCGCGCCCAAGGTCATCGCATTCGAATCCATCTACTCGATGGATGGCGATTTCGGCCCGATCGAGGCGATCTGCGATCTGGCGGACGAATTCAGCGCGCTGACCTATATAGATGAAGTTCACGCTGTGGGCATGTATGGCCCGCGCGGGGCCGGTGTGGCCGAGCGGGACGGGCTGATGCACCGCATCGACATCATCAACGGCACCCTGGCCAAAGCCTATGGTGTGATGGGTGGCTATATCGCTGCATCCGAGAAAATGTGCGACTCCATAAGGTCTTATGCGCCGGGCTTTATCTTTACCACGTCACTGCCGCCCGCAGTGGCAGCAGGAGCGGCGGCATCGGTTGCTTTCCTGAAGACGGCCGAGAACCTGCGTGCCGATCACCAGGCGCAGGCCAGGGCGCTCAAGCTGCGGCTCAAGGGGCTGGGCCTGCCGATCATCGACCATGGCAGCCACATCGTGCCGGTGATCGTTGGCAATCCGGTCCACACCAAGATCCTGAGCGACATGTTGCTGCGGGATCACGGCATCTATGTGCAGCCGATCAATTTTCCGACCGTGCCGCGGGGTACGGAACGGCTGCGGTTCACGCCGTCGCCTGTGCACGGCCCAAGGGAAGTCGACGCACTGGTGCACGCAATGGACGCGCTTTGGTCGCATTGCGCATTGAATCGCGCCGAGGACGCAGGATAATCGCAATACGCGTGTAATTCGCGTTGCCTTGTGTTAGCTTGTGTTTAACAACAAGGATGCAGCGAATCGTGCGGGATGGTGGTTCGTTGACATCAGATCGCATGGGGCAGCTGTATGATCGGGCGTAAATCCGACACTGCTAAAACAGAGGAAACGCCAAAGCTGCAGGGCTTTGACGATTTCGAACTGCGTTTGGGCGACGTGATGCGCGGAGAGCGTGCCACGATGGGCAAATCGCTGCTGGATGTGCAGCGCGAACTGCGGATCAAGGCCAGCTATATCGCGGCCATCGAAGCCTGCGACCCCAGTGCCTTTGACACTCCCGGGTTCATCGCAGGTTACGTGCGATCCTATGCCCGCTACCTGAATATGAACCCCGACCAGGCATTCGCCGCGTTCTGCACCGAAAGCGGGTTTTCCGTGGCCCACGGCATGTCGGCCGAGGCATCGGTGGTCAAGAAATCGGCGCGCGAGGACAAGCGTGGCAAGGGGCCAGGGGCAGATATCTTTTCGGCACCGTCAACGCCGTTTGTTCCGACCGCAGACGCGATGTGGTCGCAGATCGAACCCCGCGCCGTCGGCTCCACCCTTGTGCTGCTGGGCGTGATCGGGGCCATCGCCTTTGGCGGCTATTCCGTGTTGCAGGAAGTGCAGCGCGTTCAGGTCGCCCCGGTGGACCAGACGCCCGTCGTTCTGTCGGACCTCGATCCGTTGTCGGCGGTGGAACAGACCGCAGCGCCGGAAATCGGGGCCATTGAATCACCCCGTGCCGACGCGCTGGACCGGCTGTATCGCCCGCAGGCGCTGGATGTGCCGGTGCTGGTCGCCCGCGACGCGCCCATCGCCACGCTGGACCCGCGCAACATCGGCACCTTTGCCGCGCCTGTGCCCGACAGGCCGCTGCTGGCCGGAACCGACCGTCCGTTTGGCGGCACGCTGGCGCAACCCGGGACACCGCAGGTCGTCGAACAGCCCGCCGCGGCCCTGACCATGGTCGCCGTGCGCCCCAGCTGGGTGCGTGTCCGTGCCGCTGACGGCACCGTCATCTTCGAGGCGACGATGCAGGCCGGCGACACCTGGGAAGCGCCCCTGACCGAAGAGCCGCCGACCCTGCGTACGGGCGAAAGCGGCGCGATCTATTTTGCCATGAACGACAAGTTCTATGGCCCCGTTGGTGCACCGGGCGAGGTGACCTCGAACCTACCGCTGGAAATCGCAGGTCTTCAGGAAACCTATCTGCCGGTGGATCCGAATTCCGATGCGGGCCTCACCCGCTATGCCGAGGCGCGGGCCGCCGCGCAGGCCAGCGCGGCGGATTGACCGCCGCACCCCCATTGCCGGAATGCTTCCCACTGTCTATCTTGGTTGACACATACGGTTTTGTCCGAGGGTCTTCATGTCGCTGAATCACATCCGTCCGTGGCGCAACATCTACCGCCGCGAAAGCCGTCAGATCATGGTGGGCAACGTGCCCGTGGGCGGCGATGCCCCGATCACCGTGCAGACCATGACCAACACGCTGACCACGGATGTGGCGGGCACCATCGCCCAGGTGCAGGCCGCCGCCGACGCAGGTGCCGACATCGTGCGCATCAGCGTCCCCGACGAGGCATCGTCGGCGGCCCTGAAACAGATTGTGCCCGAGGTATCGGTGCCGATCGTGGCCGATATCCATTTCCACTACAAACGCGGGATCGAGGCGGCCGAGGCGGGGGCGGCCTGTCTGCGCATCAATCCCGGCAACATCGGGTCCGAGGACCGCGTCAGGGAAGTCATCAAGGCCGCCCGCGATCACAACTGTTCGATCCGCATCGGCGTGAACGCCGGGTCCCTGGAAAAGCACCTGCTGGAAAAATATGGCGAGCCGACGCCGGATGCCATGGTGGAATCCGGTCTCGACCATATCAAGATATTGCAGGACAACGATTTTCACGAATTCAAGATCAGCTGCAAGGCGTCCGACGTGTTCATGGCCGCCGCCGCCTATCAAAAGCTGGCCGAGGCCACGGACGCGCCCATCCATCTAGGCATCACCGAGGCCGGGGGCCTGATGTCCGGCACCATCAAAAGCGCCATCGGGCTGGGCAACCTGCTGTGGATGGGCATCGGTGACACGATCCGCGTGTCGCTGTCGGCCGACCCCGTGGAAGAGGTCAAGGTCGGCTACGACATCCTGAAATCCCTGGGCCTGCGCCATCGCGGGGTCAACATCATCTCGTGCCCCAGTTGCGCGCGACAAGGCTTTGACGTGATCAAGACGGTCGAGGCGCTGGAACAGCGGCTGGAGCACATCAAGACCCCCATGAGCCTGAGCATCATCGGCTGCGTGGTAAACGGCCCGGGCGAGGCGCTGATGACCGATGTTGGCTGGACCGGCGGCGGGGCCGGGCACGGCATGGTCTATCTGGGCGGCAAGCAGAGCCACAAGATGGACAATGACCGCATGATCGAACACATCGTGGAACAGGTCGAAAAGAAGGCCGCCGAACTGGACGCCGCCGCGGCACAAGAGGTGCAGGCGGCAGAGTGACGCCGTGCGCCGCTGTTTGCCTGTCGGCAAAGGCGCCCCGCCCGCCGTCCCGTGACCGTCAGCGCAGCAGTGTTTCGATGTCAGCGAATCTGGCCGTGGTGTCGGGGTAATCGAAACGCCCGGTGTCCAGTGCACCGCGCATCATCGCGATCATCCCGCCATAAGCCACGCGCGCAAGGCCCGATCCCATGCTGATCCGGGCCACACCCAGCGATGCAAGCCGGTCAACCGTCATGTCCGGATCGTTCCCCCCCACCAGCACGCTGACAGGCGTATCGCCCGCCGCGTGGATCACTGCCTGCACGTCCCGGGCCGTCTTCAGCCCGGGGGCAAAGACCACGTCCGCCCCCGCCTTGGCAAAGGCTGTGATCCGGTCGCAGACCTGTGCAAGGGTCAGCGTGCCGGTCAGCATCCCTTCGCACCGGGCGGTCAGGACGATGCCGGTGTCATGTGCGGCGTCGACTGCCGCTTTGACCCGGGCCAGCGCCAGATCAAACGCATAGATGCCGTCATTCCCCAGATCCTCGATCGAGGCACCGGCCAGCCCGGCCTGTGCCGCCGCGCGCATGGCATGTGCGGCCTGTTCCGGGCTGTCGCCGCCGCCGTTTTCAAGATCGGCAGACACCGGCACATCCGTGGCATCCGCAAGGGCGCGGGCGGCGTCGATCATCTGGTCAAGGGTCAGGTCGCCATCCTGCTTGCCCGCAGCAAAGGCCGCGCCCGCGCTGGTCGACGCCAGCGCCCGTGCCCCCAGACTGGCCAGCATCCGCGCGCTGCCCGCATCCCACGGGTTCGGCATCACCAGCGGCGTGCCGGGCACATGCAGGTCGCGAAAGGTATTCATCCCCGCTTGTCGGCGACGATCACTTCCATCTGGTCATAGGGCAGGTAGCCACGCAGCAATTCATCCTCGAGCACGAAGGTGGGTGTGCCGGTGATGTTCAGCTTTTGCGCCAGCGCGCGGGTGGCGCGCAACTCGGCGGTGACGGCTTCGGTGTCCATGGCTGCCTCGATCGCGTCGGCATCCAGGCCAAAGGTGTTCGCCATGCGGCGCAGGGCGGGCAGGGTCACGTCGCCCGACAGTTCCATCAGCGCGTCGCTGACGCCCTTGTAGGCATCACCGCCCGCGACCTGTTTGGTGGCCACGGCAAAGCGCGAGGCCAGCAGGGACTGTTCACCCAGGATCGGGAATTCCTTGACGATCAGACGGATGTTTCCGTCCGTTTCCAGAAGCTTGCCCACCTCGCCATGGGCGCGTTTGCAAAATCCGCATTTGTAGTCGAGGAATTCCACCAGCGTGATGTCTCCGTCCGGGTTGCCGCCGACATAGCTGTAGCCGTCGTCGAAAATCTCGGCCGCATTGTCGCTGACCAGGGTCAGATCCGCCTTGGCCTGGGCTTCGGCCTCGCGCTCTTCGAGCACGGCGACCGCTTCCATGATCACCTGCGGGTTGTCCATCAGGTAGGCGCGTACCTCCTCGCGGAAGATCTGGCGTTGTTCGTCCGTCATCTGGGACAGGTCGAGGGCTACGGCGGGCAGGGCCGCGACGAAACCGATGGCAAGAATGAGCAGGCGAAACATAAGCTATCTCCGTTTCCGTTTGGCGGCGCGTTCAGACGCAAGGAGCACATCCTGTGCCCGTTGCCAAGGGCCGGAGCCTTCGGGCAGCAGGCCGGTGGCGCGTTTGGCATGAATGCCGGCATCCTCGAGCCGGCCGCGCAGGGCGTAGCGTTCGGCGGTGACCAGCGAGGCCATGCCGCGCTGGCCGGACTTGGCATAGGCGACCGACAGATCCCGCAGCATCGACCCATCGCGGAAATCCACGCGCCGGGCACGTTCCAGCGCTTGCAGTGCGGCGCTGACATTGCCGGTGGCCAGCAGCGCGCGCCCATAGCCTGCCTGCAACAACCCGTCGCGCGGGCGCAGGTTGACGGCGCGGGCATGGGCATTGACGGCAGCGTTGAAATTGCGCGTCTCCATCAGGATCTGACCGCGCAGGTCGTGATAGAACGGATCCTGCGGACGTTGTGCGATGGCCTTGTCGATGGCCGACAGCGCGCGCTTGGTCTTGGAATTGCGGTGTTGCGCGATGGCCTCGCGCATCAGGGCGATGTCCCTGTAGCCGCTTTCACCAAGCCTGTTCATGGTCCAGCTGCCACGCCGCTTGAAGGCGGTCAGCTTGCCCTTGGCCCGCAGGAACCAGTAATCGACCGCGCGCTGGTCGCCGCTTTCGGCATTGGCGGATGCGGCGGCAAAGCTCTGGATGGCGCGCAGGCGGTCCCGACTGAGGGGGTGGGACCGCACATAGGGGTCCTGCCGCGCCGCCGACAGGGTTTCCTGACCGCGGAACAGCTGCATCACATCCAGCATCCCAGACAGCGGCACGCCCGCGGCACGCATGTAGCGCAGGCCTGACTGGTCGGCTGACGATTCCTCGGCCCGGGTGTGGGCGAGGAAGCTGCGCTGTGCCGCACTTTGCGCGCCGATGGCGGCACCGACCGCCGCTTGACCACCACCCGCAGCACCCGCCAGCACCGCCAGCGCCGTGCCCAGGCTGGCCGCCGTGCGCGCCGCCCCAAGGTTGGTCATCCGCCGCGTGATATGTCCTTTGGCGATATGGGCCGCTTCGTGCGCAACCACCGCCTGCAACATGGCGGCGCGGTCCATCCGCATGATGAGTCCAGAATTGATGTAGATGGCGTCGTTGCCGATGACAAAAGCGTTCAGCGATGAATCGTCCACCACCAGGATCTTGGTGCCTGACGCGCTCAGCCCCGCCGCTTGCAGGACCGGGGCCGCCACCTGGGCCAGCGCATATTCGATGTCGGCATCCCGCAACAGCGTGACTGCACGTGCGGGCAGCGCCAGCACCAATGTCACGATCAGGATTGACGCCACCCGCGTCAGGGTATGAAAGGCCATGACCCGGATCATAGGAGACCCCATGCGAAGCTCAACCCGAAGCGAGGTCGATCCCTTTATCGTGATGGACGTGATGGAGGCCGCGCGCACCGCCGAGGATGCGGGCCGCCATATTATCCACATGGAAGTGGGCCAGCCCGGCACCGGCGCGCCGCAGGCGGCCATCCGCGCATTGGCGGATGCCATGGCGCAGGGGCCGCTGGGCTACACGGTGGCGCTGGGGTTGCCCGCGCTGCGCGCCTGCATCGCGCGGCTGTACGGCGACTGGTACAATGTCGATCTGGACCCGGCGCGGGTGGTTGTGACCTCCGGTGCGTCGGGCGGGTTTTTGCTGGCCTTCAATGCGCTGTTCGATTCCGGGGACCGGGTGGGCATCGGTGCACCGGGCTATCCCAGCTACCGGCAGATCCTGCACGGGCTAGGCTTTGTCCCCGTGGATCTGCCCGCAGCACCCGAAAACCGGTATCAGCCGGTGCCTGCGGATTTTGCTGGCATGGATCTGGCCGGGCTGCTGGTGGCCTCGCCCGCAAACCCCACGGGCACGATGCTGGATCACGCGGCCATGTCGGCGCTGATCGACGCGGCACAAGGGCAGGGCGCGGCCTTTGTCAGTGACGAGATCTACCACGGCATCGAATACGAGGCCAAGGCCGTCAGCGCGCTGGAGATCAGCGACGATGTCTATGTCATCAACTCGTTTTCCAAGTATTTTTCCATGACCGGCTGGCGCGTGGGCTGGATGGTGGTGCCGCCGGACCATGTGCGGGCGGTGGAACGGCTGGCGCAGAACATGTTCATCTGTGCGCCCCATGCGAGCCAGGTTGCGGCGCTGGCCGCGATGGATGCGGCGGATGAATTGCAAGCGAATCTGGATGTTTACAGGGCGAACCGCAAGTTGATGCTGGACGGTTTGCCGCGAGCGGGCTTTACCCGGATCGCGCCGCCCGACGGGGCGTTCTATGTCTATGCCGACGTGTCGGACCTGACCGATGATGCGCTGTCCTTTGCGTCCGAGATACTGGAGCACGCCGGCGTCGCCGTGACGCCGGGCCTGGATTTCGACAAGGCCCGCGGCGCGCGGTTCCTGCGCTTTTCCTATGCCCGCAGCACGGCCGATATCCGGGAAGGGCTGGCGCGGTTGCAAGCGTTCATGGCCGGGCGGCAAGCCAACTGACCGCCGCCCATTTTCTTTGTCCCCGGGGATTCCCGTGACCCGTCACTTCGCCTATGCTTTCCGAAAAAAGGGCAGTGACATATGCGGGCGCTTCTGGCGGTTCTCTTTCTTTGGCTTTCGACGCTTGGAGCGGCGGCGCAGGACCTGTCTGGCCTGGCCCGCGTGGATGCGGAAACCAGCGGCGTGTCGGATGGCTGGTTCGGCCAGACCACGCTGACCCTGTCGCTCAGCCAGGGCGTGCCGTTCCGGGTTTTCGTGCTGGATCAACCCGCCCGACTGGTGGTCGACTTTCGCGAAGTGGACTTTGCGGGTGTCGTCGCGCCGGACCTGCTGCCCGCACCCGGCCGCATCTCCGCGCTGCGCTTCGGCACGTTCAAGCCGGGGTGGTCGCGGTTGGTGGCGGATCTGGCCGAACCGATGCTGCCCACGCAGATCGGCATGCCGGTGGACACGTCGTCGGGTGCGGCTCAGTTGAAGATCACGTTGGAAACTGTTGAAGCAGATGAGTTTTCCGAAAAATCCGCTGCGCCGATCGACCCCTCCTGGGGCGCGCAGGCCGCCGCCGCGCCCCCTCAACCCGCCGACGATGCCTTTGTCGTGGTGATCGACCCGGGCCATGGCGGCATCGATCCCGGCGCCGTGCGCGACACCACCAGCGAAAAGCAGTTGATGCTGGGCGTCGGCCTTGCCCTGCGGGACGCCCTGCGCCGCGCAGGCGGGATCGAGGTGGTGATGACCCGCGACACCGACATGTTCGTGTCGCTGCCTGCGCGCGTGGCACTGGCCCATCAGGTCGGCGCGGATGCGTTCATTTCCCTGCACGCGGATGCACTCAGCCAGGGACAGGCGCGGGGGGCCACGGTCTATACCCTGTCGGACGAGGCATCGGATGCGGCCTCGGCCCAACTGGCCGCACAGCATGACCGCGCCGACATTCTGGCAGGCATCGACCTGAGCGGTGCCGATGACGAGGTGGCGTCGGTCCTGATGGATCTGGCCCGCACCGAAACCCGGCCCCGCACCGATGCGCTGGCCACCGAACTGATCGGTGCCATGGCCACCGCAGGCGGCCCCATGAACAAGCGCCCCCGGCGCGAGGCGGGGTTCAGCGTGCTCAAGAGTGCCGATATCCCGTCGGTTCTGGTCGAGGTGGGGTTCCTGTCGGACAAGCGCGATCTGGCGAACCTGCGCGATCCGATCTGGCGCGCGGTGATGGTCGAGGCACTGGCCACAGGCATCCTGTCCTGGCGCGACAGCGACGCCGCCACCCGCGCCCTGATCCGCCAGTAACACGCCCGGCATTGCCCCGCCGCAACGCTTTGACCCTGTTGCGACAAGGGCGTATACCTGATGATCAGGGCAGCTGAAACAACAGGTGCGGGCGGTCATGTTCCGGTTCATTCTTTCCTTCTTTGGCGGGATTTTCACGACGATCACGATGGGGGCCATGGCGGTTGCCCTGACGATCGGCGCGATCTTCTGGATGTACGGGCGCGATCTGCCCAGCCATGACAGCCTGGCGCAGTACCAGCCCGCCACGATCAGCCGCATCTATTCCGGCGAAGGCCAGATCATCGACGAATTCGCGCAGGAACGCCGCCTGTTCGCCCCCGCCGACACGATCCCGGCGCTGGTCAAACAGGCGTTCATCAGCGCCGAGGACAAGAATTTCTACACCCACGAAGGGTACGACCTGCGCGGCATCGGGTCCGCCGCCTATGACGCGGTGCGCAGCCGGGGCCGCGACGTGCGGGGCGCGTCGACCATCACCCAGCAGGTGATGAAGAACTTCCTACTGTCCGGCGACCGCCAGGCCGAGCGCAAGATCAAGGAGATCATCCTGGCCGCCCGGGTCGAAAACGCGCTGACCAAGGAAAAGATCCTTGAACTGTACCTGAACGAGATTTTCCTGGGCCAGAACTCTTACGGCGTGGCCGCGGCCAGCCAGACCTATTTCAACAAGACGCTCAGCGAACTGGCCCCCCACGAGGCGGCGTTCCTGGCATCCCTGCCCAAGGCCCCGTCGGATTATCATCCCGTCAGGCGCAAGGACCGGTTGCTGGCGCGCCGCAACTTCGTGCTGAAAGAGATGTTCGAGAACGGCTATCTCAGCCGCGCGGTTTACGAGGAAGAGCGGACCATGCCGCTGCGGTCGGTCCAGAACGGCGACTTTGAAAGCTTCAAGGCGGAACTGCCCCCGCGCGACTACTTCACCGACGAAATCCGACGGCAGCTGAGCCAGGATTTCGGCGAGGGTGAATTCTTTACCGGCGGCTACACCGTGCGCGCGACCATCGACGCCGAAATGCAGCCTGTTGCGGCCCGCGCCCTGCGCACGCAACTGGAAAACTTTGATCGCGGCACCGGCATCTGGCGCGGCACGGGCAAAAGGCTCGAAGGGGAAAAGCTGGAAAACTGGGCCGAGGAACTGCCCAAGCTGGCGGTGTCGCGCGACATCGACCTGAACGGTGTCTGGCGTCCCGCCGTGGTGCTGGGGATCGAGGATCAGCAACTGCAACTGGGCATCGAAGGCTGGACCGGGGATGAACCGGCCCCGGTCGTCCCGCGTGCCGACATCAAGTGGCTCAAGGGCAACTTCTTTGACAATTTCGAAGTGGGCGACGTGGTGCACGTGCGCGCCATGACCGATGGCGGATCGTTCCTGCGCTGGTCACTGCGGCAGGTGCCGGCGGTGCAGGGCGGCTTTGTTGCCATGGACGTCAACACCGGGCGTGTGATCGCGATGCAGGGTGGGTTCAGCTACCAACATTCCGTCTTCAACCGCGCCACGCAGGCGAAACGCCAGCCGGGCTCGTCCTTCAAACCCTTCGTCTATGCCGCCGCCCTCGACAGTGGCTACACCCCGGCAACCATCGTCGTGGACGCCCCGATCGAGATCAACACGCCGCAGGGCCTGTGGCGACCCAAGAACGCGTCGAACCAGTATTACGGCCCCACGCCGCTGCGCACCGGCATCGAACGGTCGCGCAACCTTATGACCATCCGTCTGGCCGAAGAGGTGGGGATGGACGTGGTCGCCAGCTATGCCGAACGGTTCGGGGTCTATGACCGGATGCGGCCCTTCCTTGCCAACTCGCTGGGGGCCGAGGAAACGACGCTGTACCAGATGGTGTCGGCCTATGCGATGTTCGCCAATGGCGGCGAGCGGGTGAAACCCACGCTGGTCGACCGGGTGCAGGACCGGTTCGGGCGCAGCGTCTACCGCCACGACGAACGCACCTGCCAGGATTGCACACGTCTGGCCAGCCTGGACCCCGGCCTTGGCCCGCGTATCACCTCGAACCGCGAACGGGTGATGGACCCGGTGACGGCCTATCAGTTGACCTCGATGATGAAAGGGGTCGTTGACCGCGGCACGGCGGCATCGACCGTCAAGCTGCCCGTGCCCATCGCGGGCAAGACCGGCACCACCAACGACGCCAAGGACGTCTGGTTCATCGGCTTTTCGTCCAACATCGTGGCGGGCTGCTACATCGGCTATGACCAGCCGCGCAGCATGGGGCGCGGTGCATCGGGCGGCGGCATGTGTGGCCCGGTCTTTACCAGCTTCATGCGCGAGGCCATCAACAAATACGGCGGCGGCGCGTTCGCGGTGCCCGAAGCCTGCGACTTCATCAAGATCGACCGTTTTTCGGGCTCGCGCCTCAGCGGCGATGCGTCGGGCGCAAATGTCGTGGCCGAATGTTTCCGCGAAGGCGAAGAGCCGATATTCGGCATCGCCTTTGACGGCGGTTTCGCGATGGGCGCCGACCTGCCGCTGTTCGAGGAAGCAGGCGGCGGCGGCCGTCAGGTGACCACGTCCACGGGCAAGAAAGCCGTGGTGGGGCCAAAGGCGAATTTCGGCACGCTCAGCTCGGGTGGATTGTACTGATTCGACGGGCGCGCGCCGCCCGGTTCGGCCAATTCGGGCATCCATTCACGCTATCCGTGTGCCAGGCTGCCCCAAGGGCAAGCACGACAGGAATGTGATGCGCTTTCGCGTCTTTTGTCGTGACAGCGTCGCGAAACGTTCGTTAACCTTTTCTCCGTGATGGGTCGGGGTCCGCAATTTCGCGGCCCCTTTTTCTGGGGGAAAATTACACATGAACATCATTGGCGAAATTCAGTTCAACAACGAAGTCGAGAACTTCGTCGCTTCACTGGAATTGGACGGCGCGGTCGACGTTGTCACGCAAGAGATCAACGGCACGCAATTTGTCTATGTCTCGGCGGAAAACGATGCCGGCATCCAGGTGCTGTCGATTGCCGCCGATGGCACGCTGACAACGGTGATGGAGGTTTCGGACAATGCGTCCCTGGGCCTGAGCAACGTCTACAGGTTGCAGGCCATCCAGGTCGGCAGCGAATTCTTCCTTGCGGCGCTGTCCACGTCCGAAGATTCGATCACCATGTTCCGCATCGACGATGACGGGGTCGGCACCGACGGTCACCTTGTCTTTGTCGAAACCTATTTCAACAGCCCCGGTACCGGTCAGCCGACTGATGGTCAGGGCCTGCTGAACTTTGCCTTCCATTCGGATCAGATCACCATCGGCAACAAGGTGTTTCTGGCCGTGACCGCCTATTTCTCAAACGCGGTGTCCATTTACGAGGTGAACGGCGACGGAACACTGACAATCGTCGATTCCGCCACCGATTCGGACGGGCAGGACCTGAACCTTGCTGGTATTCAGAACCTCGCCTTTGCAAGCGTCGGGGGGAACAATTTCCTCGTGACGTCGTCCGATTCCAACGACAGCGGGTTGTCGGTGTTCAGCATCGACAACAATGGTTTGCTCACGAACGTGTCGAATTTCGACTTTTCTTTCAACTCCATCGAAAACCTGGTGTTCAAGGAATTCAACGGCAAGTCGCTGCTGTTCGCCTACAACCAGTCGACCGACCGGATCGACGTGTTCGAACTGTCGTCAACCGGGGACCTGACGCTTCTGACATCCAGCGATTTCCAGTTTTTCGACCTCGAATTCTTCAATTCCTTCGAAGTGTCGGGCGTGCCGTTCCTGATCGCCACGGATGAAAACGGCGACTCCGTCACCGTCATGTCCATAGACGAAAGCGACGAATTGCAGATCGTGCAGACCTTTACCAGCAGCGACACGCTGAACGGTGCGGTCGGTGTAACGGTCCAGCAGATCGGCGACCGCGTGTTCCTGCTGGTGGCCAACCGTGTGGGCGACTCGATTTCCGTCTTTGATATCGGTCTGGGGGATGACCCCGTGATCGGCACGACCGAGGGTGACCGCCTTGTCGGTCTGAACGGCGAGGACGACCTTGTCGGCCGTTTCGGGGCGGACGAGTTGTTCGGTCTGGGTGACGACGATGTGCTGTCGGGCGGCAAGGGGGCCGACACGCTGTATGGCGGTGACGGGTTCGATGCGCTGATCGGCGGGCAGGGTGATGATGTGCTCGAAGGCGGGGCGGACGCCGACTTTATCAACGGCGGATCGGGCTACGACATCCTGAGCTATGAATTCGCCTCGTCTGCCGTGACCATCGACCTGAGCACACGAGGTGCCGAACGCGGTGATGCCGAGGGCGATCTTTATATCGGGATCGAGGGCGTCACCGGCAGCCGCTTCCGCGACATCCTGTCCGGCGATGACGGTGCCAACCTCATCAGCGGCCTGTCGGGCCGTGACCTGTTGAACGGCGGCGACGGGCGCGACACGATCCATGGCGGCGACAGCCGGGATACGCTGAACGGCGGCGAAGGGCGCGACCGGCTCGAAGGCGGTCGCGGTCCGGACGAGATGAACGGCGGCGACGGCAACGACCGGCTGATCGGCGGCAAGGACGACGATATCCTGAACGGTGATGCCGGCGCGGACCGGCTCGAAGGCGGCAGGGGCAATGATCTGGTGAATGGTGGAACGGACGATGACCTGCTGATCGGTGGCAGTGGGTCCGACACCTTTGTCTTTGTCGACGGCGACGGCACCGACACGATTGATGATTTCGACGTGTCGGTCGACGTGATCGACCTGTCGGGCGTGGCGTCGATCACCAACCTGTCGCAGTTGAACGCCGCGGCCATCACCATCGGGTCCAACACCCTGATCCTGATCGACGGCGGGGTCGGCAGCATCACGCTGAACAACGTGGTCGAGGGCGACCTGGACGCAAGCAACTTCATCTTCGTCTGAGTTCCGCACCGCCTTGCGGTGCCGCATCGCGCGGCGTAGAACGAGAGCCTCACGTGCCCTGCACGTGGGGCTTTTCGTTGGAGATCACATGCGCGCCGAAGTTCAGAACATCGTGGAAGAGATCGAGAAATCGGTCGACCTGCTGGCGCAGCGGCTGGACGTGGACACGGCCCAGCACCGGCTCGAGGAATTCAACGCGCGGGTCGAGGATCCGAACCTGTGGGACGATCCGGAGGCCGCGCAAAAACTGATGCGCGACCGCCAGATGCTGGTCGACGCGATGGAGACCCACGACCGCATAAAACAGGACCTCGCCGACAACATCGAACTGATCGAACTGGGCGAGATGGAGGAGGACGAAGAGGTTGTCGCCGATGCCGAGGCGGCGCTGAAGGCGCTGGCCGTGACCGCCGCCAAGAAAGAGCTTGAGGCGCTGCTGGACGGAGAGGCCGATGGCAACGACACCTTTCTCGAAATCAACGCAGGCGCCGGTGGCACGGAAAGCTGCGACTGGGCGTCGATGCTGGCCCGGATGTATGTCCGCTGGGCCGAGAAAAAGGGATACAAGGTCGAACTGCAATCCGAATCCGCAGGCGACGAGGCGGGGATCAAATCCGCCACCTACAAGATCAGCGGCCAGAACGCCTATGGCTGGCTGAAATCGGAATCGGGGGTGCACCGCCTTGTCCGCATCAGCCCCTATGACAGCGCCGCCAAGCGGCACACATCCTTCAGCTCGGTCTGGGTCTACCCGGTCGTGGACGACAATATCGAGATCGAGGTGAACCCCGCCGATATCCGCATCGACACCTACCGGTCGTCGGGCGCGGGCGGGCAGCACGTGAACACCACCGACTCGGCCGTGCGGATCACCCACGCACCTACGGGAATCGTCGTGACGTCGTCGGAAAAGTCCCAGCACCAGAACCGCGACATCGCGATGAAGGCGTTGAAATCGCGGCTCTATCAGCTTGAACTGGACCGCCGCAACGCCGACATCAACGCCGCCCACGAGGCCAAGGGCGACGCGGGCTGGGGCAACCAGATCCGGTCCTACGTCCTGCAACCCTACCAGATGGTCAAGGACCTGCGCACGAACCACGAGACGTCCGACACCAAGGGCGTGCTGGACGGCGATCTGGACGGGTTCATGGCGGCCACACTGGCCATGGATGTCAGCGGCAAGAGCAGGGCCGAGGCGCAGGCGGAGTAGCTGGGCAATTCTCGCTAAGAGTGTTTCACAGTAAAACCGTTCGGCAATTGAGCGGTTTCAAATTACCATTCCCCATATTTTTAATTTTCGGGGGAATTTTCCATGGTGGATATAGTTGTAAACGCAACTTTCGACGGTATTAACCCAGTGCAGAATATTGGGTTTACAGAACCCTGGTCGTCCGGGCGCATTAATCGCTATAGCGTCTGGGACGGCGATCCAGCAAACACGCTTGATTTCAACGGCAGCTTGACCGGCTCGGACTGGCGTATTCGATCCATGGCAGTCGACAATCAGGCTGCTTTGGACGGTATTGCCGACAGTTTGACCGTTACTCTCACCGATCTCGACTCGGGCGGGGGGCGACGGATAGAAAGCCTGTTTATCGGCGGGAATGCCGACGTTGATCTTTTGTCCACGCGAATTGATTGGTTGCGTGCGGATTCACTTGGTGATCACGATATCAATATCAGCAATGGTGGTCGCATCGATTACATGTCGCTGGGCGGTGATACGAATTCGGTGATCACTGGCACCAATTACGTCAAATTCATCGAGGTTTGGCGCGGCAGTGCCGATCTGACCATCGGCACAGGCGGTGCCGAAGCGATAAATCTCGACAATGGAAACGACGCGGTTGTGCTCAACGGGTTTGTTGAATCCACGCGCACGGACGGAGGCAATGACACTGTTACGGTCAATTCTGACACCAACAGTATCCGCACCAAGGAAGGCGCAGATACGCTGAATGTCACCGCGTCAGGGCGTGTCAACTTTGCCAGCATGGGTGACGATGCCGATACGGTCGACGTGAATGGTGGCGAAATAACCTCGTTGGTCACTGGCAACGGCGACGACACGGTTACGGTCATCAACGGCGGACGCATCACGCAACTGGTCGACTGGAGCGGCACCACCGATATCACCCTCAGCAATGACAGCCGCATCAATTCGCTACAGACGGACGGTGACACAAACATCACTCTGAACGACACGTCGCGTATCTTTCAGACGAAAG